>NZ_JAEUYX010000003.1 GCF_016798225.1 Anaerococcus sp. mt242 | reverse complement strand
CTCATCCCAATATAAAAACCTGTTTTTATATAAATTATAAACATCTTTATCAAAAATTATTTCAGCAATATTTTCTCCAAATTCATTCAAAGATTTATAAATATCACCCTTATTATTTTTCAAAGTTGCCATAAAAAGCAAATGTATATCTCGAGTATTTTTATCTAGTATATAAAAATAACTATCCTCAAGATCTTCAAAATATTGATAAAAACTACCACGAGCTATGCCAATTTTCTCAACTATTGATTTTACATTTACTTCAGAAAATGGTTTATGAGAAAACTCCTCAAGTAATACTTTAGTAACTTTTTGCTTTTTTTCCTGGTCTAGATTATAAAAAGTATCTTTAGGCAAATTATCCTCCAATCATGACACTGTGTCACTTTTTTATTATAGATGACACGGTGTCATTTGTCAAATTAAAAAAAGGCCTATGCCTTTTTATTTTTATCTTCTTGTTTGGAACTCACTAGACCTCCAACCACTCCTAAGATAAGTCCAACTCCAATACCTACTGGCACATTTCCTCTAGCTGAACCAATTGCTGCACCAAGTGCTAGGCCCAAGCCTACCCAAGTCCCCATTTTGCTATCCATAAAATCCTCCTTGATTTATATATTTTTTTTAAAACAAATTATTCTATTGGCTTCACTAAATCCAATAGCCAGATGAAAGGCTAGGCTATCTAAATTTGTCAATTCACAATCACTTGCAAATTCTTTGCAACCCATATCTTTTGCCCAACTTTCACAAGTTTTTACTAGTTCTCTAGCAATATTTTGTTTACGATATCCTTTTTCTACAAATATGCCCTCTAAATATCCCACTGGGGTGGATTCTGTACCTTCTACGTAATCATATCTCAAACTAGCATTTGCAAAAGCTACTGGTAGATTATCGCTATACTTTATAAAACAAATACTATTAGGGTCATCTGTCATTTCACAAAATTCTCTGACTAAATCGTCAGCTGAATTATTATCCCAAATTTTTACAGCCATTTTAGCTAATATTCCTGCATCTTCTTTGCTAGCTTGTCTTATCATTTGATAGCCTGTCTATATAATTCTTTAGATTTATAACCTTCTTTCATAATTTCTACCATTTCATTTAGTCGTTTATCTATAGTTTTTTGAGTTTTGGCTGAATAAACATATCTTGCCCAACCTTTTTTATAGCCTGGAGTTAGACACTGGTAAAAATCATATTGTTTAGGATAATTCTTTAAAAATTCTTCTATATCTCTTATATTTTCAATATAGTCATCCACCCTAGCAGATGGTTTTTGAGATTTTTAAAAATCTTTTTTGGGTAGATGTTTTAAACCTATCAAGGTGTAGTTTTCATCTAAGGCTAACATTTTATTAAATTTAAACTGAGTGCCTTTTACATATCCGTCATCTTCATTTACATCTAAAAAGGGGAAAATATCATCTCGGTGAATGGAATCATGTCCTAACTTATTTTTATTTTTTGGATATACCAGGTAAATCAATCCATTTTCTTTTACATTTTTATTTTTCCATAAAGATTCTAAAATTTCCTTCATTTCTTCTAATGAATAGACATAGGCTATAGCCAAATCCAATAATCCGTCATTTTTATTTTTAAAATCAAATCCTTCAAAAGCTGTTTGTTTTTCTTTTGAATTTTTTACTAAAGCGATGTTCTCAAATTTATCCAACTTTAATTTCTTTTTTAAAGTCTCATCCATTGTTTTCTCTCTTTTCAATCTTTCTCATTGATTTTATTAAAATTTCTTCTAATACTTCTAAATTTATATCTTGAAGCCTATTTACATAAACGCAGCTTGCGCCTTGTGTATGTTTGCCTAGTTTTTTAAGCAAGTTCTCCCTATCTTGTAAATTCCTATCAATATATAAAGAAATTTTATTTTTCCTAGGGGCAAAGGCAATAATTGGAGACTGACCCTTTATTCCCGACTCAGTTTCATAGGTATATTCTCCAAATCCAATGATGCCCGGATACCAAACAACTGGCTTATATCCACTAAGTCTTTTATATAAATCAACTAGTATATTAGCATCCTCAATTTTACGATTTGAAGCTAAGTTATTTATAATATCTTCGACTTTCTGGCCTTTTGGTTCAAATTTTCCCATTTCTACCTAGCCAATCTATAGGTTTCATAATCATCAAGACTTTCACCATTTATCCATTTACTAATCATAGTAGATGCAATTTTAGAATAAACTGTACCATTTCCTCCAACTCCACAAACTACAAATATGTCCTTATTATCAGGATCTACTCCCATGTATGGCAAATTGTCTTTGCTAATGCCAAAAAGAGCAGCGTAGTTATATTCGGAAGTCATATCTTTTTTATCTACAAACATCAAGTTTGCACCCTTTATCAAATCTTTTTCATATTTTATTGCATCTTTTTCTTTTAATTTATCGCCCTTTTCATCAAAACCACCTATCATAAGTCTGCTATCAAAAGTTTTCTTAAAATAAGTATAGGCATCTTTAACTTCCCAAGTTAGATAATCTTCTCGATCAGATATGTCAATAACTTGGCTTACAGCTACATAGGTTTTATAAATTTCTACATTCTTTAAGCTTTTTTTTAATTGAACTGGTGGGTTGTATCCAGTTGCTATTACAATTTTTTTGTAAGATTTTTCTAATTTCTCACCTGCTATCTCTAAGCTTACAATATTTTCACAATTTTCTTTTATGGCTTCTATAAATCTTACACCTTCTACTATATCAAGATTATATTTTTCTGATGCAGTTTTTAACAATCTAAGCACAAAGGCGTAAGGATTTAAATTTATATCCGGACCACATTTAAGAGCGCCGTATGCATTTATATTAAGCTCTTCTAACTCTTTTTCATTTAAGTACTCTACATCATAACCTATTTCTTTTTGCATAGTGCTTTCATCTTTTACATCTTTGATTTTTTTCTTATCGGTAGCAAGTATTAGACTATCACTTTTCTTAAAAGTTTCTTGGTCAAGATCAACTAATTGTTTTTCAATTTTTATTAGATCAGCAACCGCTTCCTTAGACTGGTTATAAAACTTAACTGCTTTTTTAGTTCCTATTTGCTTAGCAAATGACTTTACTCCTTGGTCTGACATGTATTGGATAAGACCAGTATTTGCGGATGTTGAACCCGATGCAATCCTATTTTGTTCTATAAGTGTGACCTTGTGACCATTTTTAGATAGTTCATAGGCTGCCAAGGCTCCTGACATCCCTGATCCCACGACAAGTACATCGGAATTATCAGTGATGTTGTTATTTATGTTTAAACAAACAGCCTCAGTGTTAGCTGGCCAATATAATTTTCCTGTATGTAATTTCATATTTCCTCTTTTAATTTTATAATATTATTATTTTTACCCACAAGATATTGTAATTTTATATATCTTTGTATAATTTTTTGATGTCTAATAAATTCTTAATATCTGTTTCATTGATTTGATTAAAGTTTTGTACTGGCCAATTTGGATGATTATCCTTATCAATTATTTTCGATCTTATGCCTTCATTAATAGATTTTGTTGTTATGGCATATTGGACAATTTTTAAATCTAAATCGATAGTTTGCTCATAAGTTAATTTTTTGCACACAAAATACTTTTCAAACTGAAGAGTTAATATAAAAGGATCTTTATAAGATAGATTTTCATAAGTTTTTCTAGCAAATTCATCATTCAAATTAGAGTTTAATTTATTAAAGATTTCTTCCATGCTAGATAAGGAAAAATATTTTTCTATTTTTTCCATGTTATTTTGTATATAACTATCTTTCAAAATATTATTTGTTTTCTCTAATTGATTTTTAAGTTGATTTATTAAATCTTCACCTGCATATGTATTTGAAAGTTTATATAGAGTCTTTAAAAATTTTTCATAAGCTATTTGGCTAAGTTCTATATCTGCTAAATCATATTTTATTAGGTCATATGAATTTAGGCTTACACCACATAACCCAATATACTGACCTAAAGCTTGGGGCAAGTTTGAAATATATTTTTGAACTCCTACATCAGGCACAAAACCAAGACTTGTCTCAGGCATGGCCCAGTTTGTAGTTTTTTCGCATACTATCAAATCAGAATTTATACTAAGGCCTACACCTCCACCCATAACTATTCCATGCCAATGACTGATGATGGGTTTGCTGTAAGATTTAATATACTTATCCAAATCGTATTCTTTTTTAAATAATAAGTCCTTATCTTTGCAATTATCATTTATAAGATAATCATAATATATTTCTTTTAAATCTCCTCCAGCAGAAAATCCTTTACTAGATAAACTATCAAACAAAACAACATTTATATTTTTATCTGATTCCCAACTTTTTAAGATATAGTATATTTGATCGACCATAGATAGATTTAATGCATTAATCTTATCTGGCCTATTTAAATATATAATCCCAACTTTTTCTATTACTTTATTTTCTATCATAATAACTCCACTAAAAAACTTCACTTGTAAGTATAAAGTAAGTGAAGTTTTTAAACATTTATTTTGTAGTTTCTACTATTATATTTATAGCTTTTTCTATATCTGTATTTGGATTTAAAAATGCAAGTCTTAGTATAGTTTCCCCGTCAATGCTAGATGGTAAACAAAGAAGTTTTCCTCTTAGTGCCAAATCTCTTGACCATGCTTCATAATCTTCTTTTTGCCAGCCTTTTCTTTTAAAGACCACTATTGATAATGTTGGTTCCATAACTAATTCTAAGTGGGCAGTATTTTTTATGGCTTCGGCACATTTTTTTGCATTGGTTATACAAAGTTCAACTGCTTCACTATATTTTTTGCTACCATAAGTAACTAGTGAATACCATAATGGCAGTCCTCTTGTCCTTCTAGATAAGTGAATTGCCATATCTGTTGGATTTGATTGACTGTGGTCAACTCCTTCCAAATATTCTGCACGTTGAGAAAATGTCTGATATACATTTTTGGGATTCCTATACACTAAGCAACAGCAATCATACGGAGCAAATAGCCATTTGTGAGGGTCAACTATAAATGAATCTGCATTTTCTATTCCCTTATATAATTCTCTTACACTTGGAGCTAAAATTCCAGCCCCACCATAAGCACCGTCTATATGAAGCCATATATCATATTTTTTGCAAACTTCAGAGATAGATTCTATATGGTCGATAGAGCCAGTATTTGTTGTACCGGTAGTCGCAACAACTGCAAAAACACCTTCATTTTCTTTTATAAGTTTTTCTACACTTTGCCCTGTCATCCTGCCATTTTCATCAGTCTCAGCAGTAATAACATCTACGTCCAAAACTTTTGCTATTGTTTTTACTGATGAATGTGTATCTTTTGAAATAATTAACTTATAACCATCACTTGGTCTGCCATTTACATATTTTCCTTTTTCTTTCCAAAGATTTTTAGCATGGTCTCTAGCGCATGCTAGGGCAGAAAGATTTCCATGTGTTCCACCAGATACAAAAGTACCAACAGCTTCTTTAGGCCAAGATAGATTTTCTTTTAGCCAATCTACTACTTGATTTTCTGCAAAAATTGCACCAGCACCGCATTCCCAGATACCTCCGAATACATTTGCAGCTGATACCACTTCATCAAAGGCAACTGCCGCTTTTGTAGGTGCAGATGGTATATATGCAAAATTCATAGGATCATCGGCTGAACGAGTCGCCCTATTTAATATTTCAAAAATTTCTAAGGCTTGTTTTGGTCCAATACCATCTTCGGTAATAGTTTGGCCAACTTTTTCTCTTAATTCATTTGCAGTAAGGGCAGTTGTTTTTGGATCGGAACCAGATACAGTTCTCTCTTTTGCCCATTCTAAGCTAAGTTCAACTGCTTCATTTTCATGTGTCCAAAATTTATTATCCATAATTCACCTCAACAAAATAAATTTTCTACTTATTCTCCCTCTATAAAATAAGATACAAGAAATTTAAAATCCTCGCAAGTACACGCTTTGCAACGTTAAAGTGATTATTTTAGTTATTATTTTTTTCTATTAACTTTTCTTTTATCAAAAATTCTCTAGCAACTTCACTAGCTGCCTTGCCTTCCACATCTACCATATAATTCATTTCAGTCATCTGATCATTTGTTATTTTTCCAGCTAGTTTTGCCAGTATTTCTTCAAGCTCTGGATATTTTTTTAAAGTTTCACTTCTTAATAAAGGTGCAGCTTGGTAAGGTGGAAATAGTTTTTTATCATCTTCTAAAACTCTTAGTTTGTTTGTAATAATTTGACTATCTGTAGAATAAACATCAGTTATATCTATAGAGCCATTTGAAATTGCCGTATATCTTAGAGCAGGTTCCATAGTTTTTACATCCAAGTCTAAATTATATAAGTATTTTAATCCACGATTACCATCTTCTCTATCATTAAATTCTAAAGTAAAGCCAGCGATAGCATTATTCTCTACATTTTTTAAATCGGAAACTTTTTTAATATCATTTTCATTTGCAAAATCTTCCCTTACTGCTAGTGCATAAGTGTTTTGAAATTTACTTGGCGATAGTAAAGCTAAATTATCTTGCTCATAAATTTTATCCCTAGCTATCTTATAGACCTCGTTAGGGTCATTAGAAATTTTACCAATATCATTTTTTAAAAGTGAACTTGTAATCGTACCTGTAAATTCTGGGTAAATGTCTATACTTCCAGATTTTAAAGCTTCATATAAGAAGCTAGTTTTCCCAAAATTCGGCTTTAATTCCACTTTTATGTCAGAATTTTCTTCGATTAATTCCTTATACATATTTATAAGTATTTCTGGTTCAGCTCCAAGCTTTCCGGCTGCAACTAATTTTTTAGAACTTTTTCCTCCAAAAGGAGTTAAGCTTAAAAGTGTGACAAGACTTGCTATTATAAGAGTTATAAGTATCGTTTTTGGTTTTTTATTTTGTAATAATTTAATCAAAACTCCAAATAATATTGCCAAAATCGCTGAAGAAATCGCTCCAATTAGGATCAATGAAGAATTATTTCTATCAATTCCTAGCAAAATAAATGTTCCAAGTCCTCCAGCGCCTACCAAAGCCGCCAAAGTTGCAGTTCCTATAATCATTATGGCAGATGTTCTTACACCGGACATAATGATTGGCATTGCCAAACTTAGTTTAAATTTCTTTAATTTTTCCCACTTTGTCATACCAAAAGCAGTTGCAGCTTCTTCTAAAGATGGGTCTATTTCGGATAAACCTGTTACAGTAGCTTGATAGATTGGAAATAATGCATAAATTACAAGGGCTGTAATGGCAGGAATTTTTCCTATACCCATTAATGGAATAAATAATCCAAGTAAGGCAAGTGATGGTATAGTTTGAAAAATACCCGTTACTTGTAGTATTGCTTCATTTGCTCTTTTTTTATTTGATAAAGCTATAGCAAGAGGAATTGCTATTAAAATAGCTATAATTAAAGAAATTAAAGATATTTCTATATGTTCAAACAAGGCTCCTATCCAGTCAGATTTTCTTTCGATAAAAGTTGTTATTAAATTATTCATGGATGAGCTCACTTTCATTTTCAAAAAACTGGCTAACAAAATTATTAGCTGGGTTATTTATAATTTGCTCTGGCGAACCAATTTGTACAATTTTCCCATATTTCATAATACAAATCCTATCTGCTAATTTGATAGCTTCATTCATATCGTGAGTTACAAAAACCGTGGTGATTTTATAAGCCTTGTGGATTTTTGTGATTAAATCTTGCAGTTGGGACTTACTAATTGGATCTAAGGCAGAGAATGGTTCATCCATTAAAAGAACATCTGGATTTGCTGCAATAGCTCTTAAAATACCTATTCTTTGTTTTTCACCACCTGATAAATCTTTTGGCAATCTATTTCGATAAATTTTTGGATCCATGCCAACTTCATTTAAAAGTTTATCTGTAGTTTCAGTAATAGTTTTCTTATCCATTTTCTTCATTTCAGGAATAAGGGCGATATTTTCTGCTACTGTCATATTTGGAAATAGTGCAATTTGTTGCAAAACATAACCCATACTCAACCTTAAGTCTCTTAAGGGATAATCTTTTATTTTTTTATTATTAAAGAAAATATCTCCCTTACTTTGCTCTATTAATCTATTTATAAGTTTTAGTGTAGTAGTCTTCCCACTTCCACTGGGACCAACTATTACAAAAAATTCTCCCTTTTTTATCTCAAAATTTAAATCATCTAAGACCTTACCACTATCCGGATAAGACATAGATACGTTTTGATATTTAATCATTATTTATCCTTTCACACTTTCTTAAAATAACTAATCAAAAAAGACTTTTAAGATTTATACCTTAAAAGTCCTTTAACTAAACTAATTATCTTTTAGTATTTTATATTGTGTTTATCCATTCTTTCGCGAAATAAATCTGTAATAATCTTTTTAAGCTCTTCGCGTTCTTTTTCTGGCAATTCTCCAGGTTCTTTTGCAACAGCATATAAATCTGGATATTCGTTAGCAATTTTTTCTACGCTCTTAGTTGTAGCATGACCTCTTACAAAAAATGGAATTTTTTTAATCCATTCTTCAGGTACTAGGGTTAGAATTTTTTTAGTAGCTTCTTTATCAGTAAGCTTGGCTGTTAACAATCCTTTTTCAATTTCATCTTGGTCAGTTTTTGTAAAGTCTGTTAATTTCATATTTTATTTCCTTTCAATTATTAATTGTATGTTCTAATCTTAGGTTTCCTATAATTTATTATGAATTCTTCTATTTCATTGATATTCTCAGAAAACAAAGTATTCTTATTATCATCAGGGCTTAAGAATCCTTCATTAACCATTTTATTGAAAAAATCTTCTATATAATTGTAATAGCCATTGACATTCATCATTATACAAGGGCAGTCATTTTCTCCAACTCTAGCCCAAGATATGACTTGAGTAATTTCTTCTAGTGTACCAGGCCCCCCAGGCAAAGCAAGAAATGCATCTCCCATATCAACCATGTAATTTTTTCTATCAGACATATTATCAACTGTTATAAGTTCGTTAATATCTGGGTGACTAATTTCTCTTTCGACTAAGAAAGTAGGTATAATTCCTGTAACCTTACCGCCATTTTCTAAAACAGTATCGGCAAGTAAGCCCATTAATCCTACTTTTCCGCCACCATATATAAGTCTGTGGTTATTACTAGCTATCCATTTACCTAATTCAATAGTCTTTTCCCTATATATACAATTAGCTCCCAAACTGGCACCACAGAATACAGTTATATTCATTATTCAAATCTACTTTCTATTTTTTTTATATGATTTTCTAATATTTCTTCTAGTGATAGGTCATATTTATTTATCAATACTGTTATATTATCAATAACATCTCCTATTTCTTCTTTTATCCCTTGCATATTTTCAGACCTAGACTTTTCTTCTTCATCTGGTCTATCTCTTCCTATTTCATACTTTCTAATTGCTTGAGACAGTTCTCCGACTTCTTCACATAAAAAATTCATTCTAATAAAAGAGTTATATTTATCCCAGGATCTTTTATTATAAAATTCTTTATTCCAATTTTGAAATTCTTCAATATTCATATTATCCTCCTAATAGTCAATTATAAAATAAGTTTTATAGCTAAAATTAAATTATAAAATTATAAGTTTTCTACATCTATAACTTTAATATTGTTTTCCTCTAAAATTTTTGCAAAGACTCCCTTACCCTTTATAAGATTTCCAGTAAATGAGCCATCATATATATTATTTACCCCACAGGATGGGCTTCTTGATTGTAAGATTACTAAATCAACTTTATTTTTATTTATTATATCTAAAGCTATTTTGGCACCTTTTTTAAATTCATCATCAACAGATATTCCATCCTTTTGTTTAACAAGACCGTTTACAATCTCAGCTGGCAGCCTCGGTGTAGCTAGGCCTCCTAGAACTTCTGGACACAAAGATATAACTTCATGGTCTTTTACAAAATCAACTAATTTTTTATTATAATTATTGCCACCATTGTATTTACAATTTTCACCTAATAAACAAGCACTTACTGCAATTTTCATCTCTAGATCTACCTCATCCATTAAATTTTTACTATTAATACTATAACTCTTATTTATTATATTTAAATAAGTAACAACACTTGAAAAGTTCTTATAATTCTCTAAATTTCTTTATAGATAGATTTAAAACTAATTGCTAGTATGATATATCTTTTAAAATTTAACATTATACTTACCTTGACACCATAAAATTAAAAGATATATTTTTAGAACATTTGCAATTAGGAGCTCACTATGACTAAAAATAAAAAGAAGATAATTATAACTTTATTAGCAATATTGCTAGCTATATTTATAGGATTTACTCTATTTATAGGCTCGCAGGTATTTAACGGATTTACAAATATGGTTTCCAGAGAGGAAACTTTAATAGGTGAACAATCTTATGAACAAGAATTTGAAGATTTTGTTAAGGGAAAAGAAGTCCATTACATAAATTTTCCATCTAGCAAATACAAACACAATATCCCAGCTCTTTTAGTAAAACAAGATGGAAATAAAAATATGGCTGTCCTAGTCCATGGCATGGGCGGTACAGGTAAATCTTTAAGCCATATTATGGATATCTTTTTAAATCTTGGATATGATGTCCTAGCTATTGATCAAAGAAATTCTGGAAATAATCAAGCTCCTTACAATACTTTTGGGGTACTTGAGTCATATGATATTTTGGATGCTATCGATATTGCCAAAAAAGAAATCGGAGAAAATGGAAAAATAGTTTTATGGGGCGAATCCTACGGTGCAGCAAGTTCTGCAATTGCGGCCGGTCGAGATGATCAAAATATAGATTATCTTATCCTAGAATCCCCTCTAGCTAATTCTAACGAATTTTTGGATGAGAAATTAAGAGAAATCGAACAAAAACAAGGTGTCCCAGCTTCTTATATGAAATTTGCTGGAAATATTTATACCATGCTAAAACTTCATTTTTCATTTGATGACATAGATGC
Source organism: Anaerococcus sp. mt242 (assembly GCF_016798225.1). Lineage (GTDB taxonomy): Bacteria > Bacillota > Clostridia > Tissierellales > Peptoniphilaceae > Anaerococcus. The sequence goes on along the minus strand of NZ_JAEUYX010000003.1, from coordinate 155,563 downwards.
TAGTAAATTTATAGAAAAGGTAAGCAAACCAGTTCTAATTACAAATGCTGATAAAGATACTCTAACTCCCCCTCATATGGGCGAAAGTCTTTATAAATGTATAAATCACAATAACAAAGAAATATTTACCGCCAAAGGATACAAGCATGCAGAATTTCCTAGAAAAGAAAGTGAAGAATACAAGAATATAGTTGCTAATTTTCTTAAAAAATACAAATGATAAAAATATAAGGCCACAAAGTCTAATTTGATACTGAGACTTAGTGGCCTTTTAAAATTAATATATTTATTCTTAACCGAGCATAATTTTTTCTAATTCAAGAGGCTCAATATATTTATCTCCTTGGTAAGCTCTCATGTTTCCACCAGAGATTTCATCTATGAGGGCAACTTTGCCATCTTCTATTCTACCAAATTCAAATTTGATATCGTATAAGTCAAGTCCTTTTTTCGCTAATTCTTCTCTAACAATTTCCCCGATATTTAAAGCTAAGTCTTTTAGCTCTTCATATTCTTCTTCTGTCATGATGTTTAAAAGAACTAGGGCATCTTTTGTAATTAGTGGGTCATCTCTGTCATCATCTTTTAAAGTTATTTCTACATATGGATCGATTTTTGTTCCGCTTTCAATATATTTTCCATATCTTCTAATAAATGAACCTACTGCATAGTATCTAACTATTACTTCAACTCCCTCACCAAAAACATCTGCTTTTTTAACTACTGCTTCGTTTTTATCTAAGTCAGCTGATACAAAGTGGGTTGTAAGTCCTTTATCATTTAATATTTCATAAAAGTATTTGGTCATAGCAACAGCTTGGTGACCTGCACCTTCCATTGTAAGTCCTACGGAATTAGCACCTGGGTCAAATACTCCATCATTTCCTGTTACATCGTCTTTGAATTTTAATAAATATTCTTCATCGTTTAATTTATAAACGTCTTTAGTTTTTCCTGTGTATACTTTTTCCATAACTTATCCCCTTATAGATTAATTTTTATATCTTTATTACCGTTTATTACTTTTCCAATAGTTTTAGCATTTTCACCTAAGATTTCTAAGACCTTCTCTTCATTAGACGAATCTACAAAAACTACCATACCAATACCCATATTAAAAGTATGATACATTTCATCTGTATCGATATTTCCCCATTCTTGGATTTTTTTAAATATAGGATCTATTTCTAAATTGCTAAGATCAAAATCTACTGACAGATCATCAGCTAATACCCTAGGAACATTTTCGTATAAGCCCCCACCAGTGATATGAGAAATTGCTTTTATTTCTACTTTTTCTTTTAACTTTTCAATATCTTTTACATAAATTTTTGTAGGTGTGAGAAGTTTTTCACCGATAGTTTGTTCTTCATCAAATTTATCATCTAACGAAACCCCTGCTTGATCCATAGCAGCTCTTACTAGAGAAAATCCATTACTATGAACCCCTGAAGAAGCTAAACCTATAGCAATATCTCCCTCTTTTAGATTTTCTCCAGTTATTATTTTTTCTTTATCAGCTATGCCTACTGCAAAGCCTGCTAGGTCATAATCTTCTTCTGTGTAGATACCTGGCATTTCTGCAGTTTCTCCACCTATAAGTGCAGCTTCTGACTCTAAGCATCCTTGAGCTACACCACTTACAAGGTCAGACATTTTTTTTGGATCTAGTTTTCCTGTTGCTATATAATCTAGGAAAAATAATGGTTTTGCTCCTTGGCAAACAATATCATTGACGCACATAGCTACACAATCTATACCTACTGTGTCATGCTTATCCATATCCATAGCAAGTTTTATTTTTGTGCCAACTCCATCTGTACCACTAATAAGTACAGGATTATTTATTCCTTCTAGATTTGGTGCAAAGGCTCCAGCAAATCCACCTATATCAGCTAAAACTTCACTACCATGAGTCTTTTTTACAATTTTTTTGATAAGTTCTACTTCTTCGTAGCCTTTTTCCTTATCTACACCAGCATCTTTATATGTTAGTTTTGCCATTATATTTCCTCAAGATTCTTATCATCTTCTATAACTTTATCTAGCATTTCTTTTTTGTAATCTTTTAGCTTTTGCGCTAAGTTTTCATCTGCTAGGGCTAGGATTTGAATTGCTAAAAGGGCTGCATTATCTCCCCCATTTATTGCAACTGTTGCAACTGGTACTCCTTTTGGCATTTGTACCATTGATAAAAGTGCATCAAGTCCAGCAGTGTTTGTTCCACCAACTGGAAGACCTATGACAGGTTTTATTGTCATCCCTGCCATAACTCCTGCAAGATGGGCTGCCATTCCAGCAATGCCTATATAAACTTTTGCATCATCTTTTGCCATAGTATCTTCTAAAACATTTAGGGCACGGTGGGCAGAAATTACTGAAACTTCATAGTCTATATCAAATTTTTTTAAGATTTTAGTAACTTTTTTAGCTATCTCTACATCTGATGCAGAGCCCATGATAACTCTAATATCTGTCATACTTTCTCCTATCTTTTTGTGTAGTTTGGTGATTCTCTTGTAATTGTAATATCGTGTGGGTGGTTTTCTATAAGTGATGCTGGAGAGATTTTAACAAATTTAGCTTTTTCATAAAGTTCGTTTAAATCTTTGCTACCTACATAACCCATACCTGATTTTAGTCCACCTAGTAATTGATAAACTACTTCTCCAACTGGTCCCTTGTAGTCTACTCTACCTTCTACACCTTCTGGAACATATTTTTTAGTATTTGTTTGGAAATATCTATCTCCTGAGCCATCTTTCATAGCTGCAAGTGATCCCATGCCACGATATTCTTTGAATTGTCTACCTTCAAATAGGATTGTTTCTCCAGGAGACTCTTCAGTACCTGCAAAGAGGGAACCTGCCATTATTACAGATGCCCCACATGCTAAAGCCTTTGTAATATCTCCTGAGTATTTGATACCGCCATCTGCTATAACTGGAATATTGTGTTTTTTCGCTTCTTCTACACAATTAATAATTGCAGTAATTTGTGGAACACCAATACCTGTTACAACACGTGTAGTACAAATTGATCCTGGTCCTATACCTACTTTTATAGCATCTGCTCCAGCTTCTATTAAATCGTGCGCTGCATCAGCGGTGGCAATATTACCAGCTATGATTTGTAAGTCAGGGTATTTTTCTTTGATATCTTTTATAGCGGAAACTACATTTTTAGAATGGCCGTGGGCAGTATCTACTGTAATTACGTCTACATTTGCTTTTACTAGAGCATCTACTCTATCAAACATATCATTTGTAATCCCAACTGCAGCTCCTACCAAAAGTCTGTTATTTTCATCTCTTGCAGAATTTGGATATTGTCTTGCTTTTTCAATATCTTTTATAGTTATAAGTCCTTTTAACTTGTTATCATCATCTACTATTGGAAGTTTTTCTACCTTTGCAGACTCCATAAGCTTGATAGCATCTTTCATCTTGATACCTTCATGGCCCAAAGTAAGATTTTCCTTAGTCATTATCTCATCAATTACTACACTTGGATCATCTTGGAATCTTACGTCCCTATTTGTAAGGATACCTTTTAAATACATATCCTTATCTACTATTGGCACTCCAGATATTTTATAATTATTCATAATATCTAGGGCATCTTGTAAGATGTTTTCTGGATGTAGGTAGAACGGATCAGTTATAACTCCATGTTCTGATCTTTTTACAACATCTACTTGTCTAGCTTGCTCCTCTATGGACATATTTTTGTGGATTATCCCTATACCACCTTGTCTTGCCATAGCTATAGCCATTTGTGATTCAGTAACAGTATCCATTCCAGCTGACATCATTGGTATATTTAATTTTATTTTATTTGTTAGATATGTTGATGTATCAACTTCATTCGGTAAAACTTCTGAAGGTCCTGGTATTAATAGTACATCATCAAAAGTTAGTGCATCTCCTAAAAATTGCATTATTTATCCTTTCTAAAATATTCAACTGCATTTTCAAAAATATTTTCTCTATTTACATCGTATACGTTTTTAAATAGATTTTCATCTATTCTTTCAGCATGCCCCATTCTTCCTAAAATCTTACCATCTTTAGAGATTATTCCTTCGATATTATAGTTTGAGCCATTTGGTGATATTTCATATACTGAAAATACTTGGTCATTTTCTAAAAGTTCATTAAGTTTTTCTTCATTTACTATAAATCTTCCCTCACCGTGAGATATTGGGATTCTGTAAGTCTTATCTAAGTCTACTCCCCTTGTCCATGGACTGTTGTTAGTAAGGATTTTTGTATTTACAAATGTTGCTATATGTCGAGAACTTGTATTATTTGTAAGAGTTGGGTCATTATCTTCTGGTACAAGGACTTCTCCATATGGAAGTAATCCTGTTTTTACCAAGGCTTGGAATCCATTACAAATTCCTAAAATCAAACCATCATTTTCATTTAATAGATAATCAATAGCTTTTGCAATCTTTTCATTTCTTAGAATATTTGCCAAAAACTTAGCTGATCCATCTGGCTCATCTCCTAGGGAGAATCCACCTGGAATTACAAAGATTTGAGATTTTCTGATTTCTTCATCAAGTCTTTTTATAGATTCTTCAATATCTTTTTCATTTTGATTTCTAAATACCAAAATTTCAGTATCAGCACCGGCTTTTCTAAAGGCATCTTGGGTATCCCATTCGCAGTTTGTTCCTGGGGCAGCAAGTATTATCGCCCTTGGTTTTTCTACTGCTTTGTTAGATTTTAATTTTCTCTCTACTTTTTTGGTTTTTAATTCTTGATATTTAACTTCTTCATAGCCTGGGAATACTTCATCTAGACTGTGAATAAATGAATCAGATAATCTGTCTTTATCTAATTTCTCCCCATTTACAACAATATCATCAGAAAAACTTCCAATATTTTCGATGAAGTCTCGGTCATCCTTGTATTCTACAACAAATGATCCATACATAGGATTATAAAAATTATCATAATCTAAAGTAAAACCAGTATTGCCAATTGCTTGCTCATAGACATTTGCTAAAAGTCCTTTTCTATCTAGGGCTATAGCTGAGATGATATTTCCATTTCTTATATCTTTTATTAGATTTTGATAATTATTTTCTAATTCATCTAAATCAAGAGTTCCATCATCTTTGTAAGAAGTTTTTATTAAACCAAGTTTGCCATCACCTTTTAAATCATTTGAAATAATATTTTCTACATCTTCAGTAGTAACTGCAAATGAAATAAGTGTTGGTGGTACTTTTATATCTTCAAAAGTTCCACTCATACTATCCTTACCCCCTATTGGTGGCATTGTGAAGTGATTGCTTACTTCAAAGGCACCTAATAGAGATTTTAATGGCTTAGACCAAGCTTTTTTGCTATCCATTTTTTCATAAAATTCTTGGAATGTTAGTCTAATTTGATTTAAATCTGATCCTATGGCTACTAGTTTTGAAATAGATTCAACTACTGCATAGTAACCACCTAAATATTGACTTTCACTTGATAGGTATGGATCAAATCCATAGGTCATAATTGACGCAGTTTTTGAAACTCCTTCATCAACTGGAAGTCGTGCTGCCATTACTTGAGATGGATTTAATAATTTTTTCCCACCTAATGGATTAAGAACTGTATTTTTCCCTACTGATGAGTCAAACATTTCTATTAGGTTTTTCTTAGATGCTACATCTAGTGATTCTACTTTCTCATAGAATTTGTTTGGATCATTATCTTTTTCTGTTAAGAGAGCTGGAATATCTTCGCTTACTACTTCAACTTCTGCATATCTTTCAGCACCGTCTGTATTTATAAAGTCATAAGAAATATTTGCTATAACTTGGTCTTCATAATACATAGTCATAGTATTGTCATCAGTTATAGTAGCAACTTCTGTAGCTTCCAAGTTTTCTTCGGCTGCTAAGTTCATAAAGATTTCTTTATCATCTTTTGAAATTACAACTGCCATTCTTTCTTGAGATTCTGATAAGGCTATTTCAAATGGTTTTAGCCCCTTATATTTTAGTGGAACTCTATCTAAATATATATCTATTCCATCAGCAAGTTCACCAATAGCAACTGCTACCCCACCTGCACCAAAGTCATTACATTTTTTTATAAGCTTGGCAGCTTTTGGATTTCTAAATAATCTTTGGATTTTACGTTCTTCAGGAGCATTTCCTTTTTGAACTTGGGCTGATTCTGTTTCTATAGAGCTTATATTATGGGATTTGGATGAACCTGTTGCTCCACCTACTCCATCACGACCAGTTTTTCCTCCAAGAAGTATTACAATATCTCCTGGTGTAGGGTCAATTCTTTTTACATTTTCTGCTGGAGCCGCCGCCATAACTGCTCCACACTCCATGCGTTTTGCTTTGTATCCTTCGTGGTAAAATTCATCCACAAGGCCAGTAGCAAGTCCTATTTGGTTACCATAAGAAGAATAACCTTGAGCTGCCTCGTAAGTTATTTTTGCCTGTGGAAGTTTACCTGCTAAAGTTTCACCATAATCTTCTTTTATATTTGCAGCACCAGATAATCTCATAGCTTGGTAAACATAAGCCCTACCAGAAAGTGGGTCACGGATGGCTCCACCTAGACAAGTTGATGCGCCACCAAAAGGTTCGATTTCTGTTGGATGGTTGTGAGTTTCGTTTTTAAACATTAAAAGATAATCTTCTAGACTTTCTTTACCATCCTTTAAAACTCTAACTTTTGTATAAATAGAGCAAGCATTTATTTCGCTGGATACTTCTAGGTCATCAAAATTATCATTTGCTCGCATATATTTAGCAAGAATTGTACCAAAACTCATTAAATTAATAGGTTTTTTGATATCTAGTACTTTTCTCATTTGTAAATATTTTTCAAATGAATCTCTAATAGCCTCATCTAAAAGAGTAGCTGTATCAAATTTTATATCCAAATAAGTATTAAAGGTTGTATGCCTACAGTGGTCTGACCAGTAAGTATCTAAGATTTTTATTTCAGTTTCGTTTGGATCACGATTTTCTTCCTTAAAATAATCCCTTACCATTTTGATATCATCTAGACTCATTGCCATAGAATTTTCTTCTAAGAACCAGCTTAGATCTTTTTCATCAAAGTCTCTAAAGCCCTCATAAATTTTATTTTCTAGATTTTTATTATGGTCAGTTTTAAGAGTTGTAGGAATTCCAATGAGACTTACTTGTTGAGAATCTACTGGATTTATTAAAAATTCTTCGATTTTTGCAAGATCCGTCTCGCTTACCTCTGACAGTTCATAAACGGTAGATGCTTTTACTTCTAAGTTATCATCATTAATTATAAGAGATGCAGTATCTATAACTCCTTTTTCCCTAGGATTAAATTGGCCTGCTAAATATTGGCTGGCTACTGCATTTTTAAAGGATGCTTGTAGGTTGATTGCATCTTTGAAAGCGTATACCTCATCTATTGGAGCTTCCGCTAAAACTTGATATAATATTTTTTCTAAATTTTCATCGCTTGTTTCAATATCATATCTTTTATAGATTTTAAGCTCTGCTAAGTCTATATCTAAAGTACTGTTTATTTTGGTTTTTAGATTTTGGGATTCAAAGTCAAAGGAATCTTTTCTTCTGACATAAACTCTTTTTACAGTTGGTCCTATATCTTTTCTATAATATTTGCCGTCAAAGTTTATTTTTTTTGCATCTTCATAAACTTCTTTGATAGCATCATCAAAATTATCAGCTGTTGCAACGATATTTAAAACTCTGCCGCCAGTAGTTAAAATTTTTCCATTTTCTTCTTTAGTACCTGCGTGGTAAATAGTTGATTTTAAATCATCATCAAAATTTATTTCTTTACCAGTTTCATAAGAGTTTGGATATCCATCAGATGCTAGGACTAAGCATGCTGCTTTTTTATTATTTATATCTAAATTTACTTGATCTAATTTTGCTTCAGATGTCGCCATTAATAAGTCTAGGATATCATTATCTATTAATTCTAGGACTACTTGAGTTTCTGGATCACCAAATCTTACGTTAAATTCTAAAACATAGATTCCAGATTCATTTATCATAAATCCTATGAATAAAACTCCTCGGTAATCTATATTTTCCTTATTAAATCCTTCTAAGACTTTTGGTAAAATATCTTTTGCAATTTGTTCTTTATAGGCTTCTGCTTCTAGATTTGGAGCATATGTTCCCATGCCTCCAGTATTTGGCCCTAGGTCTTTATCAAATATTCTTTTATGGTCCTTGCTCGTTGGCAGTGGAATAATGTTTTTTGAGTCAGTTAAGCAAAGCAGGCTCATTTCAAAACCATTGATATATTCTTCTATCACAATTTCCTTATCTTTTGAAAAAATTTCTGCTATTGTTTTTTCTAACTCTTCTGTATTATCAATGATGTAGACACCTTTACCTGCAGCAAGTCCATCTCTTTTTAAAACTACTATGCCTTTTTCATCTAATAATTTATTAGCATATTTTCTTGCCTCTTCCTTATTTTCAGTTCTAAGGTAAGCAGCTGTTTTTATGTCATATTTATTTAAAAATTCTTTGGTAAAGGTCTTACTTGATTCAAATTTGGAAGCAGCTTTATTTACACCAAATATTTTTAAATTATTTTTTTCAAACTCATCTACAATACCTTGGCATAAAGGTAATTCTGGTCCTACTACTGTGTAGTCGATATTATTTTCTTTTGCAAATTCTACTAATTTATCAATCTCATCTACTTTTATATCTAGATTTTGTCCTAGCTGAGATGTGCCCCCATTACCTGGTGCAAAAAATAGTTTTCTACCCTCTTTTACTATTTTTTTGCCCAGAGCGTGCTCTCTACCACCTGAACCAATAATTAATATATTCACTAAATTTTCTCCTTAATGTTTAAAATGACGTGACTTGCTAAATACCATTGACATATCGTATTCGTTGCATTTATCAATAGAATCTTGGTCTTTTATGGATCCACCTGGTTGGATAATTGAGCTAATGCCCATTTCGTGCGCTAGTTCTACAGTATCTGGGAATGGGAAAAATGCATCTGATCCCATAACAGCTCCAGTGAAGTCTCTATCCTTAAAATGATCTTTTATAGATTCTAATGCCCAAATTCTAGATTGTTGACCTGCTCCACATCCTAGAGTTTGCATATCTTTTGCAACTACAATTGCATTTGATTTTACATATTTAACAACTTTTTGGGCAAATAATAGATCTTTGATTTCAGCTTCTGTTGGTTTTTTATCTGTTACTATTTCTACCTCATCTTCACCAAAGTCTTTGCCTTGAATAAGGACCTTGCCGTTTAGATATCTGATTTCTTCTTTTACAGTTTGATTATCAAAGTTTATTTTTACTAGTCTCACATTTTTCTTTTGAGTTAATACTTCTAAGGCTTCATCTGTAAAGTCTCTTGCTGCAATGATTTCAAGGAAGATTTTATTCATTTCTTCTGCAGTTTTTTCATCAACTATTCCATTTACTGAAACAATTCCCCCAAAGATTGATTGACTATCACATTCGTAGGCTTTGATGTATGATTCATAAACTGATTGTCTTTGAGCAACTCCACATGGAGATTGGTGTTTTAGGGCAACTACTGCGTTTTCTCCAAGTTCTTGAGCTAGTTCTAAAGCTGGGTTTAGGTCGTTGTAGTTATTGTAGCTCATTGCTTTACCATGGATTACTTCCATATTTTCCATTAGACCTTTTACAAATGGGTCATTGTAAAGTGCTGCTTCTTGTCCAGGATTTTCACCGTATCTTAATTCACTTTCTTTTTCAAAACCGTAAGTTTTGTATTTACCTTCTTCCCCAATTAATTCTGAGAAATATCTTGCTATTACTGAGTCATAAAAAGCAGTTAGGTTGTAAGCTTTCATAGCAAGATTTTGTCTATATGATAAATCTAAATCATCATTTTTGATTCTTTCTAAAAGTTCATCATAATCATCTGGATCTGTTACTATTAAAACATCTTTGTGGTTTTTTGCAGCTGATCTCACCATTGATGGACCACCAATGTCGATGTTTTCTATAATATCTTCTGGATTACCTTTTTCTAAGGCTTTTTGGAATTCATAAAGATTTACTACAACTATATCTATTGGCTTGATATTATGCTCTTTTACTGTTTCTACATGGCTATCTTCATCTCTTTTATAAAGAATCCCACCATGCACGTATGGAGATAGTGTTTTTACTCTGCCTTCTAAGATTTCTGGAAAATTTGTAATCTCATCTATTTCAATAGCTTCTACTCCACTTTCTTTTATTTTTTTGTATGTACCACCTGTAGATACAATTTCTACTCCTAAATCACTTAAGCCCTTTGCTAAATCTTCAATACCTGTCTTATCTGTTACTGAAATTAACGCGCGCACTTATCTTCCTCCAATTTTTTTATAACTTCTTTTAGTGTTTGATGTTCAACTTTTAAAACTTCTTTGCTGATTTCTTCTGCATCTTTGCATTTACTTATGTCTAATTCTTTTTGCAAGATGATGTCTCCCTCATCTAGGTTTTCATTTACAAAATGGACTGTAACTCCACTTACTTTTTCTTTGTTTTCAAAGACTGCATTGTGGACATTCATTCCATAAAACCCCTTGCCACCATATTTGGGTAATAAGGATGGATGAATATTAATTACTGTAAATTCATCTAAGATTTTTTTACTAATTTTAACTAGATAACCTGCTAGCACTATCAAGTCAATATTATGTTCTTTTAGATTTTTAATTATTTCATCATCATCTTTACTGATTAGATAATCAATATTATTTTCTCTAGCATATCTTAGTCCAGCCGCATCTTTATTAGAAACCACATATTTTATTTGGCTTTTGAAATATCCAGCATCCTGAGCATCTAATAATGCTTTAAAATTGCTTCCGCCCCCTGATATAAATACTGCTAAGTTCATATTTCATCCTTTTTTACTGGATAATTACCTGTAAAACAAGCCTTACAATAATCATCTGGATTTTCAACAAGCTTTAGCATACTATCAAGGTCTATAAATTCTAAACTGTCTGCACCAATTTGTTTTCTTATCTCTTCAATACTTAATCTTGCTGCTATAAGATTGGATCTATCTGGAGTATCCACCCCATAATAGCATGGATACATAAAAGGTGGAGATGTTACTCTAAAATGAACTTCCTTGGCCCCAGCTTTTCTCATTCTTTTTATAAGTTTTGCACTGGTAGTACCACGGACTATAGAATCATCTACCAAAACTATTCTCTTGCCATTGACTACTGACTTTTGTGGATTGAGTTTTAATCTTACTGCTAAATCTCTTTCTTTTTGACTAGGTTTAATAAAAGACCTACCCATATACCTATTTTTTACAAGTCCTTCTGCAAAAGGGATACCAGATTCTTGTGCAAAACCAATTGCAGATGGTGTTCCCGAATCAGGAACTGGGCAAACTAAGTCAGCTTCAATTGGAGCTTGTCTATATAGAATCTCACCACATCTTCTCCTAAACATATATGAATTTACATTTTCAATATTTGCATCAGGTCTTGCTATGTACACATCTTCAAAAATACAATGATTTTTATTTATCCTATCTTTATCAGGGTAGGATTTTAGGCCATCATCATCAATTACTATTATCTCACCTGGGTTTACATTTCTGTAATTTTCAATATCTAATATTTCTATAGCTGCATTTTCACTTGCTATAATTAAATTTTCCTCATCTTCACCTAGCATCAAGGGTCTAAATCCTTGATAATCTCTAAAAGCAATTATTTTATTAGGCATGGTTACCACACATGAATAGGCACCCTTTATAATATTCATAGTTTTTCTAATAGCCTTTATGATATCCCCATCATAATATCTTGATATAAGAAGTAATATCAGCTCGCTATCAGTGTGAGTATGAAAAGATGTGCCTTCATTTTCTAAAGTTTCTTTAATCAAATCATAATTAGATAAATTACCATCATGGGCTAAGGCAAATTCATTATTTTTTGTAAAACTAACTAATGGCTCAATATTATAATCTTGTTGGCTTCCTTCCCTAGAGCTTCTTACATGGCCAATACCAATTTTATAATCTTTATCGTATATATTAGCTTCTTTAAACACTTCGTTGACTAAACCAGATCCTTTTATCCTGTTTAGACTAGATCCATCAGAAAGAACTAGACCTGCAGAGTCTTGACCCCTATGTTGGATAGAACTTAGTGAATATAAAAGTTTTTCTAATATTAAATCATCTGTTTTTATTGCTACAACACCGCTCATAACTTACTCTTATCTACCTCCTTAATATATCAAAAATCATAAAGAAAAAGAGAACCCTTTTCTGGGTCCTCTTTTAAGCATGGCAAATTAATCCTATTGGAAATCTTAATTTTTTGATGTAAGCAAAGATAGAGTATGAAATGCAAGAAAATACACTTATTTTGTTAAATGTAAAATTGTTCTTACACATTTTTTTCATAATACCCCTCCATCTTTCCCTAAAATTTTGATATATTTATATTATAAATATTTTTAAATTTTTTGCAAGTTTTATGTTAAGAAAATTTTACAATTTTTAAAATAATCCTACTATTTCTCCATTTGAATCCAGGTCGATTTGATAAGCATTTGGTACTTTTGGTAGACCTGGCATAGTTAAAACATTATCTGTATACACTACTAAAAATCCTGCTCCAGCATTTACTCTTACATCTCTTACAGTTATTTCATAATCATCGACAGTTATATTTTTATTTGGATCATCTGATAGTGAGTATGGGGTTTTTGCTACACAAATTGGCAGATCACCATAACCTAGACTTTCAATTCTAATTATTTCTTTTTCAGCCTTTTGTGTATACACTACATCTCTTGCCCTATAAATTTCTTTGGCAATTATTTCAATTTTTTCTTTTATAGGTAATTTTTCATCATAAAGGTATTTAAATTCATTATCATTTTCACAAATTTCTACTAGATTTTGGGCAAGCTCTACTCCACCATCAGAACCATCGGTAAATACTGTGGATTCAATTGCTTTTACATCTAATTTTTCTGTAAGTTCTTTTACTAATGCTATTTCTTGGTCTGTATCAGTTGCAAATTTATTTATTGCTACAAGTATATTATTTCCAAATTTTTTCATATTTTCTATATGAATTTGAAGATTTTTGAAGCCCTTTTCTAGATATTCTAGATTTTCAGCTGCTAGTTCATCTAGTGGCATACCAGCATGGTATTTTAATGACCTAATTGATGTTACAATTACTGTCGCATCTGGTTTAAGGTCACCTAATCTGCATTTTATATCATTAAATTTCTCAGCACCTAGGTCTGCACCAAAGCCAGCTTCTGTTACTACGTAATCAGCTATACCAAGAGCAGTTTTTGTAGCGATTAATGAGTTACATCCGTGGGCAATATTTGCAAAAGGTCCGCCGTGAATGATTGCGGGAGTGTTTTCTGTAGTTTGGACAAGATTTGCTCTTAAAGCATCTTTCATAATAACTGCAACAGATCCAGTAGCTTTTATATCATCAACAGTGACAGGATTATTTGCATAATCATAAGCTACAATCATTTTGCTAACTTTCTCTTTAAAGTCTTTCATGCTTGTTGCAAGGCAAAGCACCGCCATCATTTCTGTAGCAACGGTAATGTCAAATTTATCTTCACGAGTAACACCATCAGTTCTATTTCCAAGACCAATTACTATATTTCTAAGAGCTCTGTCATTTAAGTCTACACATCTTCTCCAAACAATTTGATTTGGATCTATACTTTTTTCATTGCCTTGATATATGTGATTATCTAATATTGCGGCAACAAGATTTACCGCAGATGTTATAGCGTGAAAATCTCCTGTAAAATGTAGATTTATCTCATCCATTGGTAGAACTTGGCTGTATCCACCACCTGCTGCTCCACCTTTTCTACCAAAAGATGGTCCTAGTGATGGCTCTCTTAAAACTGAGATTGCACTTTTGCCAATCTTATTTAAGGCCATTGATAAACCTATATTCATGGTGGTTTTTCCTTCGCCACTTGGGGTCGGATTTGTTGCTGTTACTAAAATTAATTTTGAACCTTCTTTTTTCTTATCAGCATAATCTAAGTCTAGTTTTGCCTTATATTTTCCATATTTATCGTATTTATCAACATTTAAATTTTTACAAATCTCATCAATTTCTTTTAACTCTATCTCTCTTGCAATTTCTATATCTGTTTTCATAACTCTCCCTTTCACCCTCTTAAATATTTTTATGTATATAAATTATCATTAAAAAACAAGTGACTACAAGTATATTATCTAATTATAATTTTATAAATCAATGATTTGAGTAAATAAAAACTCAAGCCTGCTTATAATAGCAAACTTGAGTAACTTTTAAAAATTAAATTGTTATATCTTTTCCTTCTAGGATTAAGTTCATATTTCTCATAGAACACATTGCCCCACACATTGTGCAAGTATCTTCCTCTTCAGGTGATGATTCTGCTCTGTAGGCTTTACATTTTTCAGGATCGATTGCTAATTCAAACATACCTTCCCAATCAATTTTTTGTCTTCTTTTACTCATTTCAAGATCCCAATCAGCTGCATCTTTTAATTTTGCTATATCTCCTGCATGAGCTGCAATTTTTGCTGCAACTATTCCCTCTTTTACATCATCAACATCTGGTAATCTTAAGTGTTCTGCAGGTGTTACATAGCATAAGAAATCTGCCCCATGGCTTGCTGCAATAGCTCCACCGATGGCACTGGTAATATGGTCATATCCTGGTGCAATATCTGTCACCAAAGGTCCTAAAACATAAAATGGTGCATTGTGGCATAATTTTTTTTGTAATTTTATATTTGTTTCAATATCATTGATTGGAACATGTCCTGGTCCTTCGATTATAACTTGAACATCTTTCTCCCATGCTCTTTTTGTAAGCTCACCTAATGTAATAAGTTCAGCAATTTGTGATGGATCAGTTGCGTCGTGAATACCACCTGGCCTTAATGAATCTCCAAGGGATAAAGTAACATCATATTCTCTTAAAATATCTAATAATTCATCATAGTATTCGTAGAATGGGTTTTCCCTATCATTCATCATCATCCATCCAAATAATAAAGATCCACCACGAGATACGATTTCATTTATTCTTCTGTTTCTTAAAAAGATTTCAGCATTTGCTCTGTTGATACCACAGTGAATGGTTACAAAGTCTACACCATTTTCAGCATGGTTTCTTACAACATCTAAAAATTCTTCTGCCTTGATGTGGCTAAGACCCTTATCTAAAAATCCGATTGCATCGTACATAGGAACAGTTCCTATCATGGCTGTAGATTTTTCGATTAGTCTTTCTCTAAATTCTTGAGTTTTACCATAGTTTGAAAGGTCCATTATTGATTCTGCACCCATTTTAAGGGCCATATCAACTTTTTCCATCTCAAGATCAAGGTCGTTAATATCTTTTGAAATACCAAGGTTAACATTTATCTTGGTTTTAAGACCTGTGCCAATTCCTTCTGGAGAAATTGAATTGTGATTTTTATTTCTTGGAATGACAATCTCACCTTTGGCAATTTTTTCAACTAAGTACTCTTCACTAACGTTTTCCTTTTTTGCAACTATCTTCATTTCTTCAGTTACAAAACCATGTTTAGCAGCTTCCATCTGTGTTTTATATTTCATAAATTAAAAAAACCTCCTAAAAATTACTTATAGGAGTATAAATATGCTCCATTCCCGTGCAGGCATTATCCTGATTGGTTTAATGGTCGAAGTCAAAACTTCCTCTCAGCACAAAGCTCCCATAGGTTGATAATTTACAATTACTATTATAAGGGAGTTTTTATATTTTGTAAAATATCTGAAAAATGATACCTATAAAAAGCTCTTATCATTTAGATTAACGGGTTAGCAAAGTTTCATTTTATATTAGGTTAGGGTATTAACCATTTCTAATAGCTTTTTTTATCTCTTTTCTATGCCTTCTTTTTTTGTAAAATCGTACCCGTCCTTAAAAAAGCAGCTGAAAGTAACCTAGCTGCAACTATAAATACATCCGTACTCTTCCTCCTCGCCTCTTAATAAATATAGTATAAGTTTAATTAATTTATGTTAATATTATAATTATATAATATACAAATTTGGTTTTAAATATTAAAGATTTAATAAGATAAAATAAAACTTGATTAAAGATAATAAAACTATAATTATTTCATAAGTTGTTTATAGTACTTGCTATCTCCAATAGAATAAAAATCATAGAAAGCCTTAACTTTGCTGCTTGGATATACTTTAAGGCTATTTAGAATATCTGCTGCCCATTCTAATGATCCTGCAGTACTTGCTGTTATTAGATTTCTATCTACTACAGATTTAGAGTTAATGTAATATTTTTGACCTTTATATTCTTTTGAAAAGTTAGTTAAATATTCTAAAGAATTACTTGTATGTTTGAATTTATTCAAGACTCCACAATCAGCAATAGCCAGAGTTGCTCCACAAATAGCACCCACTAAAATATTTTCATCTAGAAATTTCTGCGCTTTTTTTAGTATTTGTTTATTTTTTTCATCTTCCCAATTAGAAGAACCTGGTAAAAGCAAAGCTACAGCATCATCAAAATCTACTTCTGATAAGGAATAATCCGGAGTTACTTTTAGACCTCCTAAAGTCAAAATAGTTTTTTTCTCAAATGCAACTGTCTTTACTTCAAAATCATTTCTACCGTTTTTTAATAGTTTTTCCATGCTGAATGCTTGTAGGATGTATCCTATCTCAAATTCTGCCATCCCATCTAATAAATATATATAAACTGTTTTCATATTTAAATCTCCTTTTTATTTATAGTTTAGATTATACAATAATAAGAGTGACATATGTGTGTCAGTATTAGATGAAATTTTGTTTTATTTTCTCAATATGAGATAAAACTTTATCTCTATACCGTCCAGGAGATGATATTTTTATCTTATCGCCAAATCCTAAAAGGATTGAAAAGGATATAAAGTCGCTTTCTTTTATTTGAATTTCTCTTATGATTTTTCCACTGATATTACAAATAGCTCTTCCTTTAAAGTATTCATTTACTAGAACATCCATTTCCTGCTTATAATGAATAATAATTTTTGTATTTTCTTGATTGTATTTTTCCTCAATATTTCTTAAAATATCTGGTACATATACCCTACTTTGAAAAGACTGATCTGTTAGAGAAATATTCTTAATTCTTGCCACTTTGTAAACCTTATATTCATTCTTAAATTTATCATATGCTAAAAAATACCAAGCATACCATCTGTAGTATATATGGATAGGATTTAATAAAATACTTTTAGTTTCAGCCAATGAGTTAGTATATTCTAATTTTATAGTAAGTTGCTGTTTTATTGCATTTTTTATTATATTTACTCTATCCATTACTTTTGGAGACTCGCTTGCAACTGAAAAATCAATTTCCAGATTTGACTCTAAATTTTTATCATCATAAACTCCTTTAATCTTTTCAAGAGTTTCAATTATCTTTTTATCTCCATATACAGTCGCTAGGCTATTTAAAGCAGTCAAAATAATTTCTTTATCATTATTATCCATAATTTTTTCATTAACTTTGAAATTCTTATTTAGTATATATCCACCGTTAACACCTAACTCAGAATAAATTGGTATACCAGAAAGTGTTAGTGTGTCTATATCTCTTAATATAGTTCTGCTAGATACTTCAAACTTTTCTGATAGCTCCTTAGTTGTCACACGATCTCTATTCATCAAATAAAAAATAATATTTATCAATCTTTCCACCTTCATCATGTCATATATCCTTTCAGTCCTTAGCAATATCTTTATCTTTTATTTTTATAATCTATGTTAATATCTTATACTCCTTTTAAGACTAAAAAAGCATCTATCCATTTGATAGATGCTTTAATTTATACTTAAAGATTTATTTTACATTTAATATTATTTTTTCTTTTTTAACTTTAAATATATTAATCTTATTATTGGTATAGCTATTAAGAGATAAACTAATTCTGTTGGTATTTTGTTCATATCTGATATCCTCCATTATACTAAATCAAATTTACCGATAATAAACAACACTATAGAAGCTATGCATAGTACAAGCGCTCTTTTTATAGAAAAATCATATATCTTTTCTGGATTCTCTTTGCTATATTTAATTTTTCTTTTATCTCCTATTTTTGTACTTAGAGGTACTTGTATCATATTGCTTGATTTATAAATTTTGCCACTTATTGTGTATTTAAAATGCGCCCATTTTGAGTTTCCTTTCTTTACCGCTTCAGGATTAGGTTGCCAAAAAGATACTACTTCGCCTGTAGTATAATCAGTTTTATCTTTAAATATATAACTTCGACCTAAATCCAATAATCCTAAAATCAGTAGCAATGTAGCAGCCATATAGATAAATTGTTTTTCCATAATGTAGTTCCTTAGTAAGTTTAATCTTTATATGCTTACTAATACTCTTTTTTCTGCATAATATTAACCGATATTTTTACTGCAATGCCAAATATTATAAGAAGAACAAGAATTATAAGCAAAGATATGCCTGTAAAAGAATACTTACTAAAAATATTAGCTAATTTTTCTAAAAAACCTAATTCTTCTTTCAATAAATTAGATAGGGCAAATATTATAAAAAATGTTACAGCAGATATAAGTCTTCCTTTTTCCGATCCAAACTTTAAGACAAATATTAACTGAATAGCAGGTAATGTATTAACCAATACAAATGTAATAATTGATAGCAAAATTATTTTATCAAGCCCTAGATTATTTTCAATCATCAAAAATACAAATACTACAATTGATGCTAACAAAGCAAAAACAAAGGGAAAAAATAATTTACTAAATACATAGCTTCTTTTTTCAATTGGCAATGAAAATGCAAATTGGTCAAAACCAGACTGAAATTCGGATCCAAAAGCAATAGCATTTAAAGTTAGAGGCATAAATGCACATAAAAGTGGAATCATAATTAAAGTCTCGCTATATATCGCATAAACGCTTAGTCCCAAGCATAGTAAAAGTGATAACATTAGAGTTTTTCTTAAGCTAGCTATATCCTTCATAATTAGAGCAATCATTTCTTATCTTCTCCTTTTGCAAAATATATCATAATTTTTTCAATTGATGGTTTTTCTAATGCAATTCCTTTTGGAATAAGATTTCTTTTAACGAGAAGTTCTTGGCCAAAAGAGTGAGTTCTTTTTCCTATAATAGCTTTTTGATCAATATTTTCTACTTCCTTATCAGATAAACTGCAAATTGCATACTTTTCTTCTAATTGATCCTTTCTTTCAAAAAATAAAACTTTACCGTTATGTATAAAGGCTATATAGTCAGCTATCTTCTCTAAGTCTGATAAAATATGTGATGAAATTAATATTGTATGATTTTCATCTTGCATAAAATCTAAGAGTAAATCTAGTATCTCTTCCCTAACAATAGGATCTAATCCACTTGTTGGCTCATCTAATATAAGAATTTCAGCATCATGGGACAATGCTACAGCTAGAGAAAGCTTCATTCTCATACCCCTGGAGTAATTTTTTATATATTTTTTTGTATCTAAGGAAAAATCATTTATTAACTGGTCAAATTTAATTTTATTCCATTTTGAATAAACTTTAGAACAAAATCTTTCAACATCTACTGCTGTCATCTCTCCAGGAAATAATAAATCATCAAATACGACACCAAGCTTATCCTTTATTTGAGTAGTATTATAATCTGAGCTATCAAGTATCTTTATACTGCCAGCATCTTTATTTAATAGGCCCAATAATAGCTTTATAGTTGTACTTTTTCCAGATCCATTTTGACCGATATATCCAACTATTGTTCCTTTAGGAATGGAAATATCTATCGGTCCTAATTTAAATCCGTCAAATTCTTTTACTAGGTCATCAGTTTCAATAGCATAGTTAGTCATATTCTCCCTCCACATAGCTTTTTAACATAGTTATCAATTCATCAACCGATATATCTGCAATTTCTGCAAGCTCAATTATATTTTGTAGATTTGCTTCAATTTTCTTTAAGTATTCCTCACGTATAAGCTCCTTATTCTGACTTGCTACAAAATTCCCTTTACCTTGAACAGAATTAATAAATCCATCAGCTTCCAATTCATCATAGGCCCTTTTGGCTGTTAGCATACTTATTCTTAACTCTTTAGCTAAAAACCTTATTGAAGGTAGCTGCTCATCAACATCAAGGTGTCCAGAAATAATTTGTGCTTTGATTTGATTTTTAATTTGCAAATATATTGGATCATCACTAGAATTGTTAATTTGTATATCCATATTTCACTTCCTGCTGTTATTTATGTTTTAACTGTTATAAGTATATAATAACAGCATTGATTTTGTCAATACTCGTTAAAATATTTTTTATTAGACAGCTAAAAAAGCACCTACATTTTTAGCTGACCCCTGAGGAGTCTGCTCATATATAGGTGCTAAAGGCAATCTTTTATTAACTATAATTTTATAACAAAAAGAATTTTATTATCTAATAATTTGATTTATTAAAATAATTATCATAATTATCAATTAAAAATCTTAATCTTTCAACTTCTGAAGATAACAACTCTTTTCCTTCATCAGTAAGAATATAATACTTACCTTTCTTATCAGTTTGAATCCTAATTATCAAATCATTTTCTAAAAATTGGGCTAATAAAGCATACAAGGTGCCAGGTGCTAACTTTATTCTGCCCTCTGTAATTTCATTAACCCAGGAAGTTATTTCAGCTCCATTTCTAACTTCTCCTAGGGCCAAGAGAGTAAAATACATCGGCTCAGTTAGTGTTTGAAATTGATCTCTAGCCATTTCTAATCTCCTAAGAGTTTTTCTAAAGCTACTTGTATTTTTTTATTATTAATATCACCCATCACTTTTAAAACTGTTTGATTATCTAATACTATATAGGCATTTTCATATGCTAGGGTGTAAGTCTTTTTGTAAGGAAAATCACCACTTATATTTTTAACTAAATCTGAATCATATGGATGATTTTTAGCATTTTTTACTTCTCTATCAAATAAAGTACTAGCTAAATCATTATTTTGAGCCACAATTTTCTCCACCTGTAAATCTAAATCTTTATTATTATAAATTGTGTGACTTTTTGTCAGCAAACTTTTATTAAGTGGAACTTCTTCAGATGTATCAATACTTTCATAGCTTTCCGGTATAAAAGATAGACTATAGCTAGTAATGAAAGCTGAGATTATAGTTATAAAAGCTACTGATAGAATCATTATTATCTTTTTACTTTTTGTCTTAAAGTTTGTTTGCTTTATCTTTTTTATTGAAATAAAAATAATTATAGCAAGTAAAATTGGTATTAAACTTATTAGGAAAAATTTATTATTATCTAATGAACTAGATATTAAATTACTAACAATTCCAATAATTAGTAAAGTAAATCCTAAGATTAATATTGCAAGATAAGTTTTTGAATAAGAAATTTTTGAAAATTTAATATCTTGCATATGTTTCACATTTTTATTCTTATTTCTAAAAGAAATATTATCTATTATTGATAACCCAGCAAAAATTAAAAATAATATACTCGCAGGATACAAAAATAGTATCAAGTTAGAATAAAATATCTCAGGAGAATGAAAACTTGCACTCATAAAAAAGAAATTGAGTAATAAAACAAGTCCTGTTAAAATAAGCGTAATTAGCTCACCCTTTATTCCCTTATTTAGAATTTTTAATTCTTCCACATCATCATTATAAAGAGATTCAGCTGCACCTTTTTCTAATTTATATAGGTTCATATTAAAAGATCTATCTACTAACTTCCAACCAAGCCCTTCAGACATCTTGTCAAAGTCATAAAGCTCGTTTTTAGTAAATGATGAAAAGTAGCTTTCATTTTGTGCCAAAGATATCCTATAGTCTATATCCTCTGCTTTAGATTTTTTAAACTTATGAATAAAAGGAAGAGGTATTTTCTCTATTTTCCAACCCTTTTTTGCCATATCTTCATACCATTTCTCTATTAAGCCAAAGTTTGAGTAAGTTAAATATCTTAATTTAAACATCTATAAACCTCCTTTAAATATCGAGTATCGATACTTATATTATATATCGATACTCGATATATATCAAATTATTTAAAAATAAAAAATACCCGACTATTTTACATAGATATAAAGTCGGATATTGTTTATATTTTTAATTGATAAATCTTTAAATTTTAAATAGCATCAAAGGCTTGTTCTATATCCCCTATAATATCATCAATATGCTCAGTCCCAATCGATAAACGTACTGTTGCCTTTCCTATACCTTGGCTTTCTAATTCTTCATCATTTAATTGGGAGTGAGTTGTAGTCGCTGGGTGAATTACTAAGCTTTTTACGTCGGCTACGTTGGCTAGGTTTGAAAATATTTTTAGATTATCTATAAATGCACGGGCATCTTCTTCGCCACCTTTTACATCAAAAGTAAAGATACTTCCTGCCCCATTTGGAAAATATTCTTTGTATAGCTCATGGTCAGGATGGTCTTTTAATGATGGGTGGTTTATCTTTGTAACTTTTTCGTGATTATCTAAGTATTCCACCACTTTTAGCGCATTTTCTACATGGCGTTCTACTCTTAATGAAAGAGTTTCTACTCCTTGCAGTAATAAAAACGCATTAAATGGTGATATAGATGCTCCTGTATCTCTAAGTAGGATTGCTCGTATATATGTTGTTAGTGGTCCTTGAGCTGCTGCTTCTGTAAAGGATACTCCGTGGTAGGAATCGTTAGGCTCAGATAGGTTTTTAAATTTTCCACTTGATGCATAATCAAAAGTTCCATTTTCTACAATGATGCCACCTAGGGTTGTTCCGTGTCCTCCAATAAATTTTGTAGCTGAGTGGATTACTACATCAGCTCCATGATCTATAGGACGAATCAAATAAGGTGTAGCAAAAGTACTATCAATAACTAGAGGAATATTATGCTTATGAGCAATTTCAGCAACCTTATCAATATCTATTATATTAGAATTTGGATTACCTAAAGTTTCTATAAATATTAGTTTTGTATTTTCTTTTATAGCTGCCTCAAAGTTTTCTACTTTAGATGGGTCTACAAAAGTAGTATCTACCCCGTAGTTAGGAAATGTATGGCGTAAATAGTTATAGGTTCCTCCATAAATAGTTTCTGCTGATACAATATGGTCCCCTTTTTGAGCGAGGGCTTGAAAAACATAAGCTGTAGCAGCTGCACCACTTGCAACAGCTAAAGCAGAACTCCCACCTTCTAATACTGCAAGTCGTTTTTCTAAAACATCTTCAGTTGGGTTTGTTAATCTACCATATATGTTTCCTGCATCTGTTAGAGCAAAGCGTCCTTGGGCTTGATTAGTATCTTTAAAAACATATGAAGTTGTTTGATATATAGGAACTGCACGAGCTCCTGTAGTTGGATCTGCTTCTTCTTGTCCAATGTGTAATGCTAGAGTTTCAAATTTTGCTTGGTTAATTTCTTTGGTCATGATAATTTTCTCCTTAAATTTAAAATTTACCTTTTAATATTTATAATAAATGTGCATTTCTTCTGATTTTTTAAATAATAAGGAGATACATTCGTTCATCCCAAAGGGTGGATCTGAAGCTCCTTAGAATTTTTTTATATTTCATAACAAACTCCAATCCATAAAAAAAAGAGGAGCCGCAAGGCTCCTCGTAGTCTAATCCCAAAACTAACGATTTTTGGGTACAAGAAAGCCTGCCCATGAATCCATCATGTGCATCATACCCATCATCATTTTGTTATTTGAATTAATGCAGTACATAATAGCCTCCTTGTTTTTATATTTGTAAGTATCTTATACCAATTTTTTGTCAGTGTCAAATATTTATATAAATAAATTTAGGGTATACTTAGCCTATTTCGAAGCTGCAATTAGGCTTATTGGAAACTAATTAATCTTGGTCTTATAAAGATAAATTAGTACATACTAAAATTGTTCAAATAGTATTCTTCTCAATGCTTTTGTTGATTTTTCATACCAAATATAAATATTGCAAAGATTTCGAAACCTTTTTTATTTTTATGATTCTAAAAAATAATTATATGGTTCTAATTAAATCAATTGTCGGTCTATCTAAGATTCTCTTTAAAGAGAAGTGGTAAATTAATAAGTTTATACAATACACTACTATCGAAAATCCTAGGAAAATTTTGTAATCATAATAATTAAGTAAACTTAAAAAAGTTAATCTCGATGAGAATATAGAAATTATAAACATTATACCTATACTGGTCAATACAACTATAAGTAATGATTTTATCTGTTCATTTATATATTCCTTTTCATAAACCTTTTTAAGTTCATCCAAATCCATTCCACAAGAATAAAGGCTTCCTATTTCTTTTTTTCTACTCATCAAGCTTAGATTTATAGATGAATATCCATTTGTAATATTTAAAACCAATATTATTAATCCTATACCTAACACAATTTTCATTAGGTCTTGTAGACTTTCAAATTCTTTCTTTTCTAGCTCTTCCCATACAGTAATATTAAATCTATCTTCAGGTAAAATTTGTCCCCTAATTAATGTTTCCGCATAATCTTGTGTATCTTTTGCTTCAGAGTCATTTATTTTCATATTCAATGTATAAGGATAATTTCTATATTTTTCATCGCCTGCATCCTCCATTAGATTGAAAAATGTATCAAAATCGGTATAGATTTTCACATCGAAAGGCATGGTTTTGGAATTAAATTTTCCCAAGTCTTTTATTGATTTTGAAATCTTAATATTTTTTTGATAATCATCTCCAATACTTATATCAAGACTTGTTGGATTTTCAAAATACGGAATTTTCTTTGCCTTAGATATAGGTATGGAAGAATCTTCTTGGATCATATTATAAATTAGAAATTCTCCCTTTTTTCCTCCAAGCTCTTTTAAATCATCTTCTTCTAAGGCTATTAAAAAACCATCCATTCCTTCCGCATTATATTTTTCAATATTTTTTTCAGCCTCTTTATCTAATCCTGCATTCCTAGCTTCTTTTGAAAATTCTTTATTATTTTCAACTATTACATATTTCTTTTTAGAAATATAGGATTTTTCATTAGAAATTTTTTCATCAATCTCTTTTAGTACTGATGGCACTTCATACTTATCACTATTATAATATACAGAAAAGTTATATCCATTATCATAATACGAATAGTCTCTAAGATAATTTGAAATTCCTATTACAATTACAAATACTGAAATGATAAGAATTCCAATAGCTGAAATATATCTTTGTGATTTTATTGAAGCCAAATTGTTAATTCTTAGTTCTTGCCATAAGTTCTGTTTCTTCTTTTTCTTATACTTGGAAAAATCTATATTTCCTCTAATACCATCTATAATGTTGATTTTAGAAATCTTTTTTGCAGGAGATTTTATAGCCAAGGCAACAATTATAAAAGAAACAAATAGTATAGCTAAACTTAATAACGGATTAAATTTTACTACTTCAAAGGCACTTACTCCCTCACCTTTTTGTATATTACTATACAAATAATATATAAAGGAAAAACCAGCTATGTGACCTAAAAGTATTGGAATGGCTGATATAATTAAACCTTCCTTTAAAAGCATCAAATAAATTTGACCATTAGTTGACCCTATAGATTTATATATAGATAGCTCTCTAATTTTTCGAAGACCCCAAACCCAAAAGATGTTTTTTATAAAAAAAACAAAGACGACTATACATCCGAGTATAGATAATACGATAACCGCTTTACTCATAATATTTTGTAAAGGATCCCTTTCTATACCGTAATAATTTATTAAGCCATCAGAAAATTCTAGTTCTACATACTTACCTAATTTATTATTTATATCTGACTGAATATTTTCTTTATTTTTATAAGCTTCCTCAAATGAATCAAACTTCACATATGTTTTAAAGGATGACATCTTTTCTTGTAATCCTAAAGCAAAATTTAATTTACTATATTTGTTATAAACGTCCCCATAAACTCCTACTACAGTAAAAGATTTAGCAGAATCTTTTTTAAATTTCTCCTTATCAGTATTTGCACTAGTAGGACCTATTTCTTCACCATCTATAAATCTCTTGCCTATTTCAAATTTTATTTCATCACCTAAATTAATACCATTTTTCTTTACAAAACTCTCTGATAATAAAATTTCATCTTCTTTTTCAGCAAATCTTCCTTTTTGAAGTCTTGAATACTCTCTCATTTCATTTATTGCTTCATCCTGATAATTAATGACAAGTAAATCATTATTATATTTAGCATTATCTGGATTAAGTGACATTTTTCCAATTAATTTGATATCTTCAATAGACCTTAGTTTTTCTACTTCTTCATTTGATAACTCATCCTTAATCTCAGCATGATAAAAATTGTTTGACATGGCATATCCATAGTTGGCTTGTTTATTTATATAACCATAATAAAAAACCACAGTAAAAAATAAACTGACAATCAAAAGTGAGATGAAAATCGGAAAATTTTTCTTATTCATTTATTTCATCTCCTACAATTTTACCATCAACTATAGTTATGATACGACTAGCTTCTAGAGCAACTTCTTCATCATGAGTTATGATTATAATAGTTTGTTTTAAAGTCTTATTAAAATATTTAAAAGTTTCTATTATTTCTTTCGAATTTTTCCTATCCAAATTTCCCGTAGGTTCATCTGCTAGGATTATCGAAGGACTATATACCATGCTTCTTGCTATAGCAACTCTTTGTTGCTGACCTCCTGATAATTCACTCGGGAAAGAATCTAGTTTATTTTCAATACCTAACTTTTTAACGATATTTAACAATTCTTCTTCATTTATTTCTCTCTTATCAAGTTTTAGTGGAAGTTCTATATTATGTCTAACTGTTAAATTTGGTATTAAGTTATAGAATTGATATATAAGACCTACTTTTCTTCTTCGAAAATAAGCAAGTTCTTTTGAAGAATACTGAGAGATGTCGTTACCATCGATATAGACTTTGCCATCATTCGGACTGTCAACTCCTCCTATGATATGTAGAAGTGTTGATTTACCAGACCCACTTGGTCCGACTATAGCTACAAATTCTCCTCTTTCTATTTCAAGATCCACTCCATCTAAGGCAATGACCTTATTATTTCCGTCTCCATACTCTTTTCTTAAATTTTCTACTTTTAATATTTCCATACTTCCTCCTTATTTTAAGGTAAGTATATAAAAGTAAAGTGATTTTTAGGTGACATTGTAGAATTTAATTTCAAAACTTGCTCCTTGACTTGTATTTGTCACAGAGACTTCTCCATTATTTTTCTCTACTATTGTTTTTGCCATGGCAAGGCCTATGCCAAATCCATTAGAATCGGGGGTTTTATAAAAACGTTTAAAAATCTTTTTGATATTTTCTTTAGCTATTCCTCCGCCATTGTCTTCAATGACAAGAGTTGTGTATAAAGGATTTTTGTGAGATTGAATTGAAATTTTGTCGCAAAGAGGTCTATTATTTGCATTTTTAAAAATATTTATAATAGCCTCTGCAATCCAATAAAAGTCTCCACAAATAATATTTTCTTTTAAGCTTTCCGCTATTTCTACATTAGTAGATCTTTTTAAGTCCAAACTGTCTAAAGCATAAGTCACCAATTCATATAGTGACACTTCTTCTTTTTTCATAAGACCTTTATTTGCATCAAGGCTTGATAGTTTGAGCAAAATATCTGATAGGGAGTTTAATCTGATAGTTTGCCTTTTTAAAATCTCTATATCTCCATTATCTGGAAAGTCCATCTCCAAATTTTCTATGGAAAAAATCATAGATGTGATGGGAGTTTTGATTTGATGAGCTATATCTTCTAGGTATTTGATTTGCCTTTCGCTATTTTTAATGGTCGTCTCATTGGCTTCTACTATTTCTATAAATAATTTGTAAATCTTATCTTCCAAAATTGAAAAATCATCTTGCTTCATTGGGATTTTGTAATTTTGATTTTTCATATTGTTCATTAAATCTATAAGCTCATTAATTCTATTTTTCTTTCTATTTTCTAAAAAATAATAAAGAAGTCCCAAACTTATTATCCAAAATACATATAGCATCTCAATCCATCCTATATCCAATTCCTCTAACAGTAGAAATTACTTCTTTATCAAGTTTTTCTCTGATTCTCTTAATAGTTGATGTGAGAGTATTGTCATTTACAAACTTATCCCTATCTTCCCAAAACATTTCCAACAGTTGACCTCTGGTATAAACTCTGTGAGGATTTTTAATAAATAAGACTAGGATTTCATATTCTAGCGAAGTTAAATCCACTAGATTTCCCTTAAAATAAACTTTTGAATCATTTAAATCTATTTTAATATCCTTGTATGTAATAATTTTATCTTGACTTAGTGGTATAGTTCTTAAAACCGCATCAATTCTCGCCCTAAGAATAGCAAGGGAAAATGGTTTGGTTAGATAATCATCTGCGCCTTGATCAAGAGATGCTATTATAAAATCTTCATCGTTTTTTACAGTAGTAACTATCACTCTGATATCTTTATCTTTTAACTTTCCAATCAAATACTGACCATCTTTGTCTGGTAAATTTATATCTAGAAGTGCACAATCGAAATTTATATCCATCTTATATAAGGCTTCATAATATGAAGACGCAAGATCTACTTCATAGCCATTTTTTGATAAGTACTTTTTTATTTGTAGGGCAATTTCTTCATTGTCTTCTATGATTAATATTTTTTTCATTACAGTTCCTCATGCTGATAATTTATCTTGTTTTCATCTCTTAATTATTATTAATCAAAATATAAAAATAATAAAAAATGATAAAAAATTCGTAGTCAATACGCTGTAAATTTCTTAAAAAAATTTGTTCTAACTTTTTTATTATTTACATTTATAATTATTGATTTGTATTAACGTACTCTAAGATATCTCCAGGTTGACAATCAAGTTCTTTACAAATGGCAGCTAAAGTATTAAATCTAATACCTTTGGCTTTTCCTGTTTTTAGTATTGATAAGTTTGCTTCAGTTATTCCTATCCTGCCTGCGAGCTCTTTTGATATCATATTTTTCTTTTTTAATACTTGATCCAGATTTATAATTATTTGATCCTTCATTTTCAAATTATACTTTCCGAATCTTCTTTTAAGGATTTTCCTGAATTAAATATCATCATTGATGAAAATGCTATAACCATCAAAATTATATTCGTTAAATAATCCTTAATAGTTAAATTAAAAACACTGCTAATATTGTCCACTTTAAGATAATTGAAAACTAGCATAGAAATAATTTGACAAATCGTCAGAACTATAAGTGCTATTAATATATCTCTAGAATATTTTGAGTTTAAGTCTGAAAAATAATCTTTTTTTTCTAAATCAACTAAAATCTTCTCGAATTTATCCAATGAAAAACCAGCAACAATGAATATCATAACGGCACTCAAACATGAATAAATAATAAATGGAAGTGAAACTTCTTTTAGATTAAATTGTTGAGATTCTACTACTTGTATTACATCATCTTTAAAAATCAGAGTTAATACACTTCCAAGTAAGGTAAAAGCTGCTCCCAAATATGAAATATATCTTAAAACCTTAGATAATATAATCGCTATTTTAAAAATAAAATTTTTCATAACTCTTCCTCAACACTTTCGCTTTATCTCTTATCATCTACATCTTTCCTTTCTTGTACTCTATCTTTCAGATCATTTAAATCTTCTTTAGAAAGTTCCCAGGTTAATGAAGATGACATCAAGGGCATTCCATCCATTGTAATATATGGATAATTTTCATAAATATAAAAATCTATCTTTGTAGCTTTTTTATCCTTTCTCTTGCTGGTTAATAAGAAGTGGTAGGACACTATTGCATCATCTGGTATTTCTTTAAAATAATCGTCGACGTTTTTATCATTAATATTTTCTACACTCATTCCTGTCAAATTACTAAAACAGTCTAGAACTTCTTGTTCTTCTGTTTCTACAATTTTTTTACTGTTAGAATCAAATATTTCAATCTTTTCTTCTTTTTTACTACTCGTTTGTTCTGTTGTAGTATTTGGACTACAAGAAGTTAAAACTATAGAAAAAACAAGAAAAATAGCCATTATTAAAAATCTTTTTCTCATGATAATCCTCCCTATCGAATTATTGTAAAACGATAATTATCTTTGATTATTGTAAAACAATAATTATAATTTGTCAATATCATTCGTAATGACTTAAAATTTATCAAAGTCTTCTTGCGTAGCTACTTCTTTTATTGTCATTTATCCTAAAAGTAGACATGAAAAAGGCACCTAGATTTTTTCTAGATGCCTTCATTTGTTGGTTACTAACTTCACTACTAATTCCACAAAACATGGCTTCTGTGTTCACGCTATTCTATATAAACAATCTTGATTTTTTAATTTTTATTAGGTATCAAATTTTAAAATTTTGTTGTTTGTAGTCCCATAGAAAAAAGTTATTTTCCTTCAACACATAGGCTGACTCCACTATTGGTCTCAACAATAATACTAGTTTTATCATAAAGATAAAGTTTCGACCCTGTAGGAAATACATTACTTGAGTAATTTTCACTTCCTTCATCTATTGACTTGGATCCAGAATTATATGATTTTTTTACTTCTCCTATCAAGGTAAAATCTTTTAGACTAATATCCTCTAGATCTTTGGACCAATAATAAATTTTGTCTTCTACTTTTACCATAGGTTTATAATTAGCATCAATATCATCTTTACTTGTATTCTTTGCTATATATATTCCTCCTATTACAGTAATTAGTAATAATATAGAAGCAAAGATTTTTTTATATCTACCATCCATAAATTGTCGAACTCCATACAAACTTGCCACCATTTACAGATATACTCTTACTTGATATGGACATACTGACATAACTAGCATTCCAAGGATTCCATATAGAATACGTGTTGCTTCTTGTGTTGTAACCTCTTAAGACAAGGGCATGATTTGCTTTTTTGTATGTCCCTGTCCCATAACAATTGAGATATATTGATTTGTTAGAATTAATTTGCTTCTTTACTGAATCTAGACTTAAAGTTCCTGTACTTTCTGATGGATATGACTTTTTGTTATTAGCATATTTAATTAGTTGCTTATGTGAAATAGATTTTTTCTTTAAATCGGCATAACTAACATTTGGATAGAAATATCTCATTATATTGATTGCATAAATCTTTCCTTTTCCTCTTTGTCTTAAAATTTGAGCACCAGCAAAAGCCGAACACCAAGACTGATCCCCTTGAGTTTCTGCTAGATCTAAATCAATATATTTACTACTCGAAGACCTTGGTTCATAAACCATATTATCTAGTCTATAGCTATCCTCTAAGTTTTCGATTTCCATTATATTTACTGCATTTTTTGAAGGAATTTCAGTCTCATTATATAATTTTGAATCACTAGATACTTCCAGTTCAGGATAAAAAGTCAACTGTATTTCTTTACCCGAAATAGTTGCAAAGACATTTCCCTTCACTGTATATAAAAAAGCAGGTGATTCGAGACTTGTAAGTTCAGAAATTTGATTTAAGCCATCAGAAAAATCCTTTGACAGAGTCCATCATAATTCTCCTTCGAAATCCGATACAGCCATCAATGCTACTATTTTATTATCTATTATGATTGGTAT
Organism: Anaerococcus sp. mt242; assembly: GCF_016798225.1. Lineage (GTDB taxonomy): Bacteria > Bacillota > Clostridia > Tissierellales > Peptoniphilaceae > Anaerococcus. The sequence goes on along the minus strand of NZ_JAEUYX010000003.1, from coordinate 123,904 downwards.
ATATGTTGATTCGTTTAAATTAAATGGTTTCCCAAATGAAATCATGTCTTCCAAAACAAATCCATCTAGAGATATTACATCTTTTAAAGCCATTAGCACGTTCTCTTTTTCGCTATTAGCATATGTAATATGATTCTCATTAACCTTATCGGAAACTAAATATAATTCTTTTACATCCGGTTGCTCACCTTCATTAGCTGCAATAGACCTCGACGATAAAACTGGTAGCATCATTACTAATGCTATCACTAATGTTAACAACCTCTTCATCCTTCTTTTTCTAGTCTCCTAGATTACGCTATTTAGTACTATTTCTACCTTATAGAATTTAGATACTTCATGTTTTAACTACCAATCTTAATCTAAAACCAAAATATCATCTTCTCAATCACCATTCTTATACCTTTGTGGATTTAAATATACCATTTAATTTCCTCCTGCACCTTCATGACACTGCTCACACTCAAACTTATCAAAACCAAATAATGTATAAACACATGTGTCTAGTTTGTTTGCAATTTCTATTCCTACTGAAATTGTGGCTTGAGCCTCTCCACGTTCCAAAAGACTAATAAATTGTCTTGTTACACTAAGCCCATCAGCTAATTGTTCTTGGGTTAATTCTTTTTCTTTCCTAATTTGTCTTATACTATTTTCCAAAGTATTTTGAACCTACCTATCTAACATTCTTAATTTAACTCTATTATAATATATTTCTTTTTATATTGCAAATATATTTGCATTGTTATTAAAACTTATCAAAGTCTTCTTGTGTAGCCACTTCCTTATATTTATAATCATCGTTATTCTTTTCTGTAAACATATCATTTATAAGTCCAATTGTTAGTAGAGATAAATCAGAAACAGAAAGACCAAGTTCCACTGCCCTTAGTAAAAACAAGGGTGTAGTCATTGGTCTTTCTGTTGGTCTTACTTTTTTTTAGGAACTTCTTCCGATTTTATATTAAGTCCCCATAACTCAATTAGCTGAGGTAGAATTTGATAAATTGAAAAAGTTGAGAAATTATCCAACCTTTCTTCTGGACTATCTGGCACAGATTTATCTCCATGTTTTGCCGTTACATAGACTATGTTTTCCAAAAATCTAATATCATATGTCAAGATTACTCCTTAATTTTAGGCATCAAAAAAGCACCTATCATTTTGATAGATGCTTTCAAATCTGTTAATGCTATCTTATTCTTTTACTATTGGAACCCATAATTCCATTTGATAATCTTTTGAATTAGGGTCTCCATCTCCATATACTTCAAAATCGGGACTTTCATCATGTCTATATCCTTCTTTTGGGAAGAAATATGAAATAATATACTTCCATCCTTCGTGAATGCATTTTGGTATAGGACCTTCTAAGCTTACAATAGCATACTCTTTTTCAGGAATACTGAGTGTATCTAATCCTAATTCCTTAGCTTTTACCTCATCCGTCAAATCAAAACCAGCTAAATATGTAAATGAATCTTCTTCATCCATTAGATAGTCATATCCTACGCCAAAGATTTGACCACTACCAAACTCTTCAAATTTTTCTCTTGGTACTTTTTCAACCAGTCTATCCCAAACTTTTGGAAAATTTGAGCTTTTAGTTACATCCGATTTAATACCAGCTACTTTAAATGCTTTCTTTTTCTCAATCTTAATATCCATTTGATTTCCTCCTTGAACTGAAATTGAAAAGTAGATCCTTGGGAAATATTGATATTTTTCTCCTCTTTTTACTTGTCCTGGAGTTAACTCATGAAAACTTTTAAAAGCTAAGGCAAAAGAATCTTGAGAATTATAGCCATATTTTATTGCTATATCTATAATCCTTTTATCTGAATTTTTTAATTCAATTGCTGCATTTGTCATCTTTCTTAACCTTATATATTCAGATAATGAACATCCTGATATGATTGAAAATATTCTTGAAAACATTGGAAATGAATATCCTGTTATCCGTGTTATCTCTTTCTCATCAAGTTCTTCAGTTAAGTTATCTTCAATATAGTCTATTGCTGAGTTAAAAGATTTCATTATATCCATATTTCCACCACCTTTCATTTAAATTGTACAAGGATTTGTTAATTTATACTCAATAATATTAATACAAATATTATAGCATTTATAACTTATCAATATTATATTTGCAATTCTTATAACTCTTAAAACTTCACTCTAATTAAAATCATCCACTATTATTTTTATCACCTTTATTTTATTATAAGATATAATAGTCAAGTTTCAGTCAGTAACTTTATGAATTGCTAGTAAATAAAGAATAATATAAAATAAAAACTACTTATAACTTAACCATATTCATGAAATTATCGTCAGCTCATATCCTAAATTTAAACAATAAAATAGCACCTGTTGTTATAGGTGCTAGAAAATCTTTATAAAGGATAATTTTCTCATTTGTAGAAAATTCAATTGAAAAATAAAAAGTTACATACTTTTTTCACTTAAGATAATAAATTATACATCCTATTATAGTAATTGCAATTCCTATTATTTTATAGATTTTTCTTGTATTTTTGTTCAATTCATCTTTAGCAACTAATGAATAGGAAAAGAGTATCAACCCAATAAATATTAATATAAAATGAAAATTTTGTTTTAATAACTCAAAAATTTTCACTATAAATAACTCCAATCTATGTATAATTTCATATCTACTATCTAATAATTATAGTATAGAATTCTTTGATAAAATCTTAATCAATTTATATACATACTAATTTCTCGGCCATCTTTAATGCGTAAAATAAACAAATAATGGATTCAAATAATATTTTATTTAAAAACAGTGGATTATTTATGTTGATCTTTCAAAAAGTTTTCAATAGCTTCTTCTGACTCTACTTGAGCCTTTTGATTTGCTTTTAAATTTCCACCTGTTTTTATTCTCATATTCTCCAAGTTTAATATACCGTTAGCTCCAAAAATATGTCCAGCACCTTCATAGGAAAGTAGCTTTGCATGAGGTGATTGATTCTTAATGATATTTGCCATATTTAAGCTGTCCCACATAGCGTCCTCAACTCCCGCAATCATCAAAATATTTGCCTTTACATCCTTTATCGGTATCATTTTTTCTTCTCTATTTGAGTCAGATTCTACTGCGCTTGTATATGTATCTTTGTAAGAAATTGGTGCGTTTACAATTGAAGATAAAACAATATTTTTAAAGAAAGAGCCAAAAGATCCTTTTTTTATATCTATATAGGGAAGTTCTTCTCCCTTATATGTCCAAGAAGAGCCATAATCATTAAAGTCTAGCCCTGCAAAATTATAACTTGATGGAGCAATCAAAACTAAATTTGAAATTTCTGGATATTTACTTGCTAGATTAAGGACATATTCAGCTCCTTTTGATGCTGCTATAATACTTATCGGAACTTGATCATCCATAGTCTTGTGTAGATAAGCTAGTATATCTTCAAATTGTTCTAATGGTATTCTTACCAATGTATCTTGCTGATTCTTCATACCGAACATAAATATTGCAAATGTTTCAAAACCTTTTTGAGATAACTTTTGTGCAGTTTCAAAATTTGGGCTGCCCTCAGATCCTCCAAAACAAAGTACTACACCATTATACAGTTTCTTTTTAGGAGTAAATTGAAATCCCTGCAAGCTTCTCTCATCAACATATCTAACATCTACACCTTCAATGTCTGTTGGGTAAAGACTAATATTTCTTACATCCTTGTAGTATTCAGGAGTTTCCACATTATTAGAATCTTTGTACTTGTAGTCATTATAGACTCTAACTACAAAAATTATAGCAAATAAGCCCAATGCTATGAAAAAAGTTCTTTTTAAAATCTTTTTCATTTATTAAATCCTCCTAATCTTAACAAAATTATACCCAATTTTAGAATGAAATTTATTTTTCAAACTACATTAATGAAACCTTTTTTTATATTTATATGCTTATTTTATATAAATAAATACATTTATTTCAATCTGATATGTCATGGACATATCAATAAGATCAATTTTTAATATTACTCTATTTTTTTATTTATTGTATTCATTCGTATGAAATGATGTTTTTGAGTAATTTTTTTATTCTTAATGATAGAAACAAAAAATAAAAGCTTATAGTTTATGAAAATTATAAGCTTTTATTTTTACAATAGACTTTTAATTAGAATGAATAGATTTCTTTAACCTTATCAACTAATAGCTTTATTTTTTCCTGAATAATAATATCTTTAAAACTCTCATTATTAGTTAATAATCCTATATAAGAACGAGCAATCATATCGTCACTTCTATTTGGCTTAGTAGATAATAATAAATTTTCATCAATCCATTTATCTATTTGATCAAAATACTCATCTCCTCTTATATTAAAAGATTTTTCCTTGCTTTTTATTAGCAGGTTGAGTAATTTTTCTACATATTGAATAGAGAGTTTTGGGTTATTATATTCAATATAATGAGTTGCCAAGGATAAATAGAAATTTAAAACAATAGAAACATTTATTTCAATGAGATTAAAAGTTTCTATTAAATCTTCCACTCTTTCCAATGTTTCGACCCGATCGTCATCATGCAAACTACTCTTCATCATAAGAAGGGTGATTAAATCAATTATGTTCTTATAAATCATTACTTGAAGTTTTTGATCTACTTTATTTTCTTCCTTCGTTTTTAAATAAGCTGAAGCCACCAAGCAATCTTTTGATATAGATAGCATGTCAGAAGAAGGCAAAATATTTAATGCTTCTTCCGGTTTTCCTAAACTAATTAAACAGGCTGCCCTTAAGCTCAATGATTGATCTTTAAGTATAGGATCTTTCGAATCTTCACACACTCTTTTTAATATATTATTTGCGTATTCGAGATATTCTTCTTTTTTCACATCATCAGTTGCTAAATCACAATGGTTCAAAATAAACAAAGCCATGTAATAAAGAAGTTCAAAACAAGAATAATATTGTTTTATTTTAATTTCTATATCTTCTACGATACTATCCATACCTGCATCTAAGACACGGTTCTCTAAGTCTATATAAATTTTTTTTATTTGAGCTGAAGATAAATCTGGGTCATATCCTATTAAATCATCCACACTTATATTGAAAAAAGTGGCAAGTTTTGGTAGAAGTAAAATATCTGGATGGCTTTGACCTGTCTCCCATTTTGATACGGACGCTTTTGTCACCATCATGAATTCTGCTAATTCCTCCTGAGTTATACCTCTTTCTTTTCGTTTCTGAAGAATATTTCCTCCAATTTTTATCATTATATTTTACCTCCTAGCTGATTTGTTTTTTGTTTATTACAGCAATCGAAATTACGATACAGATTATAACCAAAATGCTGCCTGTAATAATCGGTACATAGTAGTCATCATATCCAATTCCTTTTATAAGATTCACAGGCTTTCCTATTAATGCAATAGGCATGTATTTAACAATTTCATCTCGAATGGATAATATAAGTTGAATCACAATCCCAGCGGTCGTTAATATTAATGTACCTATAACATTTCCTGAAATCACTCCAGACAATATCTCTAACGCTATTAAAAATAAACCAAATATAAAAGGAAGCAAGGCTGCCATAAGTATATTTATTATAGGAAATGAAATCCCGAAAAAGTACTTTGTATAGAAATAAGTAAGTATAAAAGAACCAAAGTAAGCAATAAACCACAAAATGAAATTATAAAAAATCTTCGATAGCACTACTTGATACCTTGGCAGTCCCTTAGATAACAAATTAATTAAGGTTCCCTTTTGGAATTCATTTGCCATTTGTGTACTTAGTATAATGGCTAAGCCAAGCATACCTATTTGACTAATGTTTTTAAAGAATTGTGTCCAAGAGTCAATTTCTGATGGTGGTACTGCGTTAATATCTATATTGCCTGTAGCTATGGATTGAAGTATCATGGGAGTTAATTTCGCTGTCAAAGGACTTATTAACCCTATAAACAAGAACAGGATAAAGGTAGAAATCATTTTTTTAGTCCTTGAACCTTCAATAGCTTCTTTCTTCAATAGAGATAAAAATATCCTCATGCTTTCGTCACCTCCATAAAAATATTTTCTAATGTAGGTTCTTCTATTTTTATTTCTAGAGGAAATATGTTTAGCTTATATAGCTCATATAAAATATCAATATCTTTTATTTTATTGTCTTCGTCTGTAAGGTATAAAATATCTCCTTTTTCATTCGTTACAAGATTTGAAAATTTATCTAGTGACTTAAATACCTTTAGCTCTTTGTTCGACTTAAACCTGATTTTAATTGTATTTTTTCTCTTTATATTTTTTAGCTCATCTATCGAACCTTCTAGTACATTTTTTCCTTTATCAAGCACCACAACATGATCGCAGATCGCTTCAACATCCGATAAAATATGTGTGGAAAAAATAACAGTTGTAGAGTCTTTTATCTTTAATATGATGTCTAATATCTCTTTTCTTCCAAGTGGATCAAGGGCGGAAGTTGGTTCATCACATATTAATAATTTGGGACTATTTAACAAGGCTTGGGCTATACCCAAGCGCTGTTTCATGCCTCTAGAATAGCCACTAATTCTTTTATTGACATCCCTTAATCCCACCAATTCTAAAAGTTCCTCGCTCTTGTTTTTAATTTCATCTTTGCTAAGACCAGTTATAGATCCACATAAATTGAGATATTCTTTTGCAGTCATATAGCCATAAAATTCAGGTACATCTGGAAGATATCCGATAAATCGATTGGTTTTTGACTGACCAAAGCTAACTTTTTCTCCAAATACTTCAATTGAGCCTTCATCAATTTTCAAAAATCCTAAAATCATTTTCATTGTCGTAGTTTTTCCAGCACCATTTTTACCTAAAAACCCAAAGATTGTATTTTCAGGAATCGACATGGATAAGCCATTAATAATCGTGTTTTTTCCGAAAGATTTATGAAGATTTTCAATTTTAAGTGCTTCCATCATTCTTCCTCCCTACCTATTGTTAAGTATAAAATAGGTCCAATAATTTGAATAAAAATCACAATTAAAATCCACATGGTTCTACTGCCAAATTTGTATCTATCGTGTTTTAAAACATGACTTAAAGCATAAATCATAAGTATAATCTCCAAGATAACAATAGGTAAAAGAACAGGAAAAAATTCTCTAATAAAGTCCATATTATCTCCTCCTTTATTTGTATCCTATCATTTTATTTAATAAACCATCAAGAAACTATTAGTATACTTATTTTATTTTTATTAACTATAAGGAAAGTCTACATTAATTAAGACCAATAAAATGGCCTGCACCAAAATTGGTACAGGCCTACTTACTTTTAAAATATATACCTTGAATTACTTTTTATTCAACTACATAAATATCTAATTTAGATTTTACCATAAGATGTTTTTAGTTTAATTATGTAGATTTAAGATTTATTCAAGTATTTAATTTATTGACGTCAATATTACAGACTTGAGTGATAATTATGGAAAACATTTGATTTTTTAAACCATCATATATGGAATATATCTAATATAATTTAAGGATCAAATCTGAATTTGATAGTTACCGAAATTGAATATCCCTTTTCCCTGTTTCAAATCTCCTCTTGATTCTAATAATCTAAAGCCATCCTCTATCTCATTAATTAATGAGCTTGTAATATTTAAATCATGATGACCAGGCAAAACTCTTTTAATATCATATTTTTGTATCTTTTTTATTGATTTATAAAATAATTTAGGATCAGTTGTAGGATAAAAAGCGTATAGACATCCTTTATAAATTAAATCTCCAGAATATAAATATTTCCTTTCATGTTCATAAAAACAACAATGACCAGGAGAATGTCCCGGTGTATGTATAACCTCAATAGTTCTCCCGCCTAAATCAAATGTATAGCTATCTTGAAAAACTATTTGTGGCTTTACTTGGAAAATCTTATAGTCATCAATATTAAAATCACAAGGAAAATTGTGTGCTTTCTCTGTTAATTGCTTTTTTACAACTTCTAATGGAAGAGGAAATTTTTTTGAAAGCCATTCTTTTTCTTCTTTGTGAACACCAATACAATCAAAATATCTATGGCCACCAATGTGATCCCAATGAACATGTGTAGTAAAAACTGTAACTGGTAAATCTGTTAATTCTTCTACAACTTCTTTAATATTTGATACACCGAGTCCTGTGTCTATTAAGAGTGCCTTATTCTCTCCACATAATAAGTAGCAATGAGTCTCTTCCCAGTGTTTGTATTCACCTAATGCAAATGTTTGAGAATCTATCTTTTCTATTGTAAACCAAGTATCCATAATTAATAACCTAATTGAGCGTTCTCTTTCTCATTCTTTTTACATTCTGCTTTCATAAAAGTTTTACTCGCTAGTATAGTAAAAATATGAAAATTATCAATGTACCAATAACATTCATAATATGACCTATATAACTTAGATTCTCGTAAACTACATATCTAATCTCTATTAGTGGAAGAAAGTTTAGTATACTTACTTTATCAAATAAGCTTTTTGGCTTTCCATAAACCATTAATAAGGAAAATGATAGAATATATATTGCTGATAATCTTAAAGTCTTTCCTATATCTAGACATAAATACAATAAAAACACATACAGAAAACATAGCACTATTTAACAGTATAGAGTAAAGAGTAATCTTTATTATATGAACCAATTCATCTGCTGCACTCATAGCAAAGCCAAATTTTGAAATCGTTCATATACATCCTGCTATAGGAAAAACTATAATGATTAAATTATAAATGATTAAGTAAACTATAATTTTAGAAAAAAATATATTCTTTCTTGAATTGCCAGAATAAATATCATTATTTATAGTGCTATTTTAAAATTCTATTCCCTATAATGATGAAGTTATAAGCACTGCTAGTATCACTTTACTGTAGAATCAAAAACCATAGCGTCAAATATATCAATGGCATATTTACTACTTCTTAAATCTAAAATATAACTTTCTGCGCCAGAAATCCCCATTAGTATAATGGCTAACAAGGAGAATAATACAATTTTATTGTGTTTTATTTGATATAAGTCTTTATTTATTAGTTTTTTTATTTTGCCCTCCTATTTCAAATCACATTTTCTAAAGTATACTACTGCCAAGGCATTAAAGAACACTAAATAGGCTAGAGAAACAAACAGCGCTTCAATATTTCCTGTTGTATTCTCTATCAGCAGCCTTGCTTGTCCTAATGGGAGTATATGAGCAAAGCTTAAAGCATTTTGTGAATTTAATAAAAAATCATCAAAAAGTATAGACCAGTGGATGTCACTAATATCATACCTGGTTTTTTTAACAAAATTGCTAAATATATAATTACACTTATGAAAGCACTATTTAATAAAATATTTATTAATATAATAGTTATCCCTTATGATAATAAATACATTTCGCCCCAGACCTTTATTGATGCAAAAATAATAGTTACATCAAGTGGTTGTAATATTAAAATCATATTAGAGTACAATATTTTGTGCAAATACTACATCTTTTCTCTTATGGCCTGACGCAATATGTCTATTAATTTGTATTTCAGAAAAATTATCACCAATATATAAAGAGATAAACACATTCACAACTATAAAAATAAGAGACATATTGTAAAGAGTTTGATATAAAACTTCTATCGCTATCTAGTAGTAAAACAGAACTTATGATTAAAGATGCAATCAAAATAAATAGGTTCTTTTTATCTCTTGTTATTTGATAAAATTCTAATTTTAGTATATCCTTCATAACTATGACCTTATCTTTGCAAATACATAGTTTTCTAGTGATTCTTTTTCGTTACGCATTTCTCTTATATTGATTTGATTTTTAGAAAGCAAGATAGATAAATCCTCAACATTCTCACTAAAGTTTTCTATTAATAGATGTTCTCCTTCTATATTTGTGCCTACATCAGGAATCTTGTCTTTTGATATACTGATTATACTACTGTTATCGCTGGTAACTAGATAGACATAGTCTCTTCTTTTATTTAAAAATTCATCTTTAGAAATTTCATTTCTTCTATGATATTTCCCTTATCTATTATAATGAAATCTATCGCAGTATTCTCAAGCTCTCCTAAAATATGACTTGAAATTAAAAATGTTTTATCTTTTTTTATTTAAGTCATCTACGAGAATTCTAATTTCTTTTATTCCTTCTAGATCTAAACCGTTTATTGGTTCATCCCAAATAAGAAAATCCGGATCTCCTACAAGTGACATGGCTATTCCAAGTCTTTGCTTCATGCCCAAAGAAAAATTACGTACTTTTTTATTTCCTACACTACTAAGTCCAACAAGTTCTAAAAATTCATCTATCTCACGCTCATCTTCTTTTCCTAATTAAATCTGTTGAGCCTTTAAATTCTCTTTAGCACTCATAAAAGGATATAAGAAGGATCTTCAACTAAGGCTCCTATCTTTATCCTGACCTTTTGTAGCTCTTTTTCATTTGAGTTTCCAAAAAGTAATAATTCACCACTAGTTGGAAAAGCTAGACCTGTAATCATTCTTATAAATGTGGTCTTACCTGCACCATTTTCCCCAACAAATCCATAAACTTTACCTTTTTCTAACTTTAAATTAATATTGTTAAGAGTTGTGTTATGTTTATAATTTTTTGTTTCAATAGTTGCTTGTTCAATTATACTAATTCATTACTCTCCAGCGCTAAAATATAGTTTTTATACACTCATAATCTAATTATGTTGCAATAATATGTCCAGCAAACATTGCTATAGGCAGTAATAAGATTAAAAGTACATTCAATACTATAAATAACTTGTTACTTTCTTTAATTCCAAATATTGATCCTACTAGTCCAATAATCGGACAAACAAACATAGATGTAAGTCCTGTTGGCTTTAAATTTGTAAAGGTATTAAATAAATCTAAAGGTATAAAATATGATATTACAAATATAATCGCACCAAGTGCAAATAAATTTCTACTAGTTTTTTCACAAATATTCACTCCACTTAATTTTAAATATTAAATATTTTTATCTCAAATTATTTCATCAAAATTCTTGTTTTTTCAATACTTTAATCGAAACTATAAATGATAATAATGATAGAATCAATATAGAGGCGACTTCCCAATAAACATAAGGATTGTTACTATTAAATATTAATATGAAGGCGGAACTCCATGGTAAAACATAAGGTAATATATTACTTGACTGTAATATTCCTACTGAAAGTATAATAGAAAGAGTGCCTGATATTAACGATAATACAAATGAGTTTCTCTGTAAAATACAAATTATTAAGTTTGGAAGTAATATAGCAAAACCTAGTATACAAGTCTTAGAATATAATGGTATCAATGAAATAATATAATCAGATATATTTAGTTCTTTAAAAATTATTATTCCACCAATCATGGTAAATAAAAAGCTAATAAGTGTCATTATTAAATGCAATCTAAACCATGTAATTATTTTTTCAATAATAAAACTACTTTTTCTTTCAATATAAGGTAAAATATTTTGTACTATATTATTTGCGTATTCCCTTTGAAATATTAACGTAATAAAAGTAATACTTATTGCATGTATAAATATAAAATTTCCAATCATTATATTAGATTTTATCCACTCATTTAGTCCTACCCTACTTACTGATTCACACATAAAAATATCCTTAATAACTAACATACCTATTAATAGTAATGAAAAATATATTGAGTAAGTATAAATTTTTGTGTTCTTAAGTTTTAATAATTCTCTATTTAATTTCTTCATATATATCACCCGCTATTTCCTCAAAATAATCTTCCAACGTAGTTTTCTCATAATATATTTCTGAAATTCTACCTCCATTAGAATATATTAATTGGATAATCATTTCAGAATTTATATCATTACCATCTATTTTTATAGCATTTTCATCTACTAGATAGTTTTGATTTAACTTATGTGTTTTAAGAATTCCCATAATTTTTTCGGAATCTTTCGATTTAATTACCAATCTCTTTTCTTTATGAATTTCGTTTATATTCACACTCTTAACTATTTTTGTGTTATGAAGTAGATTGATTTGATTCACAATTCTTTCGATTTCTGGTAAATTATGACTTGATATTAAGATAGATTTTCCTGATTTTGCTAATTCTTTTAATAATTCTCTAATTTCTATTATTCCTGAAGGATCTAATCCATTAAAAGGTTCATCTAATATCAACAAATCCGGATCAGTTAACAAAACTCGCCCTAAGCCAAGCCTTTGTTTCATTCCTAAAGAATAATTTGCGAATATTTTATCTCCATGCTTTGTAAGACCCACTATATCTATGATATCTTTAATTCTTTTATCACTTACATTTAATATTGACGCAAAAATTTTCAAATTATCATATGCGGATAAGTTTGGATAAAAAGCTGGATATTCAATCAAATATCCGAATTTATTAGAAACTACACCATTAAATTTTATCGTTCCAGAATCTTTCCTTACTAATCCAACTATACATTTCATTAAAGTAGATTTACCTGCTCCATTTCTACCAAGTAACCCAACTATTTCTCCTCTATCTATTGACAAATTTACATTATCTAAAATTATAGTTTTCCCATATGATTTTGTTAAATGTGTTATTTGTAGGTAATTCATTTACATTCTTCTCCTTTTTGTATATGAATCTTAGAATAATAAGTTAGTCAAAATAATCTTTATCTAATTCTTCATCTAAATATTCTTTTAAATTATTTTCTAACTCATTATATCTTTCTAAAGATATTACATTTTTAGGACGCCCATTATCTACCATGATGATATAAGGTATTTTATTATTATCAATATCTATATTACTTTTTTCTTCATTAGTCTTATCAATATTAAGTATCCTCAAATACATTTTTTCATTTAAAGCTAGAGATTTAAACTGTTTATTAATATCTTCATTTTTATTATTAGTTATCAATAGACTATATGTTTTAATGTTCTCATTCTCCGAATAATCTGCAACCCAATTTTTATCTTTTCTAGCATTAAATAATAATACAACAAATGCTAAGATAAGTATTATTATAGCAATTTTAAATTTTGATTTTTTCACTTCTATCTCTCCTTTTTATTAATTTCTAATACTAAAAATAAGTTACTTCTATACTCATGAACATAAAATATATATTACATGACTCATTCTTTTAACATTCTAATATAAATAAAATTTCACTTCAGCTAACTTTTGTGAATAAAAAAAGCATTAGAATTATAAAATTCTAATGCTTGTCTTTAAAATGAATCTACGTACCCTAATTCACGTACTTTATCTATCAATTCTTGATAATTTCTAACACCTAACTTTTGATAAATTCTTGATAATGATACTGCTAGGCTTCTTACATTTGTATTTAGTTCTTTAGCTAACTCTTTCCTTGATAGTCCGTTTGAATAAAGTTTAACTATATGGATTTCACTTTTTGTTAATGGCTCTACCATATAATTTTCTTCTGAAAATATAGCTTTATCTTCCAGAACTATAGATTTTATATCCTCTATTAGTTTAGTTGTCTCTTCTTCTTTGGAAATAAATCCTTTACAACCAATTCTTTTTGCTCTTTTAATGTAGAAGTCTAATTTATACGCAGTTAAAATTACAATTTTTAAGTCTTCATATATATTAATCAGTTCTTCTGTCAGATCTAAACCATTTATTGTTCCATCTATTCCTGTCAAATTAATATCTACTAGTAACAAATCATAGTTAAGGATGGATTCATTTATGCTAAGGTCTGTAACATTATTTACTATATCTACAGAAATAGATTCGTCCGTCTCTAAGCTCATTTTTAAAGAAGTTGCGACCATTTTATGATCTTCTATTAATAAGATTTTCATTTACTACACTCCTATCTACTGGAACTTCTATTTTAAATTCTACAAATGATTCATCCAATTCATTTTGATTTTTAGAAAAATAAAAATGAAATTTTCCACCATATTCGCTTAAGTTAAACCTTAATATATTTAATCCTATATTTCCCTCTACTATTTTTTCTTCATCTTCTAAATAATCCCCATAATTTGTTATTTTAAGATTGATTTTATCGTTTACCGTTTTGAGAATAATGTCAGTACTATAACCTTTTGAATGTTTTAATGCATTTATTAATAATTCATTAATACATTTATAAATTAACTCGGCGTACGGACTGGGCAAATCTATATTTCTATCACACTCAAATTCTATAAGCATATTATTGTTTAAATACATGTTTTCTAAATCTACTATAAGTCTGTTATATGCGTCATATAGAGAATTATAATCATTTAACATTGGATTAAATGAATTTATTTCATGGCGAATCAGATCATTTAACTTATCCAGGTTTTCTATAATGTATTTTTTGCCAGATCCTGAAAGATTATCTTCTATCCACCTTCGTATTGCTATTATAATCTGTAGAATGTCATCATGTAAAAATGTCTGTATCCTTAAAGTATTTAATTTTTCAATTTCTAAATTTCTATGTTTTTCAACATAATAGTTATCCAACATTTCCTCAAAAGTTATCAAGTTAGATTTTTTATATTTTTCGTACAATCTAAATTCTACTAAAAACATAAAAAAGCTTAAAGAAAATAATGTAACTCCTGGAAAAGATATTGATGTTAAATACAACATTATAAATAAAATGATAAATTCAGGAAATATTTTTCTCAAAGAACGGGAAAAAAATACTAAACCGCTTTTAATTTTTGTCTTACTAATCCTATATAACAATACAAATTCAATGAAGATACATGTAAATAATTGATACTCACTTATAGAAACAAGCCCCTCGCCTTCATACTTCTTGTATATGAAAAAAGTTATTGTAAACAGAGTTTGCAATATTATAATTGTTTTACTTTCATATTTTCGAATGTTTTTATCCTTTGAATATAATATTATTGGAGTCAATAATAAAATAATCACAACATAATTAAATATTGAATATGCTAGAGAAGTATTAAATTCCATCATTATTATCGATATAATAATTCCTATTGTTGTAATTAATGGCATGAACTTATTTTTATTCGATGGATTTATAAGATTAAAACTTGCAAATAATATCAAGCTATAGATTAATAGTTCAATATGTTTTCCTATTAATAAGTCTCTTAATATTAAATCTTCTAAAAAATTGAAAATAATAAATAATTCAACTACTAGGCTATGAATCAGTATATAATTTTTTTCAGAATTTAACACACATACGATATAGGCTATAAAATTAATAATGCTTAGTAAAAATACTATAAAAATTCCCACATCTAATGTTTGCTGATATTTTATAAATGGTGCTATAGGCATAAATAAAATAACTTGCAGTAATAAATGCATAATTAAAATTACATTTTGTTTTTTCAACCTACACTCCTTTTCTAATGCTATTTATGTCTTCAATCCCAATATTAAAATTAAGTTTAATTCAATTCCACTATCTATATTATTGTTATTTCTATATTAAACTTTTTGATTTATCTATATTTAATCCTATATTTAATTATAAGCTCAAGTAAAACAAATTACTGCTAACTTATGTGTATAAATTTTGTAAAACTAAATTTTTTCTATGTTAATCTTATTCTCAAATGTAAAATCGTCATAAGTTCCTCTTCATAAATAACTATCTTTTGTAATGATAATTCCAATATTTTTATTATTACAATAAATCAAATTCTTTTTTAAGAAAAGCAAGGATACTAAAAAAGACTTCTAGAACATATTCTTTATCCTAAAAGTCATATGAAGTATTTATTTTTTCTCAAGTAAGACTACCGTCTCCACATGTACCAAGACCACCCTGACGATAACGATACATTTGGAAGAGAGCCTCCACGCTCGTTGCACGATAGAAGTTGGCAAAAAAAATGATGTTTCCGGGTAAATGTCAATGCCCGTTCAATGGGCATATCCGCTACTTCTGCTGCTTCATCTCCATCATTGCATCAACGAACTGTTCCGGTAAGTCAGCATGAATATCGTGACTTGATTCATAACCAGATTTAAGCGTACTGTTTTTGATTAAAGTATGAACTTCTTCTGCATCTTTTTCGTCCATGGCAGATAGTAATATTCCTTTTTCATCATAATAGCTCGGCGCAGTTTCCTTTGAAGGCGCAACATGAAGAATGATCGTCGGGCATTCTATTTCGCTCAACATCTTTTTCTGGTCAACTCCATCAAACCAGGAAAAATCGTAAAAAGTCTCCCCAAATCTTAAATCATAGTTTCCTGTTCCGTCCTGCATATTACGCGTTAAGAATATAATTCCATTCAGACCGATTTCAGGAGGATAATACCAAACAATTGGCATTTTCCCACTATTTTCCCTAATTCTCTCGGAAAAAGGATTTTTGACTATAAAGTCCCAATTATTTTTTCCATCTTTATTGAAAAGTGATTTCATATAAGTATTATCAAGATAATATCTCGTATAATTCTTCTCCACTTTTTGCGAAAGAAAATCATGGATCGTCTTAAACTCAAGATAAGAAAAAGTATGTTCGGCTCTACCTGGCTCAGTAGAGAAGAAAGGTCCATCTTCAAGGAGAAGTCCCTTCACCTGTTCTTTGTCTTTTGATGCTATGGCCGCAGATATTAAAGCTCCGGAAGAATGCCCCGAAAGAAATGTTTTATCACGGATTACATCTCTCATAAAATCAATCAAATCATCACGAATGGAAATAAGCTGATACTTGTCTGGATTTTTAGATGATTTTCCATGTCCGTAACAGTCTACTGCAAAGATGTGAAAATGATTTGAGAGTTCCGGTAAAACTTTTGTATAATCTTCTTTTGATACCATCTGACCGTGAATTAGTAAAAGCGGCTCCCCATTATCAGGTCCTTCTAAGTATGCTATTTCACTACCATCAGCTGTCTTGTACACTTTTTCTGTAAATCCTAATTGCTTCCCCTTTTTCTTCATAAACCGATCGTTTCCATAATCAAAGTAAAGCGTTCGATATGCAAAGCCTACTAAAATCACAACTATCACTATCAAAACAACTATAATGATTTTTAATCGTTTCATACGTTTCATAGTATTTCCCCCTTAATTGCCTGTAGCATCTCAGTCATTTTATCACCGCTTATCAATGCTATTCCCTGATTTTGATCACCCAGCAGGAGGATTGTGTCACCACTTTCGATATGGAACAATTTCCTTGCCTCTTTTGGAATTACAATCTGCCCTTTAGTGCCAACTTTTGCAGTCCATGCATAAAACCCTTGTTCGTTTTTCTCAGTTTTATTCTCATATTCCAAGTTTGTTTGACTCTGCTTGCTTTTTTTCATATCTTTATCTCCTTAACAATCAGTATTCTTTGTTATACATTTCATACTAATTATATCATGTGTTATTGTCTTTTCAAGTAAAAATTATGTAAATATCAACTCGACAATGTTGTAGCAGTTTCATATGCTTTCTATTTTTAAAGCATTTTTACAAAAAAATCACCCCGTCATTGCCTGACGAGGTGACCTATCCTGATATATTATTTTTATCCACCGCTTTCTATCTCAAGACTTGATTTGAATTCCACAGCCTGTTTCTCATCATAAACTGTAATGTTTTCACTAAGCCTTCTAACCAGAGATTCAGTGTATTCGGTAATCTTCCTGACCTGTTTGTTGAGAAATACACCATTGACAACAGTTTTGTTGTCTCAAAATGTCAAAAAAACAATTCCGTAGTTACTTGCCTTGCCTTGGATTTCCAGTAGTCAGGGCTGTTTTAAACGATCTGAAAATGGGATTACGATGATGCATCTTTTCTTGGCAACACCATCAAAACCCCTTTATTTCAAGGCTTTTCTATGCCGTTTAGTCCTTCAATCTTGACATCAATACTACACTCTCTACATGTAATACATATGCTTTTTTCTGAAACTTGTTTACTTCATATTTTGTTGATATTTCATTATTTTGCTGTCAATTCTATCTACTTCACCATTGATTTTGATTAGGCTATTTTGAAGACCCCAAATCAATATTTCTTATTATTCATTCAAATGAAGCTCTCCCCAACACAAATAAAATAAATCATCTTCTTGAAGCGATAAATAAACCTTAAAAATTGTATTTACCATTTTTTTATTTTCGATAACTTCAAATTTATAACTACCATCTTTTAAATCAGAGTCTTCTCTTATTTTATCCATAACATAGTATAAAGCTAGATTAACATCACAGGAATTATTGTTCTTTTTTAAATATTCCATAGTCAATTCTTTTACTTTATCAGAATAATTTTCAATAAAAAATTTTTCAAAATCCTTATAAGATTTTTGAAATCTCCAAGATATAATCTCATTCATACCTATTGAAAAACTAGATAAGTTAAGACGAGTAGTGAGAATATCATAGTCTGTATTCCAATCAGTAAGAATTTTTCTTCTATATTTAATCACCTCTAAAAGTTCTTCTTTATCGTTTTTTTTAATACAGTAATTTATTTTATCTATAATTTCAAATTCTCTGAAAAGATATTCCATGTAATCATATTCTAAATAAAATGAACAGTTTCCATAATAATCAAGCCAATTTTTCGGATAAATAACAGGATAAAGCATACCATTTTCTATTCTTGATATTTGGTTATCTACTGATTCTAAAATTTTAGACAATACTGCTGCAGATTTTTTTGCTAATATATAACTATCCCTACCTTCTTTATTTATTGTGTAAAAAACCGCAAAGAAAGATATAAACGTCGCGCCCATAATTCCCAAAAAATTTATTTGCTTATTCGTAAAATTTTCAGCAAAAATAATCAGCATAACTAGTCCTACTACAATTAATGCAAATATACTCATTACACCTCGAAATGGAAATGGTTTATTATTTCTTATAATATTAAAATTGTGACTTGACATGACTGATTCTAAATTTTCAACATCATCGATTTTTAATTTGTTTTTTTTATTCAACATATAACTCCTATCTTTTATTTAAAATAAGAAAAAACTTTTTTCTTTAAATAGCAATTTTTATTATTATAATTTTTTTGTAGATCAATCAATTTTTCGAACTATATTTTCTACTCTTTCTATTATTTTCCTCATCAAGATTACTCCTACTTGATTTTTCTTCTTGAACTTTATTAAATACTTCCTCGGTAATAATTGCTTCGTGATTATCTTTTAGAAGATAATAATTTTCTTTATTTACTGAATCTAATAGTTTTACAGAACCTGTATACTTTTCATTTTCTAACATAGTTTCAATACTTCTTTTTGGCCATTTGTTTTTCCCTGTTGCAGATTTAATCTTTTCTTTTTCAAATTCTTTGACAATGCCTATGACACTTTTCCCATCTAAGTACCAATTAAATATTTTCTTGACTATTTTTGCTTGTTGAAAATTTATAATCAGCTCTCCATTTTCATCATGATCATAGCCATAGCACTTTCGATTATAAAGTTTTGATGTGCCTTGTGCAGCTCTTTGTTTTAGACCCCATTTTATATTTCACTTCGCTGTTCATTTTCTGATTGTGCTAATGATTCCATAATGGATATGATCATATCTGTATCATCTTCTTGGCTATCTAGGTTTTCTTGTTCAAAGATAATTCTTGCACTGGCTTGCTTTATTACTTTTAACGCTTCTAAAGCATCTACTGTATCTCTACCAAATCTACTGACGCTCTTTGTAACGATTATATTAATATCTTATTTCTTTATGTCTTCAACCATTCTTGAGAATCCTTTCCTACTTGATTTAGTTTTTTCTGATGCAATATCAATATAAATATCTACAAGTTTCCAATTGTAATAATGATATACAAGCCTAGTTAAAGCAGATATTTGGGCAACTAAACTATTTAACTGTTCTTTATCTGTCGTGCTGACTCGTGCATAGATTCCTACTCGTTGAATTTGGAATTGTTTTTTAGATAATATCAGATTTGTTTTTTTATTCATATTGAACTCCTTAATTCAACCTAATTACTATTATATAATTTTTATTACATGATAAGTAGTCTGATATTATTTATCCTGTTCACTCTCCCTATAAATATCTATCCTGTCTACATACCTTTTCGATTTTTTCTATTGATGTGTTCCCACAAGGTGTTTTCCAAATAGAAAAATGACTTTTAGGATTTCTTTAGAAATCTTAAAAGCCATTGATTTAAACAGTCTTATAGCCTATTATCTTATTTTCTTGACATCAATACCACAGTCTCCACATGCATGGTCTGAGGGAACATGTCTACTGCTTTTATTTTTTCTAATTTATATCCCCTGTCTATAAATCTTTTTATATCACGGGCTAAGGTCTGAGGATTACAGGATATATAAACTATTTTTTCTATATCTGCATTTGCTATTGTCTTTACTACTTCTTTATCTAGGCCGGCTCTTGGTGGGTCTACTGTTATTGCGTCTATTTTTTCTTTGTTTATGAAATTATTATCTATAAATTTTGCATTTTTTGCTATAAATTTATAGTCACGAAGTCCATTTCTTTTTGCATTTTCTTTGGCATCTTCTATTGCATTTTTATTTATTTCTACACCTACTATGTTATCGTCATTTATTGACATGGAGCTTGTTGCTGATCCGCAATAGAGGTCTAGGAGTTTTTGATTTTCTCCTAAAAATTCTCTGGCCACACCATATAACTTTTCTATCTGGTAGTCATTTACCTGGTAAAAATCATTGGCACTTATTTTAAATTCTTTTTGACCAATTTTATAATCTAGGTATCCTTCTCCACTGATAATAATTAAATCTCTAGCTACTAATAAGTTGATATTATAAATGCTATTTGAATATCTTTCTTTTATGTATGCAATAGCTTTATTATTAAAGTTTCCTTGCAGGTTTAATAAAATATTTTTTTCGCTTGCTCTAATGGAAATTTCTTCTATAATACCTGTAAATTTTTGATTGATCTCTCTGGTTATTTTTGCAATATCAACTAAATTTTCAGCTATTTTTTCATTTGCAATTAGACAATCATCTATTTTTACCATTTTTTTAGAATAAGTCTCTAGATAATTTAATCCACCATCTTTATCTACTTGCAATCTAATTTTATTTCTATAGCTAAATTCTGGGCTTTCAATTACTTCAATGTCTTCTAAATTAATGCCAGTGGATTTTTTTATTGCATTTTTTATAAGATTCTGTTTTAAGTCTATTTGTGTTTTATAATTAATATCCATTATAGAACAACCTCCACATTCATAAAAATATGGACATGGAGGTTTTCTTTGATAATCACTTTTTAATTTTGTTTGTGATTTTCTTGCTTCTAAGAAATTTTTCTTTTCTGCAAGGATTTCGGCATCTAGAGTTTCGCCATAAACAGCATTTTCTACAAATACTGTTTTGCCTTCTGTGCGGGCTACACCTCTGCCATCTTGTAGGATATCAATTATCTTAATATTTTTTATAATCATTAGATAACTTTTGCTTCCCCTTTATAAATTACACCACCGATTGGATCTACTGTTATTGTATCGCCATCTTTTACTAGATTTCTAATATTAAATGCTCCAACTACTGCTGGAAGTCCAAAGTGAACTGCTGCTATTGCTGTATGACTTGTTAGTCCACCTTCTTCTGTGACAATAGCTTTTGATTTTTGAATGTATTCTGTAATATCAGCATCTGTAAATTTGGCTACAATAATGTCGCCTTCTTCAAATTTTTCTTCGAGTTCTTTTTTTGTTGAAGCAAGACATACTTTACCTGAAACAGATTTTGTTCCTATGCCTGTACCACTTGTAATGATATCACCTATGATATGAACTTTGATTAAATTTGAGTTTCCAGAAATACCTAGTGGTATACCTGCTGTTACTACTGTAAGGTCTCCTTCTGATACAAATCCATTATCAATTGCTCCAAATATTGCGCGATCGATAAGTTCATCTGTTTCTCCTGCTTCTTGGATTACTATTGGATATACTCCCCAAACTACTGATAATTGACGAGCTACTCTTTCTGTGGTAGTCGCTGCTATAGAATTTGTTTGTGGTTTGAATTTTGAAATTATTCTTGAAGTATTACCACTTGATGTACAAGAAATGATAGCTTTTGCATCTAGTTGTTTTGCTAATTGACAAGTATTTTTCGCAATAGCATTTGTTGTTGTATTAGATGAAGTAATATCTGTTTCGTAAATATTTTCTCTAAAGTCATCAGATAATTCTGTTGTAATACAAATATCTCTCATAGTACGAACTGCTTCAACTGGATATTTACCACCGGCAGTTTCTCCTGAAAGCATTACACAGTCGGTTCCATCAATAATGGCATTAGCAACGTCTGTAGTTTCTGCTCTGGTTGGTCTTGGATTTCTGATCATAGAATCTAGCATTTGGGTTGCTGTTATAACTGGTTTTGCAGCTAGATTTGTTTTTCTAATCATTTCTTTTTGAACAATTGGGATTAGCTCTGTTCTGATTTCTATACCTAAGTCACCACGAGCAATCATGATACCATCACTTGCATCTATGATTTCATCAAGGTTATCTACACCTTCTTGGCTTTCGATTTTAGAGAAGATTTTGATATGTTCTCCACCGTGGTCTTCTAGCACACGTCTAATATCATATACGTCTTCTTTTTTACGAACGAATGATGCTGCTATAAAGTCTATATCATTTTCAATACCAAATTTGATATCATCAATATCTTTTGGTGTTAATGACGGTAGATTTGTTTGACGACCTGGCAAGTTTACACCCTTATGGTCAGAAAGCACACCATTATTGATTGCCCTACATATTACATCTGTACCATCTTTTATTTCTATAACTTCAAGTTGTACTAAACCATCATCGATATAAATATATGATCCCCTTTCAACATCATTTGGAAGGCCTTCGTATGATACTGAAACTATATCTTGTGTTCCCTCTACATCACGAGTTGTAAGTGTAAATATATCATCTGGTTTTAGGAATATTTCATCTACAGTAAAGTTACCAGTTCTAATTTCTGGTCCCTTTGTATCAAGCATAATTGCAATTGGTTCATTTAATTTTCTTCTAATTTTTTTGATTGTTTTTATTTTTTCAAGGTGTTCTTCATGAGTTCCGTGTGAGAAGTTTAATCTAGCAACGTTCATTCCATTTTTGATTAGTTCTTCTAATATTTCTGGAGATTCAGATGCTGGTCCAATTGTACAAACTATTTTGGTCTTTTTAAGTATATCAGGTACTTGATTCATTTATAACTTCCTTTCTACTTTGATAAGTTATTTGCTAATTCGTATAAATGTTCATCAAATTGGGATTTTGTGTTTACAGCTTCATCAATGCTAACTTCAATAAGTTTTCCATTTACATATCCAATCGCAAGATTAGTTTTTTCTTCTGAAAGCAGTTCTACAGCGTGTGCCCCCATAGTAGATCCTAAAAGTCTATCTACAACTGATGGAGAACCACCCCTTTGAACATGGCCCAGAATTGTTACTTTTGTCTCAATTCCTGTTTTTTCTTCTAACTCTTTTGCAATAGAGTATGGATCGCCGACACCTTCTGCAAGGGTAATAAGATGGTGAAGTTTTCCTCTTTTTCTACCATGCTCCATTTTTTCTACTATATCTTCAATAGAAAACTCATGTTCTGGCACAATTATTGACTCTGCACCACCAGCAAGACCTGAGTAAAGACCTAAGTCTCCACAGTGTCTACCCATAACTTCAATAACAACAGCGCGTCCGTGTGAGCTAGATGTATCTCTTAGTTTACCGATAGCATCACTTACTGTCTCCATTGCTGTAAAAAATCCAATTGTAAAATCAGTATAACCCATATCATTATCGATAGTTCCAGGTATACCAATTGTTTTTATACCTAAATCTGAAAGAGCCTTTGCCCCCTTAAATGATCCATCTCCACCAATAACGATTAGCCCTTCAATACCATAATCAGATAAAATTTGAGCTCCTCTTTTTTTGCCTTCTTCGTTTGTAAATTCTGTGGACCTTGCAGTACCAAGGATGGTACCACCCTTGTGGATAATATCAGCAACTGATGATACATTCATTTCATAAATGTCACCTTTCATCAAGCCATCATATCCATTTCTGATACCCTTTATTCTCATCCCATTATTTAAAGCTGTTCTCACTGCCGCTCTTATGGTTGAGTTCATACCAGGTGCATCGCCACCGCTTGTTAAAATACCTATAGTATTCATATAAACTCCTTAATTTAACTTAACATTTTCTTTTCCTAAAAATTGTTCTAATCTACTAATATTTTGGTCATTGGCATCAACCCACAACCTTTGATCAAGCTTAAAAGACTTGTTGCGATCTTCAAAATATACTACAACAGGTGTTTTACCACTGTACTCCTTTAATACTTCTCGTAGATTATTATACTCATTATACCTTGTTTTTAAGTATAATGTTCTAAAATCTAAACTTTCTATGTCAATAAATTCTTGACTTAGAAGTTTTATATCTTCATCATCCACTTGTAATTTACCCTTAACAAGCACAACATTATCATCTTCTATTAAATTTCTATATTTTTTGTAAGTTTCTGGAAATATTACCATTTCTATCGAACCATGCAAGTCTTCAATATTTGCAAAGGCCATTAGACTTCTTTTCTTTGTCATTATTTCTGACTTGCCAGTAATTATACCAGCCATAGTTACAAATTGATTATCAAGTCTTGCTATTTCAGGATCAGTCATCTGATCTTTATAGTTTGTCCTAAATGTAATGGTATTTTTTAGTTTATCATTGGCTTCGCTGAGGGGGTGATCAGAAATATAAAATCCTAGTACATCCTTTTCTAAGGATAGTTTTACTTTTTTGGGATATTCGCTTACATCAGGAAATGTCATATCTTCTGTTGAATTTTTATTTGTTTCCCCAGTCATGTCTAGCAAATTCATTTGACCTTTTACATTTACTTTTTGACCCTCGTGGACGTTTGTCATGGCTTTTTCATAAACAGCCATTAGTTTTGACCTAGCATATCCCAAAGAATCAAAAACACCAGCCTTTATTAGCGATTCTAATCCCTTTTTGTTTAAGGCTCTACTATCAACAGCTTCAACTCTTTCTAAGAAGTCTTTAAAATTTAAAAACTTTCCATCTTTTTGCCTAGCATCTATGATGGCATTTATAAAGTTAATTCCTAAATTTTTAATTCCTGAAAGACCAAAAATAATCTTGCCATCTTTAGCAAAAAATTTCTGGTATGACAAATTAACATCTGGAGCGATTACATCTATTCCCATAGATTTTGCTTCACTAACATATAAGTAAAGTTTTGATGCACTGTCCATAACTGATGAAATAAGATTGGCCATGTATTCTTCAGGGAAATAGTGTTTTAAATATGCAGTTTGTACTGCCACCAAGGAATAAGCGGCAGAGTGAGATTTATTAAAGGCATATTTTGCAAAGGAAATCATCTCATCATAGATTTTATTTGCCGCCTTTTCACTTACTCCATTACGGATACAACCTGGTATTATAACTTCTCCGTTTTCATCCACTTTCCCATTTACAAAAATATCCCTGTTCGCCTCCATAACATCCATTTTTTTCTTACTCATGGCACGTCTTAAATTGTCAGCTTCTCCAAGAGAAAAACCTCCTAGCTTTTGAACAATTTGCATTACCTGCTCTTGGTAAACTATAATTCCATAAGTAACTCCCAAAATAGGCTTTAGTTTTTCATCTAAAAATGATACATCCTCTGGATTATTTTTGTTGTGGATGTAGGTTGGGATCTCATCCATTGGCCCTGGTCTAAATAATGAGTTTGCTGCAACCAAGTCATCAAATACGGTTGGCTTTAAATTTTTTAGGAAATTTCTCATCCCTGGAGATTCAAATTGGAAAAGACCTATTGTTTTTGCCTTGTTAAATTGGTCAATAATATTGGGGTCATTTTCATCAATATTTTCAATATCAACATCTATGCCGTGATTTTCTTTGACATCTTTTATGGTATCTTTTATGACAGTAAGATTTCGAAGGCCCAAAAAATCCATTTTTAAAAGGCCCAGTTCTTCAATTTCTGTCATATTAAACTGAGTAACAACTTGGTCATTGGATAAGGCAAGTGGAACAATATCTGTCAAAATTTCCTTACTCATCACCACACCTGCAGCATGAATTGAAGTGTGTCTAGGTAAGGCTTCTACTTTTCTTGCTGTATCTATTAATCTTTTATTCTCCGCATCACTTTCATAAGCCTCTTTAAATTTATCCGATTCTTTCAAGGCACGGTCCAGTGTCATATTTATAACTGCAGGTACTAATTTTGCAATTTTATCAACTTTTCCATAGGAAATATCTAAAACACGTCCAACATCACGTATGGCATTTCTAGCTTGCATCCTACCAAAGGTCACAATTTGCGATACATGATCTCGACCATATAGTTCGTTTACATATTCTACAACTTCATCACGCCTTACATAATCAAAATCAATATCGATATCAGGCATAGATACCCTTTCAGGATTTAAAAATCTTTCGAAAATCAAATCGTATTTTAAGGGATCAATTTGTGTAATATCTAGGGCATAAGAAACCAAAGATCCAGCAGCGGAACCACGGCCTGGGCCAACTGCTATATCATTTTCTTTTGCAAAACGCACAAAATCCCAAACAATAAGGAAATAATCAATGTAGCCCATATTATTGATTACATTTATTTCCTTAAGGGCACGAGCTCTTATCTCCTCATCCACATTTTCATATTTTCTGTCCAGTCCCTCATCAACTAATTGAGTTAGATAGTCTAAGTTTGTCATATTATCCGGTAATTTTGAAAAATACGGCAAGTGTGGATGATGAAACTCTATTTCAACATTGCACATTTCTGCAATTTTATTTGTATTTTCTAAGGCACGCTCATAATCTTTAAAGATAGCATACATTTCATCAGGAGATTTTAAATAAAACTCATCACATGGCATCTTCATCCTGTCTTCATCTTTTAATAGCGCCCCTGTTTGTATACATAAAAGAACATCTTGATAAAAACTATCTTCCCTGTTTATGTAGTGAACATCATTTGTGGCAATAAGTTCTATATCCAAATCATTATGCATTTTTACCAAAATTTCATTGACTCTTCTTTGCTCAGGAAGTCCATGGTTTTGTAACTCTAAGTAATAATTTTCCCTACCAAAAACTTCTGCATATTTTTTTGCTGTTTCATATGCAGCATCTATATCATTTTCTAAAATTCTTTGATTTACTTCTCCACTTAGGCAAGCACTTAAGGCTATGATATCTTCTGAATATTTTTCAATAAAATCTAGGTCAACTCTAGGTTTGTAATAATATCCATTTACATATCCTTCAGAAACTATTTTTAAAAGATTTTGGTAGCCATTATTATTTTTTGCAAGCAAAATAAGATGGTAATAGCGCTTATTTGTAGGATCTTTTATTAAATGGTCTTTTTCAGTTACATAGACCTCGCAACCTATAATTGGTTTTATCCCAGCTGCTGTAGCTTTTTTGTAAAATTCAATTACTCCATACATTTGTCCATGATCAGTAATAGCTAGAGAATCCATGCCAAAGGACTTGGCTTTTTCAATTAATTCATCGATTCTAGAAAAGCCATCCAGCAAAGAATATTCAGTATGCAAGTGTAAGTGAGTAAATTTATTTTCCATTATATGTCTCCAAATAAAAAGATTTGCTTATCACAAATCTTCAGCCAATTTTATAAATTTTTGTAACCTATAGTTTACTTTTGATTTGCTCATAGGTGGATTAACCATAGACCCTAGTTCCTCTATGGATGCATAGGGATTTTCGAGTCTTAAGTTACCAATTTCAATCATATCATTAGATAGTTTTTGAAATTCATTTTGTTTTATCAAATAATTTATTGCATCAACCTGTTTTAACGATGCATTTACAGTCCTATCAATATTGGCCTTGTCAAAATTTGTTTGTCTATTGATATCATTTCGAATAGATCTCATGGCTCTGACATTTTCTAGTTCAAACAATGACTTGTTGGCTTCAATAATTGCCAAAAAATCAGAAATTTTATCGCTATCTTTTAGATATACTACAAAACTATCTTTTTTTACATTTACTTTTGGATTTAGTGAAAATATTTCCATTGATTTTTTTATTAAATCAGCCCCAGATTCTTCATTTGAGCCTATTTCAAGATTATATCCCCTTTGTGGGTCATTTACTGATCCTTTAAAAACAAAAGCTGTTTTTAAAAAAGCTTTTATTTCGTCAAAGGACACATCTTCTAAATCTATCGAATTGTTTATAAAAAACTTGCTACTTTTATCAATTATATCTTCAGATATTTCACTTTCTTCAATAATAACTGTAAATAATCTCTCATCATTGGCCAAATCTTTTATCTCAAATGTTGAAGAATAGTTGTAAGCAGCCTTTATTATATTGTAAATGTATCTAGCTTCAGTGTTTGAATAAGTTTTAAAAACTATCTTGTAGCCGCCATTAGAAATCCTTATCGACCCAATAAAATCTACAACACACATTAGTTCTGCCAATGGATTAATTGGGTCCTTTTTTAAGACTTCTTTTTTACATCTTTTTGAAAAAGACATAGTATCACCTAGTTAATTAATTTATTTTTTACCTTATCAATTGTATCTTGGTCAACTTTTGCATAGAGCAAATATTCTTCAAAGCTTTTATATTTGCGTTCTATATACTCATAAGCTTCTTTCATTGCATATGGGTTGGTAATTCTAAATACAGAATATGGTTCTTCTTCGTCATATCTTTCAATATATCCAAGATATGCTGAAGAGATTTCATAATCTGCTATTATATCAGCACGCCCCACATTCGCAAGACCCATCAGTATCATAGATACGATTCCTGTGCGGTCCTTGCCTTCTTGACAATGAAAAAGTGTTGCTCCCTTAGTATTTGCAAAAACTTCCATTATTTCTTTAATTTTTGTAAAATTATCTATTAAATTTCTATAAGTCGATCCAATAGACACTTCTCTATTTATTATCTGTTCTATTTCTTCTTTTCGAAACTCATCATTTGGTGCAAGGGAAATATTATAGAAATTAAAATTATTAGCAATTTTTTTGTGACTTTCGCTTTCAAATGGGATTTCTCTTTCACGCCTTAGATCAATAATTGATTCAACCCCATATTCTTTTAATATATTTATTTCTTCAATGCTAATGTCATCTAGATTTGCAGTTCTTAAAAAGTTTTTCCATTGAGTTACCTTACCATCTACGGTTGGCACCCCTCCTATTTCTCTTGCATTTTTTATATTTTCAAAAGGTAATCTTTTATAATACTGCATTTCACCACTTTTCCTTATCTCTATGTTTTTTTACAACTATGTAATCTTCGTTTTTAAGTCTTTTATACATTCTTTCTGCCATATAAACTGAACGATGTTTGCCACCTGTACAACCAAAGGCTATCGTAACTGTATTTTTGCCTTGATTTTTAAATTCTGGGATTAGATAATTAATCATTTTATAAACATCATCGGCAAAATCATCTATAATTTCAAACTCATCTAAGTATTTTTTAAGCTTTTTATCTGTCCCATTTAATGGTTTTAATTCTTGTATGTAGAATGGATTTGGGAGAAATCTCATATCAAATACATAATCAAAATCCTCGCTAATCCCATTTTTGTAACCAAATGATAGGACATTTACTATCATGGAATCTTTTTTTTCCAAAGAATCTTCTATAACTTTTTTTAGTTCCTTGGCTGTATAATTACTGGTATCTATAAATCTATCAGATATTTTTCTTATATCTTCTAGAAATATTTTTTCTTTTTCTATTCCATCAGAAACATTCCCAAATTCTCCCAATGGATGTGGGCGACGTAGTTCATTGTACCTTTTTAAAATTATGCTATCATTGCAATATACATATATTATTTCAGTGTCAGCATTTTTCTCTTTTAAAGATTTAAAGGACTCATACATATTACTATCAAGATTGTGGGACCTAAAATCAATTACAACAGCCATTTTATCAATTGGTTTTTCTTGGGTTTCGTTAAGTTCTATAAACTTCTCTATTAAATATGCTGGAGAGTTGTCCATAGCATAGTAACCCATATCTTCATACGCCCTCAAAGTTGTAGTCTTTCCAGAACCACTTAAACCAGTAATTATTTTAAGTTTCATTTATAATTCTCCGATTAATTTAACCTCGCGTTCTAAAGTAAATCCTGTTTTGTCATAGACAATTTTTGCAACTTCATCGATAAATTCTAACATTTCGGCACAAGTTGCATTACCCGCATTAATTATAAATCCACAGTGTTTTTCACTTACCTGGCAATTACCAATTCTATATCCTCTTAGACCGCATTCATCAATTAATTTTGATGCATAAGAGCCTTCAGGTCTTTTGAATGTGGATCCAGCGGATTTTTTATCAAGAGGCTGTTTGGTTTCACGTCGATTTGTATAATCTTCATATTTGTTGAGTGCTTCATTTAAGGTATCTGGCATAAGTTCAAATACTGCTGATGATACTATTAAGTCTTGTTCAAAAATTTTTGAATGTCTATATGAAAAATTCATTTCTTCATTTGTAAAGTTGTACTCATTACCAGCAAAATCAAAGGCTTTTACACTAATACAAACATCTTTTATTTCTCTCCCATAGGCACCAGCATTCATAGCTACTGCACCACCAACTGTTCCTGGTATGCCAGAAATTTCTTCCATGCCTGTAAGATGATTTGCAATAGAAGTTGTAGCAGCTTTGTTTAATGATGTACCAGCTAGAACTGTAATTCTAGTTCCATCTATTGTTATGTCATCATAATTATCTGATAAAACTAAAACGCATCCTCGGATACCCTTATCTGTAATAAGTAGGTTTGATCCTAGTCCTATAACTGTGGTTGGAATTTTGTTTTCATTGTTAAATTTTAATAAATTTTTTAATTCTTCTTCATTACTTGGTTTGATAAGCACATCTGACGGTCCGCCTATACCCCAAGTTGTGTAATCTTTTAAGGGTTCGTCAAAAAGTATTTCTCCAAATCTCTTTCCCTCATAAATAGATTTGTAATCCATATATCCTCCTAGATTTAATAAATTAAATCAAAGTTTTCTATTATTTTATTATACTCTAATTTGTTTTCTTTGTTTATGATAAAAAAATTTGTAATTTGGCCGAAGGTTTGGTAAAATAATAAAGATTAATTGTAAAAAGCTAGGAGGTGTTTATATGGCAAAAACATGCGAAGTTTGTGGTAAAGGTACAAAAGCAGGTAAAACTGTTACTTTCTCACACAAAATCAACAACAGAACTTTTAAACCAAATGTGCATAGAGTAAGAGCTATAGTAGATGGATCTCCAAAATCAATCAACGTATGTACTAAATGTTTAAAATCTGGAAGAGTACAAAAAGCATAATCGAGTGCTTTTTTTATTTTGAATTCAAAATAAAACCACTAGGAAATTTCCTAGTGGTCTTTTTTTGCCTAGTTTGAGCCATCTCTGTTCCAGAATCTTTGTTTTGCTAAATTTTCAATAAATTTATCAATATCTTTGCTATCTTCTGTAACCATTACCCCGTCTGCTTTTTCTTGCTCGCTAGTTAGGATATCGCTAGCATCACCAATTACCCAAATTGGTTTGTAGTGTTTAAATGTTTCATCAACAAATTCACCAACATTTTTGCTAAATTCATGGCTTGGTTTTTCTGGTACAACTACGATTAGCGCATCTTCTAGAACTGGGTGAATTGTTTCGTATCTATGTTTTACCATAGAGCCATCTTTTGTATCTTGAAGGTCGCCTTGTATGATTTCTGCTTTTGCTTTATTTTCTTTAATCGCATTTACAAGAGCTTTGAAATCAAAGTCATCGTCGTTGTCAGAGTAGATGCCTACTTTTAGAGTATCTGCTTTAAAGGTTGTATTTTCTTGTGAAAATTCTGTCATTTTTACTTCTTGGGCTTCTTTGCTTGCTTTTATTCCTGCTGGATCAAATCCTCTTTCCGCATTTGGTTTATCTGCTCCAACATTATTTGCAATTTCTTCTGTTAATTTTTCATCTACATTTGCAAACATGTCTACAACATTTTGTCTAATCTCTGGTCTTCTTACCTTAGAAAGTTCGAATGAAAAAGCATCTTTTATGTGTTTTTGTTCTACCTCACTAAGTGATTTATAAAATGCAGTAGCTTGGCTGAAGTGATCTCTAAAGCTATCATCACGATCTTTTATAACTACACCATCAATTTTTTCTTGATAATGTTCGTATCCACCATTTTCTGCTGATTCATAATAAGGTGATTGGTCATCAATAGCTGATTTATGGTAGGAAACAGGTCCTTTGTTAATCATATGTTGGTGCCAACCGTCTCTTTGGTTGTTGTGAACTTCAGAAATCGGTCTATTGATAGGAATTTGTGCAAAGTTTGGTCCACCAAGTCTTAGTAATTGTGTATCTGTGTATGAGAAAAGTCTTCCTTGTAATAGTGGGTCATTGGTAAAATCAATTCCTGGTATTACATTTCCTGGGTTAAAGGCAACTTGTTCTGTTTCTGCAAAGAAGTTGTCTACATTTCTATTTAATGTAATTTCACCAATTTTAATTTTTTCGATTTGGTCTTCTGGCCAAACTTTTGTTGGATCAAGAATATCAAATGGGAAGTCGAATTCTTTTTCTTCTGGCAATAATTGTACGCAGAAGTCCCAAACAGGATAGTTTCCTTCATCGATTGCATCGTATAAATCTTTTCTTTGACTATCTGGATCGTTACCAGAAACTTTTAAGGTTTCATCCCATACTCTTGAATGTACACCTAGTTGTGGGTTCCATTGGAATCTTACAAATGTTCCTTTTCCCTCTTCATTTACAAATCTAAATGTATGAACAGCAAATCCATCCATCATTCTAAGGCTTAAAGGAATTGCTCTGTCACTCATTGCCCACATTGTCATGTGTGCTGATTCTTGGTTGCGGCTTACAAAATCCCAGAAAGTATCGTGAGCTGATTGTGCTTGTGGTACTTCTGTATCTGGTTCTGGTTTTACTGCGTGTACGAAATCAGGGAATTTGATTGCATCTTGGATAAAGAATACTGGGATATTATTACCTACTATATCGTAGTTTCCTTCTTCAGTGTAGAATTTTAGAGCAAATCCACGCACATCACGAGGTGTATCTGTTGATCCTCTAAAACCTGCTACTGTAGAAATTCTAGTAAATAATGGAGTTTCTTTTCCCTCCTCTGTAAAAATAGATGCTTTTGTATATTCACTCATATCTTTTGTACATTTAAATACACCGTGAGCACCTACACCACGAGCGTGAACGATTCTTTCAGGAATTCTTTCATGGTCAAAGTGCATTATCTTTTCTCTTAAATGGAAGTCTTCAATAAGAGTTGGGCCACGTCTGTCAGCTTTTAATGAAAATTCATCTTCAGCCATTTTAAGGCCTTTGTTTGTAGTAAATGCTTGATTTTTATTATCAATTTTATTTTTTTCTAAGTCTTTTTGCTTAGCATTATCTGCAACTTGCTCTACTTTATCTATATCTGGAGGAGTTAGGGGAGCTTTTTTAAAATCATGCTCGTTTTTATTGTCTTGTTTTTTTGCCATTGTTATCTCCTTTAAATTATTTTAACATTACGTCTGTATATACATACCCTCAAATAAAAAAAAGCCACTTTTAAAGTGACTTTTCTTTAAATATTTCATAGTATTTATTTATTTGTTCTTTTATATCTTTGCCAAATACATCAGATCCTGATACAATCTCATCTGCACCCGCATCAATAACTTTTTCTACATTTGTTGTTTTTATTCCACCATCTACTTGAATTTTAACATCCAGATTATTTTCATCAATATAAGCTCTTAGAATTTTGATTTTTTCAACAGAATCTTCCATAAATTTTTGTCCGCCAAAACCAGGCTCAACACTCATTACTAAAACTAAATCAATTTTATCAAGATATGGGATTATTAAATTAATGTCAGTTGCTGGCTTAAATGTAAGTCCTACTTCCATTCCGCTTTCTTTAATTTCTTTTA
The DNA here is from genome assembly GCF_016798225.1 of Anaerococcus sp. mt242. Taxonomy (GTDB): domain Bacteria; phylum Bacillota; class Clostridia; order Tissierellales; family Peptoniphilaceae; genus Anaerococcus. The sequence goes on along the minus strand of NZ_JAEUYX010000003.1, from coordinate 89,890 downwards.
TTGTTTGATCAAGATTTTCGCAAGCTTCGTAATGAATTGTAAGTCTATCTACTCCTGAGTTTTTAAATTCTTCAATGTACTTTATTGGTTCAACAATCATAGCATGAGTATCAAAAAAATAATCATTTTTATCTCTAATATCTTTTATAACCTTAAAACCAAAAGATATATTTGGTACAAAAATCCCATCCATTACGTCGATGTGGATCATTTTTAAATCTGTACCCTTTGTTTGGTCCAAATCTCTTTGTAAATTTGAAAAGTCACAAGATAAAATTGATGGGGCTAGTTCTACCATTTGTTTTCTCTCCTATCTTTTAATTCATTAAATATCATTAGATAATTTTCATATCTTGATTTTGCTATTTCTCCATTGGCTAGTTTTTCCTTTACTTCACAATCTGGCTCATTTATGTGGTTGCAGTTTTTAAATCTACAATTCGTATCAGCCATTTCTCTAAAAGTATATTTTAAATTATTTTCATCTTCTAGAAAATCAAAGTCAAAGCTATCAAAACCCGGAGTATCAAAAATGTAAGTATTATTTTCTATAGTAAATATTTCTGTATGGCGGGTAGTATTTTTTCCTCTTTTTAATTTTTCTGAAATCTCACCAATTTCTAAATTATTTTCAACAAGATTATTTAAGAAAGTTGATTTTCCAACTCCTGATGCTCCTGAGACTGCAGAAGTTTTTTCCTTTAAGATTTCTTTTATTTCTTCTTCTGGGAAATCATTGTAATTATCCAAAGTAAGGATAGTATAACTAATTTTTTGATAAATATCGGTTAAATTATTAATTTTTTCACTAGTTGCCAAGTCTTTTTTCGATAATACTATAACCACATTGATATTTTCGTATTCACACATGGATAAGTATTTATCTAGATTATATAAATTAAGTGGTGGGTCAGTAATAGTAATAAATACCAGCATTTGATCTACATTTGCAATATTTGGTCTTTTTATGGTGTTTCTTCTTTCCAAAATTTCTGTAATGTAGGCATTATTTTCATCTTGGATATCAATAACTACATTATCTCCCACTAAGGGCTTGATACCTTTTTTGCGGAAATTGCCACGTGCCTTTGCCATGTATATATTATCACCGGTTTCTACATAATATAATTCTTTTTGAGCTTTGATTATCTTGCCATTCATTACTCTACTTTATACACTCCTAAGGTTTCATCATCTACTATTACTTCAAGACTTGCTCCATACCTTGCTTTTACATTTAATATTAATCTACCATCACTATTTAAATCTGCACTTGTCATAGTTTGATTTATGATAGCTTGATTTCTTTGTCCATCTACTATATCAAACACCATTACCTTGAATTGATCTTTTTGTTCTGGTAGGTTTACTCTTAGAACAACATTTCTAAGACCATTTGTATCAGTGTTTTGATCTTGATTTTGATCAGGAGTTTCTTCTTCTGTATCTTCTTCAGCTCCTAGGCTAACCACTAAATCTATATTTGAATTATTTGCAACTTGAGTACCATTTGCAATAGACTGACTAATTACAAAACCTTTTTCTACACTTGAGCTATTTTGATATTTTACATCACGTAAGTTTAAACCGTATTGATTTATAACAGCTTTTGCATCTTGCTCACTTTTACCAATAAGATTAGGTACTTCTACTGTATTTACTCTCTGATCTGGACCGGTACTTACTACAACATCTACTTCGCTACCTGCTTGTAGTTTTGAATATGATCTTGGTGTTTGACTTAAGATTAAGTCTTTTTCTACATTGTCACTAGATTGTGGATTTGTTCTACCTAGCCTTAGTCCAACCTCTTTTAATGTTTCATCTGCTTGAGATAATGTCATATTTCTTAAATCTGGTACCTCTACCTCACGGCCACCACTTATAACAAGATTTACAGTTGTACCTCGATCTACCTTTGTATTTTGCTCTGGGTCTTGACTCATGACTTTACCAATCTCATACTCATCACTTTCTTCAGTTCTAGATATATTTGCTTTAAGACCTCTTCTTTCAAGCTCATTTACTGCTTGCTCTTGATCAAGATTTAATAGCATAGGGACTTCAATAGTTTCCTTACTATTTGCCCTACCACTTAGAAAATAAACTGCAGACACTAAAACTAAAGCAAGTAATAACAATGGCCAAATTTTTTTGTCAGGCTTTTTGTGTTTGCTTTTTACTTTTTTATCAGAGTTTGAAACATAGACTGCTTCTTCTTTTTCTTCTTCCTCTTTACGTTCCATCTGAGCTTGATCGTTATAAACTTTTTGATATGAACGTTCTTGAGGAACTACGATTGGTATTCTTGCAGTATCTGTTAAATCCTCTTCCTCCTGTATAAAATTTTGATCTTCTAAGGCATCTATTAACTCTTTTGCATTTAAGAATCTATTAGCAGGATCTTTATCCAAAAGTTTCATGATAATGTAATTTAAATGATCAGAAAGATCTGGATTTAGATTTTTAGCGGGTTCTGGTTCATCTTGAATATGCATAACAGCAATTCCTACTGAATTATCAGCATCAAAAGGAACTTTTCCTGTAGCCATTTCATACATTACAGCACCTAAGGAGTATAAATCAGATTTTTCATCCACAATTTTTCCCTTTGCTTGTTCTGGCGAAATATAATGAACTGTTCCTAATATGGAACTTGTATATGTGATAGTTGCATTTGATGAAACCCTTGCAATCCCAAAATCAGTTACTTTTAACAATCCATAATTATCTATCAAAATATTTTGTGGTTTGATATCTCTATGGATAATCCCTGCCTGGTGAGCTGTTTTTAAAGCTTGAGCAATTTGTACTGAATAATCTATTATATCAGGATTTGAAAGTCTTCCTTCTTTTACAATCAAGTCTTTTAAGGTCTGCCCATTTACATATTCCATTACTATATAATAGATGCGCTCTCCCTTATAAAGGTCTTCACCTATATCAAATACATTTACAATATTTATATGAGAAAGTTTGGCAGCTGATTGTGCCTCATTATTAAATTTTTTAAGAAATTCGATATCTTCAGCGTATTGGTCTTTGAGTATTTTGATAGCTACAAATCTATCTAGGAGTTTATCTTTGGCCTTATAAACCTTTGCCATACCTCCTACGCCGATCTGTTCGATAATCTCGTACCTATCGTCCAAAATTATTTTTTCCATAATACCCTCTTAAATCTTAACGGTTGTTACTGTTATATTGTCTCTACCACCTGATTGATTGGCAGCTTCAACAAGCTTATTTGAAATGTCGTAAACATCTGAATTTTCACTAATAATTTTTTTTATATCATCAGTACTTACTTCATTTGTTAAGCCATCTGTTACTATTAAAATCACATCACTATCTTCCATATCGATAGTTTTGCTATCAATATTTACATCAGCAGCTATACCCACAGCTCTGGTTATTGCACTTTTATTGATAAAGTTTTCAGCTTCATCTTCTTTTAAAGCTCCACTTTCAATAAGTTCATTTACTAATGAATGATCCCTTGTAAGCTGGGTAATCTCACCTTTGCGATATAAATATAATCTAGAATCCCCGATATGACTTATGTGATATAGGTTTTCATTATAATCTAAGCACAGACAAACTACAGTAGTTCCTATTTTCTCTTGTTTTTCGCATGCAATGTCAAATACTTTTTCATTTGCATATCTTATTGCACTTTCTTGAAAATCTGTGATTGAATCAAAGTTCTTTAGGTTTTTACTTTCTATAAATTCTGTAAAGCTTTTGCTAGCCATAGAACTAGCCAACTCTCCATCACTGTGGCCACCCATGCCATCTGCTACTATAAAAAAATCATAATTATCAATTGAAACATTGCTATAAAAATCTTCATTGGTTTCTCTAAGTTTACCAATGTTAGATATAGAAGAAAATTTCATTACTACCTCGCATAATTATTTCTTAGCTGACCACAGCTAGCATCTATGTCTTGACCCATGGAATATCTGATTGTAGCATTTAATCCTTTGCTTATAAGTTTATCCTTAAAATCATGTATAACTTTTTTGCTAGTTTTTCCATGCTTAAATTCTTCAATTGGATTTAATGGTATTAAATTGATGTGTATGTTTTTTCCACGCATAAGTTTTGTTAGATTCTCAATATCAGTGTCCCTATTATTTACACCATCTATTACAACATATTCAAATGACACACGTCTTTTAGTTTTATCAAGATAATAATCAGTTGCCTTTAAAAGTCCATTTATATTGTATTTTCTTGCAACAGGCATATATTCTTTTCTTTGTTCATCTGTAGCATAATGTAAGCTTACGGCAAGATTTACATCAAGACCTGTATCAGCGAGCTCATAGATCTTAGGTGTTAGTCCAGATGTTGAAAGTGTGATTGATCTATGGGAAAGATTTCTACCCTTCTCGTCTGTGATAATTTCTATGAATTTTGTTATATTTTTAAAATTATCTAAGGGCTCACCTATTCCCATGATTACAATATTATTTATATCGCCATTTAGCCTTTCAAGTTCATAAACTTCATCAATTATTTCTGATGAGCTAAGATGTCTTACAAGACCATTTTTAGTTGACGCACAAAAAGTACAGCCCATTCTGCATCCTACTTGAGATGATATGCAAATAGTCTTGCGATCATCATATTCCATAAAAACTGCTTCTATAATATTGCCATCATTTAGTTCAAAAAGATATTTTTTTGTAGAATCTATTTTTGATTCGTAAGTTTCTAATAATTTTACCTTTTGAATCTCAAAATCATTAGATAGTTTCTCTCTCATATCTAAAGGCAAGTCTGTCATTTGGTCAAAATCATTAATTTTATTAACATGTATTTGACGATAGACTTGCTTTGCCCTAAATTTTTGAAAACCAAGCTTTGTAAAAATATCTTCTATTTCTTTAATTGTCTTATCATTTATAGTTTGTTTCATATTAAATCTTCTTAAATTTACTTATAAAAAATCCATCAGTTTTGTCGATGTAATTTACATATTCTATGTAATCTTTGCCATCAATTGACATGATTTCCAAATTATCGTCAGATGATAAATATAAAAAATTTTCCTTATTTTCAATATCACCTATGGTACAAGTTGAGTAAACCAGAACTCCGTCTTTTTTCAAATATTTTATAGCATTTTTTAAAATTTCTTTTTGTAATTCTGCCAATATTTTTATATCATCCCTGCTTCTATTATAGCGTATTTCTGGCTTTCTTCCCATAACACCCAGTCCTGAGCAAGGTGCATCAATAAGGACATAATCAAATTGATCCTCATATTCTTTTTTTAAAATACTAGCATCAAAGCTAGTTAATTTTATATTTTCTAGGCCCAATCTATCAATATTTTCTTTTATCAAAGGTAATTTATCTTCTGATATATCATTTGCAATTATTTCTCCATTATTTTTAACATACTCTCCTATATAGGAAGTTTTTGTGCCTGGAGCAGCACACAAATCTAAGATTTTAGAATTTTCTTTAGGATCTAGGATTTCTATAGTTTTCATAGATCCTTCTTGTTGGATGGTAAAAAATCCATTTTTAAACTCATCAGTATTTACTAGTCCAGATGGATTTAAAATTTTAAGAGCATTTACTGATAGATTTCCATTTTCTACCTTATAACCTTTATCTTCTAGAGATTTTTTTAGGGTATCCTTATCAGTTTTTAAATTATTTACCCTGATAGATATTGTTTGCTCGCTATTAATATACCTTAAGAAATTTTTGGTATATTCCATACCATAATTATTAAATATATAGCGGGTTAATTCCTCCGGTAGTGAATACCTAATGGAAAGGGATTTTATATCATCGCTTTCTTTAATCTTTGCAATTTTTTCTTCATCTCTTATAAAATTTCTTAAAATTGCATTTACAAAACCAGCTGATCTTTTGTTTTTTTGCTTTGTTAAGTCTACTAGCTGATTTACAATTGCATAATCTTTTGTATTTAAAAAATGGATATTGTATATACCAATTTCTAAAATAATTAACACTGAAGGGTGGATTTTTTTAAGTCTTATTGTAGAAAGTTTTCTGATCATGTAGTCAAGATAAATTTTATTTTCTAAGACTCCATAGACATTTTTGGTCACAAATCCTAAATTATTTGCAGTATCTGCAATCTTATTTATTTCATCATTTGATTTTGCTTCTTTATTTATAACCCTATCAAGAATTTCAAAGCTTAATTCTAAATCAGTCATCAAGGATAATTCCTTTTTTAAATTCATTCCCCATCAGAAAAGCCTTTGTTTCCATAGCTTTTTTACCAGGAAATTGCAATTTATTTATTTTTATTGCCCCATCTCCAGTACCTATGATGATATTATTTTTGCTATCAGCCTTATAAATATATCCTGGTTTAGAATCATAATTTTCTAAAATCTCAGCTTCTAGTACTTTTACATTTTCTCCCTCATAAACAAAATAAGCTTTTGGAAAATCAATTAGAGCCCTAATTTGATTATAAATCTCAAAACTAGATTTCTCCCAATCTATTTTTCCCATTTCTTTGCTAATTTTAGAGGTAAATGTTGCTTTATCATCGTCTTGCTTTGTACGATTTTGGTAAACTATATCAAAGTTTAAAAGTGTATCACATATAGCTTGTGAACCTAAGTCGGACATTTTTTCTTCTAGACTGTAGTAATCATCTTTTAAATCAACATCAACAATATTTTGCATTAAAATATCACCACTATCCATACCTTTTTCTATAAGCATGGTAGTAGGTGCGGTTTTTGTATCCCCATTCAATAATGTAAATTGCATTGGGGCTGCTCCCCTATATTTTGGAAGTATGGATGGATGTAGATTTATAATTCGGTCTTTAAATTCTTTTAATAGTAAATCACCGATTAGCTGACCAAAGGCAACAACAACTATGAAATCAATTCCAAGATCTTTTAGTTGATTTACAAATTCTTCTGTATTTACAGAATCTGGAGTATCTACTGGTATATCATTATCCAAAGCATATTGCTTTATAGGTGTTGGTGTTACTTTATTTCTAGATCTTTTCTTATCTTTTGATGAAACAACTAATTTTACATCAATATTTTCTTCCTTATAAAGAACATCCAAAGTCTGCACCGCAAACTTTGGATTGCCCATAAAACATATATTAAGCATTTTCGACATCATAATTTATCTCATCTATATATTTATCTCTGAAAAGTACTCCGTTTAGGTGGTCGATTTCGTGAGATAAAATTACTGCTGGGAAACCATGAGCATCCCAGATTTGTTCTTTACCATTTTCATCTAAATATTTAACTTTAACGTGCTCTGGTCTTTTTACAGTTGCGTTAAAATTTGGTATAGAAAGACAACCTTCTACACCTACTTGTTCTCCATCAGCTTCGATAATTTCTGGATTGATTAGTTTTACAAGTCCAGTTTCTTCATCGCGTGGATCTACTACTATAATACGTTTTAAAATACCAACTTGAGGGGCTGCAAGACCAACTCCATCAGCATGGTACATTGTTTGGCCCATATCTTCTAATAAAATTTTAATTCTGTCTGTTATCTCTGGGACTTCCCTACATACCTTTCTAAGTATAGGATCGCCTTCAATTCTTATATTTCTAATAGCCATAAGTCCTCCTATTTACTCATATTTTACTTTTTGCCAAGTATTTAATCAATTTTCATCAAAGTCTATTGAGTATACCTTACTTATACCATCATCACCAATAGTAACTCCATGGATTTTTTCTGCAAGCTGCATGGTTGTTTGCCTATGAGTTATCATTATAAATTGAGAATTTTTTGATAGTGATGTTAGGTATTCGATATATCTTTTTATATTTGTCTCATCAAGTGCTGCATCGATTTCATCAAGTATTGCAAATGGTGCTGGATTTGTTTCAAAAATTGCAAATAAAAGTGCAACTGCCGTTAGGGCTTTCTCCCCACCTGATAATAATGATATGGATTTTAAAGATTTCGATGGTGGACGAGCTTCGATTTCTACACCTGCTAATAACTCATCATCGCTGTCGAGTTTTAGCCTAGCATTTCCACCCATAAATAAGACTTTAAATATTTCAGTAAATCTGTTATTGATTATGTCAAAGTTTTTCTTAAACTCATCTTTCATTTCATCTTCTAGACTTTTAATTAGCTTTTCAATATTTATTTTTGATTGCTTTAAGTCTTTTACTTGGCTATCAATAAAGTCAAACTCTTTTTTTGTATCATTGTAGTTATTTAATGAATCAGCTGTAAAATATCCAATATTATTTATACTTTTTTGTAGATTTATCAAATCAGTTTTATTTATCTTTTCAAATTTTGTGTCTTTGTAATCCTTATCAAGTTCATCAATTTCTTTTGATAAAAACGGTTTTATTTCGTCTATAAGATTATCGTAATCTTTTATAACTGACTCGTATTTATATGATAACTCTACTTTTTTAATATTTAATTTATTTAAGTCTTCTTCAAGTTTTTTTGCAATTGTTATTAATTTTTCATTTTCTGACTTACTTTCACTTAGGATTTGCTTTTTATTAGTTAATTCTTTTTCTAAGTCAGTTATTTCAGCAGATAATTTTTCTATTTGACTATTTAATTTTTCATTCTCAGCTTCTTTACTTGTAATTAGATTTTCAGTTTCTATTTTTAATTTACTTTCAATCTTTTTACTCTCAAATATATTTGATAATTCCGCTTTAAATCCAGAAATAGCATTTTCTATCATATTGATATCTCGACTTAAAATCTCAACTCTGTTTTGATTTTTAATTAAATTAGCTTGCAATTCTTTTATTTGTTCTTCGTTCTGGCTTACTTTTTTCTGATTTTCAGCCAATAAATTTTCATATTTAATTTTTTTAGTTTTTAAGTCATCTAAATTTAAATCAAAATTTTCATTTTCTACTATGTTTAAATTTTTGTTTAAGTCCTCTTTTTGTAAATTAAGGTTTTGCAGTTTATAAGATATATTTGAAATTTCATTATTTATATCATTTATTATTATTTTTGTTTGTTCAAATTTTTCTTGAACATTTTTATTTTCTGTAGATAAATTATTTCTAGTATTTAAAAGTTCATTTAATTTATTTCTTATTTCTGCATTTACCTTTTTTAAATCAGTTATTTTTTCTTTATTTTGCTCTAACTTTTTATTGCGATTAAGGATACCTGTATTTGTTTTTTTATTTTTATTGGAACCTGCAACCATGGATCCCCAACTATTTATAACATCTAGATTTAAAGTTATAATTCTGTATCCCTTAATTTTTTTGGATAAATTTATTGCATCATCAATGTTTTTTACAACGACAGTTGACCCTAAAAAATGATTTATGATTGACTTATATTTTGAATCAAAGTCTAGCAATTCATTAGCCATTGCAATTACTTCTGGCTCATTTGGCTTTGCTTTTTCAAAAGAATTTATAGAATCAATCGGTAAAAATGTGATGCGGCCAATATTATTTTTGTTTACAAAATTTATCAAAGTCTTACTATCATCTTTTGTTCTAGTTACTATGTTTTGCACAGCTTGACCCATTAGGTTATCGATTATTTCTTCATAGCCAGCTTTAACGCTGATAAGATTTGCTAGGGTATCTTCATATAAATGGTCTAAATTATTTGCCTTAGTTTTATTTAAAAAGTTCTGAACAGAATAAAAGTAGCCCTCATTAGAATCTATAAGATTTTTGTTAAACTTATATTCATTTATCGATGTTTTTAGCTCAATATTGTTATTATTTAATCTTTTTTGTGAGTTATTTATATCATTTTCTATATTTACTAAATGACTTTCTATCTTTTCTTTTTTCTCACTTAAATTTTTGCTAACTTCTAGATTTTCTATTTTTTTCGCAGAAAGTCGATCGATTTTTTCATTGATAGCTTTTATTTCAAGATCCAAAGACTTAATTTTTTCTTGCTTTTCACTGATTTCTGCTGCATGCTTTTCTTTAAGTAGTTCATTTGTCTTTGTATTTATTTCTAAATCATAAATTTGCTCAGAGAGATTTTTATCTTCTGATTTTATAATTTTTATATCAGTATTTAATTTTTTATTAGTATCAACTAAGTCATTAATCTTATCATTTAAACTACTTATTTCATCTTTAGATTTATTTATTTCATCAGACTTTGCTTTTAGATTTTTCTCATCATAAGCTAATTTTTCATTTAAACTTTTTGACTTTTCATCATTTGTAAAAATGTTTTGGCTGATTCTATCTAAATCTTTTTTATTGTAGGTCAATTCTTTATCATTTAATTCGATTTTATTTTTATTATTCTCAATAACTTTTTTTGATTTAGATAAATTTTTCTCTAAATCTTCGATAGAGCGGGATAACTCTTCGAAGTGTTTGTTAAATGGGTTTAGGTCTTTGCCAAGCTTTTCTAGTTTATTATTTTTATCATCTAAATCTTTTGAAATTTCCTTAATTTCACCAGCTAGTTTGTCTTTAGTTTGTATTAGACTAGCAGATTTTCCTTTTAAATACCCATAGGCTTTTTTATCCAAATCAGCACTTAACTCTTGCCATTTTTCATAATTTTTTGCTTCATTAGATAATTTTTCTAGGTCTTTAAATTTATATTCCCACTCTCTCTCGATAATTTCTAAGTCATTGCTTACTTTTGTAAGCTTTTTACCTGCCTCATCTCGTCTATATTTGTGTTTTGATATACCACTTGCTTCTTCAAAAAGGGCTCTTCTCTCAAAGTTTGATGAGCTAATTATCTCATCTATTCTTCCTTGTCCGATTAGTGAATATCCTTCTTTACCAATGCCGGTATCCAAAAATAATTCTCGAACATCCTTTAGCCTTACTTTTTTGCCATTAATTTTGTATTCATTTTCTCCATCACGGTAGATTCGTCTGGAAATTACAACTTTCTCGTATTCTGTAGGCAAAGATTTATCTTGGTTGTCAAATATTAAATTAACTTCAGCAAGATTTAATGAATTTTTTCCCTCTGCTCCTTGGAAAATGACATCATTCATTTTTGCACCACGGAGGGATTTTACAGATTGCTCTCCCAAAACCCATCTAATAGCATCGGAAATATTTGATTTTCCAGAACCATTTGGGCCCACTATGGCTGTGATTTGTTTTTCAAATGGTATTATTGTTTTATTTGCAAAGGATTTAAATCCTTTAAGTTCTATGCTTTCGAGTCTAATAGTAAATCACCGCCGTAGTTTTTTCTTACATAATTTTCTATAAATTTGTCGATATTGAATTCTAGTTTCTTATCATTATATAAAATAAAATCTTCATAACTATTTTGGAATTTTAGATTTATTTTGTATCTATCATAAAAATACTTCTTGTTGGCCTTATTATTTCCAGCTATCAAAGAAATATTGCGATTGTTAGTATAAATTGTAAATTCATTTTCAATATGATTTTTATTTATAATTTCTTCAAGATATTTTTTATAAATTTCAGCTTCTACCAATTGTCTAAAGGCTGGGTGAAATGGTCCCGCCACTACATCTGCACCTTCATTTATATTTTCTGTTGGCTGAAGGCCTATCCTTATAATATTTATATCAGCGAATTTATAAAGCATAGCAGCTTCAGCAGAAACTTTTACTGCTTCATTAATAGTAAGTGGTTTATAAATTCCTGCATTATAAAGCATTTCAAGCTTTGTATCTTTAATTACAAGTGTAGGATAAATCCTTACAATATCTGGCCCAAATTTTATGGATTTTATAACAGTTTCTATAGTTTTATCAAAAGTATCGTTAAAAAGTCCAGGCATTATTTGATGGCCTAGGGTAAAACCATATTTTTTTATCATTTTTGATGCTTCATAACTTGCCTCTACACTGTGCCCTCTCTCATTGGCATCCAAAACTTTCTGGGTCAAGGATTGAATTCCAAGCTCTATGATATCAACTTTGTAATCTTTTAGTATATCAAGAATAGAATTATTTATATAATCAGGTCTAGTAGAAAGTCTGATTCTATCAATAATTCCCTTCTCTTTGTATTCTTTTGCAATTTCTAAATATCCAATCATTATATCTGGGTCAAGTCCAGTAAAAGATCCACCAAAAAATGCAATTTCCTTTATATTATCATTGTCCGGAAAATATTCTAAATTTTTCTCGATCTCGCCAATTACTTTGCTAGGATCCATTTTGTCTTTATAATTGGTAATTTTTATTTGATTGCAAAAGGCACAATCATGTGGGCAGCCTAAAAATGGTATAAAAATTGGGATAATATATTCTTTTTTAGTCATTTTTTATTCTTTCGTAGGCATTTTTAGCTGCATCTTGCTCAGCTTTTTTCTTATTTTTACCAACACCAGTTGCCAAAATTTTATCTCCAGCCTTAACTTGCATAGTAAAAATTTTATCATGCTCCGGGCCTTCTTGATTAATCAATGTGTATTTTAGGATTTTTTTATCATGTGCATTGTGATATTCTTGAAGCCTTGTTTTGTAATCATTAAACATGGAGTCGTCTTCAATAATTTTCTTAGCAGCATCAGTATAATTTTTGACTAAAAATTCATACAAATAACCAAAACCTGCGTCAAGATAAATTGCCGCACAAACTGCTTCAAAAGTATCTGCTTTTACGTGTTTTTTTAGTCCCCCACCGTGTTGCTTTTCACCTTTTCCAAAATTTAAATAACTTGTTAAGTCATATTTTTCACTGGCTTTTGCAAAAGAATCTGTGCATACTAATCTAGATCTTGTTTTTGTAAGCCATCCTTCTGGTTTGTTATTGAAATTTTTAAATAAAACTTCACTTACAACCAAATCCAAAACGCTATCTCCCAAAAATTCCAAGCGTTCGTTGCTTTTTACATTTGTCTTTGCTTCATTTGTATAGGAAGAATGAGTAAAGGCTACATCTATCAACGATTTGTCATTGAATGTGTAGCCAATCTTATCTTCAAATTCTTTTATTTGTTCGAGTCTTAATTGTGTTATCATCAAATTTTACTTTCTATAAGACTTGCTATATCATCTAAACTTTCGATTTCATCTAGCTCATCTTCTTCAAATTCTATGTCGTATTTTTCTTCTATAAGCATTATAAAATCAAGCATATCAATAGAATCAATATCAAGATCTGATAATTTTGTATTCATGTCTAAATCATTAAAATCTATGTCAAGATTATCATTTGCTAGTTTGATTAATTCATCAATTACCATTTAATTCTCCTTCGATTTTTTCTATAACATTCATTTCTATATATTCTATTAGGCCTAGGATTGCATTTGAAAATGCTATGTCATTTGTGCTGCCATGGGCCTTGTATACATAAGATTTTACCCCAAGAAGTGGCGCTCCTCCAACTTCATCTGGACTAAATTTGTTTGCCAGAGATTTTATATCATTTTTAAGTATTGCACCTGCAATTTTATTTTTAGGAGATGAATATATTAATTTTTTAAGTTCAGATCCAAAACTTTTTAAAACGCCTTCTGTTGTTTTTATTGCAATATTTCCATCAAATCCATCTGCCACAATTACATTTACTTTTCCAGTTAATAAATCACGGGCTTCAATATTTCCTGTGAAATTCATATTAGATTCTTTAAGAAGTTTGTAAGCCTCTTTTGTAAGAGCATTTCCCTTATGTTCTTCAACGCCAACATTTAAAAGCCCTATTTTAGGATTAGTTATGTGCATTACATTTTCAAGATATACCCTCCCCATTAGGGCAAACTCATATAAAAATTCTGGCTTGCAATCCATATTTGCACCAGTATCCATCAATAGAGTTATTTCTTCATTTAAAGATGGGATGTTTGCAGCAAGACAAGCTCTTTTTATGCCCGGGATTCTTCCTGCAATAAACAATCCGCCAGCAAGCAAGGCTCCAGTAGACCCTGCAGAAATTACTCCATCATATCCTTCTTCTTTACTCTTTTCATAAGCTAAAACTATGGAAGCATCTTTTTTCTTCCTAATGGCTCTTACTGGGTCTTCATCATTTGAAATAAATTCATTTGTAGGAATTATTTCGTAATTTTTTATTCTATCGTGAACTAAAAGTTTTATTTCCCTATCATTTCCTACAAAAACAGGTATAAAATCACGTTTTTCAAGTGCTTTTACTGTACCATCGATAATTGGCTTTGCACCAGCATCTGCTCCATAAGTATCTATTAATATTCTCATAATTTTCCTCATTTTTTGTATAAAAAAAGATAGTGCTTAAACACTATCTTATTCTACATCAATTATTGCTTCGCCTTTATATTCTCCACAGTTTGGGCAAACTCTGTGTTGAAGTTTTGGCTCGTGGCAATTTGGACACTCAACATAGTTTGATCTGTTCAAAGTATAAGCTGAGGCTCTTCTTTTATTTTTTCTAGTTTTAGATGTTCTTCTTTTTGGTACTGCCATCGTTACACCTCCTCTTATCAGTTTTAGCAATCTTTTATATTATATATTGAGATATCCCATATGTCAAGGTTTTTATTTTACTAAATCTTGTGTATCCCTTGCAATCATTAGCTCTTCGTTTGTAGCAATTACCATAACTTTTACTTTAGAATCTTCTGTAGAAATTACGTGTTCGCCGCCACGGATATTGTTTGCTTCTGGATCGATTTTGATACCAAATTGTTCAAATCCTTTTAGGATTTCTTCTCTCATTTCGATTGAGTTTTCACCGATACCACCTGTAAATACAATAGCATCTACTTTTTCAATTTCTGCCATATATCCTGCGATATATCTTTTTGTTCTTGTAGTAAACATATCAAGGGCATATTGAGCTCTTTCGTTTCCATTCTTAGCTGCATCTTCAAGATCTCTAAAGTCTGAGCTTACACCTGATACTCCAAGTACACCTGATTCTTTGTTTAAGATGTTACTCATATCTTCAGCAGAAACTCCATCTTTTTGTTCAATGTATGTTACTACTGCTGGATCTAAATCTCCTGATCTTGTTCCCATTACTAGTCCTTCAAGTGGAGTAAGACCCATTGATGTATCAAATGATTTACCTTCTTTAACGGCTGTAATTGATGATCCGTTTCCTAAGTGAGCTGAAATGATGTTTGTTTCTTCAACTGATTTTCCTAGAAGATCAGCTGCTCTATTTGTAATATAATTGTGGCTTGTTCCGTGGAAACCATATTTTCTAATAGCATCTTCTTCATAGTATTTATAGTCAATACCGTAAAGATAAGTTTTTGCAGGCATTGTTTGATGGAAAGCTGTATCAAATACTGCTACATTAGGTACATTTGGTAGTAATTCTTCACAAGCTTTAAGTCCCATTAAGTTTGCAGGATTGTGAAGTGGAGCAAATTTAGCTGCTTCGTTAATAGCATCTTTAACCTCATCTGTGATAAGGGCAGATTTTGTCATTTTCTCTCCACCGTGAACAAATCTATGTCCTACAGCATCAATTTCATCAAGGCTATTAATTACACCATTTTCGCTATCAACAAGTGCATCAAATACATGTGATACTGCTTGTGTGTGATTTTCCATAGCTTCTTCGATTACAAATTCATCTCCGTTGTTTTTTTGAACTAAACGGCTTCCTTCAATTCCAATTCTCTCTACAAGTCCTTTTACCATTACTTCTTCATTGTCCATGTTGAAAAGTTGGTATTTAAGTGATGAACTTCCGCAATTTATTACTAATATTTTCATTTTATCTCCTTATATTTTTATACATACATTATACCTGTACCCTCTAAAATTTAAAATCAATAGGTACGTCTAATAATCATTTTAATACTTTTGCTATCTTTTTCCAAATCATCATTATTTTCTACTAGCTTAAACCAAGCTTCAGAATTAGCTTTACTACTTCCTACTCTTACATTATCTACTGTTACTTTATATACATTTTGTAACTTCGATTCATCATTATTATTGTAGTGCCAAATTCTAATATAGTATCTTTGATTTTCATAATATACATTTCTTGACTTATCTAACTCATAATTATCTGTATTTTTCTTATCAAGCTTAGAATTATCATCTAAGATTATATCCTTTAATTCATCATAATTTTCAACTAAAAATCTATTCATCACAGACTCAGCTAAATAAATAGATTGTTTTTTACTATACAAATCTCTTATGTACTCATTTGTATTTTCATTTTGCCTATAAACAAATGTAATTGTAAGGGATAAAACTAAAAGTACAAATAGAGTCAATATTGATACAAATCCCTTTTTCATAATCTTTTACCAACATTTATTAAAGTTTCATATCTAAGCCTAGGATTGTCCTTATTTATGATAACTTTTACCCTTTCATTTTCTACGTCGAAATATAAGTAAAGGTCATCGCATTTTGATATTGGCACTTTTGTATTTCGTAAGCCTTGATTTGAGATATTTGTTATTTCAGCAAATAAAGTTTTTTCATTAGATGATTTGCTAATATCTGTCAAAAATCTGTATGTAGAAATTTCTTGATCACTATTTTGCTGTGCTTTATTAATTATGTAAAATTTGCAATTACTCTCTCCATTATCCTCTGTAATTTCTATTTTATAAGAGTTTCTAATTATATTTTCTATATATGTAAATCCAACCGATGTTGATTTGAATTCGAGCTCGTTAGTGAAAG
Organism: Anaerococcus sp. mt242; assembly: GCF_016798225.1. GTDB lineage: Bacteria > Bacillota > Clostridia > Tissierellales > Peptoniphilaceae > Anaerococcus. Next base: position 73,323 of record NZ_JAEUYX010000003.1, on the reverse strand, counting down.
TTTTTTTTGAAGCATTAATGCTCGTTCCAAAAATCATGTATGAAGTTAAGATTAAGATAGATGCAATAGCTAGTGATGTTAGTAATTCAATTAGAGTAAAGCCTTTTTTTCTCATAATTTTCCTCTAAAAGTTCAAGCTCATATTTATCTCGTTTTACTATTATTCTATCTAAATCTTTATTATAAATAGACCTTGTAATTGTTATTTCATATCCATTTACATATATTGCTTTTGAATTATAGCTTGGATTTGTATTTGATTTCTCAGCTTCTAGGGCCTCTTCAAGAGCAAATATTATTTGTGGATCTTCTTTTAATTCATTAGAAGAATTAATTAGAGTTTGTAAGGATGGTAATAGAAAAGTAGCGATTAAAGCAAGTATCCCTAATGCTAGTATGGTTTCAATCAAAGTGAAACCCCCTTTATATTTTTTCAATTCTAGTTCGTCCCCCTACCGGCGCAATAATTAGCTTATATCTGTTTTTGTCTAATGGATCAAACTTATATTTTAAATAAATAGTGTCCGAGCCACCAACACTCCCTGTTGAGTAAAAACTTACTTGCTGATTGTTATAAGTTTGCATCTCAATATACTCTAATTTGCGACTTTTCTTGTAATTAATTCCCGAATCAATTCTGTAATTAGTCCTATTAAAAGATATGTAGGATGTATCACCCGTTGTTTGTGATTTAGTTTTTGCATATTGGATATCGTTAATCAAAGTTTGAACTTCAATTTCAGATTTTATTTTATGTAAGCTTGAAAATCGAAAAAAACCGATGGCTAGTATAGCAGACATTATAGCTAAAACTACTATTAATTCGATTAAAGTAAACCCACGCTTTTTCATTTACTTAAACTCCAGGCAAATTTAAAATTAAAAATGACATAAATATATAAATACAAAATGGTATTTGTGATTTTAGCGTTCTATTTTTGTAAGCGATAGCTAATCCTGAAATAGCACCAAGCCAGATTGATATTAGTATAAAATAAATAATTTTTTGATTAGGCAATATTAAAAATAGCGTTAGATAATAATAAATATCACCATCTCCCAATCCCTTGTTTGATGCCAAATATATTATTACATATGCAATTATAAATAAAAATGTGATTTTAAAAAACTCTAAATCAAATGTTAAGAAATTATACCTGTATATTATGACTAATAATGCTAAAATCTCAATTTGATTCATATAGATATCAAAAGTTTTTAAATCTATAACTGCTATTATAAGTGAAAGTAATATTACCAAAAAAATCAAGCCCGATTTAATTATTTCAAATGGATTGAAGAATATAATAGCAAACAATCCTGATATGAATTCTAATATTAAGTTATCACTTGAAATTTTACTCTTGCAATATCTACATCTACCTTTTAAAAATATAAAACTTAATATAGGAACTAAATCCCAGGCTTGTAATCTGTGGCCACAATTGTCACAATGGCTGGGAGGGCTTATTATGCTTTCACCTTTGATTGTGTGATTTATAACTAGATTTGCAAATGATCCAAAGATTGCTCCTAGGAAAAATAACAATAGTCTACACATTATTACTTTGAATAATCATTTTCTCCAGGATAAATTTCAATCTTGTTATTATTTATAATAACTGTGTATCCCTGAGGATTTTCAGGTCTTAAGTTTTTATAATTAAGACCATTTGGTAATTTTGGCCATTTTTCAACATAATTTTTTGGGTCTTCATTATTTGGCCAATTAACGTCTTCATCTCCAGCTTTCATCTCATTTTGTCTTACAAGCGCAGCAGACTTTAACATTTGCACATTACTTTTATGAGCAGCCTCAGCAGCAGCAAGTCTTGAATTATTATATTTTGGAAGGGCTACTGCAGCCAAAATTCCTATAATTGCTATTACAATTACTAATTCAATTAAAGTAAATCCTTTTTTCTTTTTATTTTTCATTTTCACTCCTAAAATCCAACCCCATTTACCGATTCAAATATTGGCAATGCTATGGCAAAAACTACAAAAGCAACTACTATACTCATCACAATTATCATCACAGGTTCTGCAAGAGATGAAATATGACGAAGCTTATAAATATAATCTGTGGCAAAATATTCACTTGATTTCTCTAAGGCTGATCTCATCTCTCCACTATCTTCACCAATCTTTATCATTGATATCAATAGAGGTGAAAATATTTTTTTACTAGATAAACTAGAACTAAGACTAAATCCTTTTTTTAGATCAATTATTATTTCATTGAAGATTTGTTTAACAAATTGATTTTTAAATGATTCTTTTATAATATCTAAACTAGTTACTATATCGACATCTCCAGCTTTTAGAATATAAAGTAAGGATGTAAGTTGATATTCCAAGCTTAATCTTCTGTACTTAAAAAATGGTAATTTTAAGAAACCAAATTTATCTATCTTAAGCTGAGTTTCATTATCTTTTCTTAAAATTAAAATACTAAATACAATTGCAAGAAGAAATATTATTATATAAAATCCATAATTAGAAATAAATCTCGAAATTTCCAACAAAATTTTTGTAGATGTTGGTAAATCTTTGCCGAAAGATTCGAATATCCCTTCAAAAGTTGGCAAAACAAAATTCATTATGATTACAATTATGATAATCATAACAAATAAAAGCATAATGGGATATGTAAGTGCTTGTTTGATTATGTTTTTATTTTTGCTTTCTTCGTTTATGTAGGTAGATAGTTCATCAAGAACTTCTGCCATTCGCCCACTCTGATCTCCACTTTTTATAAAAGCTACTAACATGGGATTAAAAAATTTCTTGTTGTGAGTAAAGGCATCGTTTATTGATAGTCCCTTTGATAAGTCTAAATTTATTTGGTGGAGAGCTTTGCTGAGTTTTTTATCTAGCTTTTGTTGTTCAATTATCTTTAAACTCCTATCAAGTGGAACACCTGCCCCAATTAGTAAAGATAATTGTTTTAAAAATAAGGACATAATCCTGCTATCAATCTTGCTAGAGGATATATCCTTATTTAAAAATTCTTTTATTTTATTTAAATTTAAATTAGCCACATTAAACTGTTAATAATTCATTATTTTTCTTATCAGCTAATTGTTCTACTTCTTCGATACGTTTGTCTGTCAGATTTTGAAGTTCTTCTTCAAGTGAGAATCTATCATCTTCTGTGATATCCCCAGATTTTTCACTTTTTTTCACTTCATCCATTGCATCACGTCTTTTATTTCTGATAGAAATTTTTGCATCTTCTGCGTATTTTCCTACTTCTTTTGTGTATTCTTTACGTCTTTCTTCAGTAAGAGCTGGGAATGGTAGTCTGATAACTTCTCCATCGTTTTGTGGGTTGATACCAATATCTGCTTTAATAATAGCTTTTTCGATTGGTCCAACATTTGTTTTATCCCAAGGTTTGATAACTAAAAGTCTAGCCTCTGGAATAGTTATTGTCGCAGCTTGATTAATTGGAGTTTCGTTTCCAAAATATGAAAAAGTAATACCATCTAAAACCGCTTCTGAAGCACGACCAGCTTTAATATTTGCTATTCTACTTTCGAATGACTCAACAGCCTGTTTCATATCCTTATCAGCTGATGATTTAATTTCTTCATAATTCATTTAAAATTTCTCCTTTACAATTGTACCGATAGCTTGTTCATCTGTGAAAATTTTTACCATATTGCTAGGGTCATCTATTCCAAACGCAATAAGTGGCATAGTATTATCCATAGCAAGACTAGTTGCTGTGGTATCCATGATTTTGATTTCTTGTTGCAATATTTCTTTATATGTTAATTTGTCATATTTTACTGCATCATCAAAAAGATTTGGATCTTTATCATATATTCCATCAGTACCTGTTTTTCCTAGAAGGATTACATCTGCATCAATTTCTAGAGCACGTAGGCTAGCTGTAGTATCTGTTGAAAAATATGGTAAACCAGTTCCTGCAGAAAAAATAACAATACGATTTTTTTCTAAATGTCTTATCGCTCTGCGTCTAATATAAGGTTCAGCTACTTCTTTCATATCAATAGCAGTCATTAGTCTAGTATCCATGCCCATTTCTTCTAGGCTGCCTTGGATTCTAAGACCATTCATAACTGTTCCTAGCATACCAATAGTATCTGAGCTAGCTCTTTCTATCTGAGCCCCTGAACGGCCTCTCCAAAAATTACCTCCCCCAACAACTATTGCTATCTCTACATCAAGCATATGAAGTTTTTTGATTGATGAACAAATATTTTCTATAACATCATCATCAAATCCAAAACCCTTATCACCCGCAAGGGCCTCACCACTTAATTTTAATACAACTCTTTTAAATTTTTGCAAAACTGCCTCCTATTAATATAAATTATAACCTATTTTAGAAAATTTTAACATAGGGGCTTTAAAATTTATATAAATATTAAGAAATATATTTTTAGACAAAAAAATAAACCGTTGAACTAACAACGGTTTAAAATATTCATTGGTGCGGGATAAAGGAGTTGAACCTTCACGAGAAATTCTCACTAGATCCTAAGTCTAGCGCGTCTGCCAATTCCGCCAATCCCGCATGGGGTGAGTAGTGAGATTCGAACTCACGGCCTCCTGGGCCACAACCAGGTGTCTTAACCAACTGGACCATACCCACCAGGTCATTACTCTTACTATTATACACTATATGAAATCTATGTCAAGTTTTTTTAATATAATTTTTACATTTACTTTACATAAGATTTATCTGCATAATTAAAGGCCATCCATGCATTCTTAACTGCAAAAATAATTATAATACTTTTTACCATAGCTTGTCAAGCTTTTTTAAAAAAAATTTTTAAAACTTTCTGAAAGTGTATTTTACAAGATAAATAGTAGAATATATGAGAGGTGAATTAGATGAAAAATAATAAAACAATACTAAAAATATTTGCAGTAATTATTGCCATTGCCATGGTTGCCCCTATTTTGTATAGTGCTTATGCTTCATTTGCTGGTCTATGATTATAGAGGCTATAGATTATTCTGATAAATATAACTTAGTAATCCTAACCATATCTGGTGAGAATTTTAATATATCATATGATTTATACAATGACTTACAATTAAATATAGATGATGAGCTTGATTTTGATATATATAAAGAAATTTTAAATGACGATGAGTTTAATAGAGCAAAAAACTTTGCACTTGGAAAAATATCCTACGCTCAAAAAACTAGTTTTGAAATAGAAAAATTATTAAAAGATAATGACTTTTCTAATGAAGCAATTCAAAAAACAATAGATTTTCTAAATGAATATGGAATCTTAAATGATGATCTTTTCGTAAAATCCTATGTAGCTGATAAACACAATATTGCTAGATGGGCTAAAAATAAAATACGTTATTCTCTAAAATCTAAAAGAATTAGTGATGAATTGATAGATACTTATATAGAAAAAATAAATTATGACGAAGAATACGAAAACGCCTACAATTTTGCTTTTAAAAAAGCTAGAGATGATTTTTCAATTGAAAATAAACAAAAAGTATATAGATATTTAGCGGGCAAGGGTTTTGAATTTGATATCATTAATAAAGTAGTTGGTGAACTTTTTAAATGACTTATGGTTATGTATATATTTTAAGATGCAAGGATGACTCATTGTATACTGGATGGTGTGTTGATGTAAAAAAGAGATTAGCCTTACATAATTCTGGAAAGGGCGCAAAATATACCAGATCAAAAAGACCCTGCAAATTAGTTTATTATGAAGAAATATCTAATAAATCTGAGGCTTTAAAGAGAGAAATTGCAATAAAAAAATTATCAAAGGCAAAAAAAGAGGACTTAGTTAGAAATTTTAATCTAACTTAGTCCTTATTTTTATCTTCTAAAACTAGCCTTCAATTTTTCAAAAAATCCTAGTTTTGGAATTTCTACTTCTCTTTCAGAAATTAGATTATCAATAACATTTTTAAAATATTCTCCTGTTTTTACAGATCCAAGATATCTTGATGATTTGCCATCGATAGTATCTTTATGCTTTCTGATATCAAAATTATCTGATGTTTTATTTATAAAAAATGTATCGCTATCATTTACTAATCCCAAATCATTTTCTCCAATAATGTCTACTGAAGTCTTATTTGAAATTAAGTTTTTATCTACTCCATCGATGACAACATAATCATATGAAATATCATTTAAGAGATTATTAATATCTTCCCCTTTGATTTCATATTTATCTTCTAAAAGAGGGCTTATCATAAAGTCTAGATTATCATTTTCATGAACTAGCACTGTTTCAAGTGGTGCTAGCCCTGTGAAATAATCTGCCAAATCATAAGTAATCATCCCATCTTTTTGAAAATAATCTTCAATGTTTGAGCTTGTGGCGCGCTTTCCTTGGAGTAATAAAACTTTATTATTTTCTTGTAAGTATTCAGCTAAATTTACTGAAAAATCAGTTTTTCCAATAGCTTTTGGCCCATTTATAACATAAACTTTCATTTTTCTTCCTTTAGTTTGGAGTACCATCGGCACTATCATTATCTTCTTTTATATCTTTATCTTCTTTATTTTGATTATCTTCAGGCAATCCTTGCTGATCATCTGCTACAGAATCACCAAGTTCTGCAATATCTGCATCATTTGGAGTATCTCCGGAATTTGTAAGATAAACGTCTAGGTCAAAATATTTGGAAATTACATCTCTCATAATTGGAGTTGCATTGTATGATGTATCACCTTGAGTGAGGACTATACTTATTGAAATTTCTGGGTCATCATATGGTGCAAAACCTACCATCCATGCATAAGAATCATAGTCTGTTCCATCTAGGTTTTTACCTTCTACTTCTGCTGTACCTGTTTTGATACCTATATCTACCGGCATTTGATTTAATATTTTGTTATTTTGAGATACTAAAAGTGTACCGTATTTAATATCTTCAAGATATTTTTTATCCTTTATATCTATCCTTGATCTTTCAGGTACATTGTTAAACAATATATCCCCAGAATCATGATTTGTAACCTTATCTACTAGGGTAAATTTATTTAAATAACCGCCATTTGTAAGAGTAGCAATAGCCCTGTTCATCTGAATCGGGGTGTAAGAATTTTGCCCTTGGCCGATTACAATGTTTAGCATATCTGTAATATCCCATTCAGCTTGGTTTAAATATGTGTATTTAATAGTATCAGTAAGACCTGCTCTGTCTTCACCTTTTGCTATCTCTGCATCATAACCTTTTTCATCTAAAAACTCAATTATATTTTTACGAGTCCATTGGCTTGGATTTGCAGTCATTTTTACAATTTCTAGGACATCACTTTCAAATTCGCTTCTAGATTTTTTTACTCCATCCTTTAGATATACTGGCAATTTTTCTTCTAGATAGCTTTGTAGCATCATCTTAGTAATTTCAACTTTTTTACCAACTGATGGTATATTTCCAGTTGTTTCTTTTGGTATATTCACCTCAATACCTGTCGGTTGATCGAGTCCTAGTTTTTCTGCTGCAATCCTAATATCATTTAAGTCTAGTTTTGTACCTATGGACTTACCATCATGCGGATTTTCCCCAAGAGCTAAAACATAGAAATAATAGTTATTAGAATCTCTAATTGCCCCATATAAATTTTCTTCACCTTGAGTTATACCATATTCTGTCCAAGCTAAGTTATTAAATCTCTGGTTACCTACTTCTACATAACCATAGTCTGTAATTACTGCTTGTGGATCTAATCCACTTTCTAATGCTGCTAGTGCTGTTACTAATTTAAATGTTGATCCAGGCATAACGGCAGTTTGTGTTGCAATATTTAGCATTGGACGAGGTACGAGTGGCCCACTATCTTCTTCTACCTGTAAACTTTCCCAGTCTGATTGAGAAATACCAGTAGAAAATAAATTTGGATCATAATCTGGGAAAGACGCCATAGCTAAGACTTCCCCAGTTTTTACATTTGACACTACAACTGCACCACTTGATGCGTGAGGAGCCTGTCTAAGTGGCATAAAGCTTCCATAATCTGATTCATATTGGTAGCCTTTACTTATTGCTTCCAAAACACCTTCTAATGATTTCTCAGCTTGTTCTTGAAGATCAGCATCAATTGATAAATATAAATCATCACCCGGTTCTGAAGGCGTTTGAGATATAGTTTGTTTTCTATTTCCTGCTGAATCTACAGTTACTAATGATTTACCGTTTTTACCCTTTAAGTTATCTTGATATGATTCTTCAATACCTGTCTTACCAATGATTTCATCACGTAAATAATCACGTTCATTTACATACTTATCTACTTCTTCAGCTGTCGCAATTGGTCCCATATATCCTAGGATATGACTTGCTAAATATCTATTTGGATAAGATCTAATTGGTATGGTATCTACTTGGATGCCCGCAGTCGAATCAATATTCTCTTCTATTTTTAAAACTGTGGATTCGTCAATATTATAAACTAAGTTGATTGGTCGATATCCAAAGTTTCCTTGACGATTAATTTTATTATCGATAGTTAGGATACCTAGGGCTTCAAGATCAGAATAATTTTCTAGACCATTGATTTTCTTTAGATAATTTAAGATTTCCTTAGCGTCTTGTTCATTTTCAAGTATTGAAACAACTTTATCAAGGTCATTTATCTTATCTTTTCCTGCATAATAAGTATAAAAATTATTTTTTTCGATATTAAATGTATAGTCCCAATCATCTGGGTCATCTTCAGAAATATCTATGGATGGATAAATATTGTTTTGTGTGTTTGCATTTTGCGCCATATATTTTATATCTTCAGATAAAATAAGTGGTTTTAGCAAATTATTTTCATCTGCAATTCTTGCTAGTTCGTCTACTGGTGATCCCGCTTGTGGATTTTTAAAATTAATATTTACCTTATAGGTATTTTTTTCATCTTTTGTTTCCGTAATAACTTCAGTCTCAAAGTTTGCATAAATCCCTAGATTTTCTAGCTGTTGAATAAGCATATCAGCTGGAATTACATAAGATCCATCATCTTTTACACTAGCTTGGCTAAGAACATCATTTATCGTTGAAGTTTTTACTATCTCGTAAAAATCGTTACTTGGTTCACTTTTTAGTGTAACTTCTGGATATACTTTTGATAATTTAGCCTTTTTTTCAATCATATCTTCATTTGCTTTTACAACATATGGTTCCATTTCAATGCTTCCTAGTAAATTAGCATTTTTGAGAAGATCATATGCCAATCTTCTAGCATTTGAATTTTGTAAAATTGAAAGCAAGACTGATCTATCGTTTCCTACAGCATCAACTACAACATCTATAGGAGCTTGGTCTTCGCTATATCCGACTGCTTTAAGCTTGTTTTTTGAATTTTCCCTATAAGCCATTTTTAGTTGACCATCTTCTTGACTAACATTTGCTGGAATATCAATTCCACGTTTTTTTAGTGCAAGCAAGGCTGTGCTCATAGTTTCATATTCGATATTTTCATCTTTGTATACAGTAGTTAAAAAGTCTCTTACAAGATCATTGTCTATTATTGTTGATACTGCTACTTCTGTAGGCATTTGGCCTAAGATAAAATAATCTTCTTTTCTTTTATATACAAATGAATTTAATTTTAAAGCAAAATCATCTGTATAATTTACTCCATCAGCCTCTAGGATATTAACAAGTTTTCCTAAATTTTTTATTCTGTCTTTTTCTTCTACTTCTTGAAGTTGGTCCTTATAAATTTGAACAGCAAAAGATGGGATACTTGTTGCAAGTATTTTCCCATTTCTATCATAAATATTACCACGGCTTGCAATTTCATCTACCTCTTTTACTTTTCTATTATCTGATAAGTCTCTATAATAATCTCCCTGGCCAATCATAACTGTAAATAGCCTACCGATTATAACGGCCATTAGGAGAATTACAAGAACTTGAATAAATACTAATCGTCTTTCCTTTATCTTCCTCACTTTAAAAACTCCTAAATCCTATATGTTGGTATATACATTATTTTCTTAACTATATAATAGTAAATAAAGTAAATAAGTGTATTTAATATAGATTCAACTAGTAAAGGTGTTGGCAAGTAATTCATCAAATTATTTTGTCCAGTAAATATAAAATAAATTAATGTTAAAAGCAAGAAGTTAAAAATACTTGCAAAAAATGTCATGACAAGACCTGTTGGTTTATCTTTTGCTAAATTAAGTCTATCACTTGAAACAAATGATCCTACCAAAAAATATGATAAGGCTCTAGGACCTACTAGGTTAGTAAAAAGAAAATCCTCAATTAATCCTGTAATCATCGCCCCATATGGTCCAATTTTATTGCCCAATATTTGTGAAAGAGCAACTATTGCTGGAATCATAATGTTAATATTAGCTCCAAAAATATCAATTTTAGAAAAAATTGTTGTTTGGAGAATAAAAGATATTAAAAATACTAAAAAAGTTTTAAATTTATTCACTTATATTCTCCTCCTCTACTCCATTAGCTTTTTCATCTATTTCATAAGAATTATTGCCTTTAAGTACTAAAACTCTATAAACATGTGAAAAATCTACTGGTGAATCTACTGTAATATTTTTTCTAAGTGAATCTTGACTCATTGAAACATTACTGATTGTCCCAATGTATATACCATATGGATATACTCCACCTAGACCACTTGTCATTACTACATCAGAATTTTTTGCTTCACTTTCTACATCTAGCATATATCCTTGAATAGTTCTTGATGTAAATTTATCAATAACCCCATAGTCACCACTTCTGGTGTTTATAAAGGATACGTCATTTGCTTGATTATTAATTGTTTCAACACGAGCTGTACTTTCAAATACTTCAGTAACTTTACCTACTAATCCTGTGTAATATTTACTATCTCCAATAGCTTGTAAGATAATATCATTTTGTTTAATACCATCTTTTTTCCCCTTATCTATTGTAAAATTGCTGGTTAGAGAACTTACATCAGAGTTTACAACATTTGCCTTAATGTATTCATTTTTTGAACTATCTACAGCCTCTGCCTCATTTTTCAAAAAGTCCTCTTTATTTATTACAGATGTAAGTCTAGCATTTTCCATTACTAGCGATCTATTCTCCGCTTCAAGTCTCATTACTTCTGCTCTGGTTTCTTTAGAACCAACTGTTCTTTCAATTTGATTCATTATTTCTGATGATACCGAGTATGTAACACCCTCTATTGGTTTAAATATTGTATTTGCAATATTTGATCCAGCACCTGAAAGAGCATCAGTTTGTGAAGAAACTCCCATTACTATTAAGAGCGCTAGGACTGTAATTATAAAAGATTTGTTGGATTTTTTAATTCTTCTATATGACATTTTTACCTACTTACGATATTTAAAAAATCTATCTGGATCTTCCAAGATTTTACCAGCACCAAGGATAGCATCTGTCTCTGGATTATCAGATATATAGGAAGATAGATTTAGTTTATGTTCGATATACTCTCGAAGTCCACGTATTTGACTTAGTCCACCAGTTAGACCAAATCCATCTTTTTTGATGTCAGCTGTAAGTTCTGGTGGTACTTTTTCTAAAACTTCATATATCATATTTACAATTTCATCAGCATAAGGCATTATGCATTCTACTAGGTCTTTGCTTTTGATATCTACAGTCTTTGGTGCAGCGGATAATAAATCTCTACCATCAACAGTTATTGATGTTTCCCCATCTTTTATCCTTAGGCTTAAAAGATTTATTTTTATATCTTCAGCTGTTTGCCTGCCTATGTCTAGGCGTTTTTTATCTCTAAATAGATCAATTATGGCATCATCTATGTAATCCCCACCTTTATTAATGGTTTTACTTGTAACTACACCATTTAGAGAAATTACGCTTACTTCGCTAGTTCCTGCTCCTAAATTTAAAAGCATAATCCCTTTAGGATCTTCTGGAGTAAGTCCCATACCGAATGCTGCTGCTAATGATTCGTCCACTAAAATAATATCACGGCTGCCAGCATGAAGAGCTGCATCTTCTATAGCGCGTGATTCAATGTCTGTAATTCCACTTGGTACGCAAATTACAACTTTTGGCTGAAAAATAGATGTACCTGGATTTACTTGATTAAAAAAATGTTTTAGCATTGCTTCAGTGAGGTTAAAGTCAGTAATCACTCCATTTTCTATTGGTTTTACAACATGAATACTTGATGGGGTTTTACCAATCATATCTTTAGCTTCTTGTCCAATGGCCAAAACCTTAGTATTATGTTGATCTAAAACTATCATCGAAGGTTCATTTATAATTACACCCTCATTTTTTTTATAAACTAAAATATTGCTAGTGCCCAGATCTATAGCAAAATCTGTGGCAACCATTCTTAAATTCATCTACATTTGCTCCTATATAAAATTTTCTTTTTTAAAACTATAGTATCCGTCCTTACCAATAATTATATGGTCTAAGACTTCTATATCTAATATCTCGCCTGCTTCAAATAGTCTTTGGGTTGTTTTAAAATCATCTTTTGATGGTGTAAAATCTCCACTTGGATGATTATGGGCAAAAATAATTGATTTTGCTGATTTTTTGATAGCAGTTTTAAAGGCTTCCCTAGGATGAACAATTGATGCATCTAGTATGCCTATACTAATTACTTCTTTAGATATTATAACATTTTTAGTATCTAAAAGGATAGCGTAAAAGTATTCATTTTTCTTTTCTTGAAGCTCATTTTTTAAATATTGATAGATATCATCACTATTTTTTATTTTTGTAATCTTTTTTTCAATAGTTTTTTGGGCAACCCTCTGCCCAAAACGAAGGGATGCTACAATTGAGCTTGCTTTTGCTGACTTTATCCCTTTAATTTTTGTAAGTTCACTGACTTCAATATCGGCTAAATTTTCATAAGAAAAAGTTTCTAAAATTTCTCTAGAAAGTTCGATTACATTTTTTTCCTTAGTACCAGTAGAAATAATGATAGCAAGAAGCTCCTCATCTGTTAAGCTATTTGCACCCTTGCTGATTAATTTCTCCCTTGGTCTATCGTCTACATCAAAGTCCTTAATTGCCTTTTTCATTTTTAATATCTCCGATATTTAATTTATCCATATGACTTGCAACATAATTTACGCTAAGACCTACAAAAAAACTTGTGAAAACACCCATCATTACTAAAGCTGGAAAATATATTAGCATCTTTATATTGCCCATAAAAACTGCGGCAACTAGTATTTGACCAAGATTATGAAAAAATGCTCCAATTTCAGAAATACCGATAAATGATGAAAATTTATTTAAAAGTTTTAAAGAAAGTCCCATAGAAATGGATGCTAAGACCGCTCCAGCAAATGAATAGAAAAATGCAGTCACAGATCCAGTAATAAGCATTAGTAAAAAAGATTTTAGTACCCCTACTAAAAGTGCTGATTTTAAACCGTAAAAATATAGGGTTAGCAAAATAATCATATTTGAAAAACCAAGTTTTGCTCCAGGTATTGGAACTGGAATTGGAATCATATGTTCAATTAATGAAATGGCAAGGGCCATAGCAGTAAGTAGTCCTATATTTGTAATTTTTTTTATATCTCGCATAGCTTACCTATTCACCTTATCTATCCCATCGTCTTGATTTGAAGTGTCTATTACTTCTAGAAAAACTCTATTTGGAAGACATATTATTGTTTCTCCATTGATGCTAATTTCTTGCATATGTGTACAAATTTGGTCTCTACAATTTGCCTCTTGCATATAAGCTTTTCCATCTTTAATAATTACTTTATTATAGTGAGCATCATCATCTATAACTATTTCTCTATCCACGTTTAGAGGAAATTCTCCATATAATTTAGAATCCTTTTCAATTCTTAAAATCTGCCCTCCAGATTTTGTATTCATATTTGATATTCCAAAGGCCATTAGCATGCTTAATACTAAAAGTCCCAGTGAAATTATAATGTCACCTTTTTTAATTTTCATAAAAATACCTCATTATATGAGTTTACATTTTATAGTTTTTATTGTCAATTTAGGGCAAATTGTGGATGGCAAAAAAATAAACCGGCTCTACCGGTTTATCATTTATCAATTAAAAATTTCTTTAATTAAAAACTTCTATACATTTATTTGGACATTTATCAGCTGCTTGTTGTAATAATTCAACATCAAGATCAGGATTAATATTTTCAACTGATAAGTTTTTCTTCATTTCAAATCCTTCTGGATAAGTTTTTGCACAAAGTGTACATGCTATACATGCTTTATCACATTTTTTACGTGCATCTTTACCTTTTTCTTGATTTGAACATAAAACAACTGCCTTTTGTGCATATGGTACTAGTGTGATGATGTCTTTTGGACAAGCCTCAACACATTTACCACAAGCTACACATTTATCACGATCAACTTTTGCTACACCATTATGTACGTGAATTGCATCAAAAGGACAAGTTTTTTCACAAGTACCACAGCCTATACATCCGTAGTTACATTCTTTCTTACCACCAAAAAGTGCTATTTGAGATCTACAATCATCAAGACCAGAGTATTCAAATAAATCTTTTGCACTTTCGCAATCTCCATTACATTTTACAACTGCTACTTGTCTATCATCATTTGCAACTGCTTCAACTCCCATAGCTTTTGCAACTGCTTCTGTTGTAGTTGGTCCACCAATTACACAAGCACTTACAGGTGCTTCTCCTTTTGCAATTGCTGCTGCACAACCATCACATCCTGGATAACCACAAGCACCACAGTTTGCACCTGGAAGTGCATTTCTAACTGCTTCTTCAGTAACTGATGTTTCAACTTTAAATTTTGAACTAATAACTCCAAGAGCAACAGCAAATAAAAATCCTAATGCTCCTAGAACTAAAATTGGAATTATAATATCATTCATAAATTACTCCTATAAACCTTGAAAGCCCATAAATGCAATTGACATAAGTCCAAGAGTAATTAGACTCATTGGCGCACCCTTAAAGGCTTCTGGAGTATCATTTTCTGCAATTCTTTCTCTTATGTATGATAGGATCATCATAGCTAGCATAAATCCTAATGATGCTGCTAGGGCATAAACTATTGTTTGAAGCAAATCATATTGGTTTGTAATTGTTTTTATAGCTACACCTAGTACTACACAGTTAGTTGTAATAAGCGGTAAGAATACCCCCAAAGCTCCGTATAAGCTAGGCATATTTTTTTTCATTACAGTTTCAACTGATTGTACTAAAGATGCTATAACCAAGATAAATACTACAGTTTGTAGGTACTCAATATTTAGTGGTTCTAATAAGTAGTATTGGATAAACCAAGTTACTATAGAAGCTAAAGTAATTACAAATATTACGGCAAAACTCATTCCCCTTGCTGTTTCTACCTTGCTAGTTACACCTAAAGTAGGGCAGATACCCAAGAATTGTCCTAATACATAGTTTGATACAAATATTGCACCAATAATTATTGAAATTAAATCTGTCATATGCCCCTCCCTACTTAGCTAAAGCAGCTTTTCTTTCTTTTTTGTTAGTAAATGCTGCATATGCTGCAAATAATAAGCCTAGTACTATGAAAGATGATGCTGGTTGTTGTAAAAATCCAATTGTATATTCTGCTGGTATTATTGTTTTTCCAAAAACAGTTCCTGCTCCAAGTAATTCTCTTACGAAAGCTAACACTGAAATAGCCAGAGCATAACCAAGTCCTTGGCCAAGTCCATCTACAATTGATGCAATAGGACCATTTTTTGAAGCAAATCCTTCTGCACGAGCAAGGATTACACAGTTTACTACTATAAGTGGGATAAATATACCAAGAGATTTGTATAAGGATGGTACATAAGCCCTAAGTACTAATTGAACTATGGTTACAAAACCTGCAATAATAACGATAAAAGCAGGGATTCTAATTTCATCTTTAATAAAATTTCTAAGTAGTGATACTACTAAGTTACTCATTGTAAGTACAAATATTACTGATAATCCCATACCAATAGCATTTTGCATAGTTGATGAAACCCCTAGTACCGAGCACATCCCAACTAATTGGACAAATACTGGATTATTTTTAAATATCCCATCAGAAAAAACCTTACCTAGGTTTACTTTCTGTTTTCTTTTACTATCTACCTTTGCATCTTCATCCACAAAAGGTCTATCTAATTGTTGTTCCATAAATAACTCCTAATTTAGACTAGCTAGAACTTCTCTAGCATCGTTAATTCCTTTTACAATAGTTGTAGTAGAAATAGTAGCTCCAGAAATTTTTACAATTTCATTTTCGCCACCCTCATCAGAAAAACCAACCTCATTATCCATGTTTACTCCAACCGTACCTTCTTTAAAGAAGTCTTGTTCCATTTCAGCACCAAATCCTGGTGACTCTGAGTGAACTAATGGAGCAAATCCTGTGATTTTATTTTCAGGATCAACACCGATTAAAAATTCGATATCTCCACCATATCCACCTGGAGAATTGATTTGGAATACATATCCATCTCCATCAGCTGTTGTTGCCTTGTAAACATTTTGAATTGTTTCTGGTTTTTCTACATCTATTTCTTCATAAGAATCTGCTGGATATACCACAGAAAGTGATTCTTTTAGTTCTTGAGCTTGATTTTCTGCAACTACTGGAGCAGTTAGGCTATTTGTAAAAGCTAGAGCCAATCCTACTACTGCTGTAATGGCAAATAATCTTAAACCTAATTTAAAATTATTCATTTGCTACTCCTTTTTTCTTGCTATAATCAACACCAAATACTTTTGGTCTTGTGTATTTTTCTATAATTGGCACCACAAGGTTTGATAAAAGTATAGAATAACTTACACCTTCTGGATATCCTCCAAATGCTCTTATTATCGCTGTTAATACACCAGCTAAAACTGCATAGACAATTTGTCCATTTGGTGTTACTGGGCTAGTTGTATAATCTGTAAGCATAAAGATTGCACCAAGTAATAAACCACCTGATAAAACATCTTTTAGGATATTATCAAAACCTGTAAATAATCCTGAAAGTAATGTTGCTGTTGCTATGTAAATAAGTGGCATTTTTATATTAATAACTCTTCTAATTAGTAAGTAAGCACATCCTAAAAGTAGGGCTAGGGCTGACACTTCACCAAGAGAACCAGGTATATTTCCTAAAAATAAATCCATTACAGAATAAGATTGTGGTTCTGAAAGTGGTGTTGCAGCAGAAAGAGCCGAGATAGTACTAACTGATTTTAAAGTTGCTACTCTTTGTGGTGGCACAAATGTTGACATTGACTCAGACCAAGAAGCAAGTAAAAATGCTCTTGCAGCTAAGGCTGGGTTTACAATATTTTGACCAATTCCTCCAAAGGCCATTTTTACAGCTACAATTGCAAAAACTGCACCTATTACTATTTGCCAAACAGGTAGTGTAAATGGCACATTGTAAGCGAGTAATATACCTGTTACAACTGCTGATAAATCTTTCACTGTTTGTTTTCTTTTTGTTGCCTTATTAAATAAATACTCTGATAATACACAAGCTAATACTGATGCCAATATTAAAATTAAGGCTCTGTATCCAAAATAATATACTGCAGCTATACCTGCTGGTATTAAAGCGATAATTACATCTCTCATCTCGCTTTGAATAGTATTTTTACTTCTCACATGAGGAGAAGATGTAACTAATAATTTTTCTCTATTTTCCATTTATCTACTCCTACTTACCCTTTCCTGCTTGTCTTATTTGACGTTTACCAAATCTAATCGCTTCAACAAGAGGTCTCTTAGATGGGCAAATATAAGAACAAGATCCACATTCTATACAATCCATAATTCTATAATCTTCGGCCTTTTCAAATTTTTCATTTAAAGCAAATTTGTGAATATAAAGTGGAAGAAGATTTACTGGACAAACATTTACGCAACGAGAACATCTGATACATGGTTCGATGTCTGCTGGGATTGCTTCTTCTTTTGTTTGTACTAAAATACAGTTTGTTGCTTTTTCTACTGGATTTCCTGAATTTGGTTGGGCAATACCCATCATTGGACCACCACTAATTAGTTTTCCAATTTCACCATTTAATCCTCCAACTGCATCTATTGCATAGTTAAAAGATGTACCTACTTTTACTAGAACATTTTGAGGATTTTTAACATTATGACCTGTAACTGTCATTACTCTTTCATAAAGTGGTTTGTCATAGTAGATTGCTTCATAAACAGCATTTACAGTAGAAACATTAGAAACTATAACACCTGCATCCATTGGTAAACCACCTGATGGTACAGTTCTATTTAGAGTAGCGTCTATAAGTCTCTTTTCATCCCCTTGTGGATATTTTGTAGCAAGTTTTACAACTTTTAAATCTGGCAGATTTGTAGCATTATTTGAGTATTCATTTAAGAATGCTGAAACTGCGTCAAAGGCTTTTGGTTTATTATCTTCAATTGCAATAATTCCTTGTTTTGCACCAGATGCTACTACTAATATCTCAAGGCCTTTTACGATATTTTCCGGTTTATTTTTTAGAATATAGTCATCGCAAGTAACGTATGGTTCACATTCAGCACCATTTACAATTACTGTATCGACTTCTTTTGCCGGTGTATATTTAATATGAGTTGGGAAAGCTGCTCCTCCCATACCAACAATTCCAGCTTCTTTAATTTTTTCTACAATCTCTTCTTTGTTTAAGCGAACGTTTTCGTTAAGTATGTACTCTTTTTCTTGATCGTAGCCTTCTGTATCTATCACAACTGCTTGAGCGTTTTTACCGGATGCTGTTTGTATATCGATTATGTCTTTTACAACTCCATTTCCAGATGAATGGATATTTGCTGAGAAATTACCAACAGCTTGCCCGATTAAATCTCCAATATGTACTTCGTCTTTTTTATTAACAAGACATTTACTTGGTGCACCAATATGCTGAGTAAGCGGAATCACTAGCTCATTTGGTGTAGGTAAGGTGTAAAGTTCACTATTTTCAGAGAGTTCTTTAAACTCATCAATGTGCACACCTTTCTTAAATGTCAAAGCATTTCCTGCCATATGCATCTCCTTAATATTTTTTTGTTCTTTTCTATTATAAATGAATTTGTGACATTCATCAACAATTATGCAATATTATATAAAAGTTCGCTGATGAATGTCATAAAATTATTATAGCTTAATTGTCCAATATCTGACAGTTCAGAATTTGTTGGTAATCCATCCTTATAAAATGTTTTATAAACATCATAGGTGGATTCTACCTTTGTGACATATTGTCTAGTTTCTTCAAATGGTATCTTTGAAATGTCTGGATTTTCCTTATCCAAAACTCCTTCTTTTATCCATTTATCAACGTTTCCTACTCCCCCATTGTAGGCTGCAAGAGCTAGCTTACGATTATTGTAATATTTCATTAGATAATCATAATATCCTACGCCTAGTTTTAGATTGTAGTCAATGTCGTTTAATTTTTCAGGATAATAGTCCATATCAATTACTTCTGCAGAGTGTCTTGCTGTATCATCTAAAAGTTGCATGAGCCCTTGGGCACCTTGATGACTGTGGGCATCATTGTCAAAGTCTGATTCTACTTTTACAATAGCTGCAGTAAGTAAAGGATCTACATTAGCCTCATCTGAGATTTCTGTGATTTGATCCTGATAGTTAATTCGTGTACGAGAAGTTTGGTAGGCTATTATGCCGTAGGATAGAGCTATTGCTAATAGTATTGTTAGCAGTATATATCCTATTAATTTTCCTATAAATTTTAATACTTTCATAGTAAATCCTTTTGCTTTAAGGTTTTTTTGAGCTCTTTTGTAAGATGCTCCACACTTGTGCTATTATCAAAAACTACATCACTATTTTCCTTCATGGTTAGTAATTGCTCTTGACTTTCTAATTTTGCTTTAGCATATTCAAGGCTGATTTTATCTCTTTGCATCAATCTTTCAAGTTGAATTTGATAATCAGCAACTACTAACCAGACTTCATCTGCATCAAATCTTTCATCCATTTGAAAAAAAAGCGGAATTTCTATAAAAACTACTTTTTCATCTAGGAGTTCTATTTGTCTTTCAATCTCATTTAATATATTTTTGTGAGTTAGTTGATTTAATTTTTTTAACTTTTCTCTATCAGAAAAAATTATCTGTGCTAGCTTTTTTTTATCTAAGCTATCATTATTGAATGCTTTCTCAAATTCATCTGAAGCTCTTATTGCTTCGAAATTTTTCGCTCCCGGAATTAGCAAGTTTCTGTTGACCTCATCAGCAGATATAACTTTAAAATTCATTTGTTCTAAAAGCTTGCACAAGGTTGACTTCCCAGATGCAATTGTCCCAGTGATCACAATTTTATTTGGACTCATACATACTTTCTCCAGTGTCTATTTCAACTAATAAAGGTACTTTAAGATTTGTTGCTGATTCCATTGATTCTCTTAAAATTTCCATAGCCTTCTCTTTATCTTCAATAGACGATTCAAGAATAATTTCATCGTGAATCTGAAGGATGATTTGAGCATCAAGATTTGCTTTTTTTAGATTTTCGTCTGTCTTTATCATAGCAATTTTGATAATATCTGCTGCAGTACCTTGAATTGGAGTATTTAGGGCAACCCTTTCTCCAAAGCTTCTTACATTAAAGTTTTTTGAAGTGATCTCTGGTATATATCTTCTGCGGTTAAATAAGGTATCTGTAAATCCATCTTCGCGTGCTTGCTTGATTATATTATCCATATATTTTTTTACATTTGGATATCCTTCAAAAAATCCTTCTATATAGTCTTTTGCCACAGGTCTTGGAATGTTTAAGTTTTGCGACAAACCATAATCACTTATTCCATAAATTATACCAAAATTTACTGCCTTTGCATTGTATCTTTCAACTTTAGACACTTCATCAAGCGGTCTATTAAAAACTTCTGATGCTGTTTTTGTATGAATATCAACCCCATTTATGAAAGCATCTATCATATTTTCATCTTCTGAAAGTGAAGCTAAGATTCTTAACTCAATTTGAGAATAATCGGCATCTATCAAAACTTTTCCGGGACTTGCTTTAAATGCTTTTCTGATTTTTCTGCCTTCTTCTGTTCTTATTGGTAGGTTTTGTAAATTTGGCTCTGTAGATGAGAGTCTACCAGTAGATGCAATACTTTGTCTAAAAGTCGATCTGATTCTTCCATCTTCATCGATTGCACTTTCAAGACCTTCGATGTAAGTTGAACGCAATTTGTACATTTCCCTATATTGCTCAATTTTAGGGATTATTAGATGTTCATCGCGTAATTTTTCTAAAACCGAAGCGTCAGTTGAAAATCCAGTTTTTGTTTTCTTAATAACAGGCAATGCCAAATCTTTAAATAAAACCTCTCCTAATTGTTTTGTAGAGTTGATATTAAATTCAGAACCAGCCAGTTCATAAATTTCACTTGTAAGTCCTTTTAAAACCTCATCGATTTCAGCTTTCAGCTTTTCTAAAACATTAATATCGGTTACAAAACCAGCTATTTCCATGCTAGCTAAAACTTTAGAAAGCTTGATTTCAATATCTTGGTAAAGGTCATACATTTTATATGATTTTAATTCTTCTTCTAGTTTTTCTTTTGAATTTTCTATTGTATAAAGGACTGATGCCATGTATGAGTTTAGCTCATCTTGGTCAATGTCTTCATATTTTTTAGTTTTTGCACCCTTGCCAATTAAATCCACTTCATTTATCACTTCAAAATCCGAATAAGTTTGGCTTAAAGTTTTTACATCATAAGATGACCTAGATGGGTCAATTAGGTAATGCATGAGCATAGCATCATTATAAGGTAGCGCCAAATCAATTCCTAATTTATCCAATAAAACTACATCTTCTTTTATATCAAATGAATTTTTGATTATAGTCTTGTCTGCGAAAATTTCTTTAAAGTTTGTTATAAAATTCTCATCAGCTTTTATAATATAAGCTTTGCTATTGGCTGTTTTTATAGCTAGTTTATAAATCACAGAATGGATGTAATTTTCCCCATTATACAATGATTTGAAAGCAAATTCTTTATTCTTTTTGATATCATCAATTAAATCAGTATAATCATCAGTTTCGGTAAACTCAAATTCTCTATCAGTATCTGCTAGGTCTACATGACCTTCTATTTTTTCTAAAAACTTATTAAAATTATATTTTGAAAACTTTTCTTTAAGAGTTGGATAATCTGGATCGGTTAATTGCAAGTCAGATAAAGCTATTTCAACTGGAGCATTTTTTACTATTGTTCCAATTTTTTTGCTCATGTAGGCTATAGATTCGCTATCTATTAAAGTTTGCTTGGTTTTTTTACCAGAAATTTCATCAATATGTTCGTATAATCCCTCAATGGACCCGTATTTTTGAATATAGCCCACTGCTTTTTTGGGACCAATTCCATCTACACCAGGAATGTTATCAGATTTATCTCCTTGAAGACCTTTAACATCTATTAATTGTTGGGGTGTCAAACCATATTCTTCTTTTATAGTTGATAAGTTATACTCAACCATATCAGAAATGCCTTTTTTAGTGAGATAAACTGTAATATGCTCATCAACTAACTGTAAATAATCACGGTCTCCAGTTATGATTACAACTTCATAACCTGCATCTTGGCCCATATCAGCATAGGTTCCAACTATATCATCAGCTTCAAAACCATCAAGGTCAGTATAGGCTACTTTCATAGAATCAAGTATATCTTTTAAAATTCCAAACTGATAAGAAAGTTCGCTTGGCATCTTATCACGAGTTGCCTTATAATCTTTAAACTCCTCATGTCGGAAAGTTTTACTAGACCTATCAAAGGCAACTAGAACAGAATCTGGATTATATTTATCAAAAGCATTTTGGTACATAGTTAAAAAACCATACACACCATTGGTCATGACTCCATCGTTGTTTGTAAGGTTTGGAAGAGCAAAAAACGCCCTAAAAATCAAACTAGAACCATCTATTAGCATAAGTGTTTTACTCATTTGTCACTCCTTAGTAATAGTATAACGTAAAATGTGGATATTTTAAAGATTTGATTAAAATAGCATATGATTTTATAGGTTTGTAAAGTCTTTTAAGAAATCATATAAAAAAACCTCGTAATCTAATTGACTACGAGGTTTTTATATATTATTTTTATAGACTCTTGGTCCTATTTTAACCGTATAGGCTTTATTGGTGCCGGTGGTGGGACTCGAACCCACACGCCCTGGTGGACAACAGAGTTTGAGTCTGTCTCGTCTGCCAATTCCAACACACCGGCTCAATGGTTACCTATTAATTATAACACTTTTTACTTTCTTTGCAAATTGCAATTGGCTAGTTTTTTTCTTATGTTTTTGTCAAAATAGATTTTCATTGATAGGATCCCTATAGCAAATCCTATCACAGCTCCTGCTATTACATCTGTTGGAAAGTGAACGTATAAATATAGTCTACTTAAAGCTATGAGCAAGGCAAGTATACCAGTGAATATTTTTATCATTTTTGATTTACTCATAAAAAATATAATCGTAAAAAATGTAAAGGCATATGATGTGTGCCCTGATGGAAAAGATCCATCTTTTAATTTAGGTACTAGTAATTCAATATTATTAACATAATCAAAGGGTCTGACTCTTGCAAAAATATTTTTTAGCAAAAGATTAACTATAATTATATTTAGCATAAATCCTATTACCATGACCTTAGCCATAGACTTGTACTCTTTTGTTGACATAAAAATTATAATAAATGCAATCCAAATTATAGACAGATTTCCAAGATTTGTTATAGTTACCATAAACTTATTCAGGCCTGGTGTCGATAATTTATGAATCGCATCTAGAATTCCTATTTCAAAACTAGTCCAAGGTCCCATTAATAATCTACCTCACTGCTAATAGTCGCCATGGTTGCATCATAGGCTTTTTGTATCCTATCTCTTTGGGACTCGTCAACTTCATCATAATATTTGCCACCTTCTAGGAAATCTTCACATAAGTAAGTTCTTACACTGCGGCCATATTCATTATAAGTCATGCCAACCCAGAGTGGATATGCTTCGATTTCATCTATTGATGTTGTGCCGTTAGCTAAATCTTTTGATAACTTAAAACTATAAGCAACTGATTGTTCTGTTCTGATATCATTTACCGTTTCTAAATTTTGGATGCTAATGAAATTGCCGCAAGCATAAGCTATAAATCCTTTTCTCCCATCCTCAGTTTCATATTCTTCATAAGGCTCTACTACATGTGGATGATTTCCTATTACAAGATCTGCTCCCCAATCAATCATCTTTCGTCCTAATTCTATTTGACTAGGATCTGCATTTGAACGCAATTCTATGCCCCAATGAGGATATACAACAACAAAATCAGTATCCTTTGCTTTTGCTTTTTTGATGTCATCCTTGATTTGATCTTCATGTAAATAATTTACTTCTGGAACTTCCTCACGTACTTGGAATAAATCTTCTTTCCCGTTACAACCAAAGGTGTAGGATAAAAATGCAAGCTTAATATTACCTACTTCTTTTATAATAAATCTAGTATCATCATCCTCAGCACGTGTACCAACATGGTCTAGTCCTGCATCTTGGATAGCTTCAATTGTGGTATTGACTCCCTCAATATCATTGTCTAGCGAGTGATTGTTAGCAGTTGTTACAATATCAAATCCAGCTTCTTTTATAGCGTCCAAATATTCTGCTGGTGCATTAAATCTTGGGTGGCCCGCATATGGAACATTTGGATCTGTTGTTGTCTCATAGTTAGCAATTGCAATATCTGCATCGCTTATAAAATCCGAAATATACATAAACGAATCAGAAAAATCATAAGACCCACCGCCCTTGTTGTAGGCATATTGAGTTTGACCCATATTTGCCATAAGATCTCCGCCGGCTTTTAAAGTAATGGTTTCGATTTTTTCTTCTTTACTTTCTTCTACTTCATCTGATTTTTTAGTATTTTCAGCGGCAACTTCATTATCTACTTCTTTATCATCTTGCTTTGCAAGATCATTTGAATTTAAATTTTCAATAAGGTCAGTTGTTCTTATTGGCTCATTACTTTCTTCCTTTAGCTCTTTTTGGCCACAAGCAGCAAGTAGCAAAATTGAAAAAATAAAGGTGAGTGTTCTTTTTATATACTTCATATTCCCTCCAAATATATACTACATCCATTGTAACCTATAAGCTTAAAATAAAGCAATAAAAAAACACCCATTGCTAGGTGCATTTTAATGTAAGCTATTATATGCGTCTTTTTTACCCTTGCTATATAAAATAATAAATACTGCTATGGCAATAATTAATATTAATATTGAGTTTATATATTTATTTGAATTTGTAGCAAGCATCGATGTTTTTGTGTGAATTAGATAGTAGATAATCGGAACTAAAATTATTAATAAAATTGCAATTATAAGATCTTTTCTAAATATTTTCCTTCTAGATTCTGTCTCTAAATCTATAAATTCACTTGCAGAAACAGTATATTTATTGGCTTGTTTGTCTCTTAATTTTCTTTTGGAAAAATTACTTGCAATTATCATAATCAAACCAATTAAGAAAACTATAATAGATGGTAATATCCTATCTTCTATCTTTTCAGAAGTTATTAGTAAATATGGAATTATTGATACAATAATGATAAAAAAACCTAGGGCAAAAAGTAATGAATAAATATTATGTCTATTTACGTATTTTCTAACTGATTCGGTGTCCTTATATTCTGATTGAAAATTATCGTTCATAATTATCTCCTTTATGGATTTATACCCACAATGGATTGCTAAAGTTAATTATAGACAGCAATTTTCCCATAGGGACCATTTACAATATTTATACTTGTATCAAAAATATTTGTTAATTTATCCCCATCCATTACCTCATCTACAGATCCTTCTAGGACTAATTTTCCATTTTTCATAGCAAATATCCTATCTGAATATTGGGCTGCTACATTTATGTCATGGATTACCAAAACAAAAGTTTTTTTCAAAGTGTCACAAGCACATCTTAGATGTTTCATCATTGAAACTGATCTTGCCACATCAAGATTATTTAACGGCTCATCTAGCAAAACATATTCTGTTTCTTGGGCTAGGACCATTGCAACATAGGCCCTTTGTCTTTGTCCTCCAGATAATTCATCCAAATACCTATTTTCAAGAGCTTTTAAATCAAAAAAGTCTATATATTTTTCAATTATTTTTACATCTTCATTAGTAAGTCTGCCTTGGCTATAAGGAAATCTTCCAAAACTTACTAGTTGCTTTACGGTTAATTTGCTGATAAAATTATTTTCTTGTTTTAAAATTGAAATTGTCTTTGCCATTTGATTTGGATTTGTATTATCAATATCCAGACCACCTACATTTATTTTTCCGGCATCCTTTGGCAAAAGTCTACCAATCATCATAAGTAAGGTAGACTTGCCTGCACCGTTTGGGCCGATTATTGAGTTTATACCGTTTGTTTTTATATCAAGACTAACTGGACCTATACTAACTTCATCGCTATATTTTTTTTCTACATTCTCTAAACTTATCATAATTTTTCTTCCTTAAATATTAAAATAAGGAATGAAATCCCTCCTATTAATTCAATCAAGACTGAAACCACTCCGTTTGCATTGAATATGTGATTCATAATAAAATATGAACCAGCTAATATATCAAAGGCAAGTAGTATTGCCATAATCATCAGGTATTTATGGTCATAAGTTTTCGCTAGTTCATAAGTTAATGTAGCTACTAGAAAACCATAAAAGGTCATTGGGCCAACAAGGGCTGTTGAAATACTAATTAAAATCGCAACTGCTATCAATGATAGAAAAGTTGCTTTTTTGTGGTTTAGACCTAAATTTGTAGCCACATCCTTGCCAAGACTTAAAACATTTAGCTTTCTCATATTTAAAAATACTCCCAGTGTCACAAAAAAGATTATTCCAATTGCTAGGGGGAAATATTCTGTATCAGAATTATTTACAGAAGCAAAAAGTTTTGCTTGCAAAATATCAAATTCTGATGGAGAAAGGAGCCTACGCATAAAGGCTGCTATTGCTCTAAGCCCTTGGCCTAAAATAACTCCTATTAAAAGCATGAGTTCAATATTTCCATCTTTTTTTGCAAAAATCCCCATAAACAAAAATAAGCAAAGGCCAACCATAAGGATTATCTGAAATATAAAATAACCCTTACCTCCTATGACCAAAAATCCTGTTATTCCTAAAAAATACATGATTGCTGTATTTATTGTGGAATAGATAGCCTCAAAGCCTAAAATCGATGGTGTTATAATCCTATTATTTGTTACACTTTGAAAAAGTATGCTTCCAACTGATTGACAGATAGCTGCTATTGCCATGGCAATAATAGCATTTTGCCTGCGTTTAATAATTGGTAAAAATGATGGTGAATCAATTGGGACTGGGTTCTTATAAACAAGGAGCCCATATGTTGTTAAAATAGCTAGCAAAGATAAAATTACCAGACATATAAAATATGATTTTTTTTCTTTTTCTGATCTAAAACTACTCATAAAAGAAGATTTACTTTTCATATCTTAAATCTCCTCATATTTAATAAAATAATTATAAATATAATTGAACCTGCGCTTCCTAAAATAAGTGATACGGGTAATTCAAATGGTGCAATAATCGTCCTTGAAATAATATCTGCTGCTAGCATCACCATC
The DNA here is from genome assembly GCF_016798225.1 of Anaerococcus sp. mt242. Lineage (GTDB taxonomy): Bacteria > Bacillota > Clostridia > Tissierellales > Peptoniphilaceae > Anaerococcus. Next base: position 45,706 of record NZ_JAEUYX010000003.1, on the reverse strand, counting down.
ATGGATACCAAACAAATCCAAGGTATATTTTCCCTTAGATTGTCTCCTCTATAGATGGAAACAATGTTTGGCACTATTAGACCTAAAAATGGGATATTGCCAATCACTGCAGAAACTATCCCACAAGCTAATGCAACTAAAATATTAGCCCTTAATATAATCTGATTATAATTAAGACCAAGATTTGTTGTTATATCCTCTCCAAGCCCTGCAATTGTCAGCTTATCAGCATACCTATAAATAACTATTGTAATTATTATTATAAAAAATAAATATTCGTAGCGACCACGTTGGACTGGGGCAAATGATCCTTGAAACCAAACTTCTATTACCTGAGTCATATTGAATTCTAGGCCAATAAAGGTTGAAATTGCAGAAACAACTGCTCCTAGCATAATACCAACAATTGGCACAAATAGGGATGATTTTAATTTTATATTTCTAAGTAAATAAAAGAAAACCATAGATCCAATAAATGAAGCTATGATTGCACCTGTCATTCTTTGAAGCAGGCTAGGCTTTGGAATTAAAATATAAACTAAAACAAGGCCTAGACCAGCCCATTCAATAGTTCCAGTTGTGGTTGGTTCTACCAATTTATTTTGTGATATTAGCTGCATGACAATGCCCGATAGGCTCATGGCTACTGCTGAAAGCATTAGGGCTAAGGTCCTTGGAATTCTTGTTATAAATACCATTTCAATAGAATTACCCTCTTTAAAAATATCATAAGCTCCTGTAAAAACAGAAGCTATGGCAAGGACTATTACTAACCCTAGTGCAAAAATATAGGGTTTTGTAAATATTTTTCTTTTTGTATTTTCCATCTTATTTGCTAAACAATTCTGCTAAACCATCAAATATCTTTGTATAAGTAATGATTGATTCGTTGGTGTAGGTATCATTTGGAGCGTAATAAATTTTATTGTTTTTAATGGCTTCAAGGTCCTTTAAGGCTTCTGATCCTTCAATTACTTCCATAGCAGGTTTTGCATTTTCTTCGCTAGCTACTCCGGCATCACGGTCTAAGACCATTAGATAATCTGGTTTTGATTCTGCAATTGCTTCTACAGAAATATCATCTCCCTTATGGTCTGAAGAATCATTTTTCACATCTAAAGATGGTTCTAGTTCTAATATTTCATAAACCGGACCCCAAACTCTTCCATATTTTGGAGCTGAATATCCAATTTCTCCACCAGAAACTACCATTCCCATTACACTGCCACCCTTGTAGGCATCTTTTGCTTTTTCAATTGATTCTTCAAGGTCTGTTATTAGCTCATTTGCCTTATCTTCCTTAGAAAAGATTTCTCCTAAAATCATTGTAGAATTTGTAAATCCTTCTATAAGATTATTTCCTGGAGAATTTGCTTCTTCTGAGACATCTGTATCTAAATCAATTACAGAAGCATTTGGTACAATAGCTTTAATATCCTCATAGTAATCAGCAAATCTTTGACCTATAATTACTAGATCTGGATCAGTTGCTGCGAGTAACTCTAGATTTAGTTCTCTGTGGTTGCCAATATTTTCTATACTATCATCTTTTAAATAAGAAGATGTCTCTGGCATAACATCTTTTGGTGCAGCTACTAAATCAACTCCCATTGCTTCTAAAACTTCAAAGTTTCTGCTATCAAGAGCAACAACTTTTTTTGGATTGCGGGCTACTTCTACTTCACCATGGGCATCTGTTATAGTAATAATATCTGATTTTTCCATGCTTGATTCAGTATCTTTTGAATTTTCATCAATACTTGGCGAGTCTTTTTCAAGCTCTTGACTAACTTCACTTTTGGGGGCAGGATTTTCTGCTTTAGTATTTTCGGTGCCTACATTATTTTCACAAGCTGATAAAGCCAGTGCAAGTATTGCTATTGACATGATTTTTGTATTTTTCATAAATACTCCTTAAACATATTATTAATGATACTGATTATCATTAGCAAAAGTATAACATACCCTAGTAAACTAGTCAAGATTAAGAACTAATATATTTTGTTACAAAATCTCTCTATTTAGATTGTCAATTAAATTTATTAAAAATACTCTAATTTCAATAAAAAAACTTCCTAAGTCTCTAGGAGATTTAGGAAGTCTACATTTTCTATTAATATAATTTTGCCCCAGCTGGGATATTATTGCTTACCATTAGGACATTTAGTTTTTCTTCACCGTTTTGCTCATGTACTGCTGATAGAATCATACCTTGAGATTCCTCACCCATCATTGCTCTTGGTGGTAGGTTAACTATGGCTACTAAGTTTTTGCCGATTAACTCTTCTGCTGTGTAATGTTTTTTGATACCTGATAGGATTGTTCTTGGTGTGTCAGATCCATCATCAAGGGTAAATTTAAGAAGTTTGTTTGATTTTGGTACTTCTTCACAATCAGTTACTTTTACAACTCTAAAGTCAGATTTTGTAAATGTATCAAAGTCTATATCATCATAGAAATCTTCTGTTTTTACACCTGTAAAGTCTATTACTTCATTAGTTTCTTCAACTGTTTTTGTAGGTGCTATTTCATTGCTTTCTACAGCATTTTTGCCAGTTGGTTTCATAGTTGGGAATAATAGGACATCACGGATTGAGTGTTGGCCAGTAAGCAGCATTATCACTCTATCAATACCTATACCAAGGCCACCTGTTGGAGGAAGTCCTACTTCTAGAGCATTTACAAAATCGTGATCCATCATTTGTGCTTCATCATCACCTTTTTCACGTTTAGCAACTTGAGCTTCAAATCTTTCTCTTTGATCTGCAGCATCATTTAATTCTGAGAAGGCATTTGCTACTTCTTTACCATTAATAAATGCTTCAAATCTATATGTTAATGATTTATCATCATTTTTTCTTTTAGCTAGTGGTGAGATTTCTACTGGGTAGTCAATTATAAATGTTGGTTGGATTAGCTTATCTTCTACAAATTCTTCGAAGAATTCTGCGATAATTTCTCCACGTGCATCTTTTACTTCAACGCCTTTTTCTTTTGCAATTGCAACTGCATCTTCATAGGATGTGATTTCGTTAAAGTCGATACCAATTTCATTTTTAATAGCATCAATCATAGGTATTCTAGCCCATGGAGCTTTTAATTCTATTTCTTGGCCGTCATATTCGATAGTGGTTTTTCCTAAAACATTTGTAGCAACTGTTTCTACCATATGTTCGGTAATTTCCATCATATCTTCGTAATCAGCATAGGCTTGGTAAAGTTCCATTGCGGTGTACTCAGGATTGTGAGTAGCATCCATACCTTCGTTTCTAAACATTCTGCCCATTTCATAAACTTTATCAAATCCACCGACAATTAGTCTTTTTAGGTAAAGTTCGTTTGCAATTCTTAGATACATATCGATATCTAAAGTGTTGTGGTGGGTTATAAATGGACGTGCTGTAGCTCCCCCTGCAATTGTATTAAGAATTGGAGTTTCTACTTCTATAAATCCTCTACCGTCTAAAAATTTTCTAATTTCAGTAATGATTTTGCTTCTTAAGTAGAAAACTTCTTTTACTTCTGGATTTACAATAAGGTCTAGGTATCTTTGTCTATATCTTAAGTCAGGGTCTTTTAGTCCGTGCCATTTTTCTGGCAATATTTGTAAGGATTTTGTTAGTAATTGAGGATTTTGTGTTTCAATTGAAATTTCACCTTGATTGGTCTTAAATACATTTCCTTCTATACCAACGATATCACCAATATCGTATTTTTTAACTTGTTTGAATTCATCACCGATAACATTTTTACGATTTACAATTTGGATTGTTCCAGATTCATCTTGGATATCCATAAAGCTCATGTTTCCGTGACCACGTTTTGCTCTTATACGACCAGCAATTCTTACAGACTTGCCATCGTAATTTTCAAAATTATCTTTAATTTCATTTGCAGGTGTGCGGTCCTTAAAGTTTACAATTTCGTGTGGATCTCTGCCTTCTTGCTTAAGTTCTTCAAGTTTTTCTCTTTTAATCTTAAGCATTTCATTTAAATCTTTGTTGTTATCAGTCATCATTTCTCCTTATTTAATGTCTTTAATAGTGAAATACATTTTGCCGTTTGGAGTAGCTACTTCTACCCTGTCTTCGACTTTTTTACCTAAAAGTGCAGCACCAACTGGTGATTCATTTGATATGAAACCTTTTATTGGATCAGATTCTGCTGTTCCAACGATTTTGTAATCCAAAGTTTCATCAAATTCTTCATCATATACTGTCACTGTATTTCCTACCCCAACTTCATCAGAATTTAAGTCTACTTCGATAGTTTTTGCATTTCTTATCATATCTTCAACTTTTGCTATACGACTTTCGATTTCACCTTGTTCATTTTTAGCTTCATCATAGTCAGCATTTTCTGATAAGTCACCAAAACTTCTTGCAATTTTGATTTTTTCTGCAATCTCTGGTCTTCTTTTGGTTTTTAAGTACTCTAATTCGTCTTCTAATTTTTCTAAATATTCTTTAGAAAGTATAACTTCTTTATTTTCTGCCATTTCATCCCTCTAAAACATTCTTATATTCATCTAATAAATCAAAAATCTCTTCTTTTGTTTTTAATTTATTAACTTCATCTCTAACTTTGCTTGAATCTGGTAAACCCTTGATGTACCAGCCTACATGCTTTCTCATTTGATTTACTACTAGTTTTTGATCTTTAAATTCTAGTGATAAATCGTATTGCTCTCTAATCTGATCTATAATCTCACTTGGAGTTATTGGAGTATAGTCTCCAGTTTCTAGATATTCCTTAATGTATTTAAATAAAAATGGATTGCCCATTGCTCCTCTTGCAAGCATAACGCCATCAGCATTTGTCTTTTCGATAATATTTTTAAAATCATCTACAGTAAATACATCACCATTTGCAATTACTGGTATAGTAAGAGCTTCTTTTAATTTTTTAATATCATCCCAATTTGCAATTCCACTATAATGTTGTTCACGTGTTCTGCCGTGGAGGATGACATAATCTACTCCATTATCCTCGCAAATCTTACCAATTTCAATATAATTTTTTAAAGATTCATCTACGCCTGATCGAAATTTTACATTTATTTTTTTATTAGTTGATTTTACTAAAGTTTTTGTAATCTTATCTACTAGATCAGGTTCTTTCATTAGGGCAGAGCCTTCCCCATTTTTAAAAATTTTGGGTGCAGGACAACCCATATTAAAACTTAAATCGGTAATATTTTCAAGTGGGTTTATCTTATCTTTAATAGCCCTTTCTATTTTTTCTGGATCTCTACCAAAAATTTGGACATTTGCGTGTTTTTCTTTTTCTGAGATAAAAAGTATCTCATCAGTTTGCTTATTATCATAGACCATGGCATTAACACTTGCCATTTCTGTAAATGTTTTATCAGCACCATATTTTTCGCAAATTATCCTAAAGGCTACATCAGTAACTCCTGCTAGGGGAGCTAGCATTAACTCTTTATTTTTTAATTCGGTCATAAATAATTTTTAGCCCATCTAGCATTAGATCAGGTTCTATATATTCGATATATTTTGATTCATGAGCAATTAATTCTGAGTATCCTCCAGTTGCAATTACATTTATTTTCCCACAAAGTTCATAATCATTTACAAGATCTTTTTCTATTTGTTCGATTACTCCATCTATTAGCGAAATATAACCATACACAATACCTGCATTCATACTTTCAGGTGTAGTTCTTGCAATTGCTGTTGTTGGATTTCGAAGTTCTATTTTTGGTAATTGAGCAGTCATTCCAAAAAGACCATCTTGGGCAATTCGGATTCCTGGAGCTATCGACCCACCTAGGTATTTTCCTTCTTTAGTAATTACATCAAAAGTTATTGCTGTACCCATATCAACAATTATCGCCGGACCACCGTATTTGTTAAAAGTTGCAACTGCATTTACAATTCTGTCAGCTCCAACATCCTTTGGTGATTCATAATCATTTATAATTCCAGTATCGGTTTTATAATCAATAATTATTGGATCTTTACCAAACATCTTTCTATTGCACGATTGCCATGCATACATGATATCTGGAACTACTGAAGAAATTATGGTATCTTCAATGCAATTTTTTTTAATCTCATGAATTATGAACATATTAAAAAGGGTAGCTACCAATTCGTCGCTGGTGCGTTTTAAATTTGTAGCCACTCTATATCTGAATTCTAATTTACCATTGTTAAAAACACCAAGCACAGTGTTGGTATTTCCAATATCTACTACTAGAAGCATCTATTCTCCCCTTAGAGTTTTATAATCAAATTTAACCCTAATATGATACGATATTTTTTGTGATATTCAAGCTATTTACCTAATTTATATTTTCTAATTAGATCATTAAGAGGCTTGATATCCTCACTTTTTACTTTTGTTGCTTCACTAGTATCTTGCCTATCTTTTTTTACTGCCATTACAAAATCATTTTTTTCTTTATCAAATCCCCATTTTTTAAGCTCTTTGTAGGTATAAAAAGTAGAATTAATTAAGATTCCATTTTCTGCAACATATAATTTATTTTGCTGAGCCACTAAGAATACAATTGCTAGGACAACCATTACTACTGACATATAGATAGCATTTTGGTTATTTTGTTTAATTCCTGCTATTAAGTTAAAAACTCCTGTTGCAAGTAAAAAGGCTAATAGTACCCATTCAAAAGTGGTAGATGGTCTATCAAATTTATTAATATCTCCTGCAAGTAGCTTTTTATTTTTAAATGATTTATAAATTCTATAAATAAAAAATGCAATAATTGCAATATACATTATCAAAACAAAGTTATCTAAATTATTTTTTCCCTTAAACATAATATCTCCTTAACAAAAAATAGGTCAATTGACCTATCCTTCATAAACTGATCTTTTTAGTACGCCGATATATGGCAAGTTTCTATATTTTTGATCATAATCAAGACCAAATCCAACAACAAATTCATTCGGTATTTTAAATCCATACCAATCTGGTTTTATCTTAACTTCTCTTCTTTCTGGTTTATCAAGCAAAGTTACAATCTTAATATCTTTTGGATCCCTTTTTTCTAAATTGTTTTTAAGTTTCAAAAGTGTATTTCCAGTATCGATAATATCTTCAACTAACAATACATTTTTATCGGTAATATCAGTATCTAAATCTTTTAAAATCTTAACATTTCCACTAGAAGTAGTGCCACTTTCATATGAAGAAACAGCCATAAACTCTAAATTTATATCAAGCTTTATATGTTTTGCAAGCTCTGACATAAACATAACTGAACCCTTTAAAATAGCAACCATTATCAAAGTATCCTCATCTTTGTAATGCTCATTTATGTTTGCTGCTAATTTTTTGATTCGAATATTTAAGCTTTCTTCATCAATCAAAATCTTTTCTATAATTTCGTTTGTATCATTAATCATCTTCAACCTCTATTTTTAAAATGTTTTTTGTACCACTATCGACCTTAAATTGTTCAGAAATTCTGTATCCTACTATCCAAATTATATCATCATTTGATAAAATTATAGGGATTTGATCCCTAATGCTTTTATCTATCTTTTCATCTATAAAAAAGTCTTTTAACTTTTTTTTGTGATCCATGCCAATCGGCCTAAATTTATCTCCATTTTCTCTTGTTCTAATTGTAAGAGGGAAAGAAATTTTGTCCAAATCAAAGTACCCTACATTTCTCGATTTATCTTTTTTTCCAAAAACTATGGACGTTTTAATTTTTCTACCATTAAAAACTATTTCTTCATCCAAATTAATTTTTTTTATGACACTATAATTCTGTTCACGATTTAAAATCATCAATTCATAGCTATTATAATTTTTTTGAAATACTAGTTTATCTTTTATAATTTTCTTTCCAGTTTGAAGATTCTCTATATTTATGAAGTCTTCTATATTCTCCTTAGAAATATTTTTAGTATCTCCTGTAAGTTTAAAAATTGCTATTCTAATTAAGCGAGTTTTTATAGGATAAGATATGTCTTCAAATTTTCCTTTATCAAATTTTACAAAATAATCTTTTTCATTTATTACTATTTCTTTATACTTTTTATCAATAATTTCATCTATAATAGCCAAATCATTTTTTATTATATCTGATAGATTAAAAAAGTTATTTATTGCATTTGGATTAATCTCACTAATTTTTGGAAAGATTTCATTTCTTATGTAATTTCTACTATAATCATTTTCTAAATTAGTTGCATCAATGGCATAGGAAATATTATTTTGATTTAGGTATTCTAAAATTTCTGATTTTTTAAATGATAAAATTGGTCTTATAATGTTTTTATTTTTATAATCCATGCCAGCGAGTCCATCTAATCCTGTCCCACGTGCCATACGAAATAGCATTGTTTCTGCTTGATCGTCCATATTGTGAGCAACGGCAATTTTTGAATTTCTATAAGAACTTGCTATATCATTAAAAAATTCATATCTTAGCCTTCTGCCGGCATCTTCTGGGGAGATTTTATTTGCTTTTGCAAGCTCATCCATACTCGCTTTTCTGACTTCTACCTTTAGCCCTAGCTTTTCTCCAGTATCTATTACTAATTTTTCATCAAAACTAGCTTCTTTTCTGTGTAAGTGGTTTAGATGAGCGAGGATAATAGTAAGATTATATTCATTTTTTATTTCATTGAGAAGATATATAAGAAATTGACTATCTGGTCCGCCACTGGAGCCTATTATTATGGTATCATTTTTATCTATTAAATTATATTTATTTATATTTGATAAAAATCTATTCGTTACTGTCATTATTTGTTTCTTGATCTAATTCTTCTGTTTTTTCTTTATCTTCTTTGTTATCTTTTTCTTCTTCATCTAGTATAGGTTTCTTTCCCTTAACCATTCCTAGTCTTTCTTTCGCAATTTTTTCTTTAAATTGATCAGTATTTCTAATCTCATAATCACTTTCTAGCGATGTTATTTCTTCATTTACTGCATCTAATTTTTTCTTAGTAGAATTTATCTCAGAATTAAGGGTGTTTATCTCTGCATTCATCATATTGTTTAAAAATACATAAGCAATAGTGCTAAGTATTAGTATGAGAAAAATGCTTAATAAAAATCGTCTATTTTTAGCCTTTCTCTTTTTTTGATAAGATTTTGCCCTAGCCATCTATCACCTCATACATTTCTTCTGCAGTTGTTTTTTTAGCTCCATCTATTAGATCTATAACTTTTATTTTTAAATTACTCTTTCCAAATACAATCTCGATTATATCGCCTTCTTCTACCACAGAACCTGGTTTTGCGAGATTTCCATTTATAGATACTCTACCATTTTCACAAGCTTCTTTTGCTACTTGTCTACGCTTTATTATTCTTGAATTTTTTAAAAATTTATCTATTCTCATAGCTTAATTTTACTATAAGGGAGGATTTATATCTAGGCAAAAAAATAAAAGCCCAGGATGGCCTGGGCTTAAAAGATTATTTTTATAGTAAGTTATCGTCTTCTGAATCTACTTCTTTAACATCACCAGATTCAACAACGTCTAATCTTTCTTTTCTAACTGTATCAGAAACTTTTTCGTTTTCTGTAACTGTTTCTGTATTTACATCTACTTCTTCTGTTACGTAAGCTTCTTTATCTACAGATACTTTTTCTTCGTGAATTGGAATTCTAATTTCTTCAGCTGTTTCATCAAATTGGTATCCATCAGCAGCTGTTCCATCTACTGCATGTCTTTCAACTGTTACTCTTTCTTTTTCTACTGGTACTTCGATTTCTTGAGTTTCAGTTACAACTTCTTTTTTAAGTCCGATTTCACCAGTTTGAACTTTTTCTTTGTTAACTCTTAATCTTTCTTCGTGAAGTCTGATTTTATCTCTTTTTGATAGGTCATCTCTTTCTAGTATATCTTCATCAATGTAGTCTTTTCTTTGTTCATAAGCTGTATCTACATATTCTGGATCTTCTAAATAGTCATCTCTTTCGATAGCTAGTACGTAGTTACCACTTTCAACAGCTCCAAGAGCTTCATCAGAAACTGTTCTATCAAATCCAAAATCTCCGAAGTAAGCTGGATCTAAATCTTCACCTGTGTAGTAAGCATAGATTCCGTTGTAGTCTGGATCTAGTGTGTCTCTATTTGCTCTATCAGAAATTCCATAGTATCTTAAGTTATCATTATTAAATTCGTTAGCAGAAATAACTTCAAGTTCACTGTCGCTAAAACCTTGAGCTCTTAGCTGATCAATTCTTGCTAGTAATTCATCTTCTGTTCTAAATGTTTCAAAATTTGCCATTATATATCTCCTTTTGATTTTTAACTTCTTAGACTCTCGTCTATATCGTTCTAGTAGCTATATACCCCCTAGAAAAAATTATTAAACATAAATATCAAACTTTTTTTAACTCTACAGTTATTTATATATGTTTATCAATATCTTCAAAATTTAATTTGGAATCATCGACCTTAAGTACTTCTCTTCTTACTGGTACCGTAATCTTTTGCATTTCTATATATTTTTCACGTTTAATAACTATTTCTTCTACAACTACTTTTTCTTTTTTTACACGTATTCGCTCTTCATGAAGAGGAATAGTAATAGTTTCACCATTTTTTAACTTTTCTAAATATTCATCATTTAAATTTAAAGTTTCCATGTGACATCATCCTTTCGCATCGCAGTTTATTAATTTATACCCACAATTTTAAAAGTATAGTAAATATGGTGATGATATGAATAATATTTTACATATAGATTGCGATGCTTTTTATGCATCTTGTGAAGAAATTAGAAATCCCAAGCTAAAAAATTTTCCTGTAGCTGTTGGCGGACTTACAAATAAATCAATTATTACAACTGCAAATTATAAGGCAAGAAAATTTGGCATCCACTCAGCAATGCCTGTTTTTATGGCAAAAGAACTTTGCCCAAATCTGATTTTAATACCTGTGGATCATCCTTATTATAGAAAAAAATCTGAAGAGGTATTTAATATAATTAAAAAATATGCGGTTAATTTTGAACAGGTTTCTATAGATGAGGCCTATTTGAGAATAGAAAATCAAAATCCATTTGCTCTTGCAAAAAAAATCCAAAATGAAGTTTTTATAAAAACTCAAATTAATGTATCTATAGGTATATCCTATAATAAATTTTTAGCAAAACTTGCCAGTGATTGGAACAAGCCTCATGGCATAAAAGAAATATCTAGGAAAGATGTTCCAGAAATCTTATTAGATCTTGATATAAAAAAAGTCCACGGTCTTGGTAGCCACGGAGTAGAAAAATTAAAAAAAATTGGAATTTATACTATAAAAGATTTACTAAGACTTGATAAAGACTTCCTAATAGGTCTTTTTGGCAAACATGGTTCCTATATTTATGGGGTCATCCGCGGTGAGGATGATAGAGAAATAAATCCCAGCCGTCAACGAAAGTCACTTGGTCGCGAACGTACTTTTAGAGAAAATACAAATGATATAAATATTCTTAAACAGTATCTAAAAGAAATATCTGAAAAAGTCGAAAATGATTTAGAAAAAAAAGATCTGCAAGGCAAAACAGTAAATCTTAAACTTAAAAATAGTGATTTTAAAACAATTACACGAGCTATAACCCTCCAAGAGCCCATTTATAAAAGAGAGGATATATATAAATCAGCTAGCGAATTATTAAACGAGGTTTACAAAAATGAATATATAAGGCTAATTGGCATCTCACTATCCAAATTATCTAATCGCAATAGTAACCAATTATCTTTTTTATAAAAGAAAAAGTACTGGATTTAACCAGTACTTTTTTTAATTTTACACATCTAGGCTTTCTTGAGTATCTTCCTCTTCGAACAAATCGCCTTCTTCTGATTGGCTTAATGATGCTCTTATTTTGCCTTCGATTTCATTCATGATATCTTGATTGTCTTCAAGATATGTTTTTACATTTTCACGACCTTGACCAAGCTTTTCTCCACCGTAGGAGAACCAAGATCCAGCCTTATCAACGATATCCATCTCTACAGCTGTATCTAGGATAACCCCAGACTTTGAAATACCAGATCCATACATGATATCAAATTCTACTACCTTAAATGGTGGTGCCACCTTATTTTTTACAACTTTTACACGAGTACGTGATCCGATAGAATTATCACCTTCTGTAATAGTTTTTATTCTACGAATATCAAGTCTAACTGATGAGTAGAATTTAAGGGCACGTCCGCCTGTTGTGGTTTCTGGAGATCCAAACATTACCCCAACTTTTTCTCTTAATTGATTGATAAATACTACTGTTGTGTTTGATTTTGCAATAACACCAGTAAGTCTTCTTAGAGCCTGACTCATAAGTCTAGCCTGTAAACCTACGTGGCTATCTCCCATTTCCCCTTCAATTTCTGCTCTTGGTACTAAAGCTGCAACTGAGTCAATAATAATTAAATCTACAGCTCCAGAACGCACTAAAGATTCAGCAATGTCTAAACCTTGCTCACCTGTATCTGGTTGGGATAGGATAAGATTATCAATATCTACTCCTAAATTTCTAGCATATTCTGCATCCATGGCATGCTCAGCATCTATAAATGCACACATATGGCCTTGTTTTTGATCTTCTGCAATCATATGAAGGGCAAGGGTTGTTTTACCAGATGATTCTGGACCAAATATTTCTATAACCCTACCGCGTGGGATACCACCTATTCCAAGTGCAATATCAAGATTGATGGCACCTGTAGGTATAGCTGAAACTGCAACTTTTGGAGCCTCGCCCATTTTCATTATTGAGCCTTTACCATATTTTTTTTCAATATTTTTAAAGGCTTGGTCTAATGCTTTTTGTTTGTTATCATCCATATTAATCTCCTATATATTTTCTAAGTCCAAAACTTCTTTGTTTTTGATTATATAATCAAGTCCTGAAATAATCGTTAGGATAACTGCTATATAAAATACATATATTCCTATATTATTTAAAGTAGTATTGTTTACTAATAGTAAAACTAGTGCTATCATCTGGTTAGTTGTTTTTAGTTTTCCCCATTTGCTAGCTGCAATAGTTATACCCTTATCGGCTGCAAGTGTTCTAAAACCTGTTATAGTTAGCTCTCTTGCTATAATAATTATTACCGCCCAAGCAGGTATTATACTTCCTTCTACCAAAACTATAAATGCCGCCATGGTTAATAATTTATCTACCAATGGATCAACAAATTTACCAAATGTTGTAACTAGATTGCGGCTACGAGCTAGGTGGCCATCGAGTGCATCTGTTAAAGATGCAATTACAAATACTATTGCTGCAATATTATATGTACTCCCATACATGTAATACAAAACTAGAAAAACCGGAATTAAAAGTAATCTTAAAACCGTAACTTTATTCGCTATATTCACCTAAATCTCCTTCAAAATAAGACCTATCTACCAAGACTTTTCTTGGTTTGCTACCCTCATATGGGCCTACAATTCCTTTTGCTTCAAGCTGGTCTATTATCCTACCAGCTCTTGCATATCCAATTCTAAGTTTTCTTTGTAAAAGCGAAACTGAGGCTGTATTTTCGTCTATAATTATTTTAGTGGCCTCATCAATTAGTTCATCTTCATCATCTACTTCTTTTACTTGAGAATTTTCTTCAACTGTTTCAATGGCTTCTTGATTGTAATCAGCCTTGGTTTCTTGTTTTATATAATCAACCACATCTAAAACTTCTGTATCAGATACAAAAGCTCCTTGGATTCTTAGTGGCTTCATAGAATCACTTGATGCATAGAGCATATCACCCTTTCCTAGAAGCTTTTCTGCTCCAGATGTATCCAGTATTGTTCTAGAGTCAGTTTGGCTTGTAACTGCAAAGGAAATTCTAGATGGAATATTTGCCTTAATTGTACCGGTAATTACATCAACTGTTGGTCTTTGAGTTGCAATTACTAAGTGGATTCCGCAGGCTCTAGATTTTTGAGCTAGACGCATAATATAATCTTCCACTTCACTAGCGGCCGTCATCATTAAATCAGCAAGCTCATCTATAATAACTACTATATATGGTAAATTTTCCATAGATTCATCAGTTTCAGCTGCTTTTTTATAGCCTTCTATATCACGGACATGGTATTTTTGAAAGGCCTTATATCTTTTTTCCATCTCAGATATAGCCCAAAATAGCGAAGAACTAGCTTTTTTAGGATCTGTAATAACTGGCATTATCAAATGTGGTATGCCATTATAAACTGAAAGCTCAACCACTTTAGGATCTATCATCAATAATTTTACATCATCTGGTGAATGTTTGTACAAGATACTCATTATTATAGTATTGATGCAAACTGACTTACCAGATCCAGTTGCCCCAGAAACAAGTAAGTGTGGCATTTTTTCTATGCCAGAAACTACTGGATCACCAGCAATTGACTTACCCATAGCAAAAGGTATTTTTGACTTGGCATTTGCAAATTTTGATGTAGATATTATTTCCTTAAATCCTACTATTTCTTTGCTATCATTTGGAACTTCTATACCAACATGACTTTTTCCAGGAATAGGGGCTAAAATTCTAATTCCACTAGTTGCTAGAGATAAGGCCAAATCATCCGCAAGGTTTAATATCTTACTTACCTTTACCCCTCTTTGTGGTTTTAATTCATAGCAGGTTACTGTAGGTCCTATGTCAATTTGAACAACTTTTGCTTCTATACCAAAACTTTCTAAAGTTTCTTCTATGGCTAGGGCCTTTTCTTTTATTTCGCCCTCATCAATTGATCCTGCATCTGACCTATCTTCTAGTAAATCAGCTGGTGGATAATTGTAATTATCAAATTCTTTTTTAAAGCTATCATCTAAGTCTTTCATCTCGATTTGCTTTGACTTATAGCTTCTTACTTCTATCTCATCATCTTCTGAAAAATCGTAAGCTTTGATTGGTTTTCTTTTTGGTTTTATTTCTCTTTCAACTGGATGATCAATCTTTTGGGATATATCAGTTTCTGTAATAGCTTTTTCTTCTAAGGTTGGTCCAAGATTGTGGTTGTCATTAGCTACAATAATTTCTTCATCACTTGTATCAGCATTTTCTGTATTTTCTCTTGATAGCTGTCTTTTTTCTTTTAGCCTATTAAAAAATTCTGTAATCTTAGTTCCAATTAGAATTAAAACATCTCTAAACTTTCTAATAAATTCTCCATAAGTCAAAGGACTAATCCCTATAACAAATAAAAATATAGAAAGTACAAACAATATATCAAGTCCCAGGCTTCCTAGAAAACTAATTATATAATATGCAAAAAATCCACCAATTAGTCCTCCAGAGTCAGCTGCATTTTGGATGCTATAATCCATTGACCAGCTTAAATCATTTCTGACAAAAGCTTTTGAGAAAAATGATAAAGTCATTATAAAAAGTAAATACAAAAACAAAAAGTTTTTAATATTTTCTTTGTACTTATCCCTATAAGCAAATAAAAAACTTACAAATATAATTACTGGAAAAGCCAATGCAAGTTTTCCAAATGTTCCTTTAAAAGCATTTGTTATAATATTTCCAACTTTTCCTGTATTTGATGAAAATATAAATATAAATAAAATTAAAGATAGGCCCATCATTACTAATGAAAATACATTAAAATCAAAGGCCCATTCTCTCTTTTTCTTAGCTCTATTTTTTGGAGGCTTATTTGTAGATTTTTTTCTTATTCTATTGTCATTTTTAGTGTTTGTCATAATTACCTCACTATAAATTATATATGAAATGAATAAAAAAATAAACCTTGGTAAAGATAAAAGGCAGCTAGTAAAACTTAGCTGCCCAAAGAATTTATTACTCAGTCTTGGTTTTTTCTACATTCATTTTTGTAAATATGGTTATTATAATAAAAACAATCGAAAATCCAAGTAATATAAAGGTATTAGTATTGAAAAATGAGTAATTTAAATCTGTATTTATATTTTTAATATTTGCCACATAGTAAAAGGAAGGGAATATTTTTCCTAGTTTACTAGCGAAATCGCCTAATAGTTCTTGTGGTACAAATATTCCTGTCAAAAATGATGATCCCAGAGAAAATACATTCATTATTCCTGTAATTGTATTTTGATTCTTTGCAAGTTTTGATATCATTACCGCAAAACATACAATAGTTGCTGTAAATAATAGTGCATTTGCCATCATTTGCACAGTTGGTTTTGAAAACGTGAAATCTTTAAAGAATATACAATAAAAAATCATATAGACTAACCAAATCCCTAGACCACAAACTATATGGCCAAGGATTATTTGTAAATTTTGCTTAGATTTTTTAAGAGGAGATATTAAATTTCTTTTGTTAGTACTTTCTTTATTATAAGTAAGACTTATAATACCAACCATCATTATGATCTGGCTCATAATTACATATCCAAGCATCCTAAAAAAGTATGGTGCATTATCTTTTTGATTTTTTACAAGCGATTTAACTTCCACATCGATATCTTTGTCAAAATTTTCTTTTGCATTTTTTATAGCTTCTTTTGTCGAAAATCCTGCTTTTTCAAATGTATCAATTTGATTTAAAAATGAATTTATTTCATTTTTTGCATAAAGTGTATAGGAATTATCATAAACTTCTTTAAAATCAAGCTTACCATTCTCATCAAAATCTTGAGGTATTGTTAAAGCACAAACTATCTCTTCGTAAAATAATTTGTCATCAACCTTATCATCATCAATTTTTACTAGATTGTGATTTTTATCTATGAAATCTACAAGAGCCTTAGACCTATCAGTATTTGATTGATCATTTACATAAATCGGCAATTTTAAATTACTATATTTATCAACAGGATCACCAGATTTTGTAAATATAAAAATTAATACTAAAAATATTACCGAATACAATAAGAGTGACTTAATATGACTTTTTAATATCTTAAAATAATTTTTAAATACTATCATACTGCTTACCTCTAGTAAATATATATGTTAGGACTATAAAAGATAATGTTACTGCCAAAAGCCAAGCTATATTATTGTAAAATCTGTCAAAGGTGTCGTAATAGTACAAGGAATATATCCCATCACTAATAAGAGCAACTGGATTTAATTTATTTATGATTGAAGCATTATCAGCAATCATTACTTTGACATTCGAAACCATCATGCCAGCTAAAAAAGACATTAATAATGACAAAGCTAAACCAATTCCAGATTTGATTTCAATATTAGCTTTATTGCTAGAACCAATTAGCATACCCAAAGATACTCCACAAAGGGCACCTATGCCGGTAATCAACAATAGTTCTACTAATTTCTCAGAAAAATCAACCCCTAATATTTTATTGAAAATTATTATAGTTACTATTGATATTAAAAAATTTAGAATAAATCCAACACACATGGATGCAAATAAGCTTACTTTTTTATTTACTGGAGATATTGCATTTCTTTTTGCAACTGTAGATAGATTTGCTTCATATTGGTGGATTATTTCAAGCCCCCAAGAATAGCCATATATTAATTGATAAGCAATCAAAGCAAAGAAAAATGTCATCATTGGATCTAATTTTTTTCTAGGACCCTTAATATTTAAGTAGGACTTTTCTTCTAGAATAGTATCGAAATCAGGATTTGGATTTTTTTCAAGGATTGTTTTTATCATTGATTCCCTCATATTATAATATCTTAATAAACTTACCAAGATACTTTCAAAAACCCCATTTTTCTTCACAATAACTTTGTCTTTTTTATCGATGTAGGCCTTGATTTCTTCCTTGTCTAAATCCTTATCATCATCGACTGGAGATATATCTAATATTTCTTCTTCTATCATATTATCAGTGAAGTTCTTAAAATTTTGATCATCCAATAATTTTTCATTTACTGCAACTTTTATAGGCTCAAATTCATCAGCATTTACAATATTTCCAAGTGCTAATTTAAAAAACACTCCAAGAACTAGAGGAAATATTAAGGCCCAGAATAATAAAGATTTTTGTCTAACAAAGACCCTAAATGTCTTTTTAAATTCATGGAAAAACATACTAGTCCCTCAATTCTTTACCAGTTAGTGATAAAAATACATCATTAAGTGAGGGAGACTGGCTAGTAAGACTGTCATAGGCCACTGAATTTTCATTTAAAATACTAATTAGCTTTATTAAATTATCCTTTCCATGGCCAAAGCTTAGATGATAAAAATTGTCCTTAGATTCAAAATTAACAAGAGTTTCCATTGATTTTATTTTCTTTATTACAGAATCATCTAGATTTTCACTAACAAAAGAAACTTTTTCGTTTATAGCAATTATATTTTTTAGACTATCAGAGCTGCCTTTAGCAATGACTTTTCCCCTGTCAATTATTACTATATCATCGCATAACTCCTCGACTTCATCCATGTAATGAGATGTATATATTATAGTAGCCCCATTCTCGTTTAACCTTTTAATGCCTTCTAAAATATTATTTCTAGATTGAGGATCCACAGCTACAGTCGGCTCATCAAAAATTATTATTTCTGGTTTGTGGGCTATACCACAAGCTATATTGAGCCTTCTTAGTAAACCACCTGATAGCTCCTTTGGTTTGAAATTTAAAAAATCATTTAAAGCTACTAAGTCGATAGTTTCGCTGATAAGTTTTTTTCTTTGCTCTTTATCTTTTATGTAGAGGCCACAAAAATAATCGATATTTTCATAGACACTTAGCTCATCATATACACCTACATCTTGAAACACTGCACCAATTTTTTCTTTTATATCATAAGATTCCGGTGTCATTTCTTTGCTATAAATTTTAATTGACCCTTTATCTTTTTTTATAAGGGCTAAAAGGCAATTTATAGTTGTTGATTTTCCAGATCCATTTGGGCCTAAAAGTCCTAGTACCCTGCCTTTTTTCACATCTAAATCCAGATTATCAATGGCTTTTATTTTTTTATAAGATTTTTCTAATCCTCTTATTTCAATTATATTTTCCATAGGCTCCTCCTAGGGAAATTATATCATCATTTAATAATTAATCTAATATATAAAATAAATTTTACATTTTTTAGTGGGTACAAAAAAATCGGCATTAAGTTTTACTTAATAACCGATTTATTTTTTTATTATTTATTTCTTGGATCTTCATCAGCTGGCCATGCCCCAGCTTTTGGATTGTTTTTGTAATCTTCTTTTTCTTCTCTTTCTGGTTTTTCTAAAAGAGCTTTTCTTGATAGGTTAATTCTGCCTTGTTTGTCGATTTCTGTTACCTTTACAGTAACTTCATCTCCAACTGCAAGTACATCTTCTACCTTGTCAGTTCTTGTATGGTCAATTTGAGAAATGTGAAGAAGTCCTTCTTTTCCAATTGCAATTTCGATAAAGGCACCAAAATTCATAATTCTAGTAACTTTTCCTGTGTAAACATCTCCTACTTGTGGGTCAGTAACAATTGCGCGAATCATTTCGATTGCCTTTTTACCACTTGCTCCATCAGTTGAAGCTACTGTTATGTGTCCATCATCTTCTGTCTCGATTGTTACACCAGTCTCATCGATAATTTTATTAATTGTTTTACCACCTGAACCTATTACATCACGTACTTTTTCTGGATCAATATCAATTGTGAAAAGTCTTGGTGCATAATCAGATATATCTTCTCTTGGTTTTTCAATTGTAGATTCGATTAAATCAAGGATTTGCATTCTAGCTTCTTTTGCATTATCAAGTGATTCCTCTAAGACTTCACGAGTAATTCCTGCAATTTTCATATCCATTTGTAGGGCAGTAACTCCATCACGAGTTCCAGCAACTTTAAAGTCCATATCACCAAGGTGGTCTTCTAGACCTTGGATATCTGTAAGAATTGAAATAGATTCGTCTTCTTTAATAAGTCCCATTGCAATACCAGCAACTGGTTTTTTAATTGGAACACCTGCATCCATTAGTGAAAGTGTAGATCCGCAAATTGAAGCTTGAGAACTTGAGCCATTTGAGCTTAAAACTTCTGATACAACTCTGATTGTATATGGGAAGTCACTTTCATCTGGCAATACTGGCACTAATGCTCTTTCTGCTAAGTGACCGTGACCAACTTCACGACGTCCTGGTGCACGAAGTGGTTTTACATCTCCTACACTAAATGGTGGGAAGTTATATTGGTGCATGTATCTTTTTTGAATTTCTTCACGATTTAAACCATCAATGATTTGAACATCCGCTGGTGAACCAAGTGTAGTTACTGATAAAACTTGAGTTTGTCCACGTTTAAATAAACCTGATCCATGTACTCTTGGTAAAAGTCCTGCTTCTGCTGAAAGTGGTCTGATTTCTTTAAGATCACGACCATCTGGTCTGATTTTATCAATTGAAATCATACGACGCACTTCAAGTTTCATGATATTATCGATTACTCTGTGGATTTCATCTTCACTTTCTGGATAATCTGGTAAAAATCTTTCTTTTGCAGATTCTTCTATATTAAACATAGCTTCGCCACGTTCCATTTTATCAGTTGTTCTGATAGATCCTTTAATAGCTTCAGCATATTCTGCTGTAATCTTTTCTTCAAGCTCAGATGGCACGATAACTTCTACCATATTTTTTTCTTTACCGATCTCATCAATTATTCCTTGAATAAAGTCAGAAATATGGCCGATTTCTTCATGGGCAATAAGCATTGCTTCAAGCATTTGTGCTTCAGTTAGCTCATTTGCACCAGCCTCAACCATGTTTATAGCTTCTTTGCTACCTGCTACTGTAAGATCTAATTCAGATTTTTTTCTTTGTTTTTCATTTGGGAATACAACAAATTCACCATCTACAAATCCAACAGAAACAGCTCCTACTGGACCGTTAAATGGTATATCAGAAGTCCCAAGTGCAATACTTGCCCCAATTGTTGATAGGCAATCTGGCTGATTATCTTCATCCATTGATAGAACTGTAGCAATTACTTGCACATCATTGTAATAATTTTCTGGGAAAAGTGGACGCAAAGGTCTATCCATTTGGCGGGAAATTAGGGTTGCTTCATCAGATGCTTTACCTTCTCTTTTTAAAAAACCACCAGGGATTTTGCCAACTGCATATAATTTTTCCTGAAAATCACAAATTAGTGGAAAAAAGTCTATCCCTTCTCTTGGTTTTTCACTAGCTACTGCTGTTACTAAAAGAGAGGTATCACCACATTTTATGTAACATTCGCCATTAGCCTGTTCTGCAAATTTTCCTATTGTTACATCAAGCTCATATCCATGATTTGATGTATAAATATAATTTTTCTCCATCTTTTCTCCTAAAAAATAAGGCGGGATATACCCCGCCAATCTACTAACCTCTGATGCCTACTTTTTCGATAATAGCTCTATATCTTTCGATATCATTATCTCTTAAGTAGTTTAATAACCCTTTTCTACGTCTAATCATTTTGAAAAGTCCTCTTCTTGATGAGTGGTCTTTTGGATTAGCTTTTAAGTGTTCTGTCAAATCTTTAATTCTATAGCTTAAAATTGCTATTTGAACTTCTGGAGATCCTGTATCTCCTTCTTCTAATTGGTATTCTTTAATTAGTTCTGTCTTTTTTTCTTGTGATAACATAATTTTTCCTCCTATATGTTGCATTTGCCTTTGACCGTGTAAAAGTCGAGGTTGCATTTACAAAGCCAAGGTACCTAAGGTATTATACCAATAAAAAAAGCATTTGTAAAGCTTACAAATACTTATTATTTATGGTTTCAATTGCTCTTTTTTTATCCATTTCCATCTGATTTATTAATTCATCAACCGAATCAAATTTCAAATCATCACGGAAAAATTCCAAAAACTCAATTGTTATATTTTCTCCATATATATCCTGATTAAAATCGAGGATATATGTTTCTATTTTTCTATAATCATTTTCAAAAGTAGGATTAGACCCAACATTGCTTAAAGCAAAGTGATTTTTCCCCTTTACATTTACCCTAGTTAGATAAACTCCATCTTTTGGGATTGTGTAAGAAAATTTCATTTTAAGATTTGCAGTTGGGAAATTTAAAGTGCGACCTCTTTTATGACCATCCACTACTTGTCCTATTATTTTATATGGTCTTGCTAAATATTTATTTGCTTTTTTTATATTGCCACTTTTTATAAGCTCTTTTATATTTCCTGATGATATTTTCTCACCATTATCAAGTTCAAAATCTATAATGAATGTCTCATAGGCAAACTCATCTTCAAAGCGAGCTAAGGTTTTTATATTACCTTCAGCATTCTTTCCAAAATGGTAGTCCTCGCCTATGACAATATATTTAGTATTTAGCTTTTTATATAAAATTTGTGAGATGAATTCTTTAGGACTTAGGGATCTAAATTCCTCATTAAAATCAAGGATGCAAAAGGTATCCATGCCCATATTTGCAAGTATTTCAATCTTATCATCTAAACTTGTCAAATAATCTTTTTCATCATGTAATGTTTTCTTGCTATTTTCTTTAAAAAGTAAAACAGATGGGACCAGATTAAGTTGTCTTGCAATCTCCAAATCTTTTTTTATAAGCTTTTGATGGCCTATGTGGATACCATCAAAATTACCTAAGGCTATAGCCTTGGGTTCAAAGTCAGTCATGCCCCTATCTAGGTCATATATTTTAATATTATTTTTCATAAAATACTTTCTCCATTTTTAGAAAATATTTGTCGTTGTCTTTGTGGGTCTTGCCAAGTCCTATAAAATCATCTTCAACATAGACTCTAATCAGTTTATCAAAATGGCACTTATCAATATGCATGGTCATTCCATTTGTAGCCTGTTTAAGATATGATTTATCAAGAACAATCTGTGGATAGTCTTTTAAGGCATAGTCTACTGGCATTAGCTTATCTAAAATTTCCTCTTTGCTCATTTTAAGTAAATCTTCGGAATTAATAGCATCTTCTATATAAAAATCACCAACTTTAGAACGAGTCAAACTATTTACATATGCGAAAGAACCTAAAGATTCTCCCAAATCATCAATAAGAGTTCTAATGTAAGTGCCTTTTGAGCAAGTAATCTTAAATATTGCTTTTGGAAAATCAAAGCCAATTATTTCAAAAGAAAAAATATTTACTTCACGTTTTTTTCTTTCAACTTCGACTCCCTTTCTAGCCAAATCGTAAAGTTTTTGACCATTTACTTTTAAAGCTGAATACATGGGTGGGATTTGTATAATTTTGCCAGTGAAGTTTTCCATCTCATTTTTTAATTCTTCGATAGAAAAAACTTTATCAGAAGTATCCACAACTTCCCCATCATAATCAAGAGTATCAGTTCTTTTTCCAAAAATAGCTTCTGTAATATATTCTTTTTTCTCATCCATTAAAAAATCTGAAACTCGAGTAGCTTTTCCAATTACAATTGGCAAAACTCCACTAGCTTCAAGATCCAAAGTACCAGTATGGCCCACTTTTCTTATATCAAGAGCCTTTTTTACAAGGCTTACGCATTTATTAGAAGAAATGCCTACTTCTTTATTTATGTTTAAAATTCCACTTATCATCTATATATTTTGTAAAATTTCACGCGCCTTAGCCGCTGCAGACTCTAGACTATCATCGAAAATTGAAAAACCACTGGCATTGGCATGGCCACCACCGCCGTTTTCTCTGGCAGTTTTTGATATATCAACGCCTTTTGATCTCATAGAAACCTTGTACTCACCATTACCATATTCTTTTAATAGCATGGAAATACTGATGCCTTCTAAATCTCTTAAGGTATTTGCAATGTGTTCGCTATCGCCCATTTGCACTCCATATTCATCTACCTTATCGATTGAAGCAACAGCAAAAACCCTATCTCCCATAAATTCCGCATTGGCAATAAGGTCTGTTTCAAATTGTAATACATTTATAGGTTTATTTTGATAAAGGGCTGAGTAGATTTTTTCCTTATCTGCTCCTAAATCAATTAATTTTCCAGCAATTTCAAATGTTTCACGATTTGTATCATAATACATAAATCTGCCAGTATCAGTTACAATTCCTGTAAATAATAGGTTTGCCGTTTTTTCATCTAATGGTAAAGCCATTCTTTCGATTATTTCAAAAATTAATTGGCAAGTTGCAGGAGCTTCTGGATGGATAATATTTAAATCTGAAGTGATTTTACCACCTAGGTGATGGTCAACTACTGCAGTTTTTTTAGAATTTGATGCAAGTGGTTGAGCATCTCCTATTCGGTCTAACTCTGATGCATCAAGGATTAAAAGCAAGTCATATGAATCTTTATAATTATTTTCATAAAATTCTAAATCTGGTAAAAATTTCAAATAATTATCGATAGTATCATGGCCTACTACTTGTGTATCTTTACCATAATTTCTAAGTGCTCTTGCAAATGCTAATGATGATCCTAGGTTATCCCCATCTGGATTTACGTGGGAGACAACCCCGATTGTCTCTGCATCATCTATTAGATTTTTAAGTTTTTCGATATTTTCATTACTAATTATCATTTTCTTGGTGAGCCCTCTCATCTTTTGCGATGGTTTCTTTGATTAATTTTTCCATATATGCACCATATTCGATTGATTCATCAAGTTTGAATCTGAATTCAGGCATGGAACGAAGTCTCATTCTATCACCAATTAGCATTTTGATGTAGCCTTTTGCTTGGTTTAGAGCATCTAGGACATCATCTTTTTTGCTAGTATCTCCTAGGACAGAGATGTAGCAATCAGCAAAAGAAAGGTCATTTGTGACCCTTACTTCGATTACTGAAACTCTTGCTGTATCTGATAGTCTTGGATCATTTAAATCATCTCTAATTATTTTTGATAATTCTTTTTGGATTTCTGCTCCAATTCTTTCAGTTCTTATTTTTTTCATTCTTATTCTCTTTCTTTTTCGACTACTTCGTACGCTTCCATAACATCTCCAACTTTGATGTCATTAAATCTGTTTAAGCCGATACCACCTTCATAACCATTTGCTAGTTCTTTGGCATCATCTTTAAATCGTTTCATTGATGTGATATCCCCATCAAAGATAACTACGTTGTCACGAAGAAGTCTAATTTTTGCTCTTCTTGGTACTGAACCACTTGTTACCATAACACCGGCAATAGTTCCGACACTTGGTACTCTAAATGTATCACGTACTTCTGCACGACCTAGGACTTCTTCAACAAATTCTGGATCAAGCATCCCTTTTATAGCTTTTTCTACATCTTCTATTGCTTCATAGATTACGCTATATGTTCTAATTTCAATACTATTATCTTTTGCTCTTTCCATTGCCCCTTGGGTTGGACGAACGTTAAATCCGATAATGATAGCATTTGAAGCTTGGGCTAAAAGTACGTCTGATTCTGTAATACCACCAACAGCTCCAGCTACTACTGAAACTTTTACTTCTTCATTTGAAAGTTTTAGAAGTGATTGGCTCATGGCATCTACAGTACCTTTTACGTCTGTTTTTACGATAATATTTAAGTCTTTTAGCTCACCTTCAGCTGCATCACCTGATATATCTTCAAGGCTTGCACCTTTTGCCATAAGACGTTCTTCTCTTTTTTGTTCTTCAGCACGTTGTGCATATGCCCTAGCAGTTTTTTCATCTTCTACTGCAAATAATTTATCTCCAGCTTCTGCTACATCAGATAAACCTAAGATTTGTACTGGTACAGATGGGCCTGCTTCTTTGATAGCATTTCCTTTTGAGTCAAACATAGCACGGATCCTACCTGAAGCTGATCCAGTAAGTACATAGTCACTTGCATGTAATGTACCTTTTTGTACTAGAACTGTTGCAACTGGACCACGAGCTTTGTCAAGTTGAGCTTCGATGATAAGACCAACAGCATCTCTATCTGGGTTTGCTTTTAGTTCTCTCATTTCTGCTACTAATAGAACCATTTCTAGTAAATCTTCGATTCCTTGGCCAGTTTTTGCAGAAACATCAACTGTGATGGTGTCCCCACCCCAATCTTCTGAAACTAATCCATATTCCATAAGCTCTTGTTTTACTCTATTTGGATCAGATTGTTCTTTATCCACTTTATTTACTGCAACAACTATTGGAATTTCAGCAGCTTTTGCGTGGTTGATAGCTTCTACAGTTTGAGGCATAACCCCATCATCAGCTGCTACTACTAAGATTGCAATATCTGTTGATTGAGCACCCCTCATTCTCATTTCAGTGAATGCTTCGTGGCCTGGAGTATCTAAGAATGTAATAGGTCTGCCATCTAAATCTACAGAATAAGCACCGATATGTTGTGTAATACCACCAGCTTCTCCGCTTGTTACGCGTGTGTTTTTAATTGCATCAAGGATAGAAGTTTTACCATGGTCTACGTGTCCCATAACTGAAACTACTGGTGCACGAGTAATTAAATCTTCTTCTTTATCTTCATAATCTAGGTCCATCGCTTGTTCTTCAATTGCAGAATATTCTTGTTCTAAAGTAATTTCTTTTCCAAAATCCATTGCTATTAATTCTGCCTGTTCAAATTCGATTGGGTCATTTAGACCTGCCATTACACCAAGTTGAATTAATTTTCCTATAACTGCATTTGGATTTTCGCCAATTTTTTCTGCAAAAGCTCCAACATTGATAACCTCAGGGATTTCTATTTTATCATTTGCTTCATTATTCTTAGCTTGTTGGTTATTAGACTTGTTTGATTTTGATTTTCTATTTTTCTTTTTACGATTTTTGTTAGGTTTATTTACTTCATAATCATCGTTGTCATCATTTTCAAAGTTTTTCTTAGATTTTGATTTTTTTTGATTTTTTGATTTATTAGATTTTCCGATTTTTTGTTTTGATCCGTGCATGCTTTCATCATCATCGTATTCATCCATATCATCGTACTTATCATTATTGCTAGTATTGATATTTTTCATATTTGATTTTTTATCTGTAGCCTTATTTGATTTTTGATTATTTTTAAGTTCTGTATTATTGTCTTTATTTTCTACTCTTGGTTTTTCTTTTGAATTCTCTTTATTATCAGATTTAGAATTTTCATTAAAGTACTCTTTAATCAATTCAAGATTATCTCCACTTACATTTGACATGTGAGATTTAATTCCCAATCCAAATTCCTTATTCAAAAGTTCAACCATTTCTTTTGCTGGCATTCCTTGTTTTTTTGCTAGTTCGTAAACTCTTATTTTATCAGCCATCTATTTCACCTCATTTTACTTCATAAGCTTCTAACTCCTCGTAAAGTTTGTCATCTATTTTTTGTTTAAATACACGATTAAGCTTATTATTTTTCCTAACATCTGAAAGACACTCACTATTTTTACAAATATAAGCACCTCGTCCGTTAAGTTTGCCACTTTCATCAATAACAACCCCTAATTCCTTGTTGTTTACAACTCTTAAGAGGTCATTTTTATCGTAAAGATTTCCGCAATTAATACATTTTCTTTGGGGAATCTTTTTTGTTTTTTTCATTTTCTACTGATCCTCATCTTCTTTATCACTTTCCCTGTGTGGGATAAGGTCAGATTCATCAGTATATACTTCATTGAGTTGACTATCATCTACATCGATTTGATTAGAAAGTTCATCGTTTTCTTCATCATAGATTTCTTCTAATGTATCGCTTGTGATGTCTTCTACCTGTTCATCAGATAAATCATCACTAGCATCTTCAATAATTTGTTCGTCAACGCTTGACATATCATCAGTAATTTCGTTTGGATTTTCTACTAAATTTTCATCTATCATAATGTCTTCATCTTCCATTTCTTGATTTAAACCCAAAATTTCATCGATATCTTCATTAGTCATATTATCGAAGTCCTCTTTTGATTTTATATCTATTTTCCAACCTGTAAGTCTTGCTGCAAGTCTTGCGTTTTGGCCTTCTTTGCCTATAGCAAGTGATAGTTGTTGGTCATTTACTACAACTAGTGATTGTTTATTTTTTTCATTTGTCAAAACTTCTATGATATCTGCTGGAGATAAGGCATTTGAAATGAATTCTTCAATATCTTTGTTATAGTTTATGATATCTATTTTTTCATTTTGAAGCTCTTCAACTATTGAATTTACACGAGCCCCCTTATAGCCTATACAAGCACCAACTGGGTCAATTGCTTCATCATTTGAGAAAACTGCAATCTTTGTACGAGAACCAGCTTCACGAGCAATGGAGTAAATTTCAATTACTCCTTCTGTAATTTCTGGCACTTCTAGCTCAAAAAGTCTTGTTACAAGATTTTCGCTTGTACGAGAAAGGATAATTTGTGGTTCTTTTGATGAATTTTTAACATCTTTAATTAAAAACTTCATTCTCTCGTTGGGAATATATTTTTCATTCACCACCTGTTCCTTAACTGGAACGATGCCCTCGATTTTATCAAGGTTTACATAAAGATTGTAGTTATCTTGTCTTTGGATAGTTCCTGTTATCATTTCGTTTTCACGATCTAGGTACTCTCCATAAACAGAATCTCTTTGTGCATCTCTAATTTTTTGGATGACAATATTTCTAGCTGTTTGTGCTGCAACTCTACCAAAGTTTTTTGGAGCAATTTTTATTCTTGCAACATCCCCTATTTCTAAATTGCTATCAATTTCTTCTTTTGCTTCTTTTAGAGAAATTTCGTTTATATTATCATTAACATCATCTACAACTTCTCTTAAGGCAAAAACCTCTATATCCCCAGTTTGTTTATCAACTATAACATCTACATTTTCTGCGTTATCATAATTTTTTTGATAACTTTTTACTAGGGCTTTTTCTAATGCATCTAAGATTACATCCTTATCAATGTTTTTATCTTTTTCTAGCTCCTCTAAGGCTAGTATAAACTCTTCATTCATCAGTTCTCCTTAAAACACAATCTCAATTTTTATTTGTTTTATATCTTCTTTTTCTACTTCTATTTCCTCTTGTTCATTTAAAGAAAATACATAAGTTTTTTCATTTATTTCATCTATATAGCCTACAAAGCTTTCACCATTTTTCATTACTACTTTTAAAAGCTCACCAGCGTTTCTTTCAAGGTCCCTATCAGTTTTTAGGGGTCTTGATAAATCTTGGGATGAAACTTCTAAATAGTATTGGCCTTTTATTAAATCAAGTTCATCCAATTTTTCATCTAAAAATGTACTTACCTTTTCACAATCATCGATTGTAATGCCGTTTTCATTATAGATAAAAAATGTTAAGGTTTTGCCATCCTTTGTTGTTTTAAATTCTATATCAACTAATTCATATCCTAAGTTTTTTATATCATCTTCAAAGGTTTCTTTAAGGTTTGTTATTAAATCCATCTTACCATCCTTTGCCTATACATATTAAAAGAGCGGATACCTTGCCCACTCTTTGATAGAAATATTATACTGCAAAGCTTACTTTATTCAATAATATATAAGCTAATGGAAGCTCAGATTTTATTGATAATTTTTTTACGAAAAATTTGCTTTTATCTGTTAATTGAGTTTATAATATAGCTATATAATACATATTATTTTGATAGGAGGTTTATATGTTATTATTCTTAATTGGTATTTTCATCCTCCTAGTTGGTGGTTACTTTTATTCAAAATACGTTGAAAGCCAACTAGATTTAGATGATAGACCAACACCAGCTGTTTCTAAAGCTGATGGTATTGACTTTGTTGCTATGCCAAAATGGAAAAACTGGCTAATTAATCTATTAAATATTGCAGGTACTGGCCCAATTTTAGGACCTATTCAAGGTATCCTTTTTGGAAAAATTGCCTTTTTAGCAATTCCAATAGGTTGTGTAATTGCAGGTGCCACCCACGACTTTTTAGTAGGTACTATGTCAATGAGAAATGGTGGAGCTCAAGTTCCAAAGCTTGTTGGTAAATACTTAGGTAATGGTACTAGAAAAATTTATAATATAGTTATAGGAATCTTACTTCTTTTAACTGGTACTGTTTTCGTTTATACACCTGGAGACTTACTTGCAAATGATGTTATGGGTCTTGCTGATGGTTCAAAAGGAATTTGGATTATATACGGGATTATTTTCTTATATTACATACTTTCTACAGTTCTTCCAATAGACCAACTTATCGGTAGAATTTATCCACTATTTGGTGCATTTTTAATTATTTCAGCTGTTGGAGTTTTATTTGGAGTTCTTACAAAAGGAGCTTCTCATCTAGAGTTTCAAGGAGCAGGATATTTAAGTGAACACCCACTTGGCCAAAGATTTATACCAGCATTCTTTATTACTGTTGCCTGTGGTATACTTTCTGGTTTCCATGGTTCTCAAGTAACATTAGTTTCAAGAACAGTTGCAAGTGAAAGAGAAAACAGAGCTACATTCTACTCAACAATGATTGCTGAGGGTGTTATAGCTATGGTTTGGGCTGCTGGTGCAATGGTTATATTCTCACAAGGAATTGTTCCATTAGATACAAGAGCTACTTTAATGGTAGGAGAAATTTCAAAATATTTCATGGGTAACATCGGTGGTCTTCTAGCAATTATCGGGGTTATCGTACTTCCAATCACATCTGGAGATACTGCATTTAGATCATTAAGATTAATCGTAGCTGAAGAATTAAATATCGATCAAAAAGTTCCTGTAAAAAGAATTGCTGTTGCTGCAGTACTATTTATACCAGCTATTTTAATCCTGGTTTGGGCTAAAAACGATCCAAACGGATTTAACTTATTGTGGAGATACTTCGGATTTACAAACCAATTAGTAGCAATCTTTGCTCTAGCAACTGCAACAAGCTATCTATTAAATAACCATAACAATTACTGGATTGCATTAATACCAGAATTATTCTATGCATTTATT
Source organism: Anaerococcus sp. mt242 (assembly GCF_016798225.1). Lineage (GTDB taxonomy): Bacteria > Bacillota > Clostridia > Tissierellales > Peptoniphilaceae > Anaerococcus. Next base: position 15,041 of record NZ_JAEUYX010000003.1, on the reverse strand, counting down.
GTATTCTCATTTATCATTTCTGATAAGGGAGTAGGATTTGGTGCTGATTATAATATTGCATACATCTTAGGAGCAATTATCAGTTTAGTAATAGCTGTTCTAACAGTTAGAAAAGCTCGCAAAAATCAAGATAGAATTGCAAATATTATATTAAACTAACAATTAAATTTGAGGAGATTTAATCTCCTCATTTTTTTAAAGGATTTTAGATGAAATTTATTTATAGTGAAAAAGCTAAAAATTATATAAATAAAAATAATATTAAAAAAATTTTTATAAGAGAAGATATCGAACGCGGAATGGGTTGCTGTGATTTAGGATCTATAAAGTTAAAAATCAGTCAGAAAGGTGGTAATGAAGAAAATTATAAAAAAGAAGTTTCTGATTTAGTTACAACCTATTATGACCCAAGACTTGAATCCTTACTAGTCAATTGTCCTCAAGTAGAGATATCAGTTTTTGGAATTGGAAATAGAAAAAGTTTCTATACCGCAACTGAGTTTTCACCTTTAAATTCATAAAAAATTCCATTTTTAAAAAAATGGAATTTTTTATTTGCTATTTATTTATATCTATAATCCTATCGCATCTTCTAGCTATATCCATATCATGGGTTACAATCAAAATAGTTTTATTATAAGCACTTCTTAAATTTAAAAGTAGAGAAAAAACCTCATCGCTCATAATAGGATCTAAAGATCCAGTTGGCTCATCTGCCAAAATTAAATCTCCTGGTTTTAGTACACATCTAGCCAAGGCTACTCTTTGGGCTTCTCCTCCAGATATAGTATTTATTTTTTGCTCTACTATATCTAAGATATCAAGCTTATCTAAAATTTCATTTATTTTTTTAGATTTTTCTTCATCTTTTATACTTACATACTCCATAGAAATTAAAAGATTTTCTCTAACAGTTTTTTCACTTATCAAAGCATTTGTTTGAAAAAGATAATTTATTTCATTTCTCCTTAGTGATGTAGCTTCTTTACTATTAAGATTAGGAAGTTTTTCTCCCTTTAGTAAGATCTTTCCACTATCATAAGTTTCTAAAAGTCCAATCATATTTAAAAGAGTTGATTTGCCTGAACCACTTTTTCCAACTATCGCTACTATCTCATTTTCATCTATTGAAAATGATAAATCATCTATTATTTTTCTATTACCATAAGACTTAGAAATATTATTTAATTCTATATGTTTCATTTTTATCCCCTATTTTAAAAACTCTACTAACATTTCAAACTGATTTTTATTGGTAAACTTTCTTAATAGTATAAGCTCAATTAAAGCAAAAATGATACCAAAGCATATACCAAATATTGACCCATTAAATATTGCAATTATTAAGTTTATAATACTTGCAACTATCACCATTATATAAATTGGCTTATATATTTTTTTATTATCATAGCCTAAGAACTTTTTGATATTTACTTCTTCTAGGTATATCTCCCTATAAAGGTTTATGAGTGCAGATAATATCGCTGCCGATATCCCAAAAAACAGTAAGCCAACTAATAAAAATGTAAAGATAGCTTGGGTTAGACTTCTAATCATGCCACCTATCAGTTCTCTTATCTGAACAAATTCAGGTTTATTATCATCAATATTATATTTTTTATAGTATTCATTATTTACAAACTTATCATAAGCCTCTTGATTTAATTTTATTTCTGAATTAGTTTCTCCACCAGTTACTAAATTTAATGTTTCAAGAACACTCATATTATTAGTATTAACATAGTTTATAACTGGATTTTTAGATGTAACCGGAAATTCTTCACCAAACATTTCATCATCAATGTTGCTTGGATAGGCAAAATAATCTTTATTATTATCATAGCTAAAGAACTTAATCCCTTTAAACTTTATATCAAAATTTTCCCTATCGCTATCATCAGTGTCATCAAGAAACATTTTTTCATCCATCTCTGTTAAAGATGTCTCCAAGGACTTTCTATCTTCTTTTGAAAAACTTTTTGGTATCAGATAAACTCTATAACCTTCATTAGCAAAATTTTCCATTTCATCTGTCACTTTTACTTGCATATCATCTTCTATATAATTTTTATTAGCAGTAAATAAGAGATAAGAAAAATTAGGTGCATGATTATATAGCCCCATTTCTTTCACTTCTTTATTCCAATTTTTTCTACGAAAGTCTGTACTTATAAATTTAACTCCATCATCATTTTCTATAGACTCATAAAATTTATAAAAATCTCTGTGAAAACTCATAGGAGTACGAGAGTGATCACCCTCAAAATCATCTCCTTCGTAAAAAGAAGTACTTACATAATAATCAGATACATTTTCCCATTCATTTTTAGTAACTATCTGATCTTTTAACTCGATTATCATATTATCTATATCCATAAAGGATAAGGCACTTGTTGAAGTATTAAATATCATAAATAAAATTATGCCAAAAATAAGTAAGCCCTTTTTTGATGTCCTGCCATGGATAGCATCTATTGGCTTAACAGTTCTTAAGATTAGTGATATTAAAAATTCAAAAAGTAAAAATATAGCTAGATTTATTATCCCTGCTAGCAAAAATACCGAGTAAAATTTTAAAGTATTAAAGCTTCCCATAGTTAAGATAAAGCCATAGGGAATAAATAAAAGTGGTGAAAAATATGCTATTTTATTTACAGGTTTATATATACTTTTTATATAAGATTTTTTAGACCAACCTTGAAGGAGGTAAACTCCCATATTCTTTAAGGACGATACTGTTGTAGTAGTTAAAATTGTTATAATTATTAAAGTTAATACTGCATAAATAATTATAAAGGTAAGGGAAGATCCACCTCCCATTATAGCTGATCCACCATTTGAGGTTTTAATATCATCTACACTTAGTCCGGTTACCTTAGATAATCCTTCATAAAATCTATTTACACCTTCATCGTCTAGGCCAACTAGCTTATATTCACCATTAAACCCTCCAATTTTTCCAGTTCCGGTTAAATTTATAAAAAAATAACTATCCCCTAAAATAAATCTAGGAGTGGACTCTATCATACTATAATCTCCTCCTAGCAGACCAATAGTCCCACCCTTATCTAAATTTTTAAAACTATTATCTGAAGCATATTGCTTATCCAAAAACTTTAAATTTAATTTTTCTTTATTAGCCTCATAGTTCCCACTCATCCAATAGCCATGAACTAATTTTTTTCCAGTATAGTCAGTACCTTCGACTTTTTTTATCATTAAGGCCTGGTTTTCCTTTAAAAAATCATCTATGTAATCTCCTACTTCATTGCCTTTAGTTATATCAATATTATTTATAGAGATCTCTTTGTAATCGCTAACTAAATTATCAAAGTTTTCCGTATATTTTTGATCTAAATAAAGGCTTGTTACTACAGCAAATATTATTGATTGTATGACTATCAAAACTATAAGTAACTTGTAACTTGCACTCCTTTTCATAATAACCTCCAAATTCAATAGCACCAGTGTGTTATGTTTAGTATAACACCTTACTTATAGTGAGTCAATCATTTTTAGTTTTATCAAAATATATATTAGAAATTCTAAATAAAAAAATTAAAACAAAAAAACTGCTATTATAAAAATAGCAGTTTAAAACTAAAACATCCCATCAAATAAGCTCATTTGATTTTCTTCTTGGATGCCATCTATAATTCCAAAAGTTTTTAGGCTTTCTAGGGCATTTTTATTTACTTTTGTTCTTTTATTAAAATCTTCAATAGATATGAACTCTCCCTTTTCTCGTTCTTCTACTATATCTAGAGCCATAGCCTCTGATACATTGTCTACAGAACTTAAAGGTGGAATTAAATATCCATTTTCTTCGTTTAAGATAAATTTTATAGCATCTGATTTGTACAAATCAGCCTTATCAATTTTAATATCTCGGGCATACATTTCTTCTGCAACTTCTAATACTTTTCTGATATTTTCATCTCTTGCAGTTAAGTCAAATCTCTCTTTATAACTACTTAGAGCTGTTTGGATAGATCCTAGACCATTTATTATTATTGAATATACAAAATCATTAACTTTTGTATTAAAGTATGTTGCATAAAATGCTGCTGGATAATAAACTTTGTAATAAGCTATTCTATAACTCATCAAGCAATAGGCTACAGCATGAGCTTTTGGGAATAGATATTTTATTTTTAGGCAAGATTCTATATACCATTCAGGTACACCGTTATCTCTCATATAATCTACTTGTTCTTCTGATAAAGCCCTACCCTTTCTAACAATTTCCATGATTTGGAAAGACTTTTTCTTATCAAGACCTTGCTGGATAAGGGAGTTCATTATGTCATCACGGGTTGAGATGATTTCATTAAAGTTTGCAATTTTTGCCATAATTAGATCTCTGGCATTATTATTCCAAACATCTGTACCATGGGATAGTCCTGATATACGGGTCATTTCTGAAAACTTTGTTGGATAAGTTTCTTTAAGCATGCCCCTTACAAAATTTGTACCAAATTCTGGAATTCCCAAGGTACCTATTTCATTATTTGAAAAATCATGTTTTATATCTAAGGGATCCGTTGATGAGAAAATCTTCATTACATTTGGGTCACCCATTTTTATTTTGAGTGGATCTGTACCTGTTAAATCTTGTAAGGCACGGATGATGGAGGGCACATCATGGCCTAGTAAGTCGAGCTTTAATAAAGTTTCATGCATCATATTGTAGGTAAAATGGGTTGTCTTAATATCACCTGCCGGATCATCTGCTGGATACTGGATAGGTGTTATATCAAAGATATCTATATCATTTGGCACGACTATAAGTCCGCCAGGGTGTTGGCCTGTAGTTCTTTTTACATCTTTAAGCCCTCTTTGAAGTTTTCTAATTTGAGCATTGGTAAATTCTTCATGGTATTCTTCAGAATATTTTTTGATATAACCAAAGGCCGTGTTATCTTGGATAGCTCCTATGGTTCCTGCACGAAATACCTTGCCCTCACCAAATAATTCTTCAGTAAATCTATGGATGGTTGGTTGGTATTCACCAGCAAAGTTTAAATCTATATCTGGCTCCTTATCTCCCTCAAATCCTAAGAAAACTTCAAATGGGATATTGTGCCCATCTTTTCTTAAAGGAGTTCCACATTTTGGACAATCCTTATCTGGATAGTCTATTCCGGCCCCTAACCTATCTTCTTCAAAAAATTCACTGTGTTTGCAGTTTGGGCAAACATAATGAGGCGACAATGGATTTACTTCTGTAATATCTGCCATTGTTGCCGCAAAAGAAGAACCAACCGATCCTCTAGATCCTACTAAGTAACCGTCTTCGTTGGATTTCCCTACTAGGTCTTTTGCAATTATATAAAGAACTGCATATCCATTTGAAATTATGGAATTAAGCTCTTTGTTTAGTCTATCTTCTACAATTTTTGGCAGTGGATTTCCATAGATTGAGTAGGCTTTTTCAAAACAAGTATTTCGAAGTTTTTCATCTGACCCATCAATTACTGGTGGGAAAGTACCAGGAGGAATAGGTCTGATATCCTCAATCTCATCAGCAATTTTTTTAGGATTGATAATTACAATATCTCTTTGCGTATCCTTATCCAAATATGAAAAACCTTCCAACATCTCATTTGTAGTTCTAAGATAATATAGTGGTTTGTTTTCATGATATCTAAAATATTGGCCTTTATGAAGGATATTTCTTAATATATAATCATCTGGTTTAAAATATCTTACCCCACCTGTAGCTACCACTAATTTATTATTTGCATTTCCTAGTTCAATTATTTTTTTGTTTATATCTATGACTTGGTCAAGATTCCTAACCCTACCTTTAGAAACTTCATCGGCAAAGATGCCAAGTGGTTCAACTTGGAAAAAGTCAAATAATTCTATTAATTCATCAATCTTTTCTTGTGGATAGCCATCAAGTAGATACTTAAAAAGCATACTTTCATGTCCACCACTACCAATTATAAGACCTTCCCTATGCTCTTTTAAGATAGATATCGGTGTCTTTGCTTCATTATTAAAATTTTTCATCCTTGATTTTGAAATTAGCTTGTATAAGTTTTTTAGACCGATTTCATTTTTTGCATAAACAAGGGCAGAAAAGTTTTCATATTTTGACTTTGGATAATGAGTTTCAAGCTTATTTATAGTTGATAAATCAAGATCTTGCTTCATTATCATTTCATACATTTTTATAAAAATTTGAGCTGTAGCTCTTGCGTCATCACTTGCCCTGTGGTGGTTAAAGGATGGAATATTTAATTTTTTAGCAATCTTATCTAGGGAAAATCTACCCATATCTTCAAAAAGAGCTCTGGCCATAGGCAAAGTATCCATATAAATAGGATCAAAATTTAGCTTTAAGTTTCTAGCGTTTTCTCTTACAAAACCAATATCAAAGTCTGAGTTTTGTCCGACTAGGATTGCATCACCCGCAAATTTTAAAAATTTAGGCAAAACCTCATCGATTTTTGGCTTATCCATTACCATTTCATTTGTAATACCAGTTAGTTCAATAACTTTTTCTGGGATTAATTGTTCTGGATTTACTAGCTCATTAAATTCTTCTGTGATTTCTCCATTTTTTATTCTAACAGCACCTATTTCTGTGATTTTATCGGCAAATCTTGAAAGACCTGTAGTTTCTAAGTCAAAAACTACAAATTCTTGGTCTTTTATATCTTTTGTAGTTGGGACAGGATTAGATGAAAGATTGGTTAAAATTCTTAATTCATCTTCTACAAGCAAAAGTTCAGCACCCGGCAACATTTTCTTTCCAGTCTTACTTATTGCATCGTATAAGTCTGGCAAGCCTTGTAAGGTTTCTGTATCTGTAATACCAATTGCCTCCCATTCCCAATCTGTTAAAACTTTTAAAATATCAGTATTGTCTACAAAACCATCTAGATTTGTCATCTTTGTATGAACTTCTAATTCAATTCTTTTTTCATAGGCGGTATCTGTTTTTTTGCTGATAAGTGCTTCTTTTAAAATATTTGCTGTAAAAATTTCTTCGTGGGCATAATCATCATAATTTAGTACACCCTCAACTTGCACAGCAACGCCATCTCTTAAAAGTCTTAGCTTTTCTTTATTTTTTTCAGATGAGAATATCTTACAAGAAATAGCATCAGTGCTATCCTCTAGGTCAAATGTATAGATAAAATAATGATTTTTGGTTTCAAAAACATCAAGATTATAAACAGTACCGATTAGTGAAACACGTAATCCCTTTTTATCATAAATTTCTGCTATGGGAATCACATCATTTTTTATCTTGCCACCATAATCAAGACCATCAACAGGTTCGATTTCTTTTTTTTCTTCCTTATGGCTAAGGTTTATAGCATGGCTTATACGGGCCTGAAGATCTTTTTCTTTTTGATTTAGAAGATCTGAGACAGCATCTTGCTCACAATTTTCAGAAATATTTTCTACTAGCTCTTTTGGTTTTGAACCTAAGTCCTTATCCTCGATAATTTCTACCTCGTTTATGTCAGGCTCAACTTCATTGCCACATACATCCTCATTAATATCTGGAGATAAGTTTACAAATTCAATTGTGAGTGTTACAAAGGATAAAAAATCATCAAGCTCTACCCTTACCTTATCATCAAAATGATCTAGGTCTGACTCAACAGTTAATTTTAATTCATTGGTATTTTTATAGTATATTGCATTTGTAATAGTGTATTCATTTTCTTTGATGTCAACAAATCTGCTTAAATCAATCTTCATTCTTATAGCTTTCTTTTAATACATCTAAAAGTGTATCTACTATTTCATCTTCCTTTACTTTTTTAATTGTCTTTCCATCTTTAAATAAGAAACCCATACCATTTGCAGCAGAAATTCCATAATCGGCTTCCTTGCTTTCGCCAGGTCCATTTACTGGACAACCCATAATGGCTACTTTGGCGTCGATATTTAATCCAGAAGCTTTTTCTTCTACTTCTGCTACTATTTCTTCAAGGTTAACTGTAGTTCTTGAGCAAGTTGGGCAAGATACAATATCTAAACCATCACGACGTAAATTTAAAGCTTTTAGAATTGCTTTTCCAGCTTTGATTTCTTCAACTGGATCGCCAGTTATTGAAACTCTGATTGTATCTCCAATACCATCTTTTAGTAAAGATCCAATACCTATTGATGATTTTACAAGGGCTTGGTAAAGTGGTCCTGCTTCTGTCACTCCTAAATGAAGTGGATAATCTACTAATGAAGACAATTTTCTATAAGCATCTATCATGATATTTACATCTGATGATTTTACAGATATTTTCATATCATAAAAATCCATATCTTCTAGGATTTTTATCTCTTCTATAGCGCTAGCTACTAGGCTATCTGCATTTACTCCACCAAATTTATCTACTATTTCACGGGAAATAGAACCAGAATTTACACCAATTCTTATTGGAATATTTTTGCTTTTACATGCTTCTACAATTTCACGTACCTTATCCTCGCTACCAATATTTCCTGGATTGTATCTTAGACAATCACAACCATTTTCAACTGCAGCTAGGGCAAGTTTGTAGTCAAATTGGATATCAGCAACAAATGGCAAATTAGTTCTTTTTTTGATTTCACTAATTGCTTTTGCATCATTCATATCATTTATGGCTGACCTTGAAATATCACATCCTGCTTCTTCTAGGGCATTTATTTGGCTGACAACAGCATCAATATCACTTGTTTTTGCAGTGGTCATTGATTGGATAGAAATAGGAGAGTCACCTCCAATTGCAACATCTCCTACATAAATTTTTCTAGTTTCTTTTCTCATTACATCTCCTTAAAAAAGTGTAAATATATCTTTAACTGTGATTATTAATATCAAACTGATTAATATTATAAAACCAACAATAGTAACTCTTTCTTCAATTTTTTTGTTAACCCTTTTTTTCGTAATCATCTCATAAAGATTGGTTACAAGCTTTGATCCATCAAGGGCTGGGAATGGTATCAAATTGAAAACACCAAGGTTTACGCTAATGTAGGATAAGAAATATAAAACATTCATAATCCCACTTTGAGCTTGGTTGCCAATTTCCTTTACTACACCAACCGGTCCTGATAAGGCACCAAATGATAACTTTCCAGTTATAAGCATGCCTAAAATATTAAATATCATTTTGAAATTGCGCCAAGTCTCACTAACTCCTAGACCAACGGCCTCTAGAAAACTAACATTTCTCATTTTTGAAGTGATACCTAAAAGTGGTATATCATTTTCAAAAGTTGGTGTAATATTATAATTTTTAGTCTCTCCATTGTTAGTATCTTTTACTTTAACTTCAACTGCTTTGTCTTTTGCGTTGCTAGCATAATAATCTCTAAGTACATTTGAAATATCAGTAAATTCCTTAATTTCCTTATTGTCTATAGAGACTATCTCATCATCAACACTGATTCCAGCTTCTTTTGCAGGTGAATTTTCAGCAAAACCCCCAACAAAATTTGTACTTGTTCCAGTATTAAATACTACAATAGTAAAAACTATAATTGCTAAAAGTAAATTCATGACTGGTCCTGCAAGTATAGTCAAAAATCTTTTGAATGCAGGCGCATTGTCATAGCTTCTTGGATCAGTCGAAGATTCTTCTTCACCCTCCATGGCACAGTATCCACCGATAGGCAAAGCACGTAGCGAATATTTTGTTTCACCATTTTGCTTGCTAAATATTTCAGGCCCCATGCCAACAGCAAATTCATTTACTTTAATATCTGATAATTTTGCCACAATAAAATGTCCAAACTCATGGATGGTTACCAAGGCTAAAAACATTATAAGGGCAATAATAATTGTTCCCATTTCTCCTCCTTACAAAACAGAAAATAAATAAAATAAAGGAGCGATAAATATCATAGAGTCAAAGCGATCCATGATCCCCCCATGACCTGGAATAAGATTTCCAAAGTCCTTTATTCCTGTCTTTCTTTTTATATATGATGCTACCAAATCACCAATTTGCGATAGTATAGCACCTAGTGCTGAAAATATAATTACTAAACTAATATCTAAATGAAGTCCAGAATAGTGATTATAAATTAAATTTAAAATCACAGCCCCAATTATCCCGCCAATTGATCCTTCCAAGGTTTTATTGGGACTAATATGACTTACTGATTCAATTTTTCTTTTACCAACAAGAGATCCAGTAAGATAAGCAAAGGTATCAGAACCCCAAGCAGTAAGATATAGCATCCATAAATATCTTGTATCATGAGTTTTTACAATAGAGCCCATAAGTCCTGCCACATAAATTAAAATAAATATATGTACTAGTATATCATCTAAATTTCTTTTTTCATCAAAGATTAATATGCCAAATATAATTGCAAATGAAAGGGTGATACTAACTGCAAAAAGTTCTCTTTCCTTGGCAAAACTTGCTGCCATAATTAATAAATTAGAAAAATAAAGCAAGGGCTTATTAAATCTAAATCCTATTTTACAAAAGGCATCTGTTAGCTCTTTTATTGCAATTAGCGAAAAAATTGTAAATCCAATTGCAAGACTGATTTTGCCAAAATATGTGATTGCAAATAACACAAGAAGGATTATAGCCCCACCCAAAGTTCTCTTAATTAGATTCATCAAGTGCTCCAAATCTTCTATTTCTATTTGCAAAAGCCTCAAGAGCCTTGTCAAGCTCGTCTTCATCAAAATCTGGCCACAAAACATCAGTAAAATATAATTCAGAATAGGCAATTTGATATATCAAAAAGTTTGATATGCGTAATTCTCCCCCCGGTCTGATCAATAAATCTGGATCAGGAATACTAGCAGTATAAAGATTTTCAGAAATTAAATTTTCTGTGATTTTATCAGGACTATATCCTTTTTCAACAATTTGTTTTACAGCATAGACAATTTCATCCCTGCCCCCATAATTTAGGGCGATGTTTATAAACAAAGACTTATTATTTTTTGTTTTTTCTAATGCCTTGTTAACTGCATCACGTGTTGCATCTGGTAAGGCAGACAAATCTCCCAAGAAATTAATTCTGCAATCTTCTTCCATAAGCTGATCTATCTTTTTTTCAACAAATTTTATCAACAGCTTCATTAAATAATCCACTTCACTAGCTGGTCTTTTCCAGTTTTCAGTAGAAAAAGCATATAAAGTAAGGTATTTTACCCCACGTTTTTTTGCATGAATTGCAATATCCACGACATTTTCCGCCCCCTTTTTGTGGCCAAAAGTTCTTGGCTTATTTTGTCTTTTAGCCCAGCGTCCATTGCCATCTAAGATAATTGCAAGGTGATTTGGTGTATTTAAAGTATCCATAATTCCCTCTTCTAAAAGTCTAGCAATATTATACCATTTTTTAAAGCAAAATTTGGAATCCACTTTGCAATTATTTACCAATATTTTTTCTTATGTTATAATCGGATTGGTTTAGATTTTTTAGGCAGGATACCTTTGATCCTAGCTAGTATAAAAATTAAAATCAAGAGTTATAAATAGAACGGTATCTATATCGAACCGTATCAGGAGGCAAAAATGAATAAAAAAACTCTATCCAGCAGAAAATTAACTACTGCTGCAGTTCTTGGTGCTATCACTATTGTTTTAGGACTTACCCCACTTGGACTTATTCCTTTAGGGATCATAAATGCAACAACAATGCATATTCCAGTTATTATTGCAGCAATTGTAGAAGGTCCTGTTGTTGGGGGACTTGTCGGACTTATTTTTGGAGTCTTTTCTCTGATAAATGCAGTAATAAGGCCAACACCTATTTCTTTTGTATTTTACAATCCACTGATTTCAGTCATTCCGCGTATTTTAATAGGAATTACTTCTTATTATGCTTACACATCTGTTAAGAAGTTTGATGATAAAAATTTAAAAACTGCATCAAAGATACTTTGGTCCTTACTTTTGATATTTTTAGCTTTTATTTTGTACAAAAATATTAAAAACGGGGCTTCAAAAGTAAATATTATTTTAGTAATAATTTTAATTATAGTTTGCTTAGGCCTATTTTATTATTCTAATAAAACAGCAACCAAAGATTTTCCTATAGCTATCGGTGCCTTTGTCGGATCAATGACTAATACTATATTAGTTTTAACTGGGATATATTTAATTTATGCTCAAAAATATGTAGAAGCTTTAAATATCCCATTAGAAAATGCCAGGTCAGCCATACTTGGTGTATCTATCACATCCGGTTTGCCAGAGGCATTTTTATCAATAATTATTACAAGTGGAGTAATAAAAGCAGTTTTAAAAGCGAGGAGATAAATGTTACTTGCAATTGACATAGATAATAAATTTACTAGTTTTGGGGTATTTGATGAGGAAGGTTTAATAGCAAATTTTAATTTTAAGACCGATCAAGATAAAACCGTAGATGAGCTTAATCTCTTAATTAAGTTGATGTTAAATGAATATAATATTTATTTTATAGATATTGATGATATTATAATTTCAACAGTAGTTCCAGAAATGGCATATACTTTTGAAAAAATTGCTGTAAATATTACAGGAAAAAAACCTATATTAATCTCTTCTGGCGTTAAAACCGGTCTTAACATAAAATGTGAAAATCCAAAAGATGTTGGATCTGATAGGATAATTAGAGCTGTCGGAGTAAATAATTTTGAAAATGATTTAATAATAATCTCTGCAGCAACTATAACCACAATAGATTTTATCAACAGCCAAAATCAATTTCTGGGCGGGGTTATTTTACCAGGTATTGATTTATATGCAAAATCATTAAATGAACAAAGCGCTAGGCTTCCAAAAGTTGAAATTTTAAAAAGTAATAAAGTCTTAGGAAATTCTACAAAAAAGGCAATACAAAACGGGATTTATCATTCTTATAATTTTTCTATAAATGGAATAATAGATAGAATAGTCATCCAAAATAAATTAAAAGTTGATAAGTTAAAAATAATCCTTACCGGTCCTTTTGTAGATATTTTAAATATAGAAAATTATAATTTTGAAATAATAGAAAATCTAGGACTTTACGGCTTACAAAAAATTTATAAATTAAATTAATAAAAAACTGCAGAAATTAATCTGCAGTTTTTTAATACTATTATTAAGCTTTAAAGTCTGGTTCTGGGTTTTTAGGTCCTCTTTCACCAAAGTTAAAGTCTTCTTTGTTTTTACCATAATCTACCATTACTTCTGGTGAATCTTCTTGGTGCATATAAACAGTGATTATTATTCCTTCATTTACATCATCAAGTGTTTTTAAAATTTCTTCAAGTTCTCCTTGTGTTCTTGCCTCAGCAGTTTTCATATTTGATTGACCCTTACTGAATGCTTGTGGAAGTAATGAGTAATCCCATTTTGGTATATCGTTATAATCTCTTTTCATGCCCATGATATAACGTTCAATTGTGTATCCGTCGTTATCGATTAGGAAAATAATTGGATTTTGTTTATTATAAATCATTCTTGATAGGGCTTGAGCACTTACTTGGAAGGAACCATCTCCTATTAATAGTATGTGGCGTTTTTCTGGACTTGCTAGCATACCACCCATTTGCATTGGAAGCATGGCTCCGATTGATCCCCAAATTTGACTTCTTACAAGTTTTACTCCATCAGGAATTTTTATTTCTGTAAGCCCATGACTAGCTGTACCAGTTTCTCCATAAACAACATCATTTTCTTTAAAGTATCTTGCAATTTGTGCATAGAAATCTTCTTGCATAATTAGTTTATCAGCTTCAAATTTGTATTCTTTTTCTTTTGTCTTATTTACACTTTCGATTTTTTCTCTTTGTGTAATGTTTTGTAGACCAAGTTCTACTAAGTCATTTACATAAACCGCTTCAAAGATTTCTTCGCCTACTTTTGTATAATCTGCATTGATAATAATTGCATCTTCTGGTAATTTTGATGTAAATTCCCCATTATTTGCTTGCATAAACACTGGCTCAATTGAAATTAGAAAGTCAGAGCTTTCAACCTTTTCTTGAACACCCTTATCTGATTCTTCACCTTGATAGATCCCTAAATATAACGGATGAGATTCATTATAATATGCTTTTGCTGTTGCAAGAACTGCAAATGGTACTTGGGATCTTTCGATTAATTCTAGCACTTTGTCAGCTACATCATATCTATCAACAGCTTCATCAATTAAAACAACTGGATTTTTAGCATTTACAAATCTCTCTGCAATTTTTTTAGCCGCTGCATCTAGCCTTTCATCATCAGATTTAGTTTTCTTTTTCTCAATTGGTTTTAAATCATCTTCGATTTTAATATCAAGGTAAGCAATATTTGAAGGTAGCTCAATATTTACAGACTTGCTGTATGTTACGGCTCTTTCAATTAACCTATCAATTTCATATCTTGCATTTTCGTGAGTAATTAAAACAGAATCATCCACAAATTCATTCATAGCACGACGAACATTTTCATAATCTCCATCGGCTAATGTGTGGTGGGTCATTTTTCTTTCTCTCATTGCAAATAGAGGTGGAGTACCAGAAATAATTATAATTGGTCTGTGTTCTGCAACAGATCCTGCAATACCACCTAGAGCATTAAGGTCCCCTACACTATAAGTAGTCATTAAAGCTGAAATTCCATTTTCATTTGCATACCCATCGGCCGCAAATGCAGCATTTAACTCATTAGACATACCTACAAATTCTATGTCTTTATCTTCTGAAATTTGCTCAAGGAATTCTAAGTTAAAGTCACCTGGTTCCCCGATAATGTGTTTTATATTTAATTCTTTAAGTCTTTTAAGAATATAATCTCCTATTGTAATTTTCATTATTATTCCTTTCTTTTCGTTGATTATCATTATTAATTACTATACCCAATATAGCAATCTTTACCAAAAAATATCAAGTTAATGAACCATTATAAATTTTAAATATTAATTTTGGCATTAAAAAAACTCCCAAATTTCTAAGGTGACCCCAAAAAGTTGGACTTAACATCAGGCATAGATTTATATCTGTGTCTGATGTTTTTGTTTGTACTTTTCCCTAGGGGAAAATCTATTTTTAAGCAGCATTCCTTCTTCTATATTCTACCGGTGATAAGTATCCTAATTTC
>NZ_JAEUYX010000039.1 GCF_016798225.1 Anaerococcus sp. mt242 | reverse complement strand
AAAAAAAGAGGCCAGCCAAAAGGCCAGCCCAATTTTTAGAGTTAATACAGAATATACACAAGGTTACTTCTTTCAATACTAGTATACTTCCAACGACTATAAAAGTCATTAAAAGTCTAGTTATTTTTTATTATATTCTGAACTTGATATCTTAACTAGAGACCCTAAAAGTGTATTAATCGCTGCAAGTACAGCAGTTACTCTTTCAACATTCCCATAATTATATGCTCCAAGTATAGCCACTATAAAAGTGCTTATTGGTATAGCTATCAAAGATAAATTTTTTAAAGTATCATAAGTTTTGTTATTTCTAAAAATCATTTAATCCTCCTAAAAAGTTATCCATGCTCTTGTGTTGCCGCTTGTACGTCTATAGGCTACATATCTACGTTTGCCAGAGTTACCTATATAAGATATCCAACGATAGCCGTCTGCTTCATACACGCTATCGTAGTTAATCCTTGCTCCCATAGGGTAGGTTGCTACTATAGCTGAGTTAGTACTTGCGTCAGCTCTTACATGGCAAGCTGTCTGTGTTATACCGTGCCATTTTTCGTTTTTAATGAATTTTTTGCCTGATGATTTTTGTGGTTTTTGTCGCTTTACAGGTGCTATATCTAAACCGTTAGCTCCACCATATCTAGGTCTAAAGTAACGCTCATTACTGCTCCTCCTGCGGTCTAAAAAGTAGCCTATAAAGCTCTTGTTATCGTTGTAAGATATCCCGTTATTTGAGTAGTTAGAGTGGATTATGCCGTCTTTTTTATAAAACATGCCTGTGTGTCCATTAGCTCCAGCAGATCTGCCCTCACCACCTCTGATAAAGATATCACCAGCTCTTACATCCTTATAGTCATATATTTCATCTAGGTACTTGCCTTTTAGCTTAAAAAGAGTCTCGGTGTTTCCTATCGGTGTGTTTTTAGGTAAGACTCCACCCGCTATAAGTGCATAGTACACAGCAGATGAGCAGTCATAACCCGGGTTACCGTTTCTTCTAACCATGCTGTAAGGATAGTTGCCCTTGTGTCTATGGTGTCTGTCCATCCAATTTAAAGCTTCTTTTACTCCCATAAATTTTCCTTTCTTTGTACTAAAAAAAGGACTAGCAAAGCTAATCCTTAAAATAATTATGATATAATTAAATAGTCTCCGAAAGGAGGTGATTCTATATGGAGATAGTATTCTACCTATTGGAAAATTTAATTTTTCCCTTACTAGTTGCAGTTTTGACTATTTATATAGCCGATCAGCATAAAAGTAAGTAAAAGAAAAGACAGTAGTTAACGGCTACTGTCTTTTTGATTCTAATAGAGAATCGTATTCTACCTATATCCTTGAGGTTGGGTCAAGGGCTTTTTTGAGTGGATAAGAGGT
>NZ_JAEUYX010000038.1 GCF_016798225.1 Anaerococcus sp. mt242 | reverse complement strand
TGAGCTGAACCCATAAACACGGAATAACTTAATAATATTTTAAGCGGAATGTAATCTGTAATCAACAGGTGACATTTCGTTTAATTTTGTCTTAATCCTGTCTTCGTTGTACCATTTGATATATAATTCTATTTCTTTTCTTAATTGATCATAACTTGTAAATTCTACACCATAGTACATTTCTTGTTTTAGTATACCAAAGAAGTTTTCCATCGGAGAATTGTCTAGACAATTCCCTTTTCTTGACATACTTTGTATTATATTTAGTTTTCTTAGTTTACTAGACCATGAACTATGTTGGTAATGGAATCCTTGGTCTGAGTGTATTACTAAATTGTCTTTAGAACTAATACCTTTTATTGCTTTGTCTAACATTGAGTTGGTCAGTTTAATTGTTGGGTGATGACTTAGTGTATAGCTAATTATCTCGCTGTTATATGCATCTAGTATTGGTGATAGGTAGAGTCTATCTTCATGACCTTTAATTCTAAATTCAGTTATATCTGTTAACCATAGCCTATTAGGTCTACTGGCTTTAAAGTTACGATTAACTACGTTAGAAGCTATTTTACCTACTTGACCCTTGTATGATGAGTATTTTCTTGACCTAGTTTTAAATTTAGTGCATAAGAGTCCTTCTTGTTTCATGATTCTAAGAACTCTTTTATGATTTATTATTAAGCCTTTGTTTCTTAGAACTGTACTTACTCTTCTGTAGCCATACCTACCCTTTGTTGATTTAACTATTGATTTTATTTCTTCTCTGAGTTCTTTATCTTTGTCTTCTGGATTTTCTAATTTAATTTTCCACTCATAGTATGAAGATTTTGGAAGCTTAGCTACTTTTATCCATTCACTTGCTTTTGTTTCAGGATGTTCTTTAAGAAGATGAAGTATTATCTTTGTTTTTTCCTTGCTTCTGCTTCCTCTTCTAGTAGCAAGGCTTGAAACTTTTTTTCGAATAGTATTTGCATCTTTAGATATTTATTTTCTTCTCTAAGTCTTATTAGTTCTTCTCTTTCAGACTCAACTATTGGTTTTTCGTTCTTTGATTTCTTTTCTGATTTAGACATATCTTTCTTAGGCCTTCCTCTGTTATCTTCTAAGCCAGATAAACCACGTTCTCGATATGCTTTCTCCCGGTTACATATTACTGATCCATTAGTGATATCAAAGTGCTCTGCGGTTTGCCTGTATGAGATATTATTGATTTGTCTATATTGTATTACAGATAGTTTAAATTCACTAGTGAATTTATTCTTAGTTTGTTTTTTAGCTAAGTTACCAAAGCCTCCTGAGTTATATTTGTTAATCCAATTTTCTAGAGTGCTATCAGGTATATTGTATTTATTTGCTACTTCAGGTCGTCCACCTGTTTGACCTGATAAGTACTCCAGAACTAATTTAATTTTAAATTCTTTTGTATATTTTGGCATGAAAAAAACCCCTCAATCCATATTCCGGATTTTGGGGTTCAGCTCA
>NZ_JAEUYX010000037.1 GCF_016798225.1 Anaerococcus sp. mt242 | reverse complement strand
TTTAAATACTCTATCAGTGGTAGAGGAGCATTGTATTAGGGAAGAAGCCCAAGCGAAAGCAGGCGTGGACTTAATACAAGAGAGAATGCTGGCATGAGTAGCGAGAAGGGATGTGAGAATCATCCCCGTCGAAACCCCAAGGACTCCTGAGCAAGGCTCGTCCCCTCAGGGAAAGTCGGGACCTAAGGCGAGGCCAAAAGGCGTAGCCGATGGATAACAGGTTTATATTCCTGTACCGCTTAAAGTCGCTATTAGAGAAGTGATGACGCAAGAGGATAAGCTAAGCTGCCCGATGGATGGCAGTCTAAGCACAAAGGCTGATTAGTAGGCAAATCCGCTAATCAAAAAGCTAATGTGTGATAGGTATCGAAAACATGAGTAGAGAAGTAGCCGATTTCAAATTGCCAAGAAAAGTCACTATCGATGACCAAAGCGCCCGTACCAAAACCGACACAGGTAGGGAGGTAGAGAATACCAAGACGCGCGGAAGAACCTTTGTTAAGGAACTCGGCAAAATGTCCCCGTAACTTCGGGAGAAGGGGAGCCATAGCGATATGGCCACAGAAACCAGGCCCAAGCGACTGTTTACCAAAAACACAAGTTTCTGCAAAATCGTAAGATGAAGTATAGGAGCTGACACCTGCCCGGTGCTGGAAGGTTAAGGGGAAGGCTTAGCGCAAGCGAAGGCTAGAACTTAAGCCCCAGTAAACGGCGGCCGTAACTATAACGGTCCTAAGGTAGCGAAATTCCTTGTCGGGTAAGTTCCGACCCGCACGAAAGGTGTAACGATTTGGGCACTGTCTCAACAAAGGATCCGGTGAAATTGTAGTAGTCGTGAAGATGCGACTTACCCACGCTAGGACGGAAAGACCCCGTGGAGCTTTACTGTAGGCTGATATTGGATTTTGAGATTAGATGTACAGGATAGTTGGGAGGCGAAGACGCGTGTACGCCAGTATGCGCCAAGCCATCCTTGGGATACCAACCTTCTAATATCAGAATTCTAACATTGACCCTTAATCAGGGCAAAGGACATTGTCAGTTGGGCAGTTTGACTGGGGCGGTCGCCTCCTAAAAAGTAACGGAGGCGTTCAAAGGTTCGCTCAGAATGGACGGAAACCATTCGCAGAGTACAAAGGCAAAAGCGAGCTTAACTGCGAGAGATACAGCTCAAGCAGAGTAGAAATACGGACTTAGTGATCCGGTGGCACCGCATGGAAGGGCCATCGCTCAACGGATAAAAGCTACCCCGGGGATAACAGGCTTATCTCCCCCAAGAGTCCACATCGACGGGGAGGTTTGGCACCTCGATGTCGGCTCGTCTCATCCTGGGGCTGAAGTAGGTCCCAAGGGTTGGGCTGTTCGCCCATTAAAGAGGCACGCGAGCTGGGTTCAGAACGTCGTGAGACAGTTCGGTCCCTATCCAGCGTGGGCGTAAGAAATTTGCGAGGACCTGTCCTTAGTACGAGAGGACCGGGATGGACATACCACTGGTGTACCAGTTGTTCCGCCAGGAGCATAGCTGGGTAGCTAAGTATGGAATTGATAAGTACTGAAAGCATCTAAGTACGAAGCAACCCTCAAGATAAGATTTCTAAAAGTACGTAAAGAAAATACGTTTGATAGGTCCAAGGTGTAAGTGCAGTAATGTATTAAGCTAATGGATACTAAACTTTTAATCTTGACTGGAAATATTGTT
>NZ_JAEUYX010000036.1 GCF_016798225.1 Anaerococcus sp. mt242 | reverse complement strand
AAATTATATCATAATTTGTCCAATTTTCAATTCAAATTACTTCTTAGACCTGATATACTCATCAAGTCCACTCTTTACTTTTTCTAAATCTGCCTTTGTGGCTAAATCCTTGGTACTTTGCCTAACCTCATCAAGCATGCCAGCTATGCTTACTAACTGACTATCTACACAGTCAAAACGATCATCTGTGTACTTTATATGCTTTACAAAGTTTTTGTTGTGATCTGCTATAGCTTTAGTGTTGCCGTTAATGCTGTCACTGTAGCTTTTAAGCTCGTTTGATTGATTAGCAAGGATTTCCGCTTGCATTTGAGTAGTTTTTTTTAACTCCTCAGTCATACTTAGATATGTTTTTCTTGTCTCTTTTTCAGCTTCCAGCTTATCTTTCTCAGCTTCCAGCATTAGTTCGTCGTGTCTAGCTCTTTGTTCTCGCTCGTATTTCTTTTCTTCTCGTTCATCATCAAATTTCTTATCCAATCTTTGCAAATGCTTATAAAAAAAAGTAGCTAGTAGGCTAACAACAATGATTGTTATCCCTATAGCTACTCCGTAGTCTGCGATTGTTTGTGTGGCCTCCACAGGATCACCTCCTAACTTCTTACAATGACTTCGGCATCTTTAAAAGTTTCAGCGTCATATTTAGTACTTTTGTTTATAGATATTAATTTTGCTCTACTAAGAGCTCCAGCCTCCACTTCTATAACACTATCGGGTATATATACATATTCAAGGGGTTGTCCTCCTAAAGCTCTAGCCCTAATTATTTTTACGGTGCTTGGCAATTGTATAAATTCATACCTAGCACTAATGCTCCCCGCTCCTCTAAATTCAGCTTCAACTTCATCCCCAATTATGTGTTCTTCTGTGTGGTACTTATTCCACAGCTTTAAAATACCTTTGCCAGGAGGTAGATACGGCTCTTGGCTAATAACGTTGTCTTTAATTTTTATCCCATCTCCACCTATATATTGAGGCACTATTTCAGTTTTTAATGCTTCTTTTTGCTCGGTTGTTAAATCAATCTTTTTAGGTATATCGTCTTTAAAGGCCACATCATCACTAACACTAAAAGTCGTACCTTCTAAAACTAAGCCGTTGCCTGCACTATAAGTAGTGACGTTGCCTTGATCGCCTTTGTCACCTTTAGGAATTTCTATCTCACTACCATCAGAAAATTTCACAATTGTATTCCCGTCCTCGTTTATAGCGGAAAATTCTATGGTCAAAGGTTCGGCATCTTTTCCAGGCTCTCCTTTAAGGTCAAGCCTTTGGTCAGCAGTCAAATCATCATAAGTAAGAGGCTCACCTTTTGGTCCAGGTGGGCCTTGTATCATTTTTTGTTGTTCCTCTGTAAAGTCAGTGATTTTAAGATTACCTACTGACACATAAGGCAAGTCCTTATACAAAGACCTACCATCACCAAATTTTAGCTTAGTAGTATCAGACTCAAAAGCGGGCTCGCCACGTAGTAGTATAAGATTGCTTTGCTCCCACTCTTTAGATGTGCCATACTGAAACGTGAAGCGCCCTTGTATTACACCAGTAGCCATTAATCAACCACCTTCCAACCAGCAGGATAAGCAGACGGACTATAAGCGTTGTTATCAATCACAGACTCATATACCTTGTCCTCAAACTTGACTTTATCCCCTTTTTTATAGGAATCATGGCCACCTGTAGGTTGTTTAAAATCTGGGATTATCTCAACCCCATCTATGGTCTCTTTAGCAGTAGTAGTCTTAAATAGAGCGGGCGTAGCATTAGGTTTCCAATCCGCTTGACTTGTGTGGTCTTGGATAACCTCGTAAAGCACATTGTAATACTTCACTATATCCCCTTTTTTATAGTCTTTATCAGCTTCCCACTTATCGTATATAGCGATAATTTCAGCATAGTCACTAGCAGATATATCACTAGCCATTACAAGCCTTTGTGTAGCCTTTTTGATATCCGCTACATCATTAGTAGTAGCATCAATATTTTGTCTTAGTTTTTTAAGTTTATCACGTCTACTCATCTATCCCTCCTACAAGTGCATCAAGGTCTGCATTTAGATCTTCTATGGTCTTAGCTTGACTCTCAGTCTTAGACGCATAGTCAGCCACGGTTTGCTCAGATTCTGCTAGCTTTGCTTCAAGTTCTTCTATTTTTTTCAAAAGTTCACTGTCATCGTAAGGATCTGTAGCATTGTCTTTGCTTTCAAGCTCTGTAATCTTGCCCTCCAGCTTTTGAATTTTATCCTCCAAAGCTTTTGTATCTGGAGTCTCAATCTTTGTGGGATTGGCATTTTCTTGCACACTAAAAGGGGCGTTGTATAGCCCCTTTTCTCTTAATTCATTGATTTCGCCGATTGGTTTTTTATTAAATACCTTAATCAAAAGACCCTCCTATCGCACTTATATATGACTGACCCTTAGCATCTCCACGGCTAATAGTAACCCTTATATCAACCCCAGCCTTTGCTGCAGTCTTATTCTTATTAGTAAAGTTAAAGGCCCTGTTATTTAGAGTCATAGCAGTAGCATCTTCCCAAGTAGGACTATCATCAAAGGAGTTATTGCACACCTCATACTTGACATCAGCCCCCTTAGCCACGTGGATACCAGCAGTAGATACTAGCACACGTTTAGCTAATCCGTCAGTCTCTATCCCATTTCCTGCAAGTTTCATGACTAGCCTATTTACTACTCTTGTAAAGGTCAAAGTCCTAGTAGAGCTAAAACCCTTATCATCATCAACCACTATCCTTATAGTATGCTTACCACGGGATAGTTTTTGCATAGCCTCACCATCTATCTTTATAGTCTGATTAACCCCCTCAGCTAGGGTAAACCTATCCTTAATTATCCTATCATCAAGATAAACCACCGTAGTCATCTTATCTTTTTCAGGATCTGTTGCAGACCAACTATACTCTAGGCTATTAGTCACCTCTCCTAAATCCTTATCCCTATCAGCTATGATAGGTGGCATATTGTTACGGATAAAGGTCACACGC
>NZ_JAEUYX010000035.1 GCF_016798225.1 Anaerococcus sp. mt242 | reverse complement strand
ATAAGAAAGGCACCCATAAAGGGTGCCAAACTTGGTGGGCCTCCAGGGGCTCGAACCCTGGACCTACCGGTTATGAGCCGGGCGCTCTAACCAACTGAGCTAGAGGCCCACAAAAATATTAAAAAAGTCGTAGCTTTCTATCCAATCGCCCTTCGTGCTATTGGGAAAGCCTGACGGCCAACCTACCATCCATTTGCTTAATAAATGGTGATAAGTCATTATGGTGGACCTGAGTAGACTCGAACTACCGACCTCACGCTTATCAGGCGTGCGCTCTAACCACCTGAGCTACAGGTCCATAAGATAAATATAAAATATAATATAATTTTTTTGGCAGGGGAGACAGGACTTGAACCCGCGACATCCGGTTTTGGAGACCGACGTTCTACCAGCTGAACTACTCCCCTATATTTTTTAAAAAAATAAGACCCTATAGAGGGTCCTCGGTCCGTTAGGACCTGCGGTTATTTCGTGCTAAGGCACGAGTCCTCCTTAAGCCGGACAGGCTTGTTTCGCATACGGCGACCATTTCATGGAGAGTGCTCCAATAGCCGCACAGGCTTTTATTGGTGCCCAGAGGCGGAATCGAACCACCGACACGAGGATTTTCAGTCCTCTGCTCTACCGACTGAGCTATCTGGGCATAATATATTTTATTGGCGGAGAAGGAGGGATTTGAACCCTCGCATCCCTTTTGAAAGGATCTACTCCCTTAGCAGGGGAGCCTCTTCAGCCACTTGAGTACTTCTCCATTGGCGGAGAGGAAGGGATTCGAACCCTTGTGAGCCGAAAGACTCTAACGGTTTTCAAGACCGCCCCGTTATGACCGCTTCGGTACCTCTCCATATTTAATTATTAATAAGATTTATATTATATTGTAAGTAATCAAATGGCTAAAAGATTCAAAGCCAATTTAATTGACTTTCGCCTATTATTTTGTATTAGATTAGCCTATCTCAAACGAAATAGGCTTTTCTAATTTGGTGACCCATCGGAGATTCGAACTCCGGACACCCTGATTAAAAGTCAGGTGCTCTACCGGCTGAGCTAATGGATCATATTGGCTGGGATAGCAGGACTCGAACCTACGCATACCAGAGTCAAAGTCTGGTGCCTTACCGACTTGGCTATATCCCAAAGATAATTGTTTAATGCAGTAACAAAATATATTATACCACACTTTTATAAAATAACCAAATTTTTTGTAAGGTTTTTTTAATATATCAAGAAGATATATTGTGGCGCGCCCTCCAGGATTCGAACCTGGGACACACGGATTAGAAGTCCGTTGCTCTATCCAGCTGAGCTAAGGGCGCATGGAGCGGGTGAAGGGAATCGAACCCTCGCAACCAGCTTGGAAGGCTGGGGCTCTACCACTGAGCTACACCCGCATTATGCGGATTATAATGGTAAAACAAATTTTATCAATCATTAAGTCCTAAAATTTAAATGGTGGGGATGAGCGGATTCGAACCACTGAAAGCAAAGCTAACGGATTTACAGTCCGTCCCATTTGGCCAACTCTGGAACATCCCCAAAATTATTTTTTGTTAAAGAATTTCATGTTCTTTATCTCACTCCTTTAATAAAAGAAGTGGATTGGAGCTGATGATAGGACTTGAACCTACAACCTATTGATTACAAATCAATTGCTCTGCCAATTGAGCTACATCAGCACATTGGATCACTATTGCAATCCAAATGGCGACTCGGATGGGATTCGAACCCACGACCTCCGCCGTGACAGGGCGGCATTCTAACCAGCTGAACTACCGAGCCATATAATACTTACTTAATTTCTGGCTTTACACTTAGTGTAAGAAGTAACAAAAATTATTTTATTTGCCAAAAAGGCTAGTATATGTGGTGGAAGTAACAGGGCTCGAACCTGTGACCCCCTGCTTGTAAGGCAGATGCTCTCCCAACTGAGCTATACTTCCATATTTACTTAATACATTATAAGTTAAAATCAAATATCTGTAAAACGGAGTCTGGGATTCGTAACCCAGTCCCTTGTAGGGCGGAAAGTACGGAGTACTTTTCATTTTCGAGATGAATCAAAGCGCAAGCTATTGATGAATCCGAAAAACTTACCACCGACGGTGGTATCCCCGTCAAACGAAGATTTTATCTTTATATAAAAGTAATATTAATAGTGGTGACCCTACCGGGATTCGAACCCGGGATACCACCGTGAAAGGGTGGTGTCTTAACCGCTTGACCATAGGGCCTTGTGAAACGACTTGATAAGTATATCATATTTTTTTATACTTTGCAAGTTTTTTTATGTAATGGTTGCGGGAGCAGGATTTGAACCTACGACCTTCGGGTTATGAGCCCGACGAGCTACCAAACTGCTCCATCCCGCGTCAAATTCAATAATTAAGGAATTAATGCTCCTAAAAAAACCATATTCTATAAAAGAGCTATGCTCCATTAATTCACCAGATAGTGATTAAATTAGTATTAAAAACCAATTTTGGTGCCGAGGACCGGAATCGAACCGGTACGGTGTTTAACCACCGCAGGATTTTAAGTCCTGTGCGTCTGCCAGTTCCGCCACCCCGGCATAAATAAATATTATTTATCTGGCATTAGCCCTCGGGCTTTACTTTGCAATATTCGCTTGTATCACGACTATTTTAAAGCCAATGGAGCTAATTTTGGCGCTCAGGGTGGGACTCGAACCCACAACCTACCGGTTAACAGCCGGGTGCTCCACCATTGAGCTACCTAAGCATAGTTATACTTAAATTAATCTAATATATTTTTTTACATTTATATCTAACTAGCCAAGATGGCTAGCTGATATTAAATGTTCAGCAGCTTCCTACTCTACCGGGAGGTCACCCTCCGAGTACCATCGGCGTTGCTAGGCTTAACTTCTGTGTTCGGTATGGGAACAGGTGTATCCCTAGCGCCATCGCCACTGTATTATGACCTAACCTTTAATAGTTAAGCTTTTGTTTGAACCTTTATCTTGTCTTTAAATTACGCCGTAAATTCTACTCAAGCTGCTTAACGCATCTTGAAGAATTCTGGCGGCTGACCTACCATACATTTTGCAAAGCAAAATGGGGTTAGGGACAAGCAATAGCCAACAATATTTCCAGTCAAGATTAAAAGTTTAGTATCCATTAGCTTAATACATTAC
>NZ_JAEUYX010000034.1 GCF_016798225.1 Anaerococcus sp. mt242 | reverse complement strand
AAAAAACTGACCTCCTTAAGTTGATTAGGTCCAACTTTAAGGGGTCAGTTCATTTTTCCCGGGGTTTTTTTAACGTTTATTTATAAACTAATTATTTAAGTGTAGCATACATGATTGCTTTGATTGTATGCATTCTGTTTTCTGCTTCATCAAATACTTTTGATTGGTGTGATAAGAATACTTCTTCAGAAACTTCTTGACCATTTAGTTCGTATTTGTCACCAAATTTGTCATTGATTTCTTTACCAATTGTTGTGTTTAAATCGTGGAATGATGGTAGGCAGTGCATGAAGATTGCTGTATCTTTTGCATTGTTCATTACTTCTTTGTTTACTTGGTATGGGTGAAGTTGTTCAATTCTTTGTTCCCAAACTTCTTCTGGTTCTCCCATTGATACCCAAATATCTGTGTAGATTACGTCAGCATCTGTTGTTGCTTCTTTTACATCTTCTGTAAAGTGTACTTTTGATCCGTGTACTTCTGCAAATTCACGTGCTAATTCTTGTACGTCTTCTTCTGGCCATAGGTCTTTTGGACCGCATCCTACGAAGTTAACACCTAGTTTTGCACATGTTACTGCTAGTGAGTTACCCATGTTGTTTCTGCAGTCGCCCATGTATACAAAGTTGATTCCTCTTAATTTACCAAAGTTTTCTTTGATTGTAAGCATATCAGCGATCATTTGTGTTGGGTGCCATTTATCTGTAAGACCATTCCATACTGGTACTCCAGCGTTTGCTCCAAGTTCTTCTACTAAGTCTTGGTCAAATCCTCTGTATTCAATACCATCGTAGAATCTACCTAATACTTTTGCTGTATCTGCGATTGATTCTTTTTTACCCATTTGGCTTGAACCTGGATCTAGGTATGTTACTCCCATTCCTAGGTCATATCCCGCTACTTCGAATGAACATCTTGTTCTTGTTGATGTTTTTTCGAATAATAGTGCGATGTTTTTACCTTCTAGGTATTTGTGTGGTGTTCCTGCCAGTTTTAATCTTTTGAATTGTTCTGATAGTTGGATTAGGTAAAGTACTTCATCTTCTGTGAAGTCTTTTATTGCCATTAAATTACGTCCTCTTAAGTTAACTCCCATTTTAAATCTCCTTTATACTTTCTAAAATATTACTTAATATATATTACAAAATGCTTTATATTGCATTTTATAAGCGTGTTACCTTTATTTTGTTACCCAGCTATTTTACTTTTAATCAAGGGTGGCTTAGCCGTTTATGATTTTTGTTCCTACTTCTCCTGATAGGGCATATGCTGCTTTTTCAAGAGATGTGATGATTGCTGTTCCGTTTGGATTTTCTTCGATAAATTTGATACATGCTTCTACTTTTGGTAGCATTGAGCCAGCATGGAATTGATTGTCTTCGATGTGTTTTTTGATTTCACTTACTGTGATTTCACGAAGTTCTTCTTGGTTTTCTTTACCAAAGTTAATATATACTGTATCTACGGCTGTTAGTATTAATAGTGTATCTGCTCCGATGTCTGATGAGATTCTGCTTGCTACAAAGTCTTTATCGATTACTGCATCTACCCCTTTTAGTTCGCCATTTTCATTTAGAACTGGGATACCGCCACCACCACCTGTAACTACTACACCATCATTGTCTAGGTGGTTTGTCACTGTTGATAGTTCTACTATTCTTTGTGGTTTTGGACTTGGAACTACTCTTCTAAATCCACGACCTGCATCTTCTTTAAATGTGTATCCATCTTTTTTGCTAATTGCATCTGCTTCTTCTTCTGTGTAGAAGTTACCTATTGGTTTTGTTGGATTTTCAAATGCTGGGTCTTTTGGATCTACTTCAACTTGTGTTACTACTGTTGCTACTTTTTTGTCTATATTTCGAGTTGCTAATTCATTTTCGATAGCTTGTTGTAGGTGATATCCTATATAGCCTTGACTCATTGCCACACATTCCACTAATGGGAATTCTGGGATTGTTGAGTCTTCTTTTGCTGCTAAGGATAATGCAAGATTGATTACTCCTACTTGTGGTCCATTTCCATGAACTACTGCTACTTTATCATATGTTTCGATGATATCTGCAATTGATTTTGATGAACCTTTTACAGCTTCTAATTGTTCTTTTGGGCTATTTCCTAGGGCATTTCCACCTAGGGCTACTACGATTGATTTCATGTATCCTCCTGAAAGTTAATAATGGTTTGTAAATAATTTATACTATTTGTTTAATGAATCATCGTCTGATTCAAATGTTAAAGTTTCACCTTCTGAAACTTCTTTGGTTTTTGTTGTTGTAGTTGTTGTGACTTTTTCTTCTACTGGTCTAGTTGTAGTTGTTGCTTTTACTTTTCCAGTATCTAGTCTGTAATATTTGTCTGATTTAAAGAAGTCATCGGCGATTTCTTTTACTTCGCCACTCATCATTATCAGACCTATCAAGTTTGGTATTACTACAAGTCCTAGTGTAAAGTCAAGGAATACTCCAGCATTGTCAAATGAGATGAATAATGCTGCAAGTATCATAAGTGATGCAACTACCCTCATGATTTTACCCACTTTTGTTCCAAATAAATACTCAGCTTGTTTTTCACAGTAAAATACGATTACTATGATTGTTGAAAGTACGAATAGGAATAAGCAGATTGAGATAATTACTGATCCCCATTGGCCAAATAGTGTGTTAAATGATCTTTCTACAGCGATTGATCTAACTGCAGCCATGTCAGCTTCACTCATGCCTGGTTGCCATGTGCCTGTAAGGATTACTACAAGTGATGAAATTGTACATACTACGATAGTATCAGCAAATACTTCAAATACTCCCCAAAGACCTTGTCTAGCAGGGTGGTCTGTTGTAGCTGCAGCGTGTCCATAACCTGCAGAACCCATACCAGCTTCGTTTGAGTAAACCCCACGAGCTACCCCTTGGGAAATTACTTTTGAAAGTGCAATACCACTTACACCACCCATAACAGCCTTAGGATCAAATGCACCTTGAATAATGTGGCTAAATGCTGCTGGTACTTCGCCAATGTGCATAATTATAATCATTAGTCCACATATAATGTAAAATGCTGCCATGATTGGAACTAGTTTTTCAGTTACCTTACCAATTTGTTTTACCCCACCAAATACAACTATAGATACTAGAATAAAAATACCAATAATAGCAATTCTTTTAGCAACTAGTTCATCTACTGCAAGTGGTTTAAATACACTTTGGATTGGGTTAACGGCTGATAAAGTTTGAAGTGTGATTGATGGAAGAATTTCTATCATAAAGAAAAATGCTGCAAAGGAACCTAGGACTTTACCAAGATTGCCTTTTAGACCATTTTTTAGCATGTATGAACATCCACCAACGTGTTCTCCCTCTGCGTTTAGCTCTCTATATTTGATAGAAAGTGCTACTTCAGAGAATTTTGTTGCTTGACCAATGATTGCAGCAATCCACATCCAGAATATTGCTCCAGGTCCTGCAATGAAAATAATTGTAGGTGCTACTACGATATTTGCAGCCCCTATTGATGAAGCAAGTGCTGTTGTCATAGCTTGGAAAGCAGAAACTGTTCCATCACCTTGATTGTCTTTGGAAAACATTTTTCCAAAAGTTTGGCTCATTATGTAGCCAAAATGACGCACTTGGAAAAATCCTGTTCTGATAGAAAGAAGCAATCCGCCCCCCATTAATAATACTAATAGAGGCCAGCTCCACAACCAATCAGTAAAGCGTGATATAGTATCTAACATAATTTTCTCCTTTTTTATAAGTTCTATATGACTTATAAATATTTACAAACCATCATCTTGATAAAAGTATATCATAATGAAAAATAGATATGGGACATATTCTGCCAAAAAAATTGTAAATTTAAGGCAAATGTTTTCACAAAATATCACTAATTAAAATTTATAAATATGGCACTGATGAGTATTTCACAGACTTTGACCCGATATTTTTATGCTTTAATCTAACAAAATATGATATAATAGTATATAGTATTAAATGAAAAAAGGAGGGATTAGTATTAAAAATCAAACAAATATCCAAGATGAATCAACATATTTTCAAGCGGATTTTAACCAATCAGTTTTAATAGACATGGGAAATGAGATTTGCTCGCTTGCCACAGATCCCCTCCTTCATACCAACGCTAGATTTTGGTATCTACGCAAAGGAGAGGCAGTTTTTAATATCCAAGGCGAAGACTACACCCTAAAAGAGGGCATGCTTGTGGGAATATTACCCTGGTACTACACTCAAATTATGGAAGTAAGAGAGCCTATCGAGCTTGATGTAATTGTTTTTGATATAGAGCTTATAAACATTTTCTTAAAAAAGACCAACGAAATGTTTGGTTCAGCCATGCAAATTGCAAATTCTATATCAGAAAATGCCTATGTGATTTTAAACGAGGATGATAAAAAAACTGTAGAATCTATAATAAAAACCCTCAACCAAGAGCTTAACGCATTTAAAAACGGCAAGACCTATGCCAATCAAATGATATGCATAAAGCTGATGGAACTTTCCCTAATTTTTGAAAAATCGGCAGGCCAGGGTAAAAAAAAACTCCAAAAGTATAACAAAATAGAAATTTTCCACTATATATGGACCCATTTGGACGAAAAATTGACTCTATCAAGGCTAGCCCATATTTTCTACCTATCCGAGTCAAACATTTCAAAATACATCAAAGAAGAAATTGGCCTAACTTTTACTAGCCTTACATCCTTGATGAAGCTTACAAAACTGATGGGCTATCTAAATTTTTCTGAGAAAAGCTTGGAAGAACTTTCAGTCATTTTGGGATTTAAAGATGCCTCCCATCTTCTAAAATTTTTTAAGGCCAAAACAGGGCTTAATTCAAAAGATTATAAAAATTCCTATCATACAATAGAAAATAGTGACCAAGTCATAGACTACAATCAGATGGCTGAAATCATAGGTTTTTTGGTCAAAAATTATTATACAGATTTAGATATAGATCAAATTTGCGATAAATTTGACATTACTCCAAACAGTCTAAATAAGTCACTAAAATTTTATGTGGACAAGTCTTTTGATGAGTACATCAACTACATGATGGTTATAAATGCTGCAAGACTTTTGCTACAAACAGATGATTTGGTCTCAGTAATCGCCTACAAAGTTGGCTTTAATACAACCAAGACCTTTTACAGAAATTTTAAGAAAATTTACAAAATAAATCCAAACGATTTTAGAAAGAAAATAAATTACCAATTGGTAAATGTATAAATTTGCCAAAACAAAAATCATTCCTAAAAATGAGCTGAACCCCAAAATCCGGAATATGGATTGAGGGGTTTTTTTCATG
>NZ_JAEUYX010000033.1 GCF_016798225.1 Anaerococcus sp. mt242 | reverse complement strand
CATTCCGCTTAAAATATTATTAAGTTATTCCGTGTTTATGGGTTCAGCTCAAAAAGGAATGATTTTTTAAAGGTTATTTTCTTTTAATTTTTCATTCCCTAAGGCCTTTATGGTATCATCATGCATTTTTTTCTTAATATTTTTATCTTCATTTACAAAAAATGTATACAAGAGATCTACCATTATAGATAAGGGAAATTGGGGACTGATAACATTACCGTAGTTTAAATGTTTTAGGGAAGGAACTAAAATCAATTCGTCACAATATTCTTTAATTTCTTCTCTATTTTGAGAAGTTATTAAAACTGTTTTTGCGTTTTTTTCGTGGGCTTCTTTTAGAAAATACAAAACTTCCTTGGTCTCTCCACTGATGCTTAGACAAATTACCAGAGTATTTTCATTATGAAAGACCGCCCTCATTTTCATATGATCGGTGTCAGTTATAGAGTCAATATTTACCCCTATCCTCATAAAACGCATTTCCATCTCATTTGCCGCAAGGCCTGATGACCCCTTGCCGCAAACAAAAACTTTTTGAGCAGTATTGATGTATTTTATCACCCTTTGGATCTGACTTTCATCTATGAGTGAGTAAGTTTTGTTTAATAGTTCTTGGTAGGTTTTTAGGACTTGGCTGACCTTATCTGTGATTTCGTCCTTTCTTTCTATAAAATTTTGACTATATTCATATATAAACTCTCTATAACCTCTAAACCCGCATTTTTGAGCAAATCTTGATAGGGAGGCTTCTGATACAAAAAGCTTATCTGCTAATTTTTTTGCAGAAAAATCTCCCTTTTTATCATTATGGATGAAAAAATCTGCTATGTTTTTTTCTGTGGGTGTGAAGTTTTCGTAGTTTGATTCTATTGTTTCAATTACTGATTTTACATAATAGGGCATAAAAGCTCCTTAGTCTCTAGCTGTTTTATTTTTAAAGTTATAAAAGGCTCCTAGCATACCTGCTGCATTTTGCTGGCTTGCAAATTTTAGGCTCACTGCATCATAAAGTGGTTTTTCCAAATATTTTTCTAGATTTTTATCGATTTTTTCATACAAATATTCTTCTTGAGCCATAATGCCGCCACCTAAGATAACTGTATCTGGGTTTAATACATAAACCATATTTGATATGCCTATTGCTAGGACTTCGCACATTTCATCAATGGCTTTTATGCAGATTTCATCTCCGTTTTTTGCTAGGTCAAATACTTTTTTGCCATCCCAATCTTCTACGTTTTCACCATTTAAGTCAGCAACTTTTTCTACTAAGGTTTTTGCAGAAGCTAGGGTCTCAAAAGTGCTATTTTGCATATTCATATATCCAATTTCCATAGCAGATCCAGAAACTCCATGGTAAACTTCTCCATTTATTATTGCACAACCGCCTATACCTGTTCCAATAGTAAGGATTAGGGCAACTTCACTATCTTTTCCAGCACCTGATTTGTATTCGGCAAGGCCTGCACAGTTTACATCGTTTTCTACATAGCATGGCAAATCAAATTTTTCTTTTATAGGGTCTTTAAAATTAATTCCTGTATAGCCTGGGATAAGTTCTGAGGCATAGCGGATAGATCCATTTTTTGTATCCACCATACCTGCTGTGGATATGGCAACTCCTTCTACTTGATGATTATTTTTATAATCTCCCACAATTTTTAAGGTCTTTTCTAAAATTTGCTTACCACCCTTATTAGCTTCTGTGGCAAGTTCGTGTTTTTCTAAGATTTCCCCATTTTCATTTATAAGGCCATATTTTATAAAAGTCCCGCCTATGTCTATGCTTATATACTCTTTCATATTTTCTCCTATTTATAGTTTTAAAAAGGCATAAGACCTATTGCCTCATGCCTTTGTTTAATTATATTTTGATTTTAAATATAGCTTTTTTTGTATAAACTGGATCATTGATTTGTAAGGCTGTCATATGCACATCATTTGGATAGCAAACTAGGAAATCTCCCACCTTTAAATCTACTGAAGAATTTCTCTCGCCTTCTGCTGCTTGAAAGTCTTTTTCTGCATCATAGTCACCTAAGTCCATATCTTTTAAAAAGTTTAGGTCAATTCTTTCTTCTCCTAAAAGCATTAGGTGAAGGTCTAGGTATTCTTTGTGAGCTTCCCAAAATCTATTTTCTACTGTTGTTGTGTCATATTCTACTATATTTACAAAAAAGTCATCACCATTGATTTTGTGGATGCCTGCTTCCATGTTTTCCATATCATTTTCTTTGTAATAGTCAAAGCAAGCTTTGATTTTATCTTCTAAGTAAGCGTATTCTTCTACATTAGTAATATTTCCAAATATCATATTATTCTCCTATTGTTGATTATAAACTGTTGAGTTCACTACTGGTACATCATCTTTTATACCCTTTACCTTATTATAAATTATAGATCCAATTACTCCAACTACTAATGACACTCCTATAGAAATAATTGAGTATGACCAAAATGATACTTTGGCTGGGTCTACAAAATATTTTATATAAACCATTACTAAAGAAGCTACTATAAAGGCAAGGGTTGCTCCAAATTTATTAGCTACTTTTGTAAAGGCACCTAGGATAAAGATACCAACTAGGATTCCTAATACCAATCCCATAAATCCGTTAAACCATTCGTAGGCTGATTTTACTTCTCCGTGAGCTAAGATGATTGAAACAACTATGGCAAAAACACCAACTAATAATGAAACTCTTTGACCGATTTTAGTTTGTCTTTCAAATGACATTTCTTTTTTATTTAGTGTTGATTGGATATCAAGGGCCCAGCTTGATGCAACTGAGTTTAGACCTGTTGATAGGGTTGATTGGGCTGCTGCATAAATAGCTGCAAGTAATAAACCTGTAACTCCTACTGGAAGCTCATATGCAATCCATGATGCAAATATTTGGTCTTGTTGAGCATTTGGTGGTAGTGGATTACCTTGGACTTGGTAGAAAACATATAGTCCTGTACCTATTAGGTAAAACACAGTAGCTATAAATATTGATAAACATCCATTACCAATCATCATTTTTCTTAATTGTTTTGAATCATTTGTTGTGGTAAATCTTTGTACAATATCTTGACTTGAAACATAAGAACCTATTGTATTTATACCAGCTCCTACAATTAATAAAAATACACTGTCTCTTAGAATATTTG
Source organism: Anaerococcus sp. mt242 (assembly GCF_016798225.1). GTDB lineage: Bacteria > Bacillota > Clostridia > Tissierellales > Peptoniphilaceae > Anaerococcus. The sequence goes on along the minus strand of NZ_JAEUYX010000033.1, from coordinate 4,049 downwards.
CATCAAACATTGGTTGGTCTACTGCTAAAAATTTATTATTTGTAAATAGTTCGTGGCTTATAGTACCCATTCCACCATTGATATTGCTAATTAGGTAGATTAAACCAAAAGTAACCCCAATTAGTAAAACTGATCCTTGGATAAAGTCTGTCCATAAAACAGATTTAAGTCCACCTGAATAGGAATAAATAATTGCTATTACTCCCATAATAATTATAAGAATATCTACATTTATGCCCATAAGGCTAGATAAAACCATACATGGCAGATACATAATGATAGACATCCTACCAATTTGATAGATGATAAACATGATTGCCCCAAGGACTCTAAGGCCCTTAGATTTATATCTTATTTCTAGATATTGGTATGCTGTATCTATATCTAATTTTGCATAAATTGGCAAAAAGAATTTTATAGTAAATGGTATAGCAATTAGCATCCCCAATTGAGCAAACCACATTATCCATGTGCCTGCATAGGAGTTTCCTGCAAGTGATAAAAAGGATATAGGACTTAGTAGGGTAGCAAAAATAGATACTGATGTTACCCACCAAGGGATAGATCCATCGCCTCTAAAGTATTCCTTGCCCTCCATTTTCTTTTTTGAAAAGTGAAGTCCTGCAAAAAGTACTGCTCCTAGATAAACAATAAGTATTATTAAGTCAATTGTTGTAAAACCCTGCATATTTTCTCCTACTTAGCCAATATATTTTTCTTTTGCATCTCTTATCATAGATGCTGCTTCTTTTACAATTTTTTCATCTTCATCATTTAATTCAGCTAATGGTTTTCTAACAGAGCCTATATCTAGATCTTCATTTTCTCTTAAAATTGCTTTTATAACTGCATACATATTTCCATGACCTGAAACCATTTTATAAATTATTGCATTTATGTCATATTGGATATTACGAGCTTGCTCTAAATTTCCATTTTCAAAGTGTTCATTCATTTTTAAGAATAATTCTGGCATTGCCCCATAAGTTCCACCTATACCGGCTTCGGCTCCGATTAATCTTCCTGAGATAAATTGTTCATCTGGGCCGTTGAAGATTATGTAATCTTCTCCCGCATCTTGTTTAAAGATTTGAATGTCTTGGACTGGCATTGATGAATTTTTTACACCGATTACATTAGGATTTTTTCTCATTTCTGCAAATAAGCTTGGTGTTAGGGCAACTCCTGCTAGTTGTGGGATATTATAAATTACAAAATCTGTATTTGGAGCTGCAGATGAAATATCATTCCAATATTCTGCAATAGCGTATTCTGGAAGTCTAAAATAAATTGGAGGTATAGCTGCAATAGCATCTACTCCCAGGCTTTCTGCATGGGCTGCAAGTTCCATAGAATCTTTAGTGTTATTACAAGCAACATGGGCAATCACTGTTAATTTTCCCTTTGCTTCTTTCATAACATTTTCTAAAACGATTTTTTTATCTTCAACACTTTGGTAGATGCATTCCCCAGAAGATCCGTTTACATAAACACCCTTTACACCTTTTTCTATAAAGTATTTGGTTAAATCTCTTACTCTTTCTGGGCTAATGTTTCCCTCATCATCATAGCAAGCATAAAATGCTGGGATAACACCTTTGTATTTGTCTAAATTTCTCATAATTACGTTTTCCTCCTGTTTAAAATTTTTATTTTTTTAGTTTTCTGAAAGTTTTTCAACAAAGTTTTTGGTAATCACTTGTGGTCTGGTGATTATTGATCCTACTACTACACTATGAGCACCAAGTTCTATAACTCTTTTTGCCTTTTCTGGAGTATTTATATTGCCCTCAGCTATGACTTTTCCATTTGCCTTTTCAATTATTTTTCTTAAAATTTCAAAGTCATTTGCCTCAATCTTATCCCCTTTTGATTGGTCAGTGTAGCCAACTAAGGTTGTACCTATAAAATCAAAACCTAGTTCATCTGCATGGAGTGCTTCTTCTACTGTGGAGCAATCTGCCATTAGCAGTTGATTTGGATATTTTTCTGTGATTTCATTATAAAAATCATCGATACTCTTCCCATTTGGTCTTAAATCACTTGTGGCATCTAGGGCTATGATTTCTACTCCAGTTGCTGCTAGCTCATCGATTTCATCCATAGTTGGAGTTATGTATACCTTAGAATCGTCATAATCTTTTTTTACAATTCCTATAATAGGTAAGTCTACTTCTTTTTGAATTTCTTTTATGTCAGCTGCCGTATTTGCTCTGATACCACTTGCCCCGCCTTGCTTTGCAGCCTTTGCCATGCGACCCATTATAAATGAAGAATGCAATGGTTCATCTGGTAAAGCTTGGCAAGAGACTATTAACTTTCCCTTTAAAGCTTCAATCTTATTATCGATCATTTTGCCCTCCTAATTCATGAAAACTATATCCTAAATTGAATTTATTTTCAATATATATTCATAAATCAGAAATTAATTTCAACGCCTACTTTCTTATGATAACATTTTCCCGTTTTCCCTCAATTTTTTGAAAGTATATTCAAAATTTTACTAAAAACAGAAATAAAAAACAGTAGCAAAGCTACTGTCAAAATTTATTCCCCATCTAAAACTGTATCTGAGAATACTATAAAAATATCAAATCCTGGTGCTTTTTTAAGGGATAAGTATCCGTATTCTACAAGATTTAATTCCCTATTTTCTTTGTACCTTTTATCAGGACTGCCATCTTTGTTGGCATGTTCATACGTTTTACCCAGTACTGTCGCATCTGCTGGAGGATTTTGATCTTCTAAAAATGTCATTTTTCCTAAGTCTATTTTCATCTCATTGAAGGATAGGGCAGACATTTTTGATCCCTTTTTGATAAATACTGAATCTGGCAAGAAAATTAATTTTATTTGCCCAGCATCCAGAGTGAAGGTTTCAGCATTTGTTTCTATCTCATTATTGCCCTTAAAATATGAAATATTTTCGCGGGAAATAATTTTCATGTCCGCTCCGCTTGATTCTGGCAAATCTTCTGCCTCTGTCACTAGCCAAACAGCATCTGACTCCATAATACCTTCTAGCAAGTTATTTGTAACTTCTAATTCTTTTTTTGCATCCTCGCTCATCTCATAATCAAGCCTAATAGTCTGATTATTATTGTTATATATCCAAAAAATCACTCCAAGAATAGAAATTATCACAAAAAACGGATTGATAATTGCAAGAAGTATGCCGATTGCAATCAATCCAATGGCAATATAAGTGTTGGTGCGATTTTTATTACTTGCAGCTAGGACATCTTTCATATCATTTGAGCGAATATTAGTCAAATCATTATCAAAAGTTTTTGTGTTTGCACTTTGTGTTTTGCTTCTACCAGCTGTATTTGTATTTTTTTTGCCTGTAATTTTTTTATGAGGATTGCCAAAATCTTTTTGGTAGCCAATCCCAGTTCCCGGTATATAAGCTGATCCTCTGATATTTCCATTGGCAGTGCGGGTTATACGAAATCCCTTTCCTCCCCAAGAAAATCCTGGCCCAGACTTACTCATATTTATCCTAAATCCCTTGCCAAGATTTATACTTTTTCTAAATCTAAATCCCATAATATTCTCCTTAAAAATATTATACCAAAGATAATATTTTTTATTAAATCTTACAATATTTAACTTGACTTTTAATATTATCAAGTATAATATAAATGTAAATAAATTTTATTAAAACCTATTTTAAGAAAGGGGTTTAAATGACAAAATTTAACAAAATTAGAACATCAATTCCAGCTTTTTTTAATGCTTTAAAAAATAAAAATACACCAATCCCAGCAAAAATTGCAGTAGCAGTTGCAATTGCCTATGCATTCATGCCTGCAGATGTTGTAGTAGATGCCATTCCATTTTTAGGATGGTTTGATGATGCCCTTGTAATGACAATATTATTTGCCATCGCAAACAAAATGATCCCTGAATATGTAATGGATAATGAAAAAAGCGAAATAATCGATGATGTAAATTATGAAGTAATGGACTAAAAAATAACCCAAGCCTGAGAGTGAACTGACCCCTTAAAGTTGGACCTAATCAACTTAAGGAGGTCAGTTTTTTAT
>NZ_JAEUYX010000032.1 GCF_016798225.1 Anaerococcus sp. mt242 | reverse complement strand
GCATGAAAAAAACCCCTCAATCCATATTCCGGATTTTGGGGTTCAGCTCATTATTCCTTGCTTTTTTATCTCCCAAGACAAGCAAATCTTATCAAATCAATTATGGAATGTGTTGTAATTGAACTTGTTAGGTCTAATTTTTTTTGAAGGATTGCCAGAGGCATTGCAAAAACAAGCCAAGCTCCAATCAAGCCTCTTATATTAAATCCATGGGCTATTGCATGGGGTAGGGTCATTATTGCGTAAATCAAAATTTTATCTACAATATTTTTTTCCATGCCTCTTAAAATATAAATGCTAAGTGCATAAAAAATAAATCTAAAGCTGATTTCTTCCATGACTCCCGCTTGTAGGCCAATAAGAAGTGGAGTGATTGTTGGATCCTTTATTTTAATTTCCGCCCCTCCTAAATTAATAAATCCTAGAATAAGGCCGACTGCGATTGCAATTATCAAACTTTTTTGCCAATTTTTGCTTAAAAGCTTATCCCAACCTAAAAAGTTTTTAAAAACTGTAACAGATCCTAAATATGTAATAAAAATAATGGCAAATAAGGCAATGGCAAGAAAAGATTTTTCTATAAAAATGATGTTAAGTGATCCAAGGGATGACATAATCGTGGCCACTATCAAATCTTTTTTTGTGAGTTTCTCCTTGTTTTTGATCAATAAATAAATTGCGACAATAATTATCCCTAGAAATAAAAATAAGGGAGCAAAAAATTTTACAGCAAAAAAGCTTAAAAGTATAAAAATAATAGTAACAAAAAATAATTTTAATCTCTGACTTTCCACCAATCAACCTCCAAAACATTTTTTCACCTACATTTTAGCAAAAAAATACCAGCCCAAAAAGTAGTGGACTGGTAGGATTTATTTTCTAGCCATTGTAAGCTTCTTCGTCTACAAATAGGTAAACATTTGGATGTAGGTGTAGGAAGCTTGCTGGGAATTCTGGGTAGATTTTATCTTCTTCTAGTAGTCTTTTTACTGCATCGTGTTTATTTTTTCCACTTGCCATTACTACTAGTGTTTTAGCATTGAATGCATCTGACATTCCCATTGATACTGCGTATTTTGGCACGTCATCTTCGCTATCAAAAAATCTTGAGTTTGCTTTTATAGTTTCATCTGTTAGTTTGATGATAGATGTTCTTTGGTTAAGTTTTTGATCTGGTTCGTTAAAGGCCAAATGCCCATTTGGTCCTATACCTAAAACTTGAATATCACGTGGTCCAAATTCATCTAATAATTGATCATATTCTTTTGCATATTTTTCATCTGCTTCTGGGGCAAATGGTAGGTGGGTTTTGCTTTTATCTATGTCTACGTGGTTAAATAATCTATCGTTCATAAAATATTGATATGATTGATCATTTTCTTTATCAATACCAACGTACTCATCAAGGTTAACTGAGCTTGCATATTTAAAGCCAATTTCACCTTCTTTATTAGCCTCGATTAGATTTTTATAAAGTCCTTCTGGTGTTGATCCTGTTGCTAAACCAAATTTGATTTGTGGTTTATCTTTCATCAGGCTTATTACTAAGTCTGCTGCTTTTCTGCTCATTTCATCATAATCTTTGCTTACTATTACTCTCATTTTTCCCCCTCAATATTAAATTCTAATTAATATTTTGATACTCTGATACAATTTTGTCAAATAATTCTTTTCTTTCCTCTTCTTTTATACCCGTATATTTTTCGATTGCTGACTCTATTGAGTTTTGATTTACAAATTGGATTATTTCTCCTGCTTTGTCATCACTTTGCTCATCGTATTTAAAGGCATAGGCGATAGCTTTTGCAAGATTATCAAAAGGCATATCATTGTCAAAAGCTTTGATAGCAGGCGCTACTAGTCTATCATTTTCTCCAAGTTTTCTAACTGGATCACGTCCTACTCTCTCGATTGTATCGTGGGAAGCTGTTTTTAAAAATCTATTTAATTTGCTTTCTTTAAAGTTTTCTAGTTCATCTTTATCTAGACCATGTTCTTTTATTAAAACATTGCCTGATTCTGTCATTAGGTTTTGGACATCTGCTAGGATTTTTTCATCTTCAAAGGCTTCATTCATCATTTTGTAGCCTTTGTTGTAGCCAAAGTAGCTTGTTGCTGCATGGGCACCATTTACTAAAAATAGTTTACGTTCTAGCATCTTATCAATGTCATCTGTGTATTCTGCATCTTTTACAGGTTTTGAAGTCGGATCGTCTAATTTTGTTTGCTCGATTACTGCTTCAAAATCATCAGAAATTTCTACTACTGGCTTTCCATCTACTTCTTTATTTTGAACAATTCTATCTGTTACTGTATTTGGAAATGTTGCAATTTCTTCAATTTGTTCAGCACTTAGGGAAGAGTTTTTTATAATATCTTCTTTTAATATATCACTTGCCCTATAAGCATTTTCAAAGGCCATGATATTTACTTTTTTATCATCTGGATATTTTTGTTCAAGACCTTTTGCAATTATTTTTGATGTTGAATCTAAGTTTTCTACCCTTACTGATGTTGTAATTATTTCAGCTTGAGTAATTTTTTCATAGATTTTTTCTAAATCTTCTTCACTTGTTGAGCAAAGGGCTGATACATTATCGATTTTTTGGCTTTCAAAGTCGTGGTCTGATAGTTCTACCATGTAGTAGCCATCTTCGTTTATTCTATCAACTATTGGTTGATAAACATCTACAAAAAGTACATGATAATCTGAATCGTGGAGGACTTTTCCTAAAAGTCCCCTACCGATTGCTCCTGCTCCAAATTGAATAGCTAATTTCATTTTAAACCTCGCTTGTTAAAATTTCATAAATTTCATCTTTAGATTTATTTTCTACAATGTCATTTACTATTTCTTCATTATCGATTTTTGTTGCTACATTTGATAAGATGGCCAAATGTTCATCTCCAACACCTGCAATACCAATAACTAATTTTACAATTTCATCATCCCATTTCACACCTTCTGGAATTGTAAGTACTACTAGGCCTGATTTTTTAATTGCAGATTTTGTTTTATTTGTACCATGTGGGATAGCAAGACCTATGCCAAAGTGGGTTGGTGCTTCATTTTCTCTTTGTAGCATACCATTTGTATACTCATGGTCTACATATCCTGAGGATTCCATGATTCTTCCAACTTCTTTTATAACTTCTTCTTTTGAGTCAAATTTTTGATTTAAAAGAATATTTTCTTTTTTAAGAACTGACGAATCATTAGTTTCTTTTTTATCTTCTGTAATCTTTTCTCCATCTGAGCTATAAACTACAGTTTCTATTTCTTCATTGTTTGATGCTTGATTAATGGTTTCTTCTTTTTGTGGAGAAGTTGGACCATTATTTTCTCTTGCATCTTTAATATCAGCTATTAACTGATCATATTCTGGTGCTTGCATAAAGTTTTTAACTGATACATGGTAGGCAGCATTATTTTTTTGAATTGCACGTTCTGTTAAGTCTTGGTGGGTGATTACTACATCAGCATCATCTGGGATTTGTGGGATAGCTACATTCCTTACTTCAATATCATCAAGTCCTGCCTCTTTAACTTTTTTCTTTAAGATGCTAGCTCCCATAGCAGATGATCCCATACCTGCATCACATGCAAAAATAATTTTCTTTGTGTCAGCTAGATTTGTATTTGTCGGTCTTTTTGCTAACGTTTTGTTTGCTTTTGTATTTTTCATGTCACTTGTTGCTTCATCTAGTGATTTGCCGTTATTTTTGGCATTTCTTAATATAGGTAGAGCAACTATCATTGAAACTACTGTTGAAACTGCAAAGGCAATTATTGTTGGTAAATATGAACCCCTAGGAGTCAATAATATCCAAGATATAAGTGATCCTGGAGATGGAGATGATACTAGTCCACCACTCATCATTTGTAATAGGAATGTAGAGCTCATACCTCCTACAATGGCCGCAATTATTAATTTTGGATTCATTAGTACATATGGGAAGTATATTTCATGAATACCTCCAAATACTTGAATAACTGATGCACCAAGAGCAGATGCTTTTTCATTTTTCTTACCAGCTATCATATAAGCTAGTAAGATACCAAAACCAGGTCCTGGATTTGACTCAATCATAAATAGCATTGACTTACCAGCTTTTTCTACTTGGTCTAATCCTATTGGAAATAAAATACCGTGGTTAATAGCATTATTTAAAAATAAAATTTTGGCAGGTTCTACAAATATATGAACTAATGGCAATAAATGTCTTTGCACTAACCAATCTACTCCGGTTGAAAGTATATTTAATAACCCTTCCATAACCGGCGCTATAGCTACATAGGCAAAAAGTGAAAGTCCAAAGGCTAGAAATCCTGCAACAAAATTATTAACAAGCATTTCAAAACCACTTTTTACATGTCCATCATAGGCATCTTGAATTTTCTTAAGAAGCCATGCTGAAAGTGGTCCTAAAATCATAGCAGCAACAAGCATTTTTTGCTCACTACCAACTATTGCCCCCATAGTTGCAATAGCTCCAACAACTCCACCCATACGTGGGTTAGCTATATTTCCTCCGGTATAGGCAATCAGTATTGGTATCGCATATATTATTATAGGGTCAACAAGGTTTGCAAACTTTTCGTTTGGAATCCAACCTTTTGGAATAAAAAGTGCGGTTAAAACTCCCCAAGCTATAAAAGCTGCTATGTTTGGCATAACCATACTTGATAAAAACGATCCAAAGTTCTGGACTCTAGATCTCACAGATTTTTTCTCTGTCATCTTATCCTCCTCTAAAAGTTATTGTATTTATATTATACCGTTTAAGTTGTTAATTTTTAGATTTTAAGTAGGAATATTTATTGGTTAAAATGTTTGCAAATCTAAACTAATTTAGATATATTCTAGACAATAAATAGTGGTGAAATTGTTTGCACAAGCAAATACATTTTGTTATAATTATCTTAAGTTTATAGGCATGAGTAAAGAGCAAATCTATGGTGATAGGCTCTTTTTTGTTTAAAACAAATTTTAGGAGGAATTATGACAACTTTAACTTTTGTAGGTGCAGGAATGATGGCATCAGCCCTAGCAGTTCCAGCTTATGATAATGGTCACGAAATAAGAATAGTTGGTACCCATTTAGATGATGAAATAGTAAAAAGAGCTAAAGAAGATGGTTACCATCTAAATATGAAAAGACAATTACCAGAAGACTTTAAATGGTACTACTACGATGAATTAGAAGAAGGACTTGATGGTGCAGATGCAGTAATCTGTGGGGTTTCTTCCTTTGGTGTAGATTGGTTTTTAGAAGAAATATTTCCAAAACTTGATAAAAATCTACCAGTGCTATCAGTTACTAAGGGAATGATAAATAAAGAAGACGGATCACTTTTATCTTATCCAGAATACTGGGAAGAAGAACTTTCTAAAAAAGGAATAAAAAGAGATATCTGTGCAGTAGGTGGGCCATGTACTTCCTATGAGCTAGCAGATAGACACCATTCTCTAGTTGGTTTTTGCGGAAAAAATATCAATGATCTTAAATTCTTTAGGGATACTTTTGCAAATGATTATTATCACGTTTCAATCAGTAATGATGTACGTGCAGTAGAACTTTCTGTTGCCCTTAAAAACGCCTACGCCCTAGCTGTTTCTCTTGCAGTCGGTATTGCAGAAAGTGAAGAAGGCAAAGAAGGAGTAAACCATTACAATCCACAAGCAGCTCTATTTGCCCAATCAACTCGCGAAATGGGTGGATTATTAGAACTTGTAAATGGAGATAAAAATCAATTAGAACTAGGAGTTGGTGATTTATATGTAACAATCTTTGGTGGAAGAACTAGAAGAATTGGTACACTCTTAGGTCGTGGTTATACTTACGAAAAAGCTATGGAAGAATTAGCTGGAGTAACTTTAGAATCAGTTGTCATTGCAAAAAGAATGGGAGAGGCTATTACTGTATTGGCGGACAAAGGTGAAGTAAACAAAGACCAATTCCCATTATTAATGCACATATATGATATGATTGCAAATGGTGCAAAACTTAATATTCCATGGGCAAAATTTGATAAAGAAGATTTAGATAACTAAATTTATAGAGGAAGAGTATGGAAACTACACAATTAAATAATAAAAAATCTTCTGGATTCCAAGCAAGATTCCAAAAGATTGGGGGCTACCTATCGAGGATGGTAATCCCAAATATCGGTGCCTTTATAGCCTTTGGCCTTATCACTGCAATCTTTTTAGAAACTGGCTGGTATCCAAATGAAACAATTATCAAATTAAAGGATCCGCTTTTAAGAAGTCTTTTACCAATCCTAATAGGTTATTCTGGTGGGGAACTTGTTTATGGTAAAAGAGGAGCTGTAGCAGGAGCCCTTGCTACTTTTGGTCTGACAATAGGTTCTGATGTAGCCATGTTTTTGGGAGCTATGATTGTAGGGCCTTTTGGTGGCTGGATTATCAAAAAATTTGACCAAGCTATAGATGGCAAGGTAAGAGAAGGTTTCGAAATGATAGTAGATAATTTTTCTCTTGGAATTATTGGTGGGATTTTTTGTATTCTATCATTTTTATTTGTAGAACCTATAATGGCGGGAATTACTAACGCTCTCGCTAGCGGAGTAGTTTGGGTTATGGAACATAAGTTGCTTCCACTGTCTGCAATATTTATAGAACCAGCTAGAGTATTGTTTTTAAATAACGTAATTGATCACGGAATTTTAGCACCAATTGGTCTTGAACAAGTAGCTAGCCAAGGTTTTTCACCATTATTTATGATTATCCCAAATCCCGGAATTGGACTTGGAATTTTGCTTGCTTATTGGTTTTTTGGTAAAGGTGAAATGAAAGAAGCAGTACCCGGAGCTGTAATCATTCACTTTTTAGGGGGAATACATGAAATCTTCTTCCCTTATGTACTAGCAAATCCACTTTTAATTCTTGCTGATATTGCAGGTGGCATTGCTGCAATTATTACTATGCAAATTACAAATTATGGACCAGTTTATACACCATCACCTGGATCCATTATCTCAGTTCTTGCCCTTACTCCAAGAGGAAAATATCTTGGAGCAATCCTAACAGTAGGAGTTTCTTGCCTAGTAACATTCCTAGTAGCTTCTATTTTTGTAAAAAAATATTACAGAGGCTATGTAGAAAATTCACCAGGATCTAATACTGATGGATTAGTAAGAAGCTTTAATAATATAGAAAATAACGGAACTATTGATGGGCAAATCAAAAAAATAGTTGTAGCTTGCGATGCTGGTATGGGATCATCTGCTATGAGTGCATCTTCCCTTAAAAAGAAACTAAAAGAAGCTGGATACAATATAGAAGTTGTACACACAGCCCTACAAAATATACCAAATGATGCAGACATTGTAGTAACCCATAAAGAACTTACAAATCTTGCTATGAAAGCAAAACCAGAAAAATACCATATGTCTATCTCCTCCTACATCAATCCACCAGAATTTGCTGATGTGGTAAATGTAGTTAGGGAAAATAACGATAAAGATATGAAGGTTTCTAATTCAGAAAAAATAACAAGTTATGAACCATCTAAAGAAAACAAAACACCAAATAGCGCTTCAAACGAAGTATTAAAATTAGATAATATTATAATTACAGATGATATTAAAAATCGTGATGAAGCCCTTAGATTGATTAATAAACATTTTGTAGACGGAGGATACACTACAGAAAAATATCTTGAGGCAATGGTTAAGAAAGAAAAAGAATTTAATACCAACATAGGCAATGGACTGGCTATTCCTCATGGAACTTTTGAATATAAGGATGAGATCCTAAAAACGGGTCTTGTAATCCTAGTTTGCAAAAATGGTGTTAGATGGAATGATGAAGATGTAAAATTAATAATTGGTATTGCAGGTAAGGGTGATGAGCATTTAGAAATATTATCAAAACTTGCAACAGAATTTGAAACACAGGAAAAGGTAGACGAATTTATAGCCCTTAATAACAAAACTAAAATGAAAAATATTTTGGAAAGTGATGAAAATTAAATATAAACTTACAAACAAAAAAGCAAACCCAAAAGTGAGCTGAACCCATAAACACGGAATAACTTAATAATATTTTAAGCGGAATGTAAT
>NZ_JAEUYX010000031.1 GCF_016798225.1 Anaerococcus sp. mt242 | reverse complement strand
ACACAGATATAAATCTATGCCTGATGTTAAGTCCAACTTTTTGGGGTCACCTTAGTAATCTAGGGATTTATTTTTACGATTTTAGGTAGAATACATATTGTTAATAAATCCTTAATTTAAAATGTTAAATATTTGACAATTGTTTGTATATAATTTAACATAGAAGATGAATTAGGGAGGTTTTATGAATAAAAATATACAACCCAAAAATTTCTTGATGAATGTACTAAATGGGACAGCCCAGGCTATTGTTATAGCTTTAATACCAAATGCTGTTCTAGCAGTTATTTTAAAGCTATTTCCAGATTCTACATTCGCAAGTGAATTTTTAAGAATTGTACAGGTGTTTCAATTTTTTACCCCACTAATGACAGGATTTTTAGTTGCTCATAATTTTGGATTTACTCCAATGCAACAAGCAGCAGTCGGTGGGGCAGCTATGATAGGATCAGGAGCATGGAAATATGTCGAAGCAACAATAAATGGAAGTACATCTTCAATTTTTCAGCTTGCAGGTATTGGTGATTTAATAAATACTATGATTACAGCAGCTATCGCGGTCTACTTAGTATTGTTAGTAGGAGATAAATTCGGATCTTTAAATATTATTCTGCTACCTATTGTAATAGGAGCGGGTGCAGGTTACATAGGATTTAAATTATTGCCTTTTGTTTCAAAGATAACTTTCTTCATTGGAGAAGGTATAAACTCCTTTACTAATTTACAGCCATTTTTAATGAGTTTATTAATTTGTATAGCATTTTCAATAATAATAATCAGTCCTATCTCAACAGTAGCTATTACTTTAGCTATTGGTCTTGACGGAATGGCAGCGGCAGCAGCTGGCATGGGAGTAGCCACTTGTGCTTATTTTTTAACAATAGCAACTGCCAAAAATAAAAATAATGGTAAAGGTGTTCCAATAGCGATTTTTCTAGGTGCTATGAAAATGATGATGCCAAACTTTTTTGCCAATCCAATTATGGCTCTACCTATAGCAATATCTGCTGCAATTACATCCATACCAATATCGCTATTTGGTATTGTCAATACACCTGAAACTGGTGGTTTTGGACAAGTAGGCTTTGTAAGTCCTATAGCATCTTTAGAAGGACCTGGTATGAATGTTATTTTAATGATAATTTTCTGGTTAATAATACCTATAATAGTCACATTTATTGTGCACTATATCTTCGAGCGTTTTGTAAAAATTTATGATGAATCTATTTTTGAATTCAAAAATTAGGGGAGTTAATATGTTAGTTTATATTGCAGGTAGTGGAGCAATGGGTTGTACAATTGGCTATCACATTCAAAAAAATACTGAAAGTGAAGTAATTTTACTTGATTATTGGCAAGAACATATTGATCAAATCAATAAGAATGGCTTAGAAATAACAGGAAAAATAGAAGACAGGATAGAGATTCAAGCGTTAAAACCACCTCAAGCTAGCAGAAAAGCTGATCTAATAATTGTGATGACAAAGTCTATGAAACTTGATAGTATGATGCAAGATATAGCACATCTAATAAGTGAAAAAACTCAAATACTCTGTCTGTTAAATGGAATGAGCCATGAAACAATTTTAAAAAAACATGTTAATCTTGATCAAATAAACATGGGTGTGACAGTATGGGCTGCGGGAATTAATGGTCCAGGTTCTATAAATATCTCAGGTATTGGTTCTATAGATGTTCAAAACATCGGTGGCAATGAAGAAGAAGGAAGAAAAGTTGCTGATTTATTAGATGATGCAAAATTATATACTAAATATGATAGCAATGTTATGCATGCTATTTGGAGAAAAGTTATGGTAAATGGAACCATGAACTCAACATCAGCACTTTTAGAATGTAAGATAGGAGAGTTTTTCTCAACTGATGCTCATAAAAAAATAGTTGATGATCTTGTAAATGAGTTTGTGGAAGTAGGAAATGCTGATGGGATAGAGTTAGATAAAAAAGAAATGCTTGACTATATATACCAAACATCTAAGTCAGCAAAAGATCATTATCCATCCATGTACCAAGATCTAGTTAAGAATAATAAAAAAACAGAAATTGATTTTATAAATGGGGCAGTAGTTGAAAAAGGCAAGAAACATAATATTTCAACCCCTTATAATGATTTGATAACTCAGTTAGTTCATGCTAAAGAAGAACTACAAAAAGCAGAGTAAATATTAAATAGGTAAAAGACCTGGTATATACCAGGTCTTTTATTATTTGCTTAAACTTCTGTTTTTTCAATAGCAGCTTGTGCTGCAGCAAGTTTTGCAATTGGAACTCTAAATGGTGAGCATGATGCATAATCTAGGCCAACATTGTATAAATATTTTACAGTAGTAGGCTCGCCACCATGTTCTCCACAAATTCCTAGATGCAAGTTACCATTAGCTGATTTTCCTCTTTCTACAGCTGTTTCTACTAAGAATCCTACGCCTTTTTGGTCTAATACTTGGAAAGGATCTTTTGCAAATAAATCTTTTTCTAGATATAGAGGTAAGAATTTACCAGCATCATCTCTTGATAAACCAAAGGTCATTTGTGTAAGGTCGTTGGTTCCAAAGCTAAAGAAATCTGTAATTTCAGCAATCTCATCAGCTGTTATTGCAGCTCTTGGAATTTCTATCATTGTACCAATTAAGTATTTGATTTTTTTACCCTTTTCTTCAAATACTTGTTTGATTTCATCATTTACTTCATCAATTACATATTTTAATTCCTTAACATCACTTGATAGAGGAATCATGATTTCTGGAATTACTTCATTGCCCTCTTCATGGCAGTGGATAGCTGCTTGGATAATGGCTCTAGCTTGCATTCTAGATATTTCTGGATATCTTACTCCAAGACGTAATCCTCTAAAACCTAGCATTGGGTTTACTTCTTCAAGCTCATTAATTCTTTCTCTTACTCTAGCTGGTTCTATGTCAAGTTCTACAGCTAGATCCCTGATTTCTGCTTCACCTCTTGGTAAAAATTCGTGAAGTGGTGGATCTAGAAGTCTTACTGTTACTGGTCTATCTCCCATAAGTGTGTAGATTTGGTAGAAATCATCTTCTTGCATTGGTAAGATTTTTTCTAGGGCAGACTTTCTTGTTTCTAGATCATTTGCTAAAATCATCTTACGAACTTGGAAGATTCTGTCTTCTTTAAAGAACATGTGCTCTGTACGGCAAAGTCCGATTCCTTCTGCTCCAAATTCTAGAGCTTGTTCTACATCTCTTGGTGTATCAGCATTTGTTCTAATTTTCATATCCCTAAATTCATCAACCCATTGCATAAATCTGCCAAAGTTTCCCTCTAGTTGTGGAGATTGAGTTTCAAGGGTGCCTATATATACTTCACCAGTAGAGCCATCTAAAGAAATTGTATCATCTTTTGTGTATACTTCATCACCAACTCTCATTGTGCCTTCATCTTCATCAATATGCACTTCACTTGCACCAGAGACACAGCATTTGCCCATACCACGAGCTACTACTGCAGCATGACTTGTCATTCCTCCACGAGCGGTTAGGATACCATTTGCTTTTACCATTCCCTCAAGATCTTCTGGAGATGTTTCTTCACGTACTAAGATTACTTGTTCACCTTCTGATGCTCTATTAGATGCATCTTTTGCAGTAAAGGCAATTTTACCAACTGCAGCACCTGGAGATGCAGCAAGACCTTTTGCAATAGCATCGTTTGATTTTTTAGCAGCATCAGTAAAAGTAGGGTGGAGTAGGCCGTCCAAGACTTTTGGATTTATTCTTAAAACTGCTTCTTTTTTATCGATTAATCCTTCATCTACCATATCTACTGCTGCTTTAACTGCTGCATGGGCTGTTCTTTTTCCATTTCTAGTTTGAAGTAGGAATAACTTTCCTTCTTGAATAGTAAATTCCATATCTTGCATGTCGTGATAGTGTTCTTCAAGTTTTTTTGCAGTGTCTGCAAATTCATGGTAAACATCAGGCATAGCATCTTTAAGTGTTGCAATTTCCTTTGGAGTTCTTACTCCGGCTACAACATCTTCACCTTGAGCATTAATCAAATATTCACCAAATAATTTATTTTCACCTGTTGCTGGGTTTCTTGAAAATGCTACTCCTGTACCAGATGTGTCTCCCATATTTCCAAATACCATTGTTTGTACATTTACTGCTGTTCCCATAGCATCATCTATGTCATTTAATTTTCTATAAAGGATAGCTCGTTCATTGCCCCAAGATTTAAATACAGCGGAGATTGCAAGATCTAATTGTTCACGAGGATCTTGAGGGAAGTCTTCACCCTTTAATTCTTTATATTTTTCTTTATATTCCTCTACTAACTCTTTTAAATCATCTGCACTAAGTTCGGTATCGTTTTCCACATTTCTATCTTTTTTCTTAGCTGTAAGTAAATTTTCGAAGTTATTTTTATTAAGCTCCATCGCAACATCGGCAAACATTTGGATAAATCTTCTATAAGAATCATATGCAAATCTTTCGTTTTCAGTTTTTTTTGCTAAACCCAAAACAGCTTCATCATTTAAACCTAGGTTTAAAATTGTATCCATCATTCCAGGCATAGAAATAGGAGCACCTGATCTTACTGATACTAAAAGAGGATCTTCTGTAGATCCAAAAGTTTTTCCGTTTTCTTTTTCTAGATCTGTGATGTGTTTTGAAACTTCACTATTTAACTCATCCCATAACTTCTCATCTTCTTGATAAAATCTTGTACAAGCTTCAGTTGTAACGGTAAAACCATAAGGTACAGAGATACCCATTGTGGTCATTTCGGCAAGATTAGCGCCTTTACCACCCAAAAGGGATTTCATATCTTTGTTCCCCTCGTTAAAATTGTAAACATATTTGTCGGTCATTATTTTTCCCCTTCCATATTTATGTTTTCGATGTTGCTGATTATGTACTCAGAAGTTTCTTCGATGGATTTGTATGTAATGTCCACTATTTTGCAATCTAAATCTTCCATAAGCTCTTTTGCATAGATTAATTCTTTCTCAATACGATCAATGTCTGAATAGTGAGAATTAGATGAGAGATTTATAGAATTTAATCTTTCTTCTCTTACTTTTTGTAGCCTATTTTTATCAAGAGTCAGTCCAAATATTTTTCTAGAATCTATTTCAAAAAGCTCTCTAGGTACTCTTGAATCTAGTAAAATAGGAACGTTTATAACTTTGTATCCAATACTTGCAAGATACACTGAAAGTGGGGTCTTGGAAGATCTTGAAACTCCAATAATACATATGTCACAATACTTTAGCCCCTTAAAATCCCTGCCATCGTCATACTTTATGGCAAATTCCAAAGCATCCAGTCTCTTATAATGGTGGACGATCTGGATGTCATCATCGGCTAGTCCATCAACGGGAGCTATGCCCAAAAAATTACTAATTTTGTTTAAAGAGTAGCTTGCATAATCGATGGTTAGAATCTTATTATCTTTACTAAAATCTTTAAGGAACTTATTGTGCTTTGGGTCATTTAGAGAATTGAAAATTATTTTTATGCCATTGTCATCATCAATTTTAGTAAAAACTTCAGACAAATTTTCTTTTGTTTTGATATTTATAAACGTTTTCTCATTGTATTCTATCTCAAATTTTTGCATTGTTTCATGGGATAATCTAGACATCCCACCAGCATCAGTATCTGAAATAACATATACAAATATATCCATAAATTCTCCTCCTCTAACCCTAGCAATATTATAACATGTATTTTATATTATGAAAATATTTTCATGATAAATTAATTACAAATTTTATTAGTTGTTATGATTAATATTTAGGGTTAAGATGAGACACTAGAAAACCGAACGTTTTGACAAAATAATTTATGATAATATAATGATAAAAGAAATTTAATATGAAATAGTAAAAGAGGAGTAAATTGCAAGTACTTTCAGAGAGAAGATGTTTGGTGCAAATCTTTAGTTACAAGCTTTTGAAGGTTGCTTTTATGTATATTTCAGTGTGGTACGCATAAGTACATTAAGAGTCTTTTAATTTAAAAAGGAATTTAGGTGGTAACGCGATAACTCGTCCTAGAGCTATGGCCTTACCACCTTTTTTAAACGAAATTTTAAGGAGTAATAATGGAAACTAAATACAATCCAAGTGGATTTGAAAAAGAAATCTATAAAAAATGGGAAGATGGCGGATATTTCAAGGCTGATGTAAATAAAGACAAAAAGCCATTTACAATTGTAATGCCACCACCAAATGTTACTGGTCAATTACATTTAGGTCATGCTTTAAATAATACTATCCAAGATATTGTTATTCGCTATAAAAGAATGGCAGGATTTGAAGCGCTTTGGATACCTGGAACAGATCACGCATCTATATCAACAGAAGCAAAAGTAGTTGGTAAAATTCGTAGCGAAGGTCATACAAAAAAAGAATTAGGTCGTGAGAAATTCTTAGAAGAAGCCTGGGCTTGGACAGAAGAATACGGCGGTACTATCAAAAAACAATTAAGAACCATAGGTGTATCTTGTGATTGGGACTATGATAGTTTTACAATGGATGAAAATCTAACTCGTGCAGTAAAACGAGTTTTCAAAAAAATGTATGATGATGGTTTAATCTATCAAGGAAATAGAATTGTAAACTGGGATCCAGAAGCAGAAACTGCTATCTCAGATGCAGAAGTTTACCACGTAGAAAAAGAGGGTAATCTTTGGTATATCAAATATTTCTTTGAAGATAGTGACGAATATATTACAATTGCAACAACTCGTCCAGAAACAATGTTTGGAGACTTAGCAGTTGCTGTTAACCCAGAAGACCCTAGATTTAAAGATAAAATAGGCAAAAACTTAATACTACCCATTGTTGGAAGAAAAATTCCTTTGATTGAAGATAGTTATGTAGACATGGAATATGGTACAGGATGTGTAAAAATCACACCAAGCCATGACCCTAACGACTTTGAAGTTGGAGAACGCCATGACCTTGGCCAATGTGTAGTAATAGATACAAAAGGCCATATCACAGATGATTATGGTAAGTACTCTGGCCTTGATAGATATGAAGCTCGTAAACTTTTAGTAAAACAACTTGAAGATGAAGGCTATCTTGAAAAAATCGAAACACTAACTCATGCTGTTGGTTATAGTGAGAGAACAAATGTAGTAATAGAGCCACTTATTTCTAAGCAATGGTTTGTAAAAATGGATGAACTTGCAAAAATGGCAGCAGAAGTTTATCAAAATGGTGATCTAAAATTAATTCCAGATTCTTTAGGCAAAACTTATATGAACTGGCTAAATAACATTAGAGATTGGACAATCTCTCGCCAACTATGGTGGGGACATAGGCTTCCAGTATTCTACACTGATGATGGAGAAATAATAGTTTCAGAAGATGAACCAGATGAAAATGGAATGTTAAATGGAGTTCATGTTACTCAAGAAGAAGATACACTTGATACATGGTTTTCATCAGCCCTATGGCCATTTGCAACCCTTGGTTGGCCAGTAGAAAATGAAAATCTAGACTATTTCTTCCCAACAGACATCCTTGTAACAGGATATGACATCATATTCTTCTGGGTTATCAGAATGGTATTTGCTTCCCTATATACAACTGAAAAAGTTCCATTTGACCACGTATTATTTACAGGTCTTATCCGTGATCCACAAGGAAGAAAAATGAGTAAATCTCTTGGAAATGGTGTAGATCCAATAGAGGTTGTCAATGAATATGGAGCAGATGCGCTTAGATTTACTTTAATTACTGGAAATAGTCCTGGAAATGATATGCGTTATGATGAAAAAAGAATAATCGCTAGCCGTAACTTTGCCAATAAATTATGGAATGCAACTCGTTTTGTATTAATGAATATAGATGAGGGAGACGATTTAGACTTTTCAACAGTAGAAAATCTTGCCCTAGAAGATAAATGGATTTTAAAACGTCTTAATAATGTTATAGAAGAAGTAACTAAAAACCTTGAAAAATACGAAATCGGACTTGCAGCAAGCAGGATAGAAGATTTCATTTGGGAAGAGTACTGTGACTGGTACATTGAATTTGCTAAGTTAAGACTAAATGGTAATGATGAAGCAGAAAAAGCAGATGTAAAAAAAGTTTTACTCTATGTTCTAAACAAAATGATAGCCTTACTTCATCCATTTATGCCATTTATCACAGAAGAAATATATTCAGCACTTCCAAACACAGAAGGTATGTTGATAGTAGAACAGTGGCCAAGATTTAATGAAGAATTTGAATTTGTAAGCGAAGAAGCTACTGTTAACTCAGCAATTGATGCAATCACAGCTATAAGAAACCAAAGAGCCACATTAAATGTAGGTGCAAAAACAAAACAAGATTTAATTATCCTAGCAGAAAATGAAGAGTACAAGAATTTACTAGCAAATCTAAAAGGACAATTTAAAAATCTTGCAAATTCTAAAGAAGTTAATATCTATTTAAAAGAAGAATTTAATGGTGACAAAGAAAACCTAGTAAATCTAGTATTTAACGAATTTTCAGTTCTAATGAGCCTAGATGACTTGATGGACTACGAACAAGAACGCGCACGTTTAAAAGATGAAATCAAAAGATTAGAAGGCGAAATAAAAAGAGCAAGTGGTAAGTTAAACAACGAAAACTTTGTAAGCAAGGCTCCAGAAGCAGTTGTAAATGAAGAACGCGAAAAACTTTCTAACTATGAAGATTTACTTGAAAAAACTAAAGCATCCTTTGAAGAAATAAAAGATAAATAAATAATTTAATGGATAATTAGTTTATAAAATATATTAATATTTACTTAATATAATCCTCCGCTTAATATAATATTAATTTATAAATATTATTGTGGAGGATGTTTTAATGATTTTGAAAATTTTTTAAAAGTTCCAGAAACAGAAGCTTTACTCAAAGATCACCTGACCAAAAATTTAAATAAGTTTTCGTTGGCCATAAGAGCTTAAGATATCCTAATTTTAAGTATCATTGCTATGGGTGTAGCAAGTATATTAATGTTTATTTTTGTAGTTTTTTCTGCTAAAAATGTTAAAAATGAAAACTTAATTTCTAATAATATTTTTGGGAAAATAATGTTGGATTACACAATTTTGGAGTTTTGGCAAAACTTTGCTCAGAAGTAATAGAGGAAATGGACCCTAATCTATAAGAAACTTAGGTTTAAATGGAGCTAGCACAGCCCAGGCACTACTTTATGGTATATTTCCAGAAACCAGTGTAAAATTTATAAATTATATTTTATACAGGTGGGAAGTCACCATTAGAACAACTATTGTTGTAGGATTTGTAGGAGCAAGTGGCCTAGGTATGGCCTTTAAACTAGCCATGAGTTTCTTTAAGTATTCAGAAATTACCCTATATATGATATGCTATTTAATATTAGTATATATTGCTGATTTAATTTCAAAATTATGCAAGGATTACATTAGAAGATAGGGGGAAAAATGTACGAAGATTTTTCTTATATATATGACAAATTAAGCTTTGATATAGATTACCAAGGATACGCAGAAAATATTTTGAACTTGGTAGATAAATATAATATAAACAGAAAAAATATGCTAGAGCTTGCTGCTGGATCTGGAATGCTTACAAAGTATTTTTTTGATGAGTTTGAAAATATTGATGCCTTGGATATTTCACCAGATATGTTAAATGTTTTTGCAAATAAATATGATATTGATAATGTAAATTTGATTTATTATGACATGGTTGAATTTGAAAATCCTAATAATTATGATTTGATAGTCATACTACTTGATTCTATAAACTATGTAACAGATCCAAAGGAGCTAGAAAAACTTTTTGAAAATTGCTATAAAAATCTTAAAGATGGTGGACTTTTGGTTTTTGATATTAATTCAGAATATAAAATGAAAGAAGTTTTTGGATCAAATTGCTACGTCTATGAATATGAAGATATATTCTACACTTGGGACAATTTCTATGAGGATGATTTGATAGATATGCATCTAAATTTCTTTGTAGAAAAAGAAAATGGCTCCTATGAAAGAATTTATGAATATCAACAAGAACGTGCATATTCAATAGATGATGTTACAAAAATAGTTAAGCAAACTGGATTTAGAGATATCAAAACTTATGATGAAGATGACTTTGGTGATTTAAAAGCAGATACTCTTAGAGTATTATTTAGTGCAGTAAAGGGAAGATAATGGCAAAAGGTGTTGTAAAATTTTTTGATAATAAAAAAGGATATGGTTTTATAAGCTCGGATGAAAATGATTATTTTGTGCATTTTTCAAGCATAATATCAGATGAAGACTACAAAAAATTATCTGAGGGAGATATGGTATCATTTGATATAATTGATCAACCACGTGGGCCCTCTGCAATAAATGTGCAAAAATTGGAGGACTAAAAATGAATTCTTATCTGCTACCAATCCTTATAGTTTTAATATTTTTACCTCAAATCCATTATTTGAAGAAAACTAGTGATTACAAAAAAATGAATGTGGGTAGCAAATGGTTTGTAAAAAGTAAACAAACTTTTGAAGACCATGCAGAAATGTATATAAGAAATACCGATGGCCATGAGATCTTTGTAAGATTATATGAAAATGAAAGCCCAAAAGGTGTAGTCCAAATTGTCCACGGTATGGCGGAGCATTCTTATAATTATCTGGACTTTATAAAATTTTTAGTAAAAAATGGATACACTGTCATTGCCCATGATCATAGGGGACATGGAAAGAGCATATCTGAAAAATATCCAAATGGATATATGAGTTTATCTGAAGAATTAATCGATGATACTTATGTGATCAATAATTTTATCCATGGCAAGCACCCTGAATTACCAGTTTATATGATTGGCCATTCCATGGGTTCTATGATTGCTCGTACTTATTTGCAAAATCATGATGATACTATTAGCAAATTAGTTTTAATTGGCACGGTTGAGCACAGTAAAATATCGCCTTTTGGTGCGTTTTTGGGTAATATAATTTCATTTTATTTTGGAGAATACCAAGCAGCTGTCCTTTCACCACTATTGCCAGGTGATGGAAGAGACACTTGGATTTCTTATAATATGGATAATGTTATAGAAAAAAGAAATGATAGTTTCAGAGTATTTCAATTTTTGGAAAGAGGTGTTGTTGTAATTATTGATCTAAACAACAAAATGGCCAAAGTAAAGAATTATAAGCTCAAAAATCCAAATCTTAAAATCCACTCTGCAACTGGAGCAGATGATATAGTCACAGGCTCTGAACTAGGACTTGAAAGCTCAATAAAAACATTAAGTAAAGCAGGATATAGAAATATCAGCCAAAAAATATATCCAGAAATGGAACATGAAATTTTAAATGAAAAAGATAAACAAATAGTTTATGATGAAATTTCAGAATTTTTAGACAATTAATAAAACTCCTGGCATCTATGAACTGACCCCTTAAAGTTGGACCTAATCAACTTAAGGAGGTCAGTTTTTTAT
>NZ_JAEUYX010000030.1 GCF_016798225.1 Anaerococcus sp. mt242 | reverse complement strand
ACAGATATAAATCTATGCCTGATGTTAAGTCCAACTTTTTGGGGTCACCTTAAATTAGCTTTGGGAGATTTTTTACATAAAAAATCAGACAAGCATAAACTTGTCTGATAAAACTAAATTAGTTTAATTCTGCAGAATTTTCCCATAGTCCATGGATGTTACAATAGCTTAGTGCGTAGATTGTACCTTTTTTGTCTGCTTTTATATATCCTGTTGCACATGGGATTGTGAATAGATCTTCTTCTCCATGAGCTGTAAATTCAGATGAAGCAATTTCAACTGGGAATTGAGATCCTTCAGCTTTGAAGAAAACTTTAATCCATGCAATGTGGTGTTCTAAAGTATTTGGGTGCTCGATTTCACTACCAACTGCTGCTCTGATTCTTACTTTGCCATTTTCAACGCTTTCGAAATCAATTTCTGGAACGTGTTTTTCGCTTGCCCAATCACCAGTTTGTACTGTTTCTGTTAATTTACTCATATGTACCTCCAAATTTTTTTGATAAAACATTATCTATAACAAATATATCAAGAATTTGAAATAAAATCAATGATTAAAAGTCCAAATCCTCGATATTTTTATTAAATTGTTCACCAGTCTCCATATTTTTGATAGATACTTCATTTTTGGAAGCTTCTTCTTCACCAATTATGACAGCATACTTAGCATTTACCTTATCTGCATAATTAATTTTCTTCTTAAATTTACCATCTTCTAAGAATATATCTGCTTTTTTGCCTTGTCCTTTAAGCTTGTGTAGGACATCTATAGCATAAAAATGATATTCTTTATTCATTGGTAGGATTAGATAATCAATCTTTGATGATTTTTCTTCTTCAACCAAACCAAGTTCTTGGAGTTGGTAAAATAATCTTGTAAGCCCAATAGACATTCCTACACCTGGCAAGTTTTGTTTGGTAAAGTTGCTAGCAAGATTTTCATATCTACCACCAGAGCAAACTGATCCAATTGATTCGTAACCATTTATAAATGTTTCATAAACTGTGGATGTGTAATAATCAAGGCCACGTGTGATAGAAAGGTCAATTTTGATATTTTTATCATCAATACCAAACTTAACCATATATTCATAAACGGTTTTTAATTCTTCTAGGCCTTCTTTAAATAAATCTTTATCAGCAAACTCTACTAAGTTTTCTAAAATTTCAGTATTTTTATTATCTGCATTTATAAATTCTAGAGTTTTATCTGCCTTTTTTTCTCCAATTATTTCTGTTAGAAGACTTTTTGTTTTATCTATGCCAATCTTATCTTTTTTATCAATAGTCCTTAAAACTTCAGTGCTATCCTCGATTTCAAGAGATTTGAAAAATCCATTTAATAATTTTCTATTATTTATATGAAAGATAATATTTGGAAAATTTATTCTATTAAAGGCTTCAAAGATAACTCTAGCAAGCAATGCATCATTATAAATAGAAAGATCATTATGACCTATAATATCAATATCTGCTTGATAAAATTCTTTATATCTACCTTTTTGGTTACGCTCACCACGGTACACTTTGCCAATTTGATAGCGTTTAAAAGGGAATTTTAGATCTGATAAATGTTCTGAAACATATCTTGCAAGTGGAACTGTAAGATCAAAACGTAAGCTCATATCTTTTGAATCACTTGCTATTTCAAAAATTTGCTTTTCAGTTTCCCCTCCACCTTTTGCAAATAAAATTTCATTTTTTTCTATTACAGGTGTGTCGATTGCTGAAAATCCAAAGTCTTTAAATGTATCTTCTATTGTATTTTTCATCCTGTCAAAAACTGCCTGCTCGTCAGGAAGTAACTCCATAACTCCTGCAATTGTTGAAGGTTTAATAATATCCATCTATTCTCTCCTAAGCTTTTTTACAATTATAACATAAATGATTATTAGACTAAAGTCGAGCTTTTTTCTCTATTAAAAAGTCCTATTACAAATAAAAATATAAAGGGTACTAGCCATGGAAAACCATAATCATAAAGTGGCAACCAGGCTATTAGTTTTTCAAAATTTGAACCCAGATCTGGATTTAACATTGAAATGTACATGCTAAGACTTTGTATTAAGGAAATTGTTCCAGTTAATCCCAATATAATTTTACGATAAGATTTACTTAAATTATAATTTAGCAGATTTAGTATAATCATCACCAAAACTATGGGATAAATAAAGGTTAAAAGGGGCATTGTTAAGTTAATTATCCCATCCACTCCAACCATTGACAGGATAATTGAAATTATTATTACAATAATAGCGGTTGTATTGTAGGAAATCTTGTCATCAAAAATTTTAGTAAACATATCTGAAATTGAACTTGTAAGGCCAACAGATGTTGTAAAACACGCTAAAACTATAATAGCTGCCAAAATATATTTTCCAAATGATCCTAAAATTGATCTAGCAAGGATGATTAAAAGTTGAACACGCGAATTAATATCAGTGTAAGACTGTGTACTTGTTGCTCCTAAATATGTAAGGGATAGGTAAACTAAAACTAATCCTGTCGCAGCAACTAAAATTACTTGAACCGTTTTTCTTCTAATATCATTTTCATAACCTTTTTCTATCAAAGACTTAATCACAATTGGTGCAAAAACAATTGAAGCCAAGGCATCCATAGTGTTATAGCCTTCAACAACTGATTTTGTAAATGTATGTACCTTTGTCATTGAACTTATGGATGGATTTCCAATTGGATTGACAATTCCAGAAATGATCATAAAAAATAAAACAACTAGTAAAAGTGGTGTTAAATATTTTCCTATTAAATCAATTAATTTATTGTCTGTCAGTATAAATATTAAAGTAAGACCAAAAAATAAAATGATAAATAAATTATAGGAAATATTTATTCCAGAAGCTATCATAACTTCCCCACTAGTAGCAGCCGTACGCGGTATTGCACCTAGTGGACCAATTACAACTGAAATAATTAATAAAACAAGATTTCCTAATTTTTCTCCACCAACTTTTGTAAATTCTTTGATATCCCCATTTTTCTTAGCCATAGAATAAACAGCAACAGAAGCAAGTCCAACACCAGTTAATATAAACCCAATACTTGCAACAAGCCAATTTGACCCATAAGTTCTACCTAAAAAAGGTGGAAAAATTAAATTTCCTGCTCCAAAAAATAAAGAAAATAATGCAAATCCTATAAATAAAATATCCAAAATAAAACTCCTATAATTATAAAACTATTTATAATTATACTTTTATTTTTATAATTATCTATTAATTGGAAAATAAAATAGATCCAGTATCTAAAAGTTTTGAGTTAGTAGGATACAAAAGCTTGATCCCAGACTTATTAGCTTCATTTCTTATAATATCAAAGCTATTAAGCTTTTCAATATTACCATTAAAAATCAAAGTATCATCAAAAAATCCACAAGTCCCACCTAAAAATCCATTATCAAAGCCATCAAGAGGAATATTTTCCTCCTTTAACAAAACAATATCGATTTTATCTTTCAAAGCCTTAAAAATCCCATAATCAGAAGTCAATACTTTATCCCCCATGGGTACAAGAGAACACCTAGTATATCCTTGTTTTATAAGATAATGTTTGATATTTTTATTTTTTAAATAAGTAGATATATTTTTTTCCGTAAATTCGTTGTGAATATAAAAATCAGTCCCCTTGTAAATATTGTAAAGAGAATCATAAGGATACTTAGTCTCCACATTCTCACCAGCAATGAGATTTATATTAGTAAGCTTTTCCTGATAATAAACAAATACAGACTTATCAATAACCATATTTTCACCATCGAGATTAAAAATAGACAAATCAGGATGGTCAGCAATCCTAGGATCAAGATTGGGATTATCGATTGTTTCTATAAAGTCAAAGTTATTTTTTTGTAAAAAATTTTTAAATTCATTTGTAGATTTGTGACTGATAATAAACATAAAACTCCTCAATAAAAAAACTCTCATTATTCAAAATGAGAGTTGAAATTTGGAGGCGCCACCCAGATTTGAACTGGGGGTAAAGGTGTTGCAGACCTCTGCCTTACCACTTGGCTATGGCGCCATAAAAAAGCCCGTCCGGCTAGATGAGGACCCTCCATGGAATGGTCGTGCAAAGCACGAAAGCCCATTTACCTAGTTAAGGACTATCTTCTTTTAAAAACAAAAACAACCAAGAAACGAGCAATTATTCTAGTAAAAGAACAATTAACGCCACCTGGTATTTTCGATTAAATTGATATTCTACTTTTAATAAAATATCGAGCGCCATTTGGCGCAAATTGGAGCGGATGACGAGATTCGAACTCGCGACCCTCGCCTTGGCAAGGCGATGCTCTACCACTGAGCCACATCCGCATGTACTGCTACATTATACATCTAAAATTTTATTTTGTAAAGTTTTTTTTATTTTTTCTTAATTTAAATTTGATGTTTACCTAAAATTGAATACTTACTTATTCTAAGCTTTTTAATTCATTTTGTCAAATTTTAAGTTTGCAATTTACACTAATTATTATACAATATATTAGATAAATATTATAAACGAATTGAGGATAATATGTTTAAATTTGAACATGTTAAATATAAAGACATCATCGACATTGATAATTTAAATATCAATCTCGGTGAGGTTACTTGTATTATAGGTCCCAGTGGATCAGGTAAGTCTACATGTCTTAGACTTATAAATAAATTAATCTCTCCAACAACAGGCATCATCAGTCTAAATGGAGAAAATATAGCTAATATAAATTCTGTTGAATATAGGAGAAAAGTTCCTATGCTTTCTCAAAGTCCTGTAAGCTTTCCAGGAAACATTCGTGATAATCTTCTAATGGGAAGAAAATTTCAAGGAAAAAATGAAGTAAGCGATAGTGATCTTCAAAATGCCTTGGATAAAGTTAGCCTTGATGAACCCCTTGATAAAAATAT
Source organism: Anaerococcus sp. mt242 (assembly GCF_016798225.1). Classification (GTDB taxonomy): domain Bacteria; phylum Bacillota; class Clostridia; order Tissierellales; family Peptoniphilaceae; genus Anaerococcus. The sequence goes on along the minus strand of NZ_JAEUYX010000030.1, from coordinate 8,084 downwards.
CGAAAATTTATCTGGTGGTGAGCAACAAAGAGTTTCTATTGCCCGTCTTATGCTTTTAGATTCTGATATTTTCTTATTAGATGAACCTTCTTCTGCTCTTGATGATATCACAGAAGATTTTGTTATAAAATCGATGGTTAATATGGCTAAATCTCAAAATAAAACTATTATTTATGTTACACACTCAAACTCTATGGCTGAAAAATATAGCGACAGAGTTATAAAAATTGTAGATGGGAGAGTTAATAATGGATAATTCTGTAATAAATTTGAGCAATAGCCAAATGCTTTTAACTTACGTTTTTGTAATACTTGCCATGATTATTACTTCTTTTCACGGACTAAATCGAAATAAAGAATTTATAATCGGTACTGTTAGAATGACCGTACAGCTATTTATAGCTGGTTTTGTTTTAGTTTATATTTTTGACAGCTCATCTATTATTTTATCAACACTGATGATTCTTTTAATGGAGTTTTTTGCAATCTTTAATATTGTTTCATCAAAAAAAGGGCAATTATCAAAAGGCTTAATCGGAGCTATAGTTATTGCCCAACTAATAGGTACAATTTTTACCCTAGTTTTTTTCCTACTAATTGTAGTAAGACCAGATCCTATTTATGACCCACAATATCTAATACCACTTGGGGGAATGATTATAGGAAACTCAATGACTGGTATAAATCTTGCACTAAATCAAATGCTAAAATCAATTGAAAATAAAAGAGTAAATATAGAAGGAGCATTGATGCTTGGAGCCTCTCCTCGCATGGCTATGGATAAGATTATCCAAGATACTTTTGATACGGCTATCACTCCAAGTTTAAATGGAATAAAAAATATGGGGATTATTACCCTACCCGGTATGATGACCGGTCAAATCTTAGGTGGTGTATCTCCCCTAATCGCCATCAGATACCAAATTGCAATTATGACTGCAATTTTAAGTTCTGTAACTATTTGCGTATTCTTCTTCTTACGTTTTGGTTATAAAAGATTCTTTAACGACCAATGCCAATTACTTGTAAAAGAAAACTAAAACACAAAAGAGCACCTAAGGGTGCTCTTTTTATGTAAGTCATAGGGTTGCGAAATTCTTTGTCCTTACATTATTTATATATCCGAATTAAACACTTAATAAGTAAAATTATGGTAAAAATAATATAAAACTTATGTAAAAAAATCGCCCAATTGTGAGCGATTTTTTTATTAGTCCAGTTCCAAAGCACCGGTATATAATTGATAGTATGTGCCACGTTTTTCCATTAACTGGTCGTGGTTACCTCTTTCTATAATCCTACCTTGCTCCATAACCATGATTACATCAGCATTTTGAATTGTAGAAAGTCTGTGGGCAATGACTATAGAAGTTGATCCTTCCATTAGTTTATCCATAGCTTTTGTAACTTTAGTTTCAGTTGTAGTATCAATTGAGCTTGTAGCTTCATCTAAAATAAGCATTGGAGGATTTGCAACCGCTGCTCTAGATATAGATATTAATTGATTTTGTCCATCTGAAAGTGAGGATCCATCTCCATTAATTTCTGTTTCATATCCTTCAGGAAGTCTATTGATAAATCCATTTGCTCCAGCTCGTTTTGCGGCATCTAGGATCTCTCCTTGACTTGCATCTAATTTTCCATATCTAATATTTTCATTAACATTTTCTGTAAATAAATTTACATCTTGAAGCACCATGCCAAATGCTTTTCTTAGATGGTCTTTTTTAATATTTCTTGTATCAATGCCATCAATTTTTATTGAACCTTCATCGATTTCATAAAATCTAGTTATTACATTTGTAATGGTTGTTTTACCAGCTCCAGTTGAACCTACAAAGGCGATTTTTTCACCTGGATTTGCATAAAATGTTACATCTTTTAAGATTTTATCTTTGCCATTGTAAGAAAAATCTACATGTTCAAAGTCAATTCTACCCTCAAGTTGTTTATAAACTCTCTTGCCATCTTCAAGCCATGTCCAAGAATAGCATCTGTCTCCCGTACACTCAATAGCATTGCCATTTTCATCTATGCGAGCATTTATAAGTTCGATATAACCAGTATCTTCTTCTATTGGCATATCGATTATTTCAAATATACGGCTAGCTCCAGCCATAGCAGAAAACACTGCATTTGCTTGTTGGGATATATTTGAAATAGGTGCTTGAAGTTGTCTAGCCGTTGTTAAAAATGTTGCTAAAATACCAACTGTTATATTACCATTGATTGTTAGCACAACTCCAATTACCGCAAGAATAGCATACATAATATTTATTGAGTTTACTAAAAATGGCATCATTTTTCCGGCATTTACCATAGCTTCTGCCATAGATGATCTTAGATTTTCTGATTTTTGATCAAATTCATTAATTATGTCATTTTCTTTATTAAAGACTTTTATAACTTTTTGACCAGATAGCATTTCTTCATCAAAACCATGAAGTATTGATACATTTTTTTGTGATTCTTTAAATAATCTTCCAGTCTTGCTGACAATATTTTTTAAAACTAAGACCATAATAACCAGCCCCACAAACATTACAAGAGTAAGGATTGGACAAAGGCTAATCATAACCACAACTGTACCGATAATCATCAAAGTTGATCTGATAAGAGTTGGTAATGTTGATGATAGTGACTGAGAAAGTGTGTCAGTATCATTTGTAAATCTACTCATTATTTGACCGTGTTGGTTTGTGTCAAAAAAGTTTATAGGCATCTTTTGAATCTTGATAAATAAATCATTTCTAAGATTTCTAATTGATCTTTGACCTATACGGATCATTAGTCTGTTGTAAATAAATGTTGTTACTACTGAAATTAAGTAAATAATAGCCATTTTTATTACGCCAGCTCTTAGTCCATTTATATCAGCTTTTAAAATGCTATTATCTATGATTGGTTGCATCATAGAAATACCCCAAACTTGGGTAACTGCTGATAGTATTACACATATGAAGACTACTACTAATTGCCATTTGTGATCAAATAAATAGTCAAAAAGTTTTTTTAGGGAAGCCCAGTCAAAACCTTGAGATTTTTTGTCAGTAGACATTTTAAATTCTTTTGTTTTGTTTTCTAAATTTTCTTTACTCATCTTCCCCTCCTTTTTGTTGTATATCATAAGTCATCCTATAAATTTCATTTCTTTGATAAAGCTCATCAGCAGTACCAATATCAGATATTTGGCCATTGTCCATGATTACAATCCTATCTGCATGGTCAAATGATGAAAGTCTTTGAGAAATGATAATTTGTGTCATATCCTCATCTAGTTTATTAAATCCTTCTAGAAGATTTGCTTCTGTTTTGGTATCAACTGCACTTGTTGAGTTATCAAGGATTAATATTTTTGGCTTTTTAAGTAGTGATCTTGCTATGGTTAATCTTTGTTTTTGTCCACCCGATACTCCTGTACCACTTTGACCAAGCTCTGATTCGTATCCATCATTTCTTTCGTTGATAAATTCATCTGCTTGGGCGATTTTTGCCATTGCTACTACTTCTTCAAAACTAGCATCTGGATCTCCCCATTTTAAGTTGTCGATAATTGTTCCTGAAAATAGGGTATTTTTTTGTAAAACTATGGTTACGGCATCTCTTAAAGTTTTTAGATCATAATCTTTTATATCATGACCTCCGACTTTTAAATTACCATCTGTAATATCATAAAGTCTTGGAATTAACTGAACAAGGGTTGATTTTGCTGAACCAGTTGGCCCTAGGATACCTATTACCTCTCCAGATTTAATGTGTAAGTTCACATTTTTTAATTGGTAAGCATCAGAATCTTCTTCGTATTTAAAGCTTACATTATCAAAATCAATAGAACCATCTTCTAATGCAAGGCCTTCCACTTTGTCGCTATTATCCATAGAAATTTCTCTGGTTAATACTTCTTTTACACGGGTTACTGATGGTGATGCTGCCATTAACATGGTGATTACCATTGATAAACCAATTAGGGAACCTAATAGCATCATGGCATACATATTAAATGAAACAAGGTCTCCTACTCCAAGTCTTCCATTTATAATTTCAATCCCACCAAACCAAGTTAAGGCAACAAAAGCTGCATATAAAATTGCATTGGCTGTTGGGAAAACATAAGAAATGGATCCTTCTGAGCTATCAGCTAGTTTAAACATTTCTTCATTTGCCCCAGCAAATTTTTCTATTTCATATTTTTTTCTAACAAAGGCTTTTACAACCCTCATATTACTTAAGTTTTCTTCAATAACCAGGTTTAATTTATCGTATTGCTTACGAGTTTGCCTAAATTTTGGTATAGCTCTTGATGTGATACTTAATAAAATAAGTACTAAAATAGGCATTAATATTAAGAATATAATAGATAATTTTGAGCTAGTATTAAAGGCAAGTATAAAGGAAACTATCGCCATGACTACTGTTTTTATAACAAATCTTGTAGTCATAAAAGTTGATTGAGATAGGGACTGCATATCTGTTGTTAACCTTGTTAAAAGTGATGGCACACCGAAATATTCAAAATCCTCAAAGGCAAATTCTTGAACTTTTCTAAATTGTGCCTTTCTAACATTATTAGAAAGACCAGTAGATGTAAGACCTGCATTTTTTGAAGCTTTTGTACCTGTAAACATAGATAGCAGGGATAAAACTATAATTATAAGACCATATTTTAAAGCCTGTCTTGGATCTTTTTGATAAATTACTTCATTTAAAATAATCCCCATTACAGCAGGAATTAAAAGTTCAAAAATAGTTTCTAGTACTGTCATCAGCATAGAAATTAATCTATTTTTCTTATACTGGTTTAAATATTGCTTAAGATAGGAATAAGCATCATTAAACTCTTTTAAACTATTCATATTACCTCCTCATTTATATTTTTTTCTAAAGTTACGATTAATTGATTTAGATTTTCTTTTATCGATTGTATGCTTTCTTCTCCCAAGTCGTCATAAATTTTTTGGTTGGATAAGGATAAGGCTTCATTTATCTTTCTTACTTCATCTTCTCCTTTTTTTGTTAAAACCAAAGTTTTTATTCTTTTATCAGATGTAGACCCTTGCATTGTAATAAGGTCATTTTCTTTTAGATTTAAGATTTTACTATTTACGGTTTGCTTGGGTATTTGGAGCTTATTTACCAAATCTTTTTGGGTTAAATTATCTATCTTATCTATATGAAATAAGATAATGCTTTCAAGATTATTCAGACCAAAACTCTCTACCCTTTGTTTATTTAGGCCATTAAGCTTTCTAAGTAGGGAAAATATATTGAATATTTCGCATGTTTTTTCGTCCAATTTGAGACCTCCTTATAAATACTAATATAGTATAGTCTATAAACGGACTTTGTCAAGTGAATTTTTGCAAATAAATTGTATAATATTATGGTTAAAAGGAGTAAAAATGATTGAATACTTAGAAAAACAAAATGTTGATCAAAATCTTATAAAACAAGTTGAAATATATAGAGAAAAAAATGGATTGTTCGATGATCCTAGAGTTAGCGAACCCGAATTTAAATACTATGGTAAGGAAGTACTAGAGCAAGCTATTTCTGCAATACTAGCTGGTAAAAATATTTTGCTAACAGGTGCAAAAGCTACAGGTAAAAACGTACTTTCATCAAATCTAGCATATTTATTTGCCAGACCTTCTTGGAATGTTTCTTTTCACGTAAATACGGACTTCAATTCCCTCATTGGATCTGATACCTTTAAGGATGGAGAAGTTGTATTTAGAAAAGGACCTATCTATGAAGCAGCTACAAAGGGTGGCTTTGCAGTACTTGATGAGATAAATATGGCAAAAAACGAAGCAATTTCTGTTTTACATGCAACCCTTGATCATAGAAGAATTATTGACCTTCCGGGTTACGAAAAAATAAATCTAGATCCAAACACCAGATTTATTGCAACCATGAACTACGGATATGTGGGCACTCGTGAGGTAAACGAAGCCCTTGCTTCAAGGTTTATGATTATAAATATGCCAAATATTACACGCGAGAACCTAGATCAATTGCTCATGGATACTTTCCCAAAACTCAAAGAAAAATATAGAAATGCATTTTTGGATATGTTTATCTCCCTTCAATTTAAAAGTGAAAACAATGAAATATCTACCAAATCTGTTGACCTTCGCGGATTGATTTCTGCAATTGAAACTATGGAAGTGGGATTAAATCCATTTGATGCAATTCTTATGGGACTTGCTAATAAATCTTTCGATGAATTTGAAAGACAAATAGTAATTGATACTATAAAAACAAAAGTACCACCAAGCATAGAAGAGAGTGTATTTAATGACTGAATCTCTTGATAAGGTCCGAGAATATAATATTATTTGGGATTTTGCAAAAAACTATAGATTTACACCTAATAAGTCCTATCCAATGGATGAACTTTATAAAAATATCATTTTGGGATATACTATCAAAACTTTTGATACAAAAATATTAAACTCTTTTTTTGCTTATCTAAATAAAAAAAATCCTTTCTATGAAGAGTTTAAATTTATAACAAATCTCTTGATAGAAGAAATAGCTTTTAAAGAGCTTAGTAAACAAAACTTAGTCATTGACGATTTGCAAAAAGAATATGCCCGTAAAAAACTACACAGATATAACTTCCACCAGCCTGATAATCTTATAGAGCAAATGGAAAAAGCATATTATGGCAAAGTTTTTAATAAACCTATTGTGGAAGGACCAGTTTTTAGGTCAATTTACGAAGCTGTTTTTAGAATCTATACTACTGATACCAATGTATTAATAGATGAGCTCAATGAAGTCTTTAAAACTTATTTCAATTTTGAAAGAGCAAAAGAAGACGAAGAGCTTTTTGAAAAAATGGTAGAAGAAAATCAGCCAAAAGAGTTTGAATCTGATGATGACAGTCCAAAAGAATATAGCGATGAAAATATAGATGAACAGTTTGGAATTGGTGCAGCGGAATTTACCGGATTAATCTACTATGAAGATAGAAAAGAAGATTTGAACAAAAACTTGATGTTTATGAATTCTTCAAATGATGACTACCACTCTTCTAGCGAATTTATAGAAGATTTTTTTGGAAAACCAATTTTACCCTTAGGTCAGATTGAAAAAATTGAAAAAGAAGTTGCAACTGGCATCCATGCTAACAAAAAACTTTACTTTACCAAGGGAGAATACACACAAAAACCAAATGCAAGATTTTATAAAGAAAATAGGCGCGAGCAATATGAAAGAAATAAACGCTATATAGAAAATAATTTTGCAATCAACCACAGAAATATAAATGAGCTTTCCCTTGCTATAAAAAACTCTTTAGCTACTTTTGAAGATTTTGTAGATGTAAGCAAGGATTACGGGATTATAGATCCTACAAAAGTATGGAGAGCTCCAGTAATACATGATTATGATGTATTTTTAAACCAAGAAAACGATGAGATTACAAAATTTAAGGTGGACTTAATCCTTGATGCATCAGCAAGCCAAATCGAACGCCAACATATTGTGGCCAATCAAGCTTATATTATTTCAAAATCAATGGATGAAGTAGGAATTCCTATTCGTGTAACAAGCTTTTCTACCCTCCGCGATCATACAATTTTTAATGTTTTCCGTGACTATAAGGAAAAGCATAAAAATACCGCAATATATAATTTTTTTGCAGCAGGATCAAACCGCGATGGACTAGCCTTTAAAACACTCCATCATCTCATCGATCCAGACGAAGATACCCGTCATATAGTAATAGTACTTTCAGATGGAAAACCGAATGATGAAAAGGCAAATATAAATACAGTAAAACTTAAAGATAAAGACCAATACACTGGGCAAATTGCAATTGATGACACAGCCTTTGAAATTAGGAATTTAAGAAATGATAATGTTTCAGTCCTTGGAGTTTTCACTGGCGAAGATGAAGATGTAGAAAATGCAAAACTCATCTATAATAGAGATTTTGTAAGAATTACAAATCTAGAAAATTTTAGTAAAATTGTTTCAATTTTTATGAAAAATCAAATATTAAACTAAAAAAGCAGCAGGATTTTTGAGCTGAACCCATAAACACGGAATAACTTAATAATATTTTAAGCGGAATG
>NZ_JAEUYX010000002.1 GCF_016798225.1 Anaerococcus sp. mt242 | reverse complement strand
GATTTGCAGTTCGTGAAGGTGGTAGAACAGTAGCTTCAGGAGTTGTAACAAAAATAACTAAATAGTTTATTATAAATTTATAAAGGAGCGGGCATGCTTGCTCGCCCTTTTTATTTTTTAGGAGAGTGTATGAACATAAAAAGAAAATTATCTTATCTTTTTTTATCATTAATGTTAGTTCTAACTTCCTGCACAAATACTAATCAAAAAGAAGTTCCCGAGGTAGATGATAAAACAATAGATCAAGCTGCTGATGAAATTCTAAAAGATAATGGATTAATAAATGATGCAATTGATAAACCAATCGGTAAGCCATATGAAGTTGGAGTTACACCAGATGACTACAATATGGATTATGATACATCGAGACTATTATCATTAGATGAGAAAAAAACAAAATTTTATCCAAAAGATGGAGTGAAAGGCTTATACTTCAATACTTATAGTGTAAATACTCCAGAAACTTATAATAAAATTATGGATTTACTAGAAAGCACTGATTTAAATGCCGTAGTAATAGATATTAAAGATGACTGGGGCAATGTAACTATGAATTTTGATACTGATGATGAAAATATCAAGTATTCAAAAATAGATATAGTAGACCCAAAAGCGTTAATAGAAGACTTTCATAGCAAAGGAATATATGTTATAGGTAGGATTACCACATTTAAAGATAGCATTATAACTGAAAAAAATCCTGAGTGGGGTTTTACTCTAGATGATGGAACTTTATGGAAAAATGCACACGAAGAAGCATTTATGAATCCATTTTTAAAAGAAGTTCAAGACTATGATATAAATATTGCCAAGCTAGCAGCTCAAGCAGGATTTGATGAAATCCAATTTGACTATGTTAGATTTGCTGAAGGTTTTGAAACTTTCGGTGATACTTTAGATTACTCAAGAGGTGAGTATGAAGATAATACCGAATTGGATGAAGGTGAAAAAAGAGTCGCAGCTATAACTGGATTTGTTAAAAGAGCACGTGAAGAACTTCAAGCATACAATGTACCAATGTCAATAGATGTTTTTGGTTATGCACTTCAAGTAAGAAGAGCAGAGGGTATAGGACAAGACTTTGATGAAATGTCAAATCAAACAGATGTTATTTCTTCAATGATATATCCATCACACTGGGGAAGTTGGTCATTTGATATAGAAAAACCAGACCTAGAACCTTACGAATTAGTAAAGAGATATTTAGATGAAGAAAAAGAAGTTTTAAGTCAACTTGATCATCCACCAGTATCACGACCTTGGATCCAAGATTTTACAGCATCATGGATTGGTGAAGGAAATTGGATGGAATATGATGGAGAAGCTGTACAAGCTCAAATAGATGCAATTTATGATCAAGGCCTTAATGAATATTTAATTTGGAATGCAAATAGTGAATACTCATCAGGGGTAGATTATTAACAAAAACTGTAGTAAATTTTACTACAGTTTTATTTTTTATAATTTTGTAACAAATGTTACTGATAATGATACTCCTTATATATTAATATAATGGTGGAGGGAAAATATGAAAATTGATATTAATGAAAATATTGCAAAGCTAATACAATCAAACGAAGATTTAAAAAATGATTTGATAAATATCGGGTTTATCGGTTTAGATAATCCGTTAATGATAAAAAATATGGCAAATAAAATGTCGATAAAACGTGGTGCGAAATTACTTGGAATAGATAGCATAAATACAAAACTGGAAAACTTGGGTTATGAAATTATAGATTCATCCTTGGATAGTGAAGTGATTGAAAGACAAAATTTAATTAAGTCCTATATAAAAAGGTTATCAGATGGAGAAGATATTGAAATTGTCAGAAAAGAATTTAAGGAAAATTTTGATGAAGTTTCGTCTTCAGAAATTATGGATGCAGAAGAAGCCTTACTCAATGATGGTATGGACAAAAATGAAGTAAGAAAACTTTGTGATGTCCACTCAGTACTTTTCCATGGAATGACAGAAAATGAAAATACAACAAAAACCTATAATAATAAAGTTTTAAGCTATTTTAGTAATGAAAACAACTTGATAAAAAATGCTTTATTAGAAGAAAAGTCCTCAACATCAGATGAAATTTTAAAAGAAAATAAAGAATTACAAAAAAGATTAGGCAGTCATTATAGAAAAAAAGGTGATTTGATTTATCCGCTATTAAAAACAAAATATAATAAACCTGGTCCATCAGAGGTGATGTGGTCAGTAGATTATGAAATATTACGAAATTTCAAGAAAGCTTTTAAAAATAATGATAAAGACTTGTTAGAAGATACTATTGCAAGAGCAGAAGAAATGACTTATAAAGAGGAAAATATTTTATTTCCATTATTGGAAGAAAAGTTATCTGATGAAGATTATAAAAATATATATAATGACTTAGCAGAATATGATCCAGATATAAATATCCAAGTTTCTGATAACTTTAATGAATCTTTGAAAAAATCAGATGATGATACAGATAATTATATATATTTCTCAAAAGGTCGCTTAAGAGTTGATCAACTTGAAGCAATGCTAGATACTATGAATATTGAAATAACATTTGTTGATGAAAAAGATATTAATTCATATTACAATAACCATAATGGATATAAAGTTTTTAAAAGACCAAAATCATCTTTAGGAAGAGAAGTTTATTCTTGCCATCCACCACAAGCTGAACGAAAGGTAAGAAAGATTATTGGAGATTTAAAATCTGGAGCTCGTGATAAAGTAGTTGTTATAAGAAATATTGCAGGAAGCGATTATACAGTAACTTACTATGGAGTTTGGGATAAGAATGGTAATTATAAGGGGATACTAGAAACTGTTCAGAATATGGATTTTTATAAAGATTATTTGAAAAAATGGAATAAGCTATAATATAATTAAAACTCGTGTCATTATACAAAATATTTATTTAAAATGACACGAGTTTATTTTTTATATTAGTTTATAATCTATGTTTTTTTCTAAATTGAGAAGGTGTTTGACCAACTTTTTTCTTAAAAACTTGATTAAAATAAGATTGAGAATTGAATCCAACTATTGAAGATATTTCTTCCATGGAGTGGTTTGTAGATATAAGTAGGTTCTTAGAAATTTCAATTCTTTTAAGTATCAGATATTCTATTGGTGTAACTCTATATGATTGTTTAAATTCTGAAATTAAGTGAAATTTATTCATATAAGCCATAGCCGAAAGTTGTTCAAGCTTAATATCCTCAGCATAATTACTATCAATGTAATTTTTAATATAATCAACTTGTCTGTTAACTTTTCTATCATGCTTTACAGTAATTTGATTTTCAAATTTTCTTAGAAGTTCTACGATAAATATTGCCGCCTTAGAATTGGCCATTGCTTTTGAGAAAATTTGATCACTATGAAATTCATCATAGATTTCATCAAAATAAGATGCATCAATTTTATCTTCTTCAATATTTGCAGAAAAGAAATTTATTGGCTCAATATTACTTTTCATTCTGTTCACTTTTGAAAAAGAAAGTGACTCTACACCAAATCCAAGAATTTCACACTCACCACAAGAACCATCTATATAAATAGTATGGCCAATATTTGAATTTATAACTATTATATCTTTTTGGTGGATACTTATTGTTTCATTTTCAATTGAAAGTTTACCAAAACCTTTATTAACGAAATAAAAATAAGTAAAAGGGTGAAATTGAATTCTTGAAGAATAATTTCTAGTATAATTGTTTCTTTGAGCATCTAATACTTTGATATCAACATTAGAAATGTCATTTTCATGCTCTATGTCTCTAAAGTTAGTATTTTCCATCATATCCTTTTTTCCTTTTATTTCATCCTTTATTACTTTATATAACCATTATAATATAATAAAATAAATTTTTAAAGTAATTTTAAGGAAATTAATTATTTGCAATTTTTTATTAATTAAATTATACATATTGATAACTTTCAAAATTTTTTTAAAAATTCACTTTTTATTTTGTTTGTGACTGATTTTGATTGAATATGAGTGTTTCTGAAGTATATTAATTTTATGATACTTGAAGAGAGATTAAATCTTATTAGAGATATTCTAAAAAAAGAAGGAACTGTTTCAAATTCTACTATTTTAAAAAAGTTAGATGTTAGTGAATCTACTCTCAGACGTGACCTTGATTATCTACAGGATAAGGGAGAAATTCGAAGAGTTCATGGGGGTGCTACATTAAATAAGCTATTAGATGAAACGAATTTTAAATTCAATGAAACTACTAATCTTGATGCTAAAAAATGTATTGGGAAAAAAGCTAGTTTATTAATTGAAGAAGGATCGTATATATTTTTGGATGCAGGAACAACTACTCATAGTTTAATAGACTATCTAGCAGATAAAAAAAACGTTACAGTTGTGACAAATGGATTGATGCATCTAGAAAAACTTAGTAGCTTTTCTATTCCTACTATTATATTAGGTGGAAAAATGAAAGCCTCTACTTTTATTAGCTATGGTGAAGAAACTATAAGTGAAATAAATAACTTAAATTTTGACATTGCCTTTATAGGTGCTAATGGTGTGGATGATAAGAATTACACTACAGCTGATATAAATGAAGCTTTAATTAAAAAAGCAGCTATTAATAACGCAAGTAAATCTTATATCTTAGCTGACTCGTCAAAAATAGGGAAAAAATATTTTGCAAACATCTGCTCAGTTACTCAAGCTGAACTTATAAAGGAGGATTAATGATCTATACATTAACATTAAATCCATCTATTGATTACATTATGAAACTTGATGAATACAAAGATGGAGCCACTAACAGATCTTTTGAGGATAATAAATTCCCTGGTGGTAAAGGAATAATGGTTGCTAAACTTTTAAAAAATTTAGGTGAAGACCCTGTTAATTTAGGTTTTGTGGGCGGATTTACTGGAGATTTTATAATTCAGTCACTTAATGATCTAAATATAAAAGAAGAATTTACAAAAATCGATGGTCAATCCCGCATAAATGTAAAACTTAAATACGACGTAGAAACAGAGATAAATGCTGGTGGACCAGTAATTAATAAAAATGAAGTTGATAATTTTTTAGAAAAGATATCTAAATTAAATGAAGATGATACTTTAATAATATCAGGATCAATACCTAAATCATTGGGAAAAGATTTCTATAAAGAAGTTTTAGATACAAAAAAATTAGAGTTCACAATCGATATTGCTGGAAAAGAACTCCTAAATTATTTATCTTATAAACCTTTATTAGTAAAACCGAATATCGATGAGTTAGAAGAAATATTTCAAACAAATATTGATGATGCTAATATATTAGAATATGCAAAAAAATTACAAGAACTAGGTGCAAGAAATGTTATTATCTCTTTAGGAAAAGATGGATCTATTTTTGTAAGCAATGAAATAATACTAAAGGCAAATCCTATTGAAGGTAAATTAATTAATTCTGTAGGTGCTGGGGATAGTATGGTTGCTGGATTTGTATATGGTATTAAAAATGGCCCTTCAAAAACAGAGGCATATAAGTTAGCAGTGGCATGTGGAACAGCTACAGCTTTTAGTGAAGATATTGCAAACAAAGAGTTAATATATGAAATTTTAGAAAAAGTTGAGGTAAAAAATTATGGAAATTAAAGATTTACTTAAAAAAGAATTGATGATTCTTGACTTAAATGCAAATAACAAAAAGGATGCAATAGAAGAAATAGCAACAAAATTTTATGATCATGGGTTTGTTAATTCAAAAGAAGAATTTTCTGAAGGATTAAAAGCTAGGGAAGAGCAAGGTTCAACTGCTTTGGGTGATGGGGTAGCTATTCCTCACTCTAAAAATAAAACAGTAAAAGAACCAGCAGTACTTTTTGCTAGAAAAAAAGATGGCCTAGATTATGAAGCACTAGACGGTGAAGATACATTTGTATTTTTCGCAATAGCAGCTCCAGATGGAGAAAATAATCTCCATGTGGAAACTCTTGCAGAATTGTCAAAAATGATAATGAAAGCAGGATTTGTTGATGATTTAAAAAATGCCAATACTCCGGATGAAGTATATGGGGTGATTGATAAATATTCTGAGAATAAAAAAGAAGAAAAAGTTGTGGAAAATACTTATACTTCAAATACTCCTAGCAATAATGATTCTGCAGGTGAAAATATATCTAAGGATTTTATAGTGGCTGTTACAGCTTGTCCAAATGGGATTGCCCACACTTATATGGCTCAAGAAGGACTAGAAGAAGCTGCTAGAAAAGCTGGAGTTGATATAAAAGTTGAAACAAATGGATCAGATGGTATAAAAAATAGATTAACTGAAGAAGACATAAAAAGAGCAAAAGCAGTAATCATTACAGCTGATAAGAAAGTAGAAACAGCTAGATTTGATGGAAAAAAAGTTATACAAAGACCTGTTTCTGATGGTATCAGAAAAGCAGATGAGCTTATAGACCGTGCTATAAAAGGAAATGCTAATATCTTCCATAGTGAGAATAAAGCAAATGAAAGCTATGAAAAAAGCGCAGATGACTCTCAAAATCTATGGCAAAGGGTATACGGAGATGTAATGAATGGTATTAGCCATATGCTACCTTTTGTAATTGGTGGGGGTATCTTACTAGCTATTTCATTCTTATTTGAAAGATTTATGGGAGATAGTTCTTCGTTATTTACATTCTTAAATGGTCTAGGTTCTGATGCTATGAGCTTCCTAATTCCAATCCTTGCTGGATATATAGCAATGTCAATTGGAGATAGACCAGCATTAATGCCTGGTATGGTAGCAGGACTTATGGCAAGCCGAGGTGCTGGATTTATAGGTGGATTGATTGGTGGTTTTGTAGCTGGATATATAATCAACTTTATCAAAAAAATCACTAGAAATTTACCAAAATCAGTTGAAGGTCTTAGACCTATGTTGATATACCCAGTTTTAGGTTTACTACTTACTGGAATTGTAATGTACTTTATAATTGATCCTATATTTACAGGTATAAATACAGCTATAAATAATTGGCTATTAAATATGAGTGGATCAAATAGAGTTTTATTAGGGGCGTTATTAGGTGCTATGATGGCAATAGATATGGGAGGTCCAATCAATAAAGCAGCTTATGCATTTGCTATCGGAGTATTTACTGATACAGGCATTGGTTCATATATGGCTGCAGTAATGGTTGGGGGTATGGTACCACCAATTGCCATAGCACTAGCATGTTCATTATTTAAAAATAAGTTTACAGAAAAAGAAAAAGAGACTAAGATTACTAATTTTATCCTAGGACTAAGTTTTATAACAGAAGGAGCAATTCCTTTTGCAGCTAGTGAACCACAAAGTGTTATCCCATCTGTAGCGATAGGATCAGCTATAGCAGGTGCTTTAGTCGGAGCATTTAATGTGCAATCACCTGCTCCACATGGTGGGGTATTTGTACTGCCAGCTATGGGTAGCTTGAACCAAGCCTTATTTTTCCTACTAGCAGTCGCAGTTGGATCAATAGTTAGTGCTCTAATACTAGGAAAACTAAAGAAAAGACCAGAAGAAAAATTAGTATAATTATATTAAAAGAGATTTTACAAAGGCAAATTGTAAAATCTTTTTTTGTTTATAACTTTAAATTGATTAGGTTATTATTATAAGTATAGTTCTAGTAATAGAGGTGATTATTTGGCTATGATTTCAGAACAAAAAATTGATGAAATTAGAGCTAGCTCAAATATAGTTGATATTATCGGAGAATATGTAGACTTAAAAAGAGCCGGCTCCTCATATAAAGGTTTATGTCCTTTTCATAACGAAAAAACACCTTCTTTTACAGTAGATGAAAAGAAACAATTATTTCACTGCTTCGGATGTGGAGTAGGTGGAGATGTTGTTTCTTTTATTATGCAAAAAGAAGGTCTATCTTATCCTGAAAGCTTAGAATATTTAGCGAATAAAGCTGGTATAAGAATGGAGTATACAGATAATTATATTGCAAATCCAAAAAACAAGGAACTTTATGAAATTAATAAAGACATAATGATGTTTTTTTATAAAAATCTATTAACTAGTAAGCAAGCAATAAATTATCTAAAAAATAGGGGACTTAGCGGCAGAATTGTAAATAGATTTATGCTGGGATTTGCTAAAAATTCATGGAATGATCTATGTGATTACATAGAGTTTAGGGGATACAATAAAGAAGATTTAGAAAATATAGGTCTTATAAAAAAATCTAGCAAGGGAAACTACTACGATAAATATAGAAACAGAATTATATTTCCTATCATAAATCATTATGGAAATGTAATTGGATTTGGAGGTAGGGCTATTGGAGAAGAAATGCCAAAATATCTTAATTCTCCAGAATCTGATATTTTTAAAAAAAGATACAACCTTTACGGACTAAATATCTATAAAAAACAAAAAGGTACAGACATTATTTTGGTAGAAGGATATATGGATGTCATAGCACTTAATCATCATGGAGTGGACTATGCAGTTGCTAGCTTAGGTACTGCCTTAACAGCTGATCAGGCAAAACTTATAAAAAGATACGCAGAAAATGTATATATTTGTTATGACAGTGATAGTGCAGGAATAAATGCTACTGATAAAGCCATAGAAATTTTCTTGGAAGCTGATATAAAACCAAAAATAATTAAATTAGAAGATGGTCTAGATCCCGATGACTTTATTAAAGAATATGGAAAAGATGCATTTTTAGCTAAAAAATCTGATGCTTTAGATGTTTATAATTATAAATACAATAAAATATTAGACTTATATTCCAAAGCTAGTCCAAACGAAAAGTATGAGAAGCTTGATTTATTTGTCGATTTTCTAGCGAGTATTGATTCAGATCTTACAAGAGAAATATTTACAAATAATGTTTCAACTCTTTTTAAGATAGATAAAAGTACTTTAAATCAAGCAGTCGACAAGTATAATACTAATATTACAAAAAAAGAAAACACGAAGAAATATTTTAATGATAAGAATATTTCAAATATTATTGTAAAAAGCAATCCTCAAAAATTTAATTTCCATGAATTGGAAGTACTAAGATTGATTTTTAATCAAAAAGAAGATTATTTAAAAAACAAAAAAATTTTTGACAGTAGCTTAAGTGATTCAAAAATTTTAGATATGAAAGAGTTTGTATTAAATAAGGACATTGATAAATTTAATCAAAATGATGAGGATTATATATATATTTTAAATTATATAAGAGATAATACCTATCCAGTTTATCCAAGTGAATTAATTGAAAAAATTGAGCATTTTGAAAGAATTAAAAAACGTGATAAATTAAAATCTCTTAAAAAAGAAACTAAGGGGAGTTTGAATGAGTAGCGATAGCGATAAACTACTTGATGAAGATGTTTTAAATGAAATAATTGAAGAGTTTCAATCTATAAGTGAAAACCAAGATGGGATGATCACCTATACACAAATTTATACATTTGAGGCATTTAGAGAAATAGAAGAAGATAGCAAAAAATATGTCATATCACAAATTATCAGCAGGGGAGTAGAAATTGTCGAAAAGTCAGAGTCAAATGCCGATGAAGATTTAGAAGATGATGAAGACTTAGAAGAAAATTTAGATGATGAAATTTCAGAAGAAGAAGATATTGACGAAGCAGAGCTAGAAGAAGAAATTGTTGATGATGATGTCGATAATATCTCTGGAATAAAACTAGATGACCCCGTAAAGATGTATCTTAAAGAAATTGGTAAGGTATCACTTTTGACAGCTAAAGAAGAGATAAGTCTTGCTCGTCAAATGGAAATGGGAGAAATCGCCAGAAAAAAACTAGAAGGACACAATTTAAATAAGCAAAATAAAATGAAATTATCAAATGATATTTTCTTTGGAAATCTTGCCAAAGTTATTAAAGTAGCTAATGCAGAATTAACAGAGCAAGGCAAAATTTCAGATAGTTCATTAAATAATCTTAATGGGATTATAGCTATGGGAGAATTATTTGATGAAATAATGGTAGAAAACCCTGATACAGAAAAAATCGAAGAACTTAAGGCAAAAGTTTTAATATGTAAAATAGCAAGCCAATCTATAGAAGAAAAAGAATTATCAATTAGTGAAGCTAACTCATTATGTGACCTTTTTGATTCCTTCGACCATTTGATAAATCTAAATGAAGAAGAAGACGTTGTTACTTTTAACTATGAATTTTTTACTGATTTACTATCCAAAGCTGCAAATAATGAATATCTAAAAACAAATGATAGAATGACTATAGATAATTTTAGACAAGCAGCAGAATGTTCATTAAAGTTAAAAGAAGGAAATAAAATTAGCTTAGAGTTTTCAAAAGACTTAGAAATTTATTTAGCAGATAGTCATATGGCTCATATGATTTTAGGATCTGAAAGTATAAGTGAAGAGGATAATTTAAATCTTAGAAGAGCAATATTAAAATCAAAACGAGCTAAGCAAAAATTAGCTGAAACTAACTTAAGACTTGTAGTTTCTATTGCCAAAAAATATGTTGGTCGTGGAATGAGCTTCCTTGATTTAATTCAAGAGGGAAATATGGGTCTGATGAAAGCGGTTGATAAGTATGATTACAATCGTGGTTTTAAATTTTCTACTTATGCAACATGGTGGATTAGACAAGCCATTACTCGTGCTATTGCAGATCAAGCACGCACCATACGTATACCAGTTCACATGGTAGAAACAATTAATAAACTTGTTAGAACTCAAAGACAACTAGTTCAAGATCTAGGACGAGACCCAAGCAATGAAGAAATTGCAGAACAAATGGGTATAGAAGTTACAAAAGTACAAGAAATTAGAAAAATTGCTCAAGAACCAGTATCCTTAGAAACCCCAATAGGTGAGGAAGAAGATTCACATTTGGGAGATTTTATAGAGGATGAAACTGCAGTAAATCCAGATGATGCAGCAAACTATACTATGCTTCGTGAACAACTAAATGATGTACTATCTTGTCTTGGAGCGCGAGAAAAAAGAGTATTGCAATTAAGATTTGGTCTAATAGATGGTACTCCAAGAACCCTAGAAGAAGTAGGTAAGGAATTTGATGTTACACGTGAAAGAATTAGACAAATCGAAGCAAAGGCTCTTAGAAAATTAAAATCACCAAATAAAAGTGAAACGTTGAAAGATTTTTTATAATGAATGATAAAAAAAGATTAATGGAAATAATTAATATAATTGATAGTGGCAAAAATGTTATAGATATAGGAACCGATCATGGATTGGTTCCTTTATATTTGGCAAAAAACGGAATAAGTACTAATATACTTGCAACAGATATATCTGCTCCTTCTCTTAAAAAGCTTGAAGATAGGCTTGATGATGAGTTAAGAAAAATTATAAAAACCAAAGTTACAGATGGATTTAATGGTGTAGAAAAGAATGATAATCAAGTGGCTATAATAGCAGGAATGGGTGGCAATACTATTATTGAAATTATAGATCAAAGTTTAGATTTTGCTAAAAATTTAGATTATATGATTTTGGCATCCAATATTGCAACAGAAAGGCTAAGAGAATATTTAAATATAAATAACTTTGAAATAATAAGAGACTTCTTAACATTTGAGCATGGAAAATATTATGACATACTTAAAGTCTCATACGGAAAACACCAAGATTTATCTTTAGCTGATATTTATTATGGATTTGAAAATATAGATAAGAAAAGCATTTTACTTGCAGATAAAATCAAAATAGATTATAAAAAAAATATTAAATTTAAAAATGATATTATAGAAAAATCAGCAAATAATGACGGCCTTGATAAATTAAATGCAAGACTTAAAGCAATAAATGAGGTAAAAAATAGATGGAAATTAGAGAATTAATAAAGAAATTAGAAGAAAAATACCCTTTAGACTTGCAAGAACAATGGGATAACTCTGGCTTACAAATAGGAGATCCTAGCAATGAACTTAAAAATGTTATGATTAGTCTTGACCTTGAAGAAGAAGGTATAGATGAAGCTATTAAAAATAATTGCAACCTTATAGTTACTCATCATCCATATATATTTAATGATATAAGATACATTGATTTTACTGATAAATTCTATAGTAGACTAGAAAAAGTTATTAAAAACGATATCAGCGTTTATTCAATGCATACAAATTTAGACAAGGCTAATGATGGTCTAAATGATAACTTAGCAGATATATTAGGATTAAAAAATACTGAGATATTAGAAATTGGACAAGACCCTGGACTTGGGAGGTTTGAGGACATAGATGAGATAAATGTTCAAAGTCTTGCTAAGAATATAAAAGAAAAGCTAAATGCAAGAGCAGTTATTTGCTATGGAGATATGAACAAAAAAATAAAAAGACTTGCTGTATGTGGAGGAGCTGGGGCTGAATTATTTGATGATTGTCTAAAACTGGATATAGATGCTATAGTTACTGCAGATGTAAAGTATCATGAAGCCATGGATTATAGTGATAAGGGGCTTTTAATAATTGATCCGGGGCATTTTGCAAGCGAAAATCATATTATTTATAAACTTCAAGATCTAATAAGTAAAATGACTGATTCTAAAATATATACTTACTCAAAAGAAGATACATTTAGAACTTTTATATAATATAAATTTTACAAATATTTAATAAAAGGTAAAATAAAGTGTGGAGTAAATCAGACAATCGCGGCTTAGTACGAGGAAAGTCCGTGCACCACAGAGCAGGATGCTTGATAACGTCAAGTAGGAGTGATCTTCAGGCAAGTGCAACAGAAAGTATACCGCCAAAATTTTTGGTAAGGTTGGAATGGCGAGGTAAGAGCTCACCAGCTATATGGTGACATATAGGCTATGTAAACCCCATCCGGTGCAAGAACAAAGGGATGATAAACAAAGCTTGCTCGGCTTTGATCCAGAATGGTAGTTCGCTTGAACTTGTTGGTAACAGCAAGTCTAGATAGATGATTGTCTAATACAGAACACGGCTTATAGATTTGCTCCTTACATAACTATTACAAAATGTAATTATTTTGTTTTTTAATATTTAAAATTATTACACTTTTATCGAATAGATTTTATATATATTTGCTTATATTCTCATAAAGACCAATATATATAACAAAATTCTATAAAAGTGTAATTTTTTTGTAACTTTTTCTTGACACAAATGTTAAGATATTATAAAATAAATTCAGATTTAATTTCAAGACTATTTAAAAAACAGTAAAGAAGGGGATCTATTTACCAATGAATAAAAAAAGAATTGGAGCAGCTTTATCATTAGTTGCTGCCGTAACAGCAGGAGCTACAGCATACGCTTCAACTATAAACAATTTAGAATCTGATAAAAATACTAAAACAATGATTACACCTAATTACAGTGATAACACATATGATTACAATTTAGTAAAATCAGATTATACAAATGATCTTAAAAATACAGCTATAGCAAACGAAACAAGAACAGCAAAAAATACTTCAAAACAAGAAGAAACTGTTGCAAAAATTGAGGAAAACGCAAAAGAAATCCTTGCTACAACTGTAATTAATGTTATAAAAGAAGAATCTGACCCAGCAGAACAAGAAAATCAAGAGGATCAAGAAGTAGAATACATAGAAGAAACTTCAAATGAAACTCCAGTAGAAGAAGAAACAGTAACCGCTTATGATGATTCAGAACTCCCAGAAATCGAAGAAGAATCTGAAGAAGTTCATGAGTCTTTAGAATCAAATAGTGAAGAAGTAATTATGTATGATGATTCCAAACTAGATGAAAACTTAGAAGCAGCTAATTCTGATCAATTAGAAGAAGTAGAAGCTGATAACGAAGTTACAAATTATCTTGATAACAATGATGCAGAAGTAGAATCTCAAGCTACTGAAGAATCTACTGTTGAACAAGCCACAAAATTTGTAAATGTAGAAGCTTTATACATCAGATCAAGCAAATCAATGGAAGATAATACTAATGCAATTAGAACATTAGCAGCTGGGGACAAAGTGGAAGGAGTAGTTGAAGGAGATTGGTTAAAAATAAATGAGGGATATCTAAATCTAAAATATCTTTCTAATGAATATCCTCAAACTCTAGTTGATTCTATTAAAGCTAAAAAAATCCAAGAAGAAAAAAAGGCTCAGGAGATCAAAGCCCAAGAAGAAAAACAAGTTCAAGCTGCAAAGGAAAAAGAAGCTAAAATAGAAGAAAAAGTTGTTGAAGAAACACCAGTAGCTTATGGCACACCTTTTAGCGGTTGGGTATACAATACTCCAGCTGTAAATGTTAGAGATGCAGCTAAAACTGGTAACATCATCGGAACATTAGCAAGTGGAAATAAAGTAGATGGTGAAATTGCTGATGGTTGGGTTAAAACAACTTATAATGGAAAAACAGCCTTCGTATCTGCATACTATTTAACAACTGAAGAAGTAAAAAAAGAAGACTCTAAACCAGCTCAAGTTCAAGAAGAAGTAAAAGAAGCAAGCGCACAAGTAGTTGAAGCGCAAGCTCAAAATGAAAATCAAAATGATAAAAAAGCTGTTGTTGAAGAAGTAGTAGATGAAGAAGTTGTTGAAGAAGCTAATCAACCAGCACCAGTTGTAAACCAAAATGGACAACAAGCTGCAAATATAGCTAGTCAATTTGCTGGTAGTCCATATGTTTGGGGAGCAGCTAATCCTTCAGTAGGTTTTGATTGTTCAGGTTTGGTAGTTTATGCTTATAATCAATTAGGTGTAAGCCTACCACACTCATCTCAAGCTCAATTTAACAATGGTTATGCTGTTGGCATTAATAATTTACAACCAGGAGACTTAGTATTCTTCTCAAATCGTAGTGGAATAGATCATGTAGGAATTGTAACAAGTTCTGATGGTACATTTATCCACGCATCAACACCAAAATCAGGTGTAAAATATGATAACGTATATAGCAACTACTATCAAAAAGTATTTGCTGGTGCAAGAAGAATATTTTAGTTAGAATAATTAGAGCCCTAATGGGCTTTTTTTATTGTCATAATTAATAAGGGGAGAATTAAATGCAAGTAAAATTATTAGCTTACACACCCGATGCAGAAGAGCTAATAGCAAGCGCGGGTAAACTTTGCTATTCGCCAGTTGGGATAGATGGTATATATAAAAAATTAGATAAAGAGTCAACTCAAAAATATATAAATATGCTAGTTAACCTAGGTCATGAATCACCCTTAGAACATGCTAGCTTTACTTTTGCAGTAGAAGGAGTTTCTAGAACTCTTACCCACCAATTAGTTAGACACAGACTAGCTTCATATTCACAACAATCTCAACGTTATGTAAAAATTGATAGCTTTGAATTTATTATTCCACCAGCTATAGAAGAAGACCCACAGGCTAAAGATATTTTTATTAAAGCTATGGAATCTGACCAAAAAGCTTATATTGATCTTACAGATATTTTATTTGAAAAAAATTATAATGAATTTATCAAAGATGGATTATCCGAAAAAGAAGCTAAAAGTAAGGCTGAAAAAGTATCGATTGAAGATGCAAGATATGTATTTCCAAATGCTTGCGAAACTAAAATAGTTTTTACAATGAATGCTAGGACCTTATTACATTTTTTCTCTTTAAGGTGTTGTAATAGAGCTCAGTGGGAGATTAGGAATTTAGCTTATGAGATAGTTAAAATTTGTAAAGATATTTATCCTTCTTTATTTAAAAATGCTGGGCCATCTTGCGTAACTGGACCATGTCCTGAGGGAAAAATGTCCTGTGGCATGGCTAATGAAGTAAGAGAAAAATATTTAAATATCTAGATTTTAGATGGTATACACATGAAGATTTTAACTACAGATAATATAAAAAATAATTTAATAAAAAAATTAAATAATAAAAATATAACTAGTACCCTTCACATCCTATCAAAACAAGCGACCGCAGAAGTTGAGTCTTATAAGAAATATATAATAAAGCGATGTAAAGAATTTGATATTCCTTATGAAGATAAAGTTTTTAACTCTGATTCAAATAATGATGATGTCCTAGCCTACACAGATTACTTTGAAGATAAGGATGCCTTTATCTTATTACAACCCTTTGGATCATCCAAAGAGTTTGATGATTTAAGAAAAGATATTAAATTAAAAGACATAGATGGATTTACTTTTCAATCCTTGGGAAAAAGCATGACAGGGGATCTTAATAGCCTTCCTGCAACACCAAAAGCGATAATAAATTTTTTAAATTATAATAATATTAGCATAAAAGAAAAGAGAATAGTTATTGCTAATAATACAAATTTGATTGGTCTACCACTAGCTAGTTACTGTTCAAAACATAGAGCTTATGTTACAGTTTTAAATAGTGCTTACCCAGATCCGCACAAGGCTATCTTAGGTTCTGATATATTTATTTCTGCTATAGGAAGGGCAAATTATTATGTCAAAGACTATTTTAAAGATGGGCAGGTTTTAATAGATGTTGGAACATCTGTAGTTAATGGTAAGATAGTAGGTGACATTAATTATGATCAGTTAGAAGATTTAGATGTGAAGGTACTAACAAGCAAAAAAGGAATAGGGTCAATTACAACATTGACTCTTTTAGAAAGTTTGATTGATTAGGAGAGATAATGCCATTAGTAGAAGCTAAGGAAGATTTTGAAAGATATAAAGAGTTTGTAAGACAATCTGAGTATGGAAGTCCTATGCAAGATCCAGCATGGGCTAAAATTAAGAATAATTGGTCAAGTGATTATGTTTATATAGAGGAAAATAAGCAAATTATCGCTGCTATGAGTGTAATAGGGATACAAAACCCTAATGGAAAGTATTTTCTATATGCACCACGTGGTCCAGTTTGTGATTTCAAAAACTATAATCTTGTTGATTCTCTAATAAAGGAATCTGAAGTTTTAAAAGAAAAGTATGACGCATTCTTGTTAAGACTAGATCCAGAAGTTATTTTTGACGAAAAGGCTGTTTATGAATATGAAAAAAGAGGATATGATTTTAGAACTTATGGAACGAATCCACATTCTTTTACACAACCTAGATACAATATGATTTTACCAATTTCTGGTATGAGTGAAGATGAACTATTTGAAAGTTTTTCATCCGCCACTCGCAGAAACATTAGAAAATCCTATAGAAATGATATAAAAACAGTAAAAGAAACCAATGATAAAACTTTGGATAAATTTTATGAATTAACAAAAATTATGGCCGATAGACAAGAAATTGGACATAGACCAAAAGAATATTTTAAAAGATTGATTGAGCATCTGGATGGAACTATATTTACTTCTTATTTTGAAGACCAAGCATTGTCAGCATCTTTATTAATACCATATGGTAATAAAGTGTATTATTTATATGCAGCTAGTTCAAATGAAATGAGAAACAAAATGCCAAACTTTAATATGATATGGGAAGAAATTAAATGGTGCCGTGAAAATGGATATGACTATTTTGACTTTGGTGGTACTTTTTCCCTTGATTCAAAAGATGGTTTGTATAGATTTAAAGAAGGATTTTGCTATCCTGACAGATATACTAACTTTATTGGTGAATTAGACGTCGTTTATGATAGAGAAAAATATGAAGAATTTTTAAAATAAGAAAAACCCTTAAGAGTAAATATCTTAAGGGTTTTAATTTGTTTTTGTAAGATTTAAAGCAATATCTAACGCCTTTTCTACATCAGGCAATTCTGTATTTTGTTTTAAGTATTCAACGTGTCTAATCACATTATCTTTATCAACAACAAAAATAGCTCTATTTATTAATTTTAATTCATTTATAAAAAGCGAATATTTTTTGGCGAAATCTTCATATAGGTAATCTGATACTAACTTTACTTTTGAAATATCTTTTTCTTTTTCAAAACGTTTTTGAGCAAAAGGCAAATCATTTGAAATAGTGATTACAGAAAAATCCTCTGGGAAATTTTCTTCATTTTTAGATAATAAAAATGTTTGAAGTTCACAAACTGATGTATCAAGAGAAGGTACTGCTGAAATAATCTTTACTTTACCTTTTTCATTATTATAAAAATCATAATCTGAAAGATCTTCTAATTTTCCTTTAAAATTAGGAGCCTTATCATTTATATCAAGCATTTGACCGTCAATGGTTAAATCAAGTTGTCCAAACTTTATAACTCTATTAGTCATATTTTTCTCCTTAAAATTTTAAGAATAGTTATTTATCTAATTAATATCATATTATAAAAACAAAGCATTGTAAAGTATGAGATTTTAGGGTATAATTAGTCAGTATGAAAATATAATAGGAGGGAATATGGCAGACTTAGTATTAAATGCAAATAACAGAGAAGTTACTGGAAAAAATAAAGTTAATAAGTTAAGAGCTGAAGAATTAATTCCAGGCGTTGTTTATGCCAAAGGTGAAGATAATCTTAATGTAACAGTTACATCTAGAGACTTCGATAAAATTTTAAGACAAGCAGGTACATCTACAATCATCACATTAGATGTTGATGGAGAAAACAAAGACGTACTTATTAAAGATTACCAAACACATCCATACAAAAACCAATACTTACACATCGATTTCCAAGCAATCAACCAAAACGAAACAATCAGAGTTAGCGTTCCAGTTGTATTATTAGGAAGAGAAGATCTAAAAGTTGATCAAGCAGTATTAGTTCAAAATCTAGATACAATTGAAGTAGAATGTCTACCTAAATACATTCCACAAACAGCTGAAGTTGACATTACTGAATTCGAAATAGGAGATAACAGAACTGTTGCTGATTTAGATATCTTTGGAAATGAAAACATCACAATTCTTGAAGAAGAAGATGAAGTAATCTGCTCACTACAAGAAACAACTGAAGAAGAAATTCCAGAAGATGAAGAAGCAGAAGATGTTGATGCTGCTAATGTACCAACTGTTGAAGAAACAGAAGATGGTGAAGAAGCAGAAAACGCTGAATAATAATTTAAAGGCCCTAGGGTCTTTTTTTATTGCCATAAAGTGGAAATGTTTGCTATAATAGACTTATGAATGGAAAACTTATTGTTTTTGAAGGACCAGATGGATCTGGAAAAAGCACAATCTTAAAAAATGTAAATCAAAAACTAACTAGCGAAGGTTATGATATAAGAATAGTTAGAGAACCAGGTGGGACAGATATTTCTGAAAAAATCAGAGAAATCATTATCGATAATAATAATATCAAAATGGCTGCTAAAACAGAAAGTTTGCTTTTTGCAGCAAGCAGAGCTCAACTAGTCGAAGAGAAAATCAAACCAGGCCTAAAAAATGGTGAAATTATTTTATGTGATAGATTTGTTTTAAGCTCTTTACTTTACCAAGGCATTGGACGCGAACTTGGAATTGATGAGGTGAAGAAAATAAATGATTTTGCAACAGATAATATAAAACCAAATCTAACCATATTTTTCAATATTGACTATAAAACTGCTCTAATACGTAAAAGAGCAAATTTTTCACCAGATAGATTAGAAAATGAAGATTTTGATTTTCATAAAAAAATATTTGATGCTTATTTGGATATAGCAAATAGATACAAAGATGATATAAAACAAGTGGATGCCACTCGTTCCATAGAAGAAGTAAGCACCAATGTTTTAAAACTCATAAAAAACTTATTGGAGGATTAGATGAAACTATTAATTTCTATTGTACAAGATGCAGATGTTAATTTTTTGATGGATGCACTTACTGAAAATGGATACAGAGTGACAAGACTTTCTACAACTGGAGGCTTTCTAAAAAAAGGAAATACTACATTATTAATAGGAGTAGAAGAAGAAAAATTAGATGATGTATTATCTATCATAGAACATAATTGCAAGAGAAGAAACACAACTACTACAATTATAAACCCAACAGCAGAAAGCTCACTACTTACAAATACAGTACCTGTAGATATTACAGTTGGAGGAGCAACAATATTTATTATTGATGTTGATCAATATATCAGACTATGATTGACTTAGATTTACAAATAAATCAAAACACATTATCCCATGCCTATATTTTCGAATCCCCAAATGAAAAATATAACTTAGAATTTGCTAATGATTTTTCAAAAAAGGTTTTTGAAAATAAAGGTATTTACATAGAAAATAAACTTAATCCAGATTTATACATAATAGATAATGAAAATGAAATCATAGATATAGAATCAGTAAGGACATTACTCAAAGATACTGTTTTAAAACCATCAAATAAAATTATCAAAATATATATAATTCATAATGCTCACAATATGAGAACTGAAGGATTTAATGCCATGCTTAAAACTATTGAAGAGCTAAAAGATTATAATATGGTAATATTTACTACGAAAAATAAAGATTTATTATTACCTACTATTAGATCTCGTTGTCAAATAATTAGACTTGATACAAATGAGATAACTAGTGATATTGATATAGAAAAACTATCTGAAATAATATCTGAAGTATATAAAGGAAATATAAGCTCCTTTTATGCCAACAAAGCATTTTTTGATTCTTATAAAAACGATAAACTTGTAATATTTGATGGATTTATTGAAGTATTCAATAAAGTAATAAAAACCAAATACACAGATGATGAAGCATCAGTGAATCTAAATATCAAGAAATTAACTGATATGGATTTAGGACAGATAGAGGAAGTAATCAACCTGATATATACTATAAAAACTGGACTAAAAAATAATATTAATTATGATTTATCTATTGAGGAAGTTATATTTAGTATATTCAGGGGAGGAATGACAAAGTGAACGTAATAGGTGTAAGGTTTAAGGAAACCGGTAAGATATATTATTTTGATGCAGAAGATCAAAATTTTAGATACAAACAAAAAGTTATTGTAGATACCGAAGACGGTGAGGAATTTGGAGAAGTAGTACTATATAATGTAGATATAGAAAAAGAAAAATTTGATAAAAAATTAAATAAAGTATTAAGAATCGCAAATGAAGAGGATATTAAGACTCACTTTATCAATGAACTAGATGCAAAAAAAGCAAAGAAAATCTGCCAAGATAAGGCTGATGGCTATGACTTAAATATGAAGATTGTTGATTGTGGATATAACTTTGATAGGTCAAAGTTAACATTTTATTTTACTTCTGATAAAAGAGTCGATTTTAGAGACTTAGTTAAAGATTTAGCAAGTACATTCAAAAGCCGTATCGAACTTAGACAGATTGGTGTAAGGGA
This sequence comes from Anaerococcus sp. mt242, assembly GCF_016798225.1. GTDB lineage: Bacteria > Bacillota > Clostridia > Tissierellales > Peptoniphilaceae > Anaerococcus. The sequence goes on along the minus strand of NZ_JAEUYX010000002.1, from coordinate 165,225 downwards.
CTATGCAAAATTAGTAAAACATTATGGTTCTTGTGGACAGGAGTGTTGTTGTTCAAGACACTTAACTGATTTTGCTCCTTTATCAATTAAATATGCTAAGGACCAAAATATCAGTTTGGATCCGTCAAAAATATCGGGAGTATGCGGTAGACTTATGTGTTGTTTGGCTTTTGAAGAGGATAACTACCTAAATTTAAAAAAAGTCATGCCTAAATATGGTCAAAGTGTTGAAACTGAAGATGGCCAAGGAGTTGTGGTAGGAAGCGACTATGTTAGGGAATGCTGTAAGGTAAGAATTCAAAATGAGTCTGATGATCAGGCTATTGAAAAAGACTATAAAATTTGCAATCTAAACAAGTTAAAATAGCATTGATATCAATTATCATTTTGAATAATTATTTAAAACGGCTTGAAATAAGAATAAATATTCTTGACAAATAGGGTATTTAGTTGTACAATCTTAATATAAAATAAATAGGAGGTAATTATGGCTTACGTTATAGATGAAAATACATGTATTAGCTGTGGAACATGCGCAGGCGAATGCCCAGTAGAAGCTATCTCAGCTGGAGATGATGCATACGTAATTGATGCTGATACTTGCATTGATTGTGGAACATGTGCTTCAGTTTGTCCAGTAGACGCAATTGATCCAGAATAAAAAATACATAAAAACTTAGACATATTATTATAAAAAAAGATGCTAGATTAACTAGCATCTTTTTTATTTTGGAGCTTCAAACAGGACTTGAACCTGCAACAAACGGCTTACGATACCGTGGCTCTACCAATTGAGCTATTGAAGCAAATTACAAAGTGATTATACTCAAATTTATCAATTAAACAATTATCGTTATTTAAAAGTTTTGGCAATTTACTCATTTTTGATATAATTAAAAAGGAGTTTATTATGGATTTTTCATTTATATTAAGACAATTACAGAGTATTCTTATAAGCAACAGGGTTACATTAATACCTTTATTTTTTGTACTATTAAATATAATTATATTTATTATATCGCGAACATTTAGGAAAACAGGTCTACTAGTTTTAGCAATAGCTTTTGGCCTAGATTACGCCATTAAATCACTACCGTTTGATATATATTACAATTTCCCTCAAGTTTATAATTTTATAACGATATTATATATTGTTGGATTTATAATATTTTTTTATAAAATCTTTAAAATTTTAATTAGAATGGGAAATTTAGGTATAAATAATCCCGATAAAAGTGACTCTAAAGTTGGCCATTTTTTTAAATATACAGGACTTTTACCTTTTTTGCTTATGATATTTTTAAATATCATCCATGCAGAATATTTTCTCGGAGATGATATTATTAGAATCTTGACCTCCATATCTTTTATTTATATGTTAATCAAAACTATTTATTCAACATACAAATTTTTAAGCACCAAAGAGAGTATCGTGCTTGGAGATAAGATGGATTTTAGAGAGATAAAAGAATATTTGAATTCTGAAGATAAATATGAAAATTATAGAAATTCTAAAAATCAAGGAAGAAGAGTGAGAAAAACTCTAGAAAAAGAAAATTTTGAACCTAGCCAGACTATAAAAATTGACAAAAATATAATAAATAAAAAAATTAGCATGTCAAATGTTGCGGAAATATCAAATGAAAAAGAATCGTCTATAAAAAATGAAAATCAGATGAAAAGCACAGTATCAAATACTGGTCTTATAAGGCTTATTAGTACAGAAGATAAAAATCAATCTAATAGAACCACAATGTCCATCCAAAATCTAATCTCTGGTGAAAAAAGCTCATTTACTAGTAATAGACCTATTTTAAAAATTCAAGAAAATAATGAGTATAAAATTGACTTGGAATTTGAAAATATCAATGAATATGATTATGGAAGATTTATAGATCTACTCTTAAAGTATTCTAAAGATAAAAGTGCTTATAAGTTTGAGCTGATTGTAAGTCCTAATGAGGATCCTACTAGCAAAGTTATATTTTTTGATCCTTCAAATATATATGATATAGATGAGAAAGATTATGCAAATGTAGGTGGGAAAGTAATTAGTATGAATTTCCCTAAATACAAAATTAATTTTATAAAGGGAAATTAATATGAACTATTTGAAATACAAAGATAAAGAAATATATACAAGAGTTTGGTATAGGGATAGACCGTACTTAACAGGAGCTCATTTGAAATATATTGCTATGTTTTTTATGTTACTATCTCATTTAGCTCAAACTGGTTTCTTGTATAGTTTAGGAGAAAAATATTTTGCATTAGCAGATATTTTTGTTTTATTAGGCAGAATATCTATGCCAATATTTTGTTTTTTTACAGTTCAGGCTGTAATTTATACAAAAGATTTTAAAAAATATATTTTAAGAATGCTTGTGTTTGCACTTCTTTCCGAAATCCCGTTTGACCTTGCTATATTTGGAGCTCCAATATATAAAGATAGTCAGAATGTATTTTTTACATTGCTAATGGGTGCATTGGCTATATATGGCATCGATTATTTATGGAAAAAGAATCTTAATCCAATATTAAAAATATTAGCTATACTAATTATTGTATTAATTGCTAGAAATCTAGCTTTAACTTTTAGAACAGATTACAAACACAATGGGATAATGGCCATAGTTCTTTTGTATTTAGCTAAGGATAGTAAAATTTTGACAGCTCTAGCATTACTATTGGCTTTTCATTTTGAATTTGAAATGGGCGGATACGCTATACCCGTAACATATGGGTTTGTATATTTAGCCATTCCTTTGATAATGCTATACAATGGACAAAGAGGAAAACAAAATAAATGGACATTCTACTTATTCTATCCAGCCCATTTATTAATTATTTACTTAATGAAACTTTTATTTTTATAAGGAATTTATGAATATTACAGAAATTTTATCAGAACAATTAAATATAAACGAAAAAAATATCAACAATGTCATCGATCTATTAGATGAGGGGTCAACCGTAGCTTTTATAGCTAGATACAGAAAAGAAAAAACCGGTAACCTAAACGATGTCGACATCAGAAATATTGAAAAAAATTTAAACAAATTAAGAAATATAGAAAAAAGACAAGAAGAAATAATTAATTCTTTAGAAAGTCAAGAAAAACTAACAGATGAATTAAAAGAGGAAATTTTAAGTACAAATTCTTTAACAATTCTGGAAGATATATATGCACCGTTTAAGAAAAAAAGAAAGACAAGAGCGGACAAAGCAAAAGAATTAGGTCTAGAACCTTTATATAATTTTTTATTAAATGAAGCTAATAGTAGACAAGAAGCCATTAATTATGCTAAAGACTTTTTAAGTGAAGATATTGAAAGTCCGGAGCTAGCAATTGAAAAATCTCTTGATATATTTGCTGAAGATATCTCAAATAATATTGATGCTAGAAATATAGTACGTCGAGATGGAATGATGCGAGCTAAACTATCGTCTACACTTAAAGAAGATCCTAATAAAATTTATGAAACTTATTATGACTTTAATAAAAAAGTTAAGGATATAAAATCATATCAAATTTTAGCTATAAATAGAGCTGAAAGAGATGGGGCCTTAAGTGTAAAGATAGATTTTACTGATGAGTATAATAAAAAACTTATTGCTGATCTTTACGAAATCAGTAATGAATATCAAAAAGAATTATTAAATCTAAGCATAGATGATGCATATAAAAGGCTCATACTACCTTCAATCACTACCGAATTACGCAATTTCCTAACCGATTCAGCAGAGGATGAGTCTATTAAAGTTTTCTCTAAAAACTTAAAACCATATTTCCTACAAAGACCAATCAAGGGAAAAAATGTGATGGGACTAGACCCAGGTTTTAGGACAGGTTGTAAGGTAGCAGTAGTAGATCAAAATGGAAAATATTTAGACAAAGCAGTTATTTATCCAGTTGAACCCCACAAAAAAGAAGCTGAATCTATTAGGGTACTTATTGATTTAATTAAAAAATATAATGTAAGCCTTATTGCATTGGGAAATGCTACCGCTAGTAGAGAAACCGAAATATTTGTAAATAAATTGATTGAACAAATTGATAAAGACTTAGCATATGCTGTGGTTAATGAGGCCGGAGCATCAGTTTATTCGGCATCAACTTTAGGTGAAGAAGAGTTTCCAGATCTTGATGTTACAATTCGTGGTGCTATATCCATGGCTAGAAGATTACAAGATCCAATGGCAGAACTTGTTAAAATTGAACCAAAACATATAGGTGTTGGACAATACCAACACGATTTAAATGAGAAAAAATTAGATGAAGAACTTTCCAAAGTTGTGGAAGATGCAGTAAATGAAGTAGGTGTTACTATTAATAATGCATCCTACAAGCTTTTATCTTATGTTTCTGGTCTAAACTTAACGCTAGCAAAACGAATTGAGGATAGCTTTAAAGAGGGCAACTTAATTTATAGAAAAGATTTAAAAAACGTTAAGGGATTAGGAGATAAGACCTATAAACTTGCTGCAGGCTTTTTAAGATTTCCTGATTCACCAGAAATTTTAGATAACACTGGTGTCCACCCAGAAAGTTATAAAATTGCTAAAAAACTTTCAGATTATGATTTGGATCAATTAGACTTAGATACTCTTAGTACAGCATTAAACGTTGGAATTCCGACTTTAGAAGATATAATAACAGAACTTAAAAAACCAGGAAGAGATCCACGTGATGATAATCCTGAAGTTTTAACCAAATCAGAAATTATGACAATTGATGATATAAAAATAGGGGATGAAATCAAGGGGAAAGTTAGAAATATTACTGACTTTGGTGCCTTTGTCGACATTGGTGTAGGTATAGACGGACTAGTTCACATATCAAAAATGAGTGACAAATTTATAACTGATCCTAATGAAATTTTAAAAAATTCGGATATAATTAATGTTAAAGTTATCGATATTGACAAAGAAAAGTCAAGGATATCACTATCGATGATAAACTAAAGGAGATTAAATGAGTAATCATAAAGTGAGATTTTTCACTGAATTAAAATTAGCCGAAAATAGTATAATAATTTATTATAACAATTATGTTGCTAAAGCCCCCGAATTAATGAGATAATTTAAAGTAGATTTAGCAACGAAATTTTATAATAGGAGATGTAGATGAAATTAACAAATTATTATATGCCAACCTTAAGAGATGATCCAGCTGATGCTGAGGTAGCAAGTCATAAATTGCTAGTAAGAGGTGGTTTTGTAAGAAAACAAGAAGCTGGAATTTATTCTTATTTACCACTTGGGATGAAAGTAAAAAATAAGATTTTTAAAATTGTATGTGATGCAATGGAAGACTATGACTCTATCCAAGTGGAAACATCTATGGTTCAACCAAAAGAATTATGGGAAGCATCTGGTAGATGGCAAACATTTGGACCAGAAATGTTAAAAATGTCTGATAGACTTGGTCGCGAATATTGCTTTGGACCAACTGCAGAAGAATATTTTGCTGATTTAGTTAAAAACGAATTAGTATCATATAAGCAGCTTCCACTAAATCTTTATCAAATAGTAGAAAAGTTTAGAGATGAAAGAAGACCAAGAAACGGAATCATCAGAGCAAGAAGCTTTCTTATGAAAGATGCTTATTCATTTGATGAAGACTATGATCAATTACAAATTTCTTATCAAAAAATGTGGGATGCATATGTACAAGCATTTGATAATATGCGCATTGACTATAAAATCGTACAAGGTGATACTGGGGCCATGGGAGGTAGAGTATCACACGAATTTATAGCTTTAGCAGAAAATGGTGAAGGAATTATTTTCTATACTGACGAATCAGATTATGCAGCCACAATTGAAAAAGCTTCTTACATCAAAGAATATGAACAAGAAGAATTAAAAGACCTAGAATTAGTAGAAACAACTGATAAAACTACAATTAAAGATGTAAGTGAGTTCTTAAATGTTTCAGAAGAAAAACTAGTGAAAACTGTTGATTTAAAAGTGAATGGCGAGCCAGTTTTTGTATTTGTACCTGGGGATAGAGAGCTTAATATGGCAAAACTAATTGCATATTTACAAGTTCCAGAACATGAAATCGAAATGATGGATGATGAAATGATCCTAAAATATACTGGAGCTGAACCAGGATATACTGGACCAAAAGGTTTGTTAAACAACCCAAGAGTCATTATAGATAAATCAATCACTCAAATGACAAACACTGTAATTGGTGCAAACAAAGAAAATCACCACTATATGAATGCTACGTTTGGTCGTGATTTTGATGGCGAAGTAGCTGAGGATTTATTAACAGCCAAAGAAGGCGATATGGCAATTGATGGTTCGGGTAAACTTAAAGCTGCTCAAGGTATAGAAGTTGGAAATATATTCCAATTAGGTACAAAATATTCTGAGTCAGTAGGTGCTTATTTCTTAGATAGAGATGGAAAACAACAGCCTATCGTTATGGGTTCATATGGAATCGGTGTTAGCCGTTCTATTGCTGCTATTATCGAACAAAACCATGATGAAAATGGTATTATTTGGCCAACAACAGTGGCTCCTTTTGAAGTAATTATTACTACTATAAATGTAAAAAATGAAGAACAAATGAATTTATCTGAAGAAATTTATGCAAAACTACAAGAAAATGGTATAGATGTTCTATTTGATGATAGAGAAGAAAGAGCGGGAGTTAAGTTTAACGATAGAGATCTTATTGGAATTCCATATAGAATAACAGTAGGTAAGGGTGCTGCTGATAAAAAAGTTGAATACTCTACTCGTCGTGAGGGTATAAATGAATCAGTAGATGTTAATGAAGCTATCGACAAAGTTATAGAAAATGTTAAAGCCGATTTAGTAATGACTAGACATAAACCAGATAGCTACGAAGCTTAAAAGGAGATTAGAATATGTTAGTAAATGCAAAAGAAATGTTAAACAAAGCTTATGAAAGTGGATATGCAATAGCTCACTTTAATACAAATAACCTTGAATGGACAAAAGCTATTCTTCAAGCATGTGAAGAAAAGAAAACAGCTGTAATTATTGCATCATCTGAAGGTGCTGTAAAATATATGGGCGGATTTAATACTGTGGCTGCACTAGTTAAAACAATGCATGATGATCTAGGAATTACAGTTCCAGTTGCACTTCACTTAGACCACGGAACTTATGAAGGAGCTAAAAAAGCAATAGAAGCAGGATATACTTCAGTTATGTTTGATGGTTCAAGCTTGCCACTAGAAGAAAACCTTGAAAAAACACGTGAAATAGTTGAATTAGCTCACGCTAAAGGTATATCTGTTGAGGCAGAAGTTGGTGGTATCGGTGGAGAAGAAGATGGAGTAACAAGTGCAGGAGAACTAGCGGATGTTAATGAATGTAAACAGCTAGCAGGTTGTGATATCGACTTTATTGCTGCAGGGATTGGTAATATCCACGGAGTTTATCCAGCAGATTGGCAAGGTCTTAACTTTGATAGATTAAGAGAAGTATCAGATGCTGTAAATATGCCTATTGTATTACACGGTGGTACAGGAATACCTGAAGATCAAATTAAAAAAGCAGTTGAACTAGGTGTTTCAAAAATAAATGTTAATACAGAATGTCAAATTGCATTTGCTAAAGCTACTCGTGAATACATTGAAGCTGGCAAAGACAAAGAAGGTAAGGGATTTGATCCAAGAAAACTTTTAGCTCCAGGTACTCAAGCTATTAAAGATATTGTTTTTGAAAAAATAGATATGTTTGGTTGTGAAGGTTCAGCTAATAAATAAAAGAACTAATTTATAGGGCCATTTTGGTTTAACCAATTGGTCCTTTAATTTTTTACTAGGAAAAATATGGATAATTTAGAAGTGAAATTAGTAACTGAATTAAGAGAAATTGCTAAGGAATTAGAAATCCCGTCAGTTACTAAATACAAAAAAGATGAATTAATTAAACTTATTGAACAAGCTTATAAAGAAAAAGAAGAAGAAGAGAAAGAAAAACAAGATAACGACCTAGGCGCGAAATTTGATTGCGAAGGAGTACTTGAGATTCTTCCAGATGGATTTGGTTTTTTACGTTCTGATTTACATGAACAAGGGGATGATGACATATACGTTCCTCCAAAGCAAATCAAAATGTTTAGACTAAAAACTGGTGACTACATAAAAGGTATTGCTCGTGAAAAACATGATAAGGATAAATTTGCACCCTTAATTTTCGTTTCTGATGTAAACGGTATAAAACCAGGTGAAGCCTTTAATAGACAATCATTTGAAGATCTTACACCTATATATCCAAATGAGAGAATCAGACTTGAAACCACAAAAGAAAATATATCAGGCCGTATTATTGATATGATATCCCCTGTAGGTCGTGGTCAAAGAGGATTAATAGTATCTCAACCAAAGGCTGGTAAAACTACACTAATAAAAAACATAGAAAGAGCAATAGAAAAAAACTATGATGATGTAAAGATATTTGTCTTACTTATTGATGAGAGACCGGAAGAAGTTACTGACCTCATAAGATTTGTAAACGAATATCGAGATCCAACAAATGATTATATGCGAACAGAAGTCGCCTCATCAACTTTTGACATGCCTCCCCAAAACCATATTGAAATGGCAGAAATGATTTTAGAAAGAGCGAAAAGGTTTGTCGAAGATAAAAAAGATGTTGTAATACTTCTTGATTCGATAACTAGACTAGCACGTGCCTACAATATTACAACTCCACAATCAGGTAGGACTTTATCTGGTGGACTAGATCCAATGGCTCTAGTCGGTCCTAAACAATTTTTTGGTGCAGCTCGTAATGTAGAAGATGGCGGGTCACTTACTATACTTGCTACAGCGCTAGTAGATACTGGAAGTCGTATGGATGATATGATTTTTGAGGAATTTAAAGGAACGGGTAATATGGAAATACACCTAGACAGAAGATTATCTGATAGGAGAATTTTTCCGGCGATAAATATTGAAAAATCATCAACAAGACGCGAAGACTTATTACTAAGTAAGGATGAATTAGAAGCAATATATAAGATTAGAAAATCAGAAATGGATACTACAGAATCCATAGTTGAGCTAATAGATTTTATGAAACGAACCCCTACAAATGAAAAACTAATTGATCTTATTAATAATTCATTATAAGTTGATTTAAAGTATATTTCGTGGTATAATTTTATATGCTTATTGAATCAAGAAATAGAGGTGTTAAAATGAATAAAGAAATCCAACCAGAATACCATGAAGCAAAAGTAACATGTATTTCTTGTGGAAATGAATTTACAGTAGGATCTACTGAAGAAGAAATCAAAGTAGAAGTATGCAACAACTGTCATCCATTCTACTCAGGAAAACAAAGAAATGCTGAACGTGGTGGTAACGTTGAGAAATTTAACAAAAGATACGGTAGAAAATAATAAGGTTAGGCAACTAACCTTATTTTTGTGTAAATAATGAAAATAAGAGAAATTTTAGATAAAAAAAACGATGAACTTATAATTGCTTTAAGCTATCTTATAGATAAATCAAAGTCATTTATTTATTTAAATCCTGATTTGGAATTAAATAATGAAGTTTCGAACAAAATAGTGGAGATTGAAAATAAAATAAATGATGGTGAACCGCTCCAATACGCCCTTGGTCGATGGGAATTTTATGGTTTAGACTTAATAGTAGATAATAGAGCCTTAATACCCAGATTTGAAACAGAAATATTAGTTGATTATATCTTAAAATCTGATATAAAAAAAGAAACTATTCTAGATATTGGTACAGGCAGTGGAGCCATTAGTCTTTCATTAGCTAAAAATTTAGAAAATTCTGATATCATAGGTGTTGATATTGAAAATAACGCCTTATCTTTGGCAAATGAAAATAAAGAGAAATTAAATTTAAAAAACGTAAAATTTTTGAAAAGTGATTTATTTTCTAATATTAATACTAAATTTGATTTGATAGTATCCAATCCGCCATATATTAGCGAAGCGGACTACAAATGTTTGGATAAACAATTATTTTTTGAACCAAAATCAGCACTTGTTGGTGGTGAAGATGGTTTAGATTTTTATAAACAAATAATAAAAGAAGCACCAAAGTATTTAAACGAGGATGGACATATAGTTTTTGAAATTGGATATGACCAAAAGGTTGCTATAAATGACTTATTGATCAAATCTGATTTTAAAAATATAGAAAATATAAAAGATTTTAATGGTTTTGATAGAATAATCATTGCCAAGAAAGGATAAATATGTTTGAAAATTTAGATCATATAAGAGAGAATTATAAAGATTTGGAGTTAAAACTTGCAGATCCAGAAGTATTATCCGATATAGATAAATTTACAAAAATATCAAGAGAATACAATTCATTAAAGCCAATAGTAGAAAAATACGAAGAGATTTTAAATGCACAATCAACTATTGAAGAAAATCAAGAATTGATGAATGAGACAAATGATAGCGAAATGCTTGATATGCTAAAAGAAGAAATAAGTGAAAATAAGAAAAATCTTGAAAGCTTTAATGAAGAAATGAGAATTTTGCTAATCCCTAAAGACCCTAACGACACAAAAGACGTTATTGTCGAAATCCGTCCAGGTGCTGGTGGGGATGAAGCTGGTCTTTTTGCTGGTGATCTATACAGAATGTACAATATGTATGCCGATAAAGCTGGATTTAAAACTGAAGAAATTGAAGTTGCTAGCCAAGGTGTTGGTGGTATTAAGGAAGCTACTTTTGTGGTTAAAGGCGAAGGTGCGTATTCTAAATTAAAATATGAATCTGGTGTACACAGAGTACAGCGTGTTCCAGAAACAGAATCAGGCGGCAGAATCCATACTTCTACAGCAACAGTTGCAGTTTTACCTGAAGTTGATGATGTAGATATTCAAATAGATCCTAACGATGTTAGAGTAGATGTTTATAGATCAAGTGGTAACGGTGGTCAGTCAGTAAATACGACAGACTCTGCAGTTAGACTTACCCATGAACCAACAGGTCTAGTTGTAACTTGTCAAGATGAGAAAAGTCAGATTAAAAACAAAGAAAAAGCAATGAGGGTACTTCGTGCTCGTCTTTACGAATTAGAAGAAGCTAAAAGGAATAAAGAAATTGCAGATAATAGAAAATCTCAAGTAGGTACTGGTGATAGAAGTGAGAGAATTAGAACTTATAATTTTCCACAAGGTAGGATAACTGATCACAGAATCAACAAAACAATTTACCAACTAGATGATTTCTTAAATGGAAATATTGATGAAATGATCAACTCATTAATTGAAGAAGACCAGACAAGAAAACTAGAACAAATAGGAGAATAACTTGTTTAACTTCTTTGCCAGTAAGTTTATAGATGATTATAAAAATTATAATAAACCTTATATAAGATTAAAATTAATATCTTTATCATCTATAATCGGGATTGTTATTAACATAATTTTAGTTATTTTTAAGTTAATTGTAGGATTTTCTACAAACTCAGCTGCAATTATAAATGATGGATTTAATAATCTATCTGATAGTGTAGTATCAATAATGGCTCTAGTTGGTTCAAAAGTAAGTCAAAAACCAGCGGATAAGGAGCATCCATTTGGACATGGTAGGGGAGAAAGTTTAATTTCTTTACTAGTTAGCATTGTGATTATGTATGTTGGATTTAGATTATTTATAAACGCCCTACATCACTATGCTGATGACGACCAGACTGTATTTACACCCATAGCTATCATAGTATTAGTGATGAGTATATTAGCCAAGGTCTACATTTATATCCTTAATAGAAAGTTATATAGAAAATTAGATTCAGATTTAAATTTTGGGGTTATGGCTGATGCAAGAAATGATATTTTAGCCACAGCTGGAATTATAATAGCTGCTATTATTGAAAACTCATTTAATATAAAAGTTGATGCTATTATGGGATTAATATTAGCGGCATTTGTTTTTAAACCAGGATTTGATTTATTTGGCCAATCCGCTGCTTATTTAATAGGGCAAAGAGTCGATCCAGATATTGAAAAACGTGTTGGGGATATCATCCTTGAAAATGATTTTATAATTGGATATCATAGCTTACACATACACGAATATGGAAAGGGCCATCTAGATGGTTCTGTTGATGTAGAAATAGCAGAAAATCTATCTTTATTTGTAGCTCATAAGATTGTTACAGATATCCAAAGAAAAATCAAAGATGAAATAGGTTTAGATTTAACTATCCATATGGACCCCACATATTCATTAATAATGACAGATAGAGTAATAGATGAGATTAAAAAAATAGAAATACAGGCAAAAAATGATTACGAAGACTTTTAGTATAGATAAAGAAGATATAGATGATAAAATATTAAAAAAAGCATCTGAAATAATAAATGATGGAGAGCTAGTAGCTTTCCCTACAGAAACAGTTTATGGACTAGGTGCAGATGGTTTAAACTCTAATGCCTGTCAGAAAATCTTTAAGGCAAAGGGAAGACCATCTGATAATCCATTAATATTACATATTTCTAATAAAACTATGCTATATAATTTAGTAGATGATATTAATGAAGATGCAAAAAAATTAATGGAATCATGTTGGCCTGGGCCTTTAACTTTAATTTTGAAAAAATCAAATAAAATCCCAGACATTGTAACCGCAGGATTAGATACAGTTGCAATTAGAATGCCAAGTGATAAGATTGCATCAAGATTCATCGAAATATCAAATACACCAATTGCTGCACCAAGTGCAAATACATCGGGAAAACCATCCCCTACTAGAGCTAAGGATGTTTTTCAAGATTTAAATGGAAAGATATCCATGATTCTAGATGGAGGATCTTGTAAAATTGGTATAGAATCTACAGTTGTTGATTGTAGTGAAGATAATCCTGTCATCTTAAGGCCAGGATTTTATACATTTGAAGATTTACAAAAAATTATACCAACAATAACTCTTGATGACTCATTAATTAGTGATGAAAAGACACCAAGATCTCCTGGGCAAAAGTATAGACATTATTCACCAAATGCAAAGATGAAAGTGTATATTGGTAGTAATGCTGCTAATAAGATGCTAGAGGAGGCTAACAAATTTAAAAATCAAGGCCTCAAAGTTGGCGTACTTACTTTTAATGACTCAATTTCTTTATTTGATGATTTCAAATCGATGTCATTTGGGGATCGTGATAATTTATCATATATGAGTCATGTATTATTTACCGCCTTAAGAGAAATGGACAATAATGGTGTAGATATTATCTTAGCCGAGGGTGTGAATGAAAATAACTTGGGTAAGAGTATAATGAATAGAATGAAAAAATCCGCATCTAACAATATATTTTATATATAGGAGGAATTATGCAAGAAAATGTTAAAGTTTTAGACCATCCAGTAATTAAACATAAAATCTCAATTTTGAGGGACACAAATACAGGCTCTACAGAATTTAGATCTATTATAAAAGAAATTTCTATTATATTAGCTTATGAAGCAACAAAAGACTTAGCCTTGGAAGAATTTGATTTACAAACTCCAGTTGCAACAACTACAGGTTATAGAATTTCTGGAAAAAAACTAGGCATAGTTCCTATTTTAAGGGCAGGTCTTGGAATGGTAGATGGAGTTCTTGAAGTACTCCCAGCTGCGAAAATTGGTCATATTGGTATGTATCGTGATGAAGAAACTTTACAACCTGTTGAGTATTACTCGAAATTACCAAATGATGTTGAAAAAAGAGACATCATGGTAGTTGACCCAATGCTTGCAACAGGTGGATCAGCTTGTGATGCCATTGGTAGACTAAAAGAAAAAGGTTGCAAAGATATTAAATTACTAAGCATAATAGCAGCTCCAGAAGGTGTTAAGAAATTACAAGAAGAACATCCAGATGTAGATATATTTATTGCACAATTAGATGATGGATTAAATGAAAATAGCTATATTGTACCAGGCCTAGGTGACGCAGGCGATAGACTTTTTGGTACAAAATAAAGGAATTATAAATGAATAAAAAAGAAGTTTTAGTAATTAATGGTGGCGGGCCTCTAGAAGGTGAAGTGACTATATCAGGAGCAAAAAATTCGGCATTGCCAATACTTGCAGCTTGTGTACTAGGAACTGAGGAAATAATCTTAGATGGTGTACCAGGACTAAAAGACGTTGAGATTATGATAGAGGTTTTAAAGCACCTTGGATCAAAAGTTGAGTATCTTGGAGAAGGAACCGTAAAAATAGATTCTTCAGAATTAAACTCTTGCGAAACTCCATTTGAACTTATGGATAAAATGCGTGCTTCATTTGTTGTTATGGGGCCCCTTTTATCAAGATTTAAAGAAGCACATACAAAAGCACCAGGTGGGTGTAACATAGGTGCTAGACCTATAGATTTACACTTAAAAGGATTTGAAGCACTAGGAGCAACAAATATAGTAAATGATGATGAAATTTCAATTAGAACTGATGGTAAACTGCTAGGAAATGAAGTTTATTTAGATTTCCCTTCAGTAGGCGCAACACAAAATATTATGATGGCGGCAACTCTTGCAGAAGGTGAAACTATTATTGAGAATGCTGCAAAAGAACCAGAAATTGTAGATCTAGCTTCATTCTTATCAAAAATGGGTGCTAAAATAAAAGGAGCCGGTACATCTACAATTACAATTGAAGGTGTAGAAAAACTTACTGGTACACGTCACACAATTATTCCAGATAGAATAGAAGCAGCAAGCTATATGATTGCAGCCGCTATGACAAAAGGTAATGTAACCATAAATAATGTTATCGGATCTCACATAAGACCAGTTATAGCAAAATTAATCGAAATGGGTGCAGATGTAGAAGAAATAGATGATGAAGATATTATAAAGGTAAAAGTTGATAAGAGACTTAAACCTACAAATATTCAAACACTTCCATATCCTGGATTCCCAACTGATGTTCAAGCTCAGTTTATGGCTTTAATGACAACTTGTGATGGAGAAAGCAAAATCCAAGAAACAGTATTTGAAAATCGATTCATGCATGTTGAACAACTAAACAAAATGGGAGCAGCTATAGCAACTAGTGGTAATAGAGCAACAATTGCTGGTGTTGATAAACTACATGGTGCTGATGTACGAGCAACAGATTTAAGAGCGGGAGCTGCACTAGTAATTGCGGCTTTAACAGCAGAAGGTGAAACTAGAGTATCAGATATTTACCATATCGACCGTGGATATAGTGATTTAGTAGAAAAATTTACTAATCTGGGGGCAGATATTAAGAGAGTAGAAATATAATAAAATGAAAATAGAAGGTATAGTTACTAACATAATTTATAGAAATGAAGATAATGGCTACAATATTATTGTGGTTGAAACATCTGATTCTGATATAACTTGTGTTGGGACTATGCCTTTTTTTGATGAAGGGGATAATGTTGAAGTTAATGGTGAATTTGTTTATCATGATAAATATGGTGAACAAATTAACGTTTCTTCAATAAAACTTCTAAAGCCATCAGGCAGAGATGCTATAGTTAGCTACTTAGCAAATGCTAATATTAAAGGAATTGGTAAAAAAACAGCAATTCAGATTTATAATGAGTTTGGTGAAGATGCTATTGATATCGTATACAATGAACCTGATAAATTAGCGGTGATTACTGGGATTGGAAAGAAAAAAATAGATGATATCAAACTGACAGCAGAAGAAACAAGAGATTCTAGAAATACCATGCTGTATTTACAAAGCCTTAATATTTCATATAATCTTGCCATGAAGATATATAAATTTTATGGTGAGGATGCTATTGAAATTATAAAAACAAATCCTTATAAGCTGGTCGATGATATAAGTGGTATAGGATTTGCTATGGCTGATAATATGGCAAGAAATATGCAAATTGTATCAAATTCTGCTTTTAGAATATCAGCTGGTATAATCCATACCCTAAATTATGAGTCAGAATTTAATGGTCACACATCATTAAAAATGGATTATGTTGTCAAAAAAGTCTCCAAACTTTTAATGATAGACGAAGAGTATGTGGTTGAACAAATAAAAAACGACTCTTTAGCGGGTAAATTATATATTGTTTTAATAAATAATGAAGAATTTGTTTACAAAAATACTTTATATAAGGCTGAGAAATATATAGCTGTAGCATTAAAGCAGAAAAAAGAAAGTGAATATACTTTTGATGTAGAAATTAATGAAGATTTAAGTGTTTTTTCAGATGAACAACAAATAGCGATAAATGAAGCTTTCAAAAATATGTTGATGGTAATAACAGGGGGACCTGGAACTGGTAAAACAACAATTATTAACGCTATTAAAAAAATTCTAACAAAAAATAATTTAACATATGCAATGCTAGCCCCAACTGGTAGGGCCGCTAAAAGAATACAAGAATCAACAGGAGATGAAGCATATACTATACATAGACTACTTGGAATAAAACCTGATGAAAATATAGCTGAGTACAATGAAGAAAATCCAATTGATAAAGACTATATAATTGTAGATGAAGTGAGTATGGTAGATATTTATCTTATGAAGTCACTATTAAGTGCAATAGCACCTACTACTGCTCTAATTTTGGTTGGAGATAGTAATCAGTTACCATCAGTAGGACCAGGCAATATTTTATCTGATATCATAAATACAGGTATAAAAACGATTCGTCTTAAAAAAATATTTAGACAAGGTCTAGAATCAAACATTATTGTAAATGCTCACAAGATTAATAACGGGGAATACCCAATTGTAAATGAGTCAGGTAAAGATTTCTTTTTTATAGAAGCGGATAGGAATAATTTTACAAATATTCTTTCAAACTTAGTAAATCAAAGATTACCAAAATTTTATGGTTTTGATAAGATAAAAGATATTCAAATATTATGTCCTAGTAAAAAAACTCCTTGGGGTTCTACAAGTATTAATGAGAATATTCAGTCAGTATTAAATCCGTCTAAAAATGAAATTAAGATTAATGATAGGATTTTTAAATTGAATGATAAGGTTATGCAAATTCGAAACAATTATGACCTAGCTACAGAAAATTCCCTAACTAATACTGATGGCGTTTATAATGGTGATATTGGTTTTATAAACAAAATAGATAAGCAAGAAGAGAGTTTAGAAGTTGAATTTTATGATGGTTCACTTGTACATTATAAAAAAGAAGATATAAAAGATTTAGATTTATCGTATGCCATAACTATTCATAAGTCACAAGGATCTGAGTTTGATTGTGTAATTATACCAATGATGCAAGTTGCACCTATGTTATTGACACGTAATCTACTATATACTGGAGTAACTCGTGCAAAAAAATTAGTTGTTTTGGTAGGTGAAAAGAGAATCATAAAAAAGATGATAGATAATAATACATCTAATAAAAGATATACTAATTTAAGTTATTGGATAAATGAAATGGAGAATGTAGATAGTGATTGATTTTCTATTTTTGGATAAAAATATATGCTACAATTGCAAGAAAAATGAAATTGTAGCTCATTTTTTATGTAAGGATTGCCTTAAAAAATTGGATTACGTGGCCAATAAGTTTAGTATAGAAAATTATGATTGCCATGCAGTTTATTTTTATAATGAAGTTATGAGAAAATTAATTGCTGACTATAAATTTAATCGAAATACATCTTTAGCTAAGGTATTTTCAAGTATTGTTTACGATTATGCTAGAATTAATAATCTTTTTGACTGTGATTATATTTTGCCCTCTCCAAGTTCAAAATCTACTTTAAATAATAGGGGATTTGATCATATTAAAATGATTACCGATCATTTTATTGATGATGTAGCCTGTGAGTATCTTATGGATTTTAGAAAGATAAAAAATACCCAGGCCCAACATAATCTTGGAAAAGAAGATAGGGCGCTTAACTTAATAGATGCTTTTTCAATTGAAAAAGACTTAACAGAAAAAAGTGTTCTATTGATAGATGATTTAATAACTACGGGTAATACTGCGATGGAAATTATAAAAGTCTTAGAAAAAAACAATGTAAAAGAGGTGATAGTTTTAGCTATCACCTCTGAACGTAGGATTAATTAGATTGTAGCTGGTGTTCTAAAGAAGAAGTACCAGATTGCCCATAGAATTAATAGTAACAATACCCAGAACCACCAATTTGAATAGAAAGGTTTATCTTCTACACGATTATTTGTATTTTTTACCCCTCTATGTCTATCAGTGTGAGTTGTTGTGTTTCTATTGGAATCTTCACGTGTTGTAGTGCCTTCTGTATTTACTCTTTTATAATCAGATGTATCTACAGTTTCTGTATCATTAACAGCATTGAACTTGTTATTTTCGTTGAATTTATTATTTTTATTAAATTCATCAAAATCGTGTTCTACTTTAGTTTTTGCCTTGTTAAAATCATCTTTAACTTCAGCCTCAGCTTTGTTAAAGTCATTTTTTAAATGTGTTTTTGTAGTATCGTAATCATCTTTTATATTTTTCGCTGTGTGGTCAAAATCTTCTTTAAGATTTTCGCCTGCTTTATCAAATTCTTTTTTTACATTTTCAGTATTAAGATTGTCATTATTTCCAGATTCAAAAGTTCTTTTTTCATCAGTCATAATATTATCCTCCATTGTTTCTTATATTATAAAAATACCCAATAATATATCTTTTATTCACATATATTATTAGGTATTTATACTTATATATATAAAAAATTTATGCTAGAACTTCACTTGACTGAGACTCTTTCATATATTCGTATATTTTAATAGCTATCGCCATTTCGATTCTTTTTCTAAATAGATTGCACGAATATTCATGTGTTTTATTTATGTCACCATTGGCATTGTAGTTATTTGCAGCGCAACCACCAGAGCAATACATATTTGCCCAACAAGTTTTACATTCTTCTTTTGAGTAGCAGTTACAAGTTTTAAATTGTTCTACTAGATCATTTCTTACTATACCTTCATCAAGATTTCCTATTACAAAGTCATCATTTCCAACAAATTGGTGGCATGGATAAAGTGTACCAGTAGGGGTTACAGCCATATATTCTGTTCCCGATCCACATCCTGATAATCTTTTATGGGCACAAGGTCCATTTTCTAAGTCAATCATGTAATGGTAAAATATAAATTCATCATTGTTATCAATAGCTTCCATCATCATGTCAGCTAGTTTTTCGTATTGATCGTATAAAATTGGGAGATCTTCATCTTTAAGTGCGTAGTCAGATTCAGAGTTACCCACAACTGGCTCAAGAGATGTCCTTTTAAACCCAAGATCTAAATAAGTCTTTACATCATTAGTAAAATCTAGGTTATTTGCTGTATAAGTTCCACGCATATAGTATTCTTTGTCACCGCGCTTTTTGACAAAGTTTTGGAATTTTGGAACAACTGTTTCAAAAGAACCTTTACCACCAATAGTTTTTCTAAATTCATCATGGGTTTCTTTTCTACCATCTAAAGAAAGAACAACATTTTTCATATTTTCATTTAGATAATCAATTTTATCATCATCTAAAAGCATACCGTTTGTTGTAAGAGTGAAGTTAAAGTGTTTGTTGTGTTTTTCTTCAAGACTTCTTGCATAGGCAACTGTTTCAGTTACAACATCCCAATTCATTAGTGGCTCTCCACCAAAAAAGTCTACATCAAGGTTGTAATGTTTGCCAGAATTCGCAATTAAAAAGTCAATTGCTTCTTTTGCAGTTTCCTTTGTCATTATTGCATCAGGTCCGTGATATTTACCGCCCTTAGCAAAACAATACTCACATGATAGGTTACAAGTATGAGCTACGTTTAAGCAAATAGCTTTTACATTTGTAGGTCTTTTTGTAACATCAATAGCTAAATCAGAAAAGTTGTCTGTTGTAAATAACATACCTTCGTTTTCTAATTCTTGAACCTCATTGTAGGCTTCTTCAAATTGGTCATCTGAAAGATTGTATGTAGATAAGATATTTTTTATTTCTTCCTTAGAATGACCTTCATACAATGAGATAATTTCATAAGTAACATCATCAACAGCGTGGACAGCGCCACTATATGTATCTAAAACTATATTAAAGCCCTTGGCCTTATATTGGTGTATCATATATTCTCCTTAAAATGTGATAATAGTATTATACTAAATTGATAGGAAATAATAAAGAAAAAAAATAAGGGCCTGGCCCTTATTTTTCTTTTTTGCTAACGCACTCTTGGTTAGCTACTCCACAGCTAGTTTTGCAAGCTGATTGGCAAGATGTTTGGCATTCACCACATCCACCATTCTTTTTTGATTTATGGAGATTTCTTGTATTAAGTGTTACAATTCTTTGCATATGTATTCTCCTTTATGTACGTATTTATAATACGATTTTATAATAACAGTTTTAAGAAAAAAAGTCAATCAATTATTGATATTTCCTTATCAATATTTAATTCTATACCATTTTTTTGCATATCCTGAATATTTTTAATCAAATGACTATCTATTATTTCTCCAGGCACTATTAGTGGTATTCCTGGAGGATAGGCATAAACAAATTGACCTGAAATTTTTCCTAGTGATTTTAAAATATTAACATTACTTTTATTTTTTAAAAGCGCATCGCTAATATT
This sequence comes from Anaerococcus sp. mt242, assembly GCF_016798225.1. Classification (GTDB taxonomy): domain Bacteria; phylum Bacillota; class Clostridia; order Tissierellales; family Peptoniphilaceae; genus Anaerococcus. The sequence goes on along the minus strand of NZ_JAEUYX010000002.1, from coordinate 144,677 downwards.
AAATTCAATTTTTGGGATATTATATGAGAAATTTTTAATGTTATTTCCAAAATCAATTTTATTATCAATCTTAATCAAAGCTTTTTTTAATCTTTCAAAAGCATATTTTTTATCAAATATTGTTGAAATGAGTAGAGCATATGCAGGGTAAGACATTTCAATTTCTATTTTTTCATTTCTTAATAATTTCTGCAAGTCATTTCCATTTATATTTGAATGGGCTGTTGATATTAATATTTTAGACCTATCTTTATTTGGAACATCTATTATATCTAGATTTCTTAGTTGCAAATTATAAATATCATCTAAATTTTTTTCTAAGATTTCAAACATTCTGTAAAACTCATCAAATTTTTCAACCATCTCATCTATTGATTGCATAATAATATATGAGGGGGATGAACTTTGAAATATCGCCATATTTCTTTTGATTTCAGGGATGTATTTTTCATTATTTATTAATACACATGCTGCTGGTGTAAGTCCTGATAAATTTTTATGAAAAGATGTAATAGCAATATCAAATTTATCCGACCAATCTTTATTTAAAATTAAATGTGATCCGTGGGCTAGGTCTACAACTAAGGGTACATTTGCTTTTTGGCACTCATTATATATTTTTTCCAAATCCAAATTATATCCCTCGTATGATGGGGAAGTTACAACAACTGCAGCAAATTTTTTACTAGCAAGTTTATTTTTAAAATCATCAAAACCAATATCTATTACTGCATTATTTTCGCTTAGGATAACATCTATGTATGAAGACTCTAAATTATTAAGCTCGATTGCGTTATAAACAGCTTTGTGAGATGTACGTTCTATTAAAATATCTTTATTTTCATAAGTTAGAGCTCTAATAACAGATAGAATCCCACATGTAGAACCATTTGTTGAAATAATAGCTTTTTTTACCTTATATATATCTGCAATTCTATTTTCTAATTCCAATAATATATCTTTTGGATCATTTAGGTTATCAAATCCATCTATTTCTGTAAAGTCTCTTTGATATGGTAAATCATTTCTCAAAATATCAGTTCTTTTTGCCCCTGGCATATGAAAAGGATAGTAGTCATTTTTTAAATATTTATCTAATTTTTCATTTAACATAATTACTCCTAATGATACTTTACAATAGTATTTATAATTAACTAGAAAATTATGGTATAATCTATTTGGAGGATAGAATGGATTTAAAATCAACAATTAGAGTTATTGAAGGATATCCAATTGAGGGAGTATCTTTTAAGGACATTACAACATTATTAAAAGATAAAGAAGCTTTTAAGTATTCTTTAGACTTGTTAGAAGAAGGCCTAGAAGGATTAGAATTTGATTATATTTTAGGAATTGAATCTCGTGGATTTATATTTGGAGCACCTTTAGCTGATAGACTTGATAAAGGATTTGTACCTGTAAGAAAACCAGGCAAATTACCAGGTGAGATTGAAAAGATATCTTATGACCTTGAGTATGGAAATAACGAATTAGAAATGCATAAGGATGCGATTGGAAAAGGTGATAAGGTTATTATTATTGATGATCTTATAGCTACTGGTGGGTCTGCAAAAGCAGCTGCAAAGCTTGTCGAAACTTTAGGTGCAGAAGTTACTGCATTTGAGTTCCTAATTGAGCTTGAGGATTTAAATGGCAGAGAAGTTTTAAAGGACTACAATGTTATTTCATTAGTAAAATATGACCATTAATATGAGCCTTTTTTAAGGCTCTATTTTTATATATCCTAAGTCTATATTTAATATAGTTAACTTTTGTATAAACCTACTTGCACTTATAGATAGTGATAGTATAGTTTAATTAAGGTCAGAGATGGTCAAATAAATAATAAAATATTTAATAATTAAAACGATGGAGGCAATATGAAATATAGAGATTATTATGAAGTATTAGGGGTTGATAAAAAAGCAAGTGACACTGACATAAAAAAAGCTTATAGAAAACTTGCCAAAAAGTATCACCCAGACCTTCATCCAGATGATAAAGATGCAGCAGAAAAATTTAGTGAAATAAACGAAGCCTATGAGGTTTTATCAGATCCAAAAAAACGTAAAAAATATGATAAGTTTGGTAATAGTGCAAATTTCTCAGGTGGTCAAAACTTTGATCCTAGCGATTTTGGATTTGATTTTGGAAACTTCGGTGGTGGGTCTTACTCCTATACTACAGGTTCAGATAGTGGTTTTTCTGATTTTTTTGATGGACTATTTGGTGGCTTTGGTAGAAGTACTTACCAAAGAGCTGGATCACGTAGGGCATCAAGTACGACTAATGCAAAAAAGAAATCAACTATTGACACAAGAATTTTACTAAGCATAGATGAGGCTCAAAAAGGAGCTAATAAATCTGTTGCAGTTAAATACGATAATGAAATTAAAAATGTAGAAATTAACATACCAGCAGGTATAAAAAATAATAATAAAATAAAAGTAGATGGCTCAAAATATGGTATAAACGCTTATATTTTAGCTAAAATAATCATCAAAGATGAAGAAGATAGAAGGCTTGATGGAATAGATATTATCCAAAGAGAAAAAATATATCCATGGCAAGCTTATTTTGGTACAAAAAGAAAAGTAAATACTCCAGATGGTAGCTTGATGGTAACCATACCTGAAAAAGTAAATTCTGGTCAAAAGATAAGACTTAAAGGTTATGGATATAAAGATAGAAAAAATAATAAGGGTGATTTAATCCTAGAAATTATCATTGATAACCCAACAGAATTTAATGATGAAATGATAGACTTATATGAAAAATTAAATGAAATGGAGGGATAAATTATGGACTATAACAAATTTACACAAAAATCACTAGAAGCTATAAATAATGCCAATAGCTATGCAATTAAAAATAGTAATCCGGAAGTAAATGAAATACATTTAAATTATGCTTTAATAGAAAACTCTGATTCCATAGTTTCTCAAATCGTTAAGACTATGAAAGTAGATTTTGAAGCTTATAGAAATGAAATAAGAAATATGATGGATAGATTGCCACAAGCAAGTGGTGGATCTGACATTTATCCAACACAAACTCTTTCAAGAATATTACTAAAAAGTGAAGATGAAGCAGAAAATATGGGAGATAGTTTTGTATCTATGGAACATATTTTCCTTTCACTTTTAAATGAAAAAACACAAGTTAGTGATATAAATAAAAGATATGGCCTAAACTATAGAGAATTTAAAAATTCTATCGATAAGGTCAGGAAAGGTCAAAAAGTGACGACAGAAAATCCAGAAGAAACAAACAATCCGCTAGAAAAATTTGGTAGAGATCTTACCCAAGAAGCCAGAGAGGGAAAAATAGATCCTGTTATTGGCCGCGATAGTGAGATTAGAAATGCACTTAGAATTTTATCAAGACGTAAAAAAAATAACCCAGTATTAATTGGTAATCCTGGTGTTGGTAAGACTGCTATTGTAGAAGGGCTAGCACAAAGAATTGTAAATAACGACGTGCCAGAACCATTGCAAGGTAGAACAATTTTCTCACTAGATATGGGTGCATTAGTAGCAGGTGCAAAATACCGTGGTCAATTTGAAGAAAGACTTAAAGCAGTATTGGAAGAAGTTCAAAATTCAAATGGTCAAATAATAATGTTTATAGACGAAATTCATACCTTAGTAGGAGCTGGTAAGACTGAAGGTGCGATGGATGCGTCAAATATTATGAAACCAATGCTAGCACGTGGAGAAATAAAAGTTATAGGTGCAACAACTTTAAATGAATATAGAGAATATATCGAAAAAGATGGAGCGCTTGAAAGACGTTTCCAAAAGGTAATGGTAAACGAACCTACAGTTGAAGATACTATAAGTATTTTAAGAGGTATCAAAGATAAATACGAGATCTTTCATGGTATCCGCATCCAAGATAGCGCAGTAATTGCGGCTGCAGAATTATCTGATAGATATATTACAGATAGGTTTTTACCTGATAAGGCTATAGATCTTATGGATGAAGCATGTGCAACAGTTCGTACAGAAATAGACACTATGCCAACATATCTTGATGAACAAAAAAGAAAATTATTACAATTGCAAATTGAAATAACAGCTCTTAAAAAAGAAGAAGATGAATCATCTAAAGAAAGATTAACCATACTTGAAAAAGAGTTAGCAGACTTATCTGAAAAATATGATGAAGACTTCTTAAAATGGAAAGAACAAAAGTCATCAATCGATGATGTAAAAAATATCAAAGAAGAAATTGATAAAGTAAATAATGAAATTGAGCAAGCGGAGAGAAACTACGACTTCGAAAGACTTTCTGAACTTCGTTATGGAGCATTGCCAGCTTTAGAAGAAAAACTTGAAAAAGCAAGTGAACTTTCACAAAAAGATAATGAAGATGCTATAAAAGAACAAGTCACAGATGAGGATGTAGCAGATGTAGTTAGCAACTGGACAGGTATCCCTGTAAATAAGCTTGTAGAAAGTGAAAGAAGTAAAATACTAACTCTTCCTGAAAAATTGCACGAAAGAGTAATTGGCCAAGACCAAGCTATTACTGCAGTTTCAGATGCTATTATCAGAGCAAGATCTGGCCTAAAGGATGTTTCAAAACCAATTGGTTCATTTATTTTCCTAGGACCAACAGGAGTAGGTAAAACAGAACTAGCAAAAGCATTGTCAGAAGCTATGTTTGATGATGAAAATCACATGATAAGAATAGACATGTCAGAATACATGGAAAAATATTCTGTATCTAGATTAATTGGTGCTGCACCAGGTTATGTAGGATATGAAGAAGGTGGCCAGTTAACAGAAGCAGTACGTCGTATGCCTTATTCAGTAATATTATTTGATGAAATCGAAAAAGCCCATCCAGATGTATTTAATATATTATTACAAGTTTTAGATGATGGTAGACTCACAGATAGCATGGGTAGGACAGTAGATTTTAAAAATACAATCATAATCATGACATCAAATATTGGTAGTCAATATCTAATCGATGGTCTAAAAGATGATGGAACAATTGATGATGAAAATAAAAGTCTAGTAGAAAATTCATTAAGGGCATCATTTAAGCCAGAATTCTTAAACAGGATTGATGATATAGTTATGTTTAGCCCACTAACAAGTGACCAAGTTTATAATATCATTGACCTACAAATAAATGAAATTAGAAAAAGACTTAAAGATTTAAATATTGACCTAGAAATTACACCAGCTGCCAAAGAATATATCCTAGATCATTCTTATGATGTAGAATATGGTGCAAGACCGGTAAAAAGATATTTACAAACAAATGTAGAAACTAAGCTCGGTCGATTAATCATAGAAGGAAAAATAGGAGCAAAAAATACAGCTGTTTTAGATGTTGATGAAAATAAAGAATTAACATTTATAAAAAAATAAATAAATTTCAACCAAAAGAGATGTTTGGCTTTATTCCAACATCTCTTTTAGTATCCCTAGTTTTATAGTCAGATATACTATATATAGTATATACTTTTATTTGAAAACTATATATGGTATACTAACGAAAGTATAGGAGGGATAATATGTTACAAGTTGTAAAAAGAAATGGTGAAAAAGCTGATTTTAAAGAAGAAAAAATATCTGCTGCTATCCTTAAAGCTATGAATTCTCCCAGTGGAGTTTATATTAAGGATCAGCCAGAAGAAATAGCATCCACAATAAAAGAAAAATATAAGGCTAAAAGTGAGATCTCTATATATGATATTGAGGAAGCAGTTTATTATGAGCTGATTAGAAATAATAACCCTGCTACAGCAAGAGCATATGAATCTTATAAATCAATCCAAGCTTATAAAAGAAAACAAAATACATCTGACAATGATATCTTAGGATTACTCAATCAAACAAATGTTGATGTTATGGATGAAAATTCTAATAAAAATCCCTTAATAGCTTCCACTCAAAGAGATTTGATAGCTGGAGAGGTTGCAAAAGATATAGCAAAAAGGAAATTAATTCCAGCCCACTTAGTAGAAGCCCATGACTCTGGAGCTATACATATCCATGATTTAGACTATTTAATCCAACCAATTTTTAACTGCTGCCTAGTAGACATGAAAAATATGTTAGATGAAGGAACAGTTGTAAATGGAAAGTTGATAGAAAGTCCAAAGTCATTTCAAGTAGCTTGTAATGTGATGACACAAATCATTGCTCAAATTGCTTCCAATCAATATGGTGGCCAATCTATAAATATATCCTGCTTAAGTCCATATTTAAAAAAATCTTATGATAAAAATTTAAGACTAGCCAAAGAAACTTTAGCAAGCGAAGATCAAGCTTTAGCTATGGCTTCTGCAATGACTCAAAAAGATTTAGAATCAGGTATACAAACTATCCAATATCAAATAAATACTCTTATGACTAGCAATGGTCAGGCTCCTTTTGTGACCTTATTTATGCACACAGATGAAAATGATCCATACCTAGAGGAAACAGTAAAGATAATAGAAGAAATCTTAAAGCAAAGAATCAAGGGCATTAAAAACGAAGCAGGGGTATATGTTACTCCAGCCTTTCCAAAATTAATTTATGTTTTAGATGAAAACAATATAAAAGAAGATAGTAAATACTATTCGCTTACTAATCTTGCTGGAGAGTGCACTGCAAAAAGAATGTATCCGGATTACATATCTGCTAAAGAAATGAAAAAAAACTATGAAGGGAATGTATTTTCTCCTATGGGATGTAGAGCCTTTCTTCCACCATATAAAGATGAAAATGGCAAATATAAATTTGATGGAAGATTTAATATGGGTGTCTGCACTATAAATCTTCCTCAAATTGGTATCTTAGCTAAAAATGATGAAAAAAAATTTTTTGAGATATTAGAAAAAAGATTAGATCTTGTAAAAGAAGTAGGTCTTTTAAGATATCATCACTTATCAAAAGTTACAAGCGATAGCTCACCAATCCATTTTCAACATGGAGCTATAGAAAGGTTACCAAAACACACACCGATAAAACCACTACTTGAAAATGGTTACGCTACAGTAACCATAGGTTATATTGGTATTTATGAAGCAAGTAAACTTGTAACAGGTAAATCCCACACCAGCAATGAGGGAAAAGAATTCGCTCTAAAAATTATGAAACTTTTAAATGAGAAAAAAGAAAAATGGAGCGAAGAATACAATATTGCTTTTGCAGTTTATGGAACACCTGCTGAAAGTCTTACCCATAGATTTGCTAGTATTGATAAGGATAGATTTGGAGAAATAGAAGATATAACTGATAAGGGTTATTATACAAATTCTTTCCATGTAGATGTTAGAGAAGAAATATCAGTTTTTGATAAATTTGACTTTGAAGCAGAATTTCAGTCCTTATCTACTGGGGGTTGTATTTCATATGCAGAAATTCCAAATATGACAGCTAATATTGATGCTATAATGACTATGATTAAATATATTTACGATCACATCCAATACGCTGAATTTAATACCAAGCTTGATTATTGTAATGAATGTGGTTTTGATGGAGAAATACTATTAAACGAAAAAAATGAATGGTACTGCCCAAATTGTGGTAATAAAGATAGAAATTCTCTTACTGTAGTTAGAAGAACTTGCGGTTATCTGGGTGAAAATTTTTGGAATGAAGGAAGGACAAAGGAAATTAAGGCTAGGGTACTGCATATATGAATTACGCACAAATAAGAAAATATGATATTGCAAATGGTCCTGGAATTAGAACTAGTATTTTCGTAACTGGATGTAGTATAAATTGTAAAAATTGTTTTAATAAAGAATATCAAAATCCTAACTTTGGAAAAGTCTGGACTGATCAAACTACTAATGAAGTAATAAGTTATCTAAAAAGAGATGAAATAAGCGGGCTAACAATCTTAGGAGGAGAGCCATTTGAAAGTGCTCATGAACTAACAGATATAGTTAGAGTAATAAAAACTCAAGTTAATAAAGAAATTTGGATATACTCAGGATATAGCTTTGAGAATTTGATTGCAAATAAAATCCAAAAAGATTTACTAAAAGAAATTGACGTACTAGTGGATGGTCCATTTATCGAATCTAAAAAAGATTTAAAATTAAGATTTCGTGGATCATCTAATCAAAGAATTATAGATGTAAAAAATAGTCTTATAAATAATGACATTGTCCTTTTAAATGGGTATTAATAATTTATAAAATATTTAGGAGGAATAATGAATAATAGATATCAAAAAAGAAGTGGGTTTGGTGTTGTTGGAGGCATTTTAGTAGTACTTGCTCTAATATTATTTCTAACAGTACCAACCTATAACAGGCTAGCAGGTAGCCGTGAAAATGTAAATGAAGCTTATGCACAAGTACAAAATGTAGTACAAAGAAGGGCAGACCTTATTCCAAACTTAGTAAATACTGTTAAGGGATATTCAGATTATGAAGGTGAAACTTTAACTAAAATTACTGAGGCTCGCTCAGGAATCAATAATGCAGAATCTCCAAAAGAATTAGCTGATGCTAACGAGCAATTGACACAAGCTGTTCGTGAGATGAATGTAGTAGTTGAAAATTATCCAGAACTAAAGGCAAACACTCAGTATACTCAATTAATGGATGAGTTAGCTGGTTCTGAAAATAGAATTTCTGTAGAACGCGGTAACTATAACCAAGCTGTTAAAGAATACAATTCAGATTTAAAAAAATTCCCTACAAATCTTATTGCAGGATTTACAGGATACAAAGAGGCTGAATATTTCCAAGCTAGTGAAAGTGCTCAAGAAGCACCAAAAGTTGACTTTAATCAAAATAACAAATAGGAGGTTTTATGAAAAAGGGGAAGATATTTAAATTTAACCTTATATTTTGCTTATTAATCTTCCTTTTTCCTCTTATATCTTTTGCAGATCTACCATCTGCACCAAGTAGTTTTTACCTAGATGAACTAGGTATGCTAGATATGGAAACTAAGGAAAATATAACCAAAACTAACAGAGAGCTGGAGCAAAAAACTGGTTCTCAAATAATGATTGCAACAATTAAAAATCCAGATGGTTTGCCAGCAAGTGATTTAGGACCCAAAATATTTAATAAATGGCACATAGGTGATCAAAATAAAAAAAATGGAGTTCTAATCCTTATTACTGAAGATGATTTGAATGATAAAAAAGAAATTTTTATCTCAACTGGCTATGGTATAGAAGGCAGACTAAATGACGGTAAAGTTGGTAGAATTATTGATAATTTTATGTATGATGACTTACAAAAGGGCAATTATTCTAAAGCAATTAATGAAGGATTTAATGCAATAGTTGCGGAAGTTGTTGATGAATATGAAATATCTCTTGATGGGAATTATGACTATTATTTAGATATGAATAGCCAGTCATATTCAGGTGGCATTAGCCTAGGAACACTGTTTTTATATCTAATTATATTTATAATAATGTCTAGATTAACAACAAAAATGAATTTCTATGGAGGAAATACTTCTAGATATTACAGAAATAATCCAACATTTAGGGGATACCCTAGATATAGAAGAAGATATTTTGATGACCCATGGAGTTCTAGTAGCTGGACTGGTGGATCTTCTTCATCATTTGGTGGATCATCTGGTAGCTCTTATTCTGGTGGATTTACTGGTGGTGGAGGAAGCACCGGCGGCGGTGGAGCTGGTAGAAGTTTTTAAGGAGATAGAATGTACGGATATTTAGCAAGTCATTTTTTTAATGATGCTATGTATAAATGGACTGAAAATTTAGCAAAATATATAGAAGAAAATACTAAATTAGATTTATATGTACCTCAAAGAAATGCTGATATAAATGATAAGAAAAACAATGATGATATAATCACAGATATTAAAATTTCTCAAGCTGATACTGCTGAACTGAAAAAAGCAAATATTTTAATAGCCTGTCTAGATGGACTTAGTATAGATGATGGTGTAGCTGGAGAAATCATGGCTCATGGAGTCATGAGAGAGTTTGAAAAAGAAAATAATATTGACTTTCCAAGAATGATTATAGGAATTATTACTGACATGAGATATCTGGGAACTGGTGAAAATAAACTATATCGAAATCTTATGATAGTAGGAAAAGTAAAAGAACATGGTCATTTAGTAATTGGTTATCCTGGAGATGAAAGCTATTTGGAAGAAATCGTAAAATTAATAAATGATTTTATAAATCAAAATAATTAAGCTCTAAGAAAATCCTAGAGCTTTTTATATGCATATTTTGTTATTTTTGGTATTAGTAATATTAAAACTACAGCGTTAATTCCTGCTTCAAAAGCATCTTTTATAAAATTACGTACAACATAAAATATATATGGGTTGGAATATAAATTAGTTAGCCAAAAAGAATCGAGCAGTAGTCGTACACCTATGAACACAAATATACAACTTGTGAGGCATATCCAGTCGAGTTTATTTTTAAAATCTCTTTTAAATAAATTATAGGATATAAAACCTGGTACAGCACCGATCAAGATACTACTTAAAGTGAAACCAGGATGAAAAACCCCGTCTGGCTTCATCAACATTCCAACAACATCTGCTACACCACCAGTTATGCCCCCAGCTAAAGGACCATATAAAATCCCCGCCATAATGGTAGGCAAGTAACCTAAACCTATTTTTGTGCTAGAAAAAATAGTTATAGTTAGAAATCTTCTAAAAATAACTGTTAAAGCAGCAAAAATAGACATCTTAGTGAGCATATTAACAGTAATCTTATTTTTCATTTTTTCCCCTTTCTATCAGAGGCAGCGGTTGCGATAGAAAATCATAGCCTATAGCTTCGTTTAAGAACAACAACCCATTTCTTAACACTTAATGCTTCCTATCTACTCTGATAATAATATGATATCATATTTATATATAAAAATCAGTAGAGGAAATTATGTTAAGTAAAGAATTTTTTAGTAGAGATACTTTAACGGTTGCTAAGGACCTATTAGGAAAAGTAATAGTAAAAAAAGATAATGGAATTATATATAGAGCAAAGATTGTAGAAACTGAAGCTTATCTTGGGATAGAGGATAGAGCTGCCCATACATTTGGAGATAGAAAAACGGATAGAAATAAAATAATGTATGAAGATGCAGGTACTATTTATGTATATCAAACATATGGTATTCATTTTATGCTTAATTTTGTTACTCAGGATAAAAATATTCCAGAGGCAGTTTTAATAAGAGCAGTAGAACCCTTAAATCAATTTGATAATATTAGCAAAAATAGATTTGGTAAATATTTTGATGATTTATCGGCATATCAAAAGAAAAATCTTACTAATGGTCCTGGAAAACTTACAAAAGCTTTAAGTATAGATAAAAGTTTAAATGGCAAAGATTTATTTGACCAATCATTTTATGTTGAAGATGATGATAGTATTTTTGATATAATTATTGATAAAAGAATAGGCATAGATTATTCTAAAGAAGCAATTGATTATCCATACAGATTTTATATAAAAGATAATTCTTATGTTTCTGTGTTAAAAAAATAAAGATTACTTTTGTAATCTTTATTTTATGTCTATTTTAAAACCTTGACTTAATAAGGTTTCAAACATTTTATTTCTATTAGCTATTGGTGTTCCTTGTTTTTTGGGTATTTGTGCTGAGAATGAGTCTACTCTTCTATTTGCATCTCTTAAATCGTAATAGGTAGTCATTTCCTTATCATAATCAGCAATAGTTTTGTTGTAATTGTCAAATATTTTATATGAATTTTCAAATGTCTTAACGCTCATATCCATTCTTGGTTTTAGTTGTGGTGCTTGATTTGGAATTCCAAATCCTAATCCAACTGCTGGATATGTTAATTGAGGTAGATTTAGGATATCTATTACATTTTTTGTATCATTATGGATATTTCCGAAATAATTTACTCCAAAACCTAGGCTTTCTGCTGCAACTGTAACATTTTGTGCTGCTATTATACAATCTGTAAGACCTTGAATAAATCTATCAAAACCTAACATCTCATCATTTTCTTGGCCGTTTTCTTTTGCAATACTATAATTTCTAAACAAATCTACTACAAATATCCACAAATGAGGTGCACGCGCCATATATTCTTGAAGCCCGTTTTTTGCTAACTTATCTTTTAAATCTTGGTCTGTAACTTCAATGATAGTACAAAATTGCATACCATTACTAGTAGGAGCCATGTTCGCCACTTCTAGTAAATTATCAATGACGCTTTGGTCTAGTTTTTCATCTTTAAACTCTCTTATAGTTCTATGATTAAGTTGATTTTTAATTGTTTCGTTCATAATAACTCCTTATCTTCATAAAAGTTTATACCCTAATTAGTAGTATAATAAGAAAAGGTGATTAAATGTTAGTTAGAATTTCAGTTAGAAACCTTATTGAATTTGTAATGCGATCTGGAGATATTGACAATAGATTTCGTGATAATGCTAGAATGATTGAAGGCATCAGAGCGCATCAAGCAATTCAAAAAAAATATGGTGCTAATTATAAAAGTGAATATTCTTTAAAAAATTCTACAATTATAGATGATGTAGAGTTTATAGTTGAGGGTAGAGCAGATGGCTTGCTTAAAGAAAAAGATGGATTTGTAATAGATGAAATCAAATCGACAAGTAGAATGCTTTCAGAAATTGATGGCACAAATAAATTACACTGGGCACAAGCTAAATGCTACGCTTACTTTTATGCTCTAGATAATAATTTAGAAAATATGAGTATCACACTTACATATGTAAGTGTGGAAGATTATTCTACAATCATATTCAAAGAATCATTTAGCTTTGATGAGCTTAAAGATTTTTATTACAGCTTATTAAACGAATATCTAAATTTTTCGAAAATATTAGCAAGAAATTTATCAAAAAGAAATCAGACTATCAAAGAATTAGACTTTCCTTATAAAGAATACCGTAAGGGGCAGAGAAAGATGGCTGTAGCAGTTTATAAATCAATTTTAGATGAGAAAAAATTATTTGTAGATGCACCTACAGGTATTGGCAAAACAATCTCAACAGTTTTTCCATCTGTAAAATCAATGGGAGAAGATTTAACCGATAAAATCTTTTATCTAACTAGCAAAAGTACACAAGCAAATGAAGCTTTAAAATCAATTTATATTCTAAAGAATCAAGGCTTATTTATAAAAGCACTATCAATAACTTCAAAAGAAAAAATATGCTTAAATGATGAAGTAAAATGTAATCCTATAGATTGTCCATTCGCAAGGGGGCATTTTGATAGGGTAAATGATGCTTTAAAAGACATAATTGATAGTGAAGAAATAATGGACTTTTCAACTATAACTTCTTATGCAGAAAAGCATAGAGTTTGCCCATTTGAGTTAGAACTTGATATTTCATCCTATGCAGATTTTATAATTTGTGATTATAATTACGTATTTAATCCAAATACATATCTAAAAAGATTTTTTGATGAAGTAATTGATAGATATGTTTTTTTAATAGATGAATCTCATAATTTGGTAGAGAGAGCTCGTGATATGTACGGCTTTTCTTTTAACGATGAACGTTTTAAAGAAATATCTAAAAAACTAGATAATAAAAAGCAAAAAAACATTATAAAATACTGCGATGAAATAATAGATACCTTTGATCAACTTTATGCTAAATATGGTAAGAAGCTTTATTATTATCAGGAAAATCAAATCGAAGATTTTGATAAAAAATTTATAAAACTTTTAAAACCTCTGCAAAAATATTTGGTAGAAGAACATGATGATGAAAATTATGATGAGCTACTAAATTTATTTTTTGATATTAATAAATTTTTAAAGATAGGAGAATACTATACAAAAGGTTTTTATTCTGTGATTTCTTATGATGAAGATTATGATCAGATTATCTTTGAAATTAAGTGCATAGATCCCTCCATGGTTTTATCAAGTACTTATAAAAATGCAAGATCTGTTATTTTCTTTTCAGCCACACTTTCTCCCATGATTTATTTTACTAAAATATTGGGTGCCGATGATAGTTTAAAACTTAGACTTGATATGCCTTTTGATGAAAAAAACTTTGCTTTGTTTAATCGCGAGATTAGCACAAGATATAGGGATAGGAATAATAATTTAGTTTTTGTTAGTGAAGCTATCAATGAATTTATTAATTCAAAAAAAGGAAATTATTTTATATTTTTCCCGTCCTATTCATATTTAGAAGATGTATACGAGGATTACAAAACACGTTTTGATGATGAAATAGTAATCCAAGATAGGTTTATGAATGAAAAGGATACTAAGAAATTTTTAAAACAATTTGATAAAGACTCACAAAAAACTGCTTTTGTAGTTTTAGGAGGCATATTTTCCGAAGGTGTTGATTTAATTGGTGATAGATTAATCGGATCAATGATTATTTCAGTAGGTATGCCAGGTGTAAGTAATGAAAGAAATTTAATTAAAACTCATTTTGATAAACTTGGAGAAAATGGTTTTGATTATTCATATACTTTTCCTGGATTAAACAAAGTTTACCAGGCTGCAGGTAGGGTTATCAGAAGTGAAAATGATAAGGGGATTATCTATCTGCTTGATGACAGATTTAATAGTTATAAATATAAAAGCATGTATCCTAAACATTGGAAAAACAATGGAATTAAATTAGTAAATGAAAAAAGTGATTTCGATATAGAAGCTGAGAAATTTTGGGAGGATGTAGGTGAGAAAGAATAAAAATACTAATGTTAAAATTAATGAAGTAAAATATCCAAATATTTCAATTGGAACCGATGAAAATGAAAATATAATTGAATTTAAGGGTGGTGTACTAGGACAGACTTGTAAGGTTAAAATTACAAGAAATAGAAAAGATTACAAAAAAGGAAAGTATATAGAGCTAGTAGAACATTCTCCCTTAGAAAATAGTAGAGATTTTTGCCCTCAAGCTGACATATGTGGAGGATGTGCATATCAAAGAATGCCATATGAAACAGAGCTAATGCTAAAACAGGACATGATAAAAAAATTATTAGCTGAAAACAATATTACTTATGAAGGTGATATACCAATAAATAGATCCCCAATAACTGAAGGATTTAGAAACAAAATGGAATACACCTTTGGAGATGCTTATAAGGGAGGAGAACTAATATTAGGTCTGCATAGGCAAAATAGATTCTATGAAATTGTGGATACGATTGATTGTAATGTAATAGATAGTGATTTTAATAAAATCAGAAGTGCAGTACAAAAATATTTCCGTGAAAAAAACACTAGTTTTTATCATAAATCAAGACGAGAAGGACTTTTACGACACTTTATAATTAGAAAAGCACATAGGACAGGTGAAATCATGTGTATACTAGTTACTACAAGTGATGAAAGCTTCGATGAGATGAGAAAAACATTATTTGTAAACTTCTTAAAAAATTTAAACCTAGATGGTCAAATAGTATCAATTTTTCATGTTACAAATGATTCAGTTGCTGATGCTGTAATACCTGAAAAAATTGATCTTATTTTTGGAAAAGACCATATTACAGAAGAAATGTTAGGATTAAAATTTAACATATCTCCATTTTCATTTTTTCAACCAAATGTATTTACAGCAGAAAAGCTTTATCAAAAAGCCTTTGAATTTGCAAAAATAGATGATTCTATGAATGTACTTGATTTATACTCAGGTACTGGGACCATTACTCAAGTTATGGCTAGTGTTGCAAAACAAGCCACTGGTATTGAAATAGTAGATGAGGCAGTAGAAAAAGCATACGAAAATGCCAAATTAAATGAAATTAAAAATATAAATTTCTTATGTGGAGATGTACTTGAACAGATTGAGAATGTTAAGGGAGATTATGATGTAGTTATCCTAGACCCTCCAAGAGCAGGTATTAGTCCAGAACCCTTAGAAAAAATTTTAAAACTTAATCCTAAAAAGTATGTTTATATCTCTTGTAATCCAAAGACACAGGTAGAAAACTTAAAAACTTTTTTAGATAATGGATATAATATAAAAAACTATGAAATCTTTGACCAATTTCCAAATTCTAGGCATCTAGAAACTATTTGCTTATTAACTAATGAGTAAAATTTTAAAATAATTTGAGTAAACTATTTCAATCTAAATTTATAGGGTAATTATTAATAAAGCAAATTAAAAAAGGAGGCATTATGTACGATTTTAATTTTAATATATCAACCAAGATATTATTTGGTAAAGACCAACTAGATAATCTTGCAGATGAGATAAAAAAATATGGAGAAAAAGTACTCCTTGTTTATGGAAGAAATAGTATAAAGAAAATTGGACTTTATGATAAAATCTTAAAAATTTTTGAAGATAATTCTATAAATCACTTCGAACTTTCAGGAGTAGTACCAAATCCTAGAATTGATAAAGTACGTGAAGGAGTAAAAATAGCTAAAGAAAATGATGTTGATTTTATCCTAGCAGTTGGTGGGGGATCTGTAGTAGACTCAGCTAAACTTATTGCAGCTGGGTTTTATACTGAAAGTGATCCTTGGGAAATTGTAATAAAAAATGAAGAAGTTAATAATGCCTTGCCGTTGGGAAGCATTTTAACCCTTGCTGCGACTGGATCTGAAATGAATGCTGGATCTGTTATAACAAATGAAGAGACTGGCCAAAAACTAGGTTGGGGATCTGAATATGTAAGACCAAAATTTGCAATTATGAATCCAGAATTCACCTATAGTGTTGATTCTTATCATACTGCAGCAGGAACTGTTGATATTATGAGCCACACAATGGAAAATTATTTTACTTTAAACGATGGTGCTTACCTAGACGATAGATTTGCAGAAGCTATTTTAAAAACTTGTATAAAATATGGTCCAATTGCAATTAATCAAGGAGATAATTATGAAGCAAGAGCAAATCTTATGTGGGCAAACTCTTGGGCAATAAATGGTCTAATAAGTGCTGGAAAAAACATTGATTGGTCAGTTCATCCTATGGAGCATGAACTATCAGCATTAAGAGACATTACTCACGGCGTAGGTCTTGCAATTTTAACTCCAACTTGGCTAGAATATTGCCTAGATGATGAAACTAGTGAGAAAATTGCTACATTTGGATATAATGTGTTTGATATAGAAAAATCAGGGTCCAAAATCAATGATGCAAAAAAAGCTATTGAAGCCTTAAAAGAATTCTTTAAATCTCTAGGAATAAATCTAAGTTTAAAAGAACAAGGATTTAAAGAAGACGAATTGGAAATCATGGCAAAAAATTGTTTATCTAATAAAAACAAAAATCAAATAGATGGTTTTAAACCTTTAAAAGAATCCGATGTATTAAATATCTACAAAAAAGCTTTTTAGGATAGTTATAAATGGATAGTATAGAAAAACTCGCTCAAGGGCTCTACAAAGAAAATAATTCTATAATTGTATACAAAAATGGAATAGGATATTTAGTAAATAAGAAAAAAGATGAAAAAATAAATGTTAGATCAATCTCAAAGACCATTCTAGCCCTAGCATGTGGAATTGTAATTGGTCAATACAATGATTTTGATGAATACACTTACATTTATCCTATTATTAAAAATAAGATAAGCTTAAAAAATAAAAAAAATGAAAGATATTTAAAACAGATAAAAGTAAAGCATTTGTTGACTCATACTGTAGGATATAGGGATATACTCTTAATGAGTGAGGATATAAATAAATTTAATATAGACAATTTATTAAATGAAGTTATAAATTATCCAATTTACTATAGGCCTGGAACACATTTCTTATACTCAAATGCTAGTTATTATATACTATCTGCTACTTTACAAGAGTTTATCGGAACAGATTTATTTAAATTTATAGATGAAAATCTATTTGATCCTTTAAATATAAAGAATGCAAAAGCTGATAAATATGGAGCCTATTTAGCAGGTGCGACTAAATTTTATTTATCTACTGATAATCTTTTAAATATCGGGAAATTACTCTTAAATAATGGAAAATTTGAAGGAAGACAAATAATTAGCCAAGCATGGATTGAAAAAATGAAGAATCCATTATTTAAAAATGATTTTGAGATTAAGAAAAATTATTTGTCAGAAGATTATTATGGTTATAGTCTTTGGATATCAAAGAATGGTATTACATTTGCATCTGGTACAGGTGGGCAATTGATTGTATTGATGGAAAAATCAAATACAATAATAGTGACGACAAATAATGAATCGTCAAATAAAGATTATAAGATAAAAAGTGATATTGATAATATAATTGAAATATTAAATAGGGGGTAAGTATGGATTACGATTATATTAATGAAATGACACAAATTTATGAAGACCACAAAAATTTAACAAATAAATTGAATCAGGCTTTACAAGAGTTTAAAGATCATCAAAAAGAATTAGAAAAATTAGAAAAATATTATTATAGTGATAAATTTTCCAATGACTATGATGCATCTAATAAGGGTGAAATACCTAGTGAAATTAACCAAGGAATTTTAACTGAAGATGCTATATATGATTTACTCGGTGATAATTACTATATGGCACGTGAATTACTAGACTTAGCAAACTATATTATACAAGATAAGGAAGAATAGATTGGAAATATCCAGTCTATTTTTAAATTAAAAAAACTGCGGCTTAGACCGCAGTTTTAATTTGGTGCACCATCAGAGGTTCGAACTCTGGACACCCTGATTAAGAGTCAGGTGCTCTACCAACTGAGCTAATGGTGCGAAGTAAAATACTTTCTTAGTATACGCTTACATTAGCTATTTGTCAAATTAATATATTTGCCAGATATGAGCTATCTGATTACTAATTTCATCATATGACCAAGGTCTCATAGTGTTTTTCACGCTATTTGGATCATTTATTAAAAATTTACCATCTTTATAAGAGTCAATTACAAAAATATGACCAAATAATGTGAAATAGCCTCTATCAACAGAAACAATAAGAGGTCCTTTTTTTAGAGCATCTATCATTTCCTTTTCATTTAAATTAATGTCTTTTGATTTTAAATTATATTTAGTAGCTTCATCTGGGAAAAATGACCAGGAAACTCCTTCATTAGTCATATAATTTTTTGCATCTTTTGATATTTTATCGGGTGTAATAGTTGGATCATCTTTAATTCTTGATAAAACCATTGCAGTAGATGTGGGACCACAGCCAGAAATCCCTATATTTCTAAGTCCCAATTCATTGTATGCCCATCTGTTATCCCACTGAAGATAAAAAGGAGTTTTTCTTCCAAGTTCAATAGATTCTCCTGGTGTGTTTGGAAAATCAGTGATATTGTGATTCATGTTGTATACAAATTCAACTGTATCAGGATCATTTCCTGTAAGATAGGCTTCGACATTTGTAACATTAAAAAAATTATCATAAACCCATTGAGCTTTTGGATTTTGATCTATGTGTTTTTCGAGATTTTTAATTATATCTTCTTTAACATCTGACTTTGCTTTTGGAGTAAAATTTTCTTTATACTGTTTTTCATTTTCTACGATAACTTCAGATAAAGATTTGTCATTTGATTTTAAAAAAGTATTAATTGCTAACTCATTTATCTCAGAGACTATATTCATATTTTCTTGATCAATTAGTCCTTCATTTTTGTTTCCCAAGCTACTAGTACATGAGCTTAAGGAAATGAGTAAAATTGGGACTAATAAAATTTGTTTTTTCATACAAATATTTTACTCAATTGTATCTATCATTCAATAGCTTTTGTTTTTTAAAATATTGTGGTATCATAGCATAGTAATGTTTCTTGGCACCCATTACGAAAAAAAAATCAAGGAGAAAAAATGAATAAAAAAAATAATTTTATAAGTGATACTAACTTTTTAGTTAGATCAGCAGTTGTAGCTGCTCTTTATGCAGTCTTAACTTTAGTCGTACCTATGCCACAATACGGTCCAATTCAATTTAGATTTTCTGAAATATTGGTATTATTAGCTTTTTATAATAGAAAATATATTCCAGGACTTGTATTAGGATGTGCAATTGCAAATTTGTTTAGTCCTATGGCTTGGTTTGATGTAATTTTTGGTACATTATCATCATATATTGCCTTTAGATTTATGCAAAAGACTGATAATTTATTTGTTGCATCACTTTTCCCAGTACTATTAGTTGCTGTTCCAGCTTTAGGAACATATTTCTTACTAGATAGTTCTGGTGCATTCATAACAATGCTATTTTCATTTATGGCTAGCGAATTTGTTATGGTAAGTATAATAGGAGTAATTATCTTTAAGATACTTGAAAAGAATAAAGCACTTATGAATAATATAATAGAATTTTAAAAAAGCTCCCGTAGGGGAGCCTTTTATTTTGTCAAATTTTATTAAGTTTATTTATTATACCTTCGATTTCATCTAACTTTTCTTTAGCATCATTTGCATTATCATTTTCAAGTGCCTGGTAGACACAATGATTAAGATGAGCTGAAAGTACATCTTTATTGATGTTTTTTAATATTGAAATTGAAGCCATAACTTGGTTGCTAATATCAATACAATATCTATCTTCTTCAACCATTTTTATTAGGCCGTCGATTTGACCACTGACGGTTTTTAATTTTCTGATAGTTTTTGCTTTATCAGCATGCATTATTTGTATTCAATACCGTTAAATTCGTATCCTGCTTCAGTAATTGCATCTTTAATTTGATCTTCATCTACACTACCAAAGTATTCTACTGTAGCATTTTTTTCATCGAGATTTACAGTTGCATTTTCAACAAATGCTAATTCTTTTAATGCTTTTTCAACATGATTTTTGCAATGTTCACAAGTCATTCCATTTACATTCACTACTAATTTGTTTGTATCTGTCATTTTTTCTTCTCCTTTTATTTCTTTATTATTTGATAGATTTTGATATTCATTGTTTGATGCGTTTTTTTCTACTTCATCTATAGCTTTTTGATTTTTAAACTCTGGTTTAAATCCTCTTAGTCTTAGTGAGTTTAAACATACGAATACAGATGAAATACTCATTGCAAAGGCTGCAAACATTGGATTTAATGTGATTCCTTTAAATGGATATAAAAGCCCTGCTGCTACTGGGATTAGTATTACATTGTAAAAGAAAGCCCAGAATAAATTTTGCTTAATGGTCTTTATAGTTGATTTTGAAAGTTCAATTGCACTTACTATATCTAGTAGTGAATTTCTCATCAATACAACATCTGCAGAGTCTATAGCAACATCAGTACCATTACCAATGGCCATACCTATATCACTTCTTGCAAGAGCAGGCGCATCATTAATACCATCACCTACCATAGTTACTTTTTTACCCATATCTTGCAATTGTTTTACAACTTTATCTTTATCTTGAGGTAGGACATCAGCAAATTTTTTATCAATACCTAAGTCAGATCTGATTGCTTCTGCTGTTTTTTCGTTATCTCCAGTTACCATAGTTACTTCATAACCTAGATTTTTAAGCTCATCTATAGCAATTTTTGAAGTTGCTTTTGGTAAGTCCTTAGCAGCTATTAGACCGATTAATTGATTTTCATCAGCAAAGTACATAGAAGTCTTACCTTCATTTGCATAAGTATCAGCTACTTCAATATAGTTTTTAAGATCTATATTATTTTCTTTCATTAGCCTTAAATTACCTGCTAGGTATCTTTGACCATTATATGTTGCGCTTATTCCTTTACCAGAAATAGCGTTAAAGTCTGATACATTCTCTGGAGCTATATTATTTTCTTCAGCATAGGTAACTATTGCATTACTTAATGGGTGTTCAGATGAATTTTCTATAGAAATTGCAAGTTTTATAAACTCATCATAGTCTATATCAGTTTTTACATCTGTAACTTGAGGTCTACCTTCAGTAATAGTTCCTGTCTTGTCTAGAAGTATTGTATCAACTTTGCTTAAGTTTTCTAAACTTTCTGCACTTTTAAATAATAAACCTAGTTCTGCGGATTTTCCAGTAGAAACCATTATCCCCATCGGTGTAGCTAGTCCTAGGGCACATGGACAGGATATAACTAAAACTGAAATCATTAAATTTAATGCAAATTCAAAACTATAGCCTAGTGCCATCCATACTATGAATGTAACAATAGAAATTAAAATTACAGCTGGTACAAATATAGCTGAAATTTCATCTGCCATTTTAGCAATTGGAGCCTTGGTTTCGTTTGCTTCATTTACTAGATTTATAATTTGGGCAAGAGTTGTATCTTCTCCAACTTTGGTGGCTTTAAATTTAAATGAACCTTCTTTGTTAATAGTTGCAGTGATTACTTCATCTCCAACACCCTTATTAACAGGAATAGATTCACCAGTTAATGCTGCCTCATCAAGTAGGGAAGAGCCTTCTATAATCTCACCATCCACTGGAATAGAATCTCCAGGTCTAATTAAGATTATATCTCCTTTTTCTATCTCAGAAACATCTACGCTTTTTTCCTTACCATCAACAAGAATTGTTGCTTTTTTTGGTGCTAGATTTATTAAATTTTCTAGGGATGCTTTAGTTTGACCCTTTGATCTAGCTTCAAAATATTTACCAAGAGTTATTAAAGTTAGAATCACAGCAGCAGACTCAAAATAGAGGTTATGCATATATTGATCTATAATTTCTGGTTGGTTAAATCCGAAACCATAGGCCATTCGCATTATAGCAAAAATACCATAAAATGTTGCTGCACTAGCACCAAGAGCTACTAGGGTATCCATGTTTGGAGCCTTATTAAATAATCCTTTAAATCCATTTATAAAAAACTTTCTATTTACTACTAATACTGGAATAGTTAATATAAATTGTATAAAGGCGTTATTTATAGAGCCTTCTCTTCCTTGCATAAAAGAGGGAACTGGCAAACCGATCATAGGTCCCATAGCTATATACAAAAGTGGGATTAAGAAAACCAATGATACTCTTAACCTAAATCTGGTATTACTTTCTTCTTGGTCTTTTTCTTTAGGTTTGTCAGCAGTAGTTGATTTTTCTTTATCTTTTAAGCTAGCTCCATAACCTATTTTTTCTACAGCATGGATGATGTCATCACCGCTTAGTTTATCTTCATCATAATCAACGCTCATAGATTCGTTAATTAGATTTACATTTACCTCATTAACACCTAATTTTTCAACTGCTCTTGTAACATTAGCCTGACAAGACGCACACGTCATGCCTGTTACATCAAAGCGTTTTTTCATAATACCTCCTCTCACACCCATAGGGGGTGTTAATAATACTAAACTAATTTATACAAATAAATCAAGTAATGGGTAAAATTAGTCAAAGGAGATTGTTATGAAAAGATATGAATTGTTATTTAAAGGCAGAGTCCAAGGAGTAGGTTTTAGATATACATCAAAGATTTTAGCTACTAAGTTAGACCTTACTGGTAATATTGAAAATTTATATAATGGAGATGTAAGATGTTTTATTCAAGGAGAAGAAAAATCAATCAATAAATTTATAGAAGAGCTAAAAAATCAAAAATTCATTAAAATTGATTCGTGCAAAAAAGTTGAAAATAAAATAATTGAAGATGAAAGTACTTATAAAATTATTGGATAGTGATTGATAAGTTAGTTTTTTAAGATATATTAAATTTATGAGTGTAAAAAATAAATTAACAAAAGAAATAGCAAAAATTGTCAGGGCAGGGCTAAGGCTTACTAAGCATAACGCAACTTCTTTACCTGGCTATGTTGCTTATAAATTAGATAAAAATATTTTAAATGAGTTGTCAAAAAATACTAAGTTTATATTTGTCACAGGTACAAATGGTAAAACAATGACAACCCATTTTTTAGTAAATATATTAAGACAACGTTACGATAAAGTTTTTACAAATGAATCTGGATCAAATATGGTCCAAGGCATCATTACAACTTTATTAGATAATCCTTCTAGCGAGGAAACTATTGCCGTTCTAGAAGTTGATGAGGCAAATCTAGTCAGGATTGGTCAAAATATAAAGCCAGATTATGTAGTATTTACAAATATATTTAGAGATCAAATGGACAGATTTGGGGAAATCTATAATATTTTTGCAAAATTAATGGATGGTATGAAAGTCATGCCTGATGCGAAAATAATTGCTAACGGTGATTTGCCTATATTTAACTATGAACAAATGCAGAGTTTTGATAAAGCCTATTTTGGGATTCGTGATTATAAAAATGCAAGTAGTGATTATGATTTAAATGCCGAAATTAATTCGGATGGCATACTTTGTCCTAATTGTAATCATGTATTAAAATATAAACTTAATAATTATTCTTCACTGGGTGATTATTCTTGTCCAAATTGTAATTTTAGAACACCTTATATAGACTATCCGATAGATGAAATTGTAAAACTTGATGCAAATTATTCAGAGTTTAAAGTCGATAATGAACTTTATAAAGTAAATGTCGGTGGATTATATAATGTATATAATGCTCTTGCTGCTTTAAGTGTAGCTAAGGAACTTGGACTAAGCTATGAGGAAATTTATGAAGGACTTCATAGCCAAAAAAATGTTTTTGGTAGGCAAGAAAACATAAACATTGATGACAAAAATATTACTATAAATCTTGTGAAAAATCCTACTGGTCTAAATCAAATTATTGATCTAATGCTACTAGAAGAAAAGCCAGTATCTTTAATTTGCTTATTAAATGATAACTATGCAGATGGAACAGATGTAAGCTGGATATATGATTCCTACTACGAATGTTTAAGCGCTCTTGATATAAAAGATATCTATGTTTCAGGAAAAAGAAAAAAAGATATGAAAAGGCGTTTAGAAATAGCAGAAATTTATAATGGTGATATTGTTGAATTTGACTTTGAAAATGAAATCTTTGATATTGTAAAACAATCCAAAACTGATAATATCTATATTTTATCTACTTATACTGCTATGCTTAAATTAAGAGAGGTATTAGGCTTATGAAAAAAATTAAAATTTGCCACCTTTACGGAAATCTATTAAATACTTATGGCGATGTGGGAAATGTTATGGCATTTGCCCATGAAGCAAGAAAAAATGGTTATGAGGTAGAAATTGAAACGATTAGCATAGCAGATTATTTTGATGCTGAAAAATATGATTTTGTATTTTTTGGCGGTGGTCAAGACTATGAGCAGAGGATAGTTCAAACTGATCTATTAGAAAAAAGAGAACAACTATCAAAATATATTGAAAAGGGTGGAGTATTTTTAGCAATCTGTGGAGGATACCAACTATTAGGTCAATATTATTATGATGCTTACAATAAAAAAATAGAGGGATTGAATATTTTTAATCATTACACTGTAAATCAAGAAAATGGTAATAGATTCACAGGAGCTATTAAAATTAAAGATTATAATAATGGACAATTATATGAAGGATTTGAAAACCATGGTGGCGTAACATATCTATCTGAAAACCAAAAAGCTTTTGGTAAGGTTATTGAAGGCAATGGTAATAATGGATCAGATACCACTGAAGGATTTAGATACAAAAATACAATTGGTACATATCTACATGGACCTTTACTTGCAAGAAATGAAGATTTATGTAAAGAATTATTTAATATTTCTATAAATAAAAATTTTGATAATTAGAATCATATTAAAATTTATTTGCATTTATAGTTAAATTGGCAAAATAATTTGATAAAAGTATATTTAATTTGATATTTAGTGTATAATATCATTGTAACTAAACAGATTACTTTATACTCGGGGGAACAATGACAGATTCAAAATTAAAAAATCAACAAACAGATGAATTATTTGAAGCAATTCTAATGCTTAATAATATAGAAGAATGCTACTCATTTTTTACAGATATTTGTACAGCTAGAGAAATCCAATCAATAGCACAAAGATTACATGTTGCAAGATTACTAAAAATAAGAAAAACTTATAATGTTATTGAAGAAGAAACTGGAGCATCAACAGCTACTATATCTAGGGTCAATAGATCTTTAAACTACGGATCAAATGGATATGACCTAGTTTTAGACAAACTTATAGAAAAAGATTTAAAAAAGCAAAGAGAAGAAAAGTAAATCTTAAATAAATATATATTTTAAAAGAGGAGGCTTAATGTCTACTCTTTTTTCATGTGGTATAATAAATAGATAAGGGGGATGTGATGATACTTGAAGGTTTAAACGATAAACAAGCAGAAGCAGTGCTTCATAAAAAAGGACCTCTTTTAGTCCTTGCGGGTGCTGGTAGTGGTAAGACTAGGGTTCTTACAACAAGCATTGCAAATTTGATTAAAAGTGAGGGAATAGACCCTAGAAATATCATAGCAATCACATTTACCAATA
This sequence comes from Anaerococcus sp. mt242, assembly GCF_016798225.1. GTDB lineage: Bacteria > Bacillota > Clostridia > Tissierellales > Peptoniphilaceae > Anaerococcus. Next base: position 118,463 of record NZ_JAEUYX010000002.1, on the reverse strand, counting down.
AGGCAGCAAATGAGATGAAGCAAAGAGTTGCTAGTCTATTGAATATGGATGTTAGTCATCTATGGATTGGTACATTTCACTCAATTTGTGCTAGAATTTTAAGAATGAATATTGAAAAAATTGGATATAGCTCTAATTTTACAATATATGATACAAATGATCAGAGAACTTTGATAAAAGAGATTATAAATGATTTGGGTTATAAGGATGAAATAAGTCCTAGAGATGCCCAAAATATTATTAGTTCTTTAAAAAATAAATCTATTACTCCAAATCAGTTCCTGAAAATAGATAGCTATTACCGAAATCACAATGAATACTATGAGATCTACCGTTTGTATGAAAAACGTAAGTATGAGTATAATTCTCTAGATTTTGATGACTTAATCGAAAAAGTTTTAGATATTTTTAAAAAAGACCAACAAGTTTTAGAATACTATCAAAAGAAATTTCAATATGTATTTGTTGATGAATATCAAGATACGAATGCTTCGCAGTACGAGCTTATCAAATATTTTGCTGGATATCATAATAATGTAATAGTTGTGGGTGATGCTGATCAATCAATTTATAGTTTTAGGGGTGCAGATATAAGCAATATCTTAAATTTTGAAAAAGATTTTAAGGACGCTAAGGTAATCAAGCTTGAACAAAATTATAGGTCTACGTCAAATATTCTAAATACTGCAAACTCACTAATTGTAAATAACATAGAAAGAAAAGACAAGAATTTGTGGACTGCTAATGAAACTGGCGATGAAGTAATTTATAAAAATAATTCAGTCGAAAGTGAAGAAAGTAAATTTGTAGTCGATGAAATCAAAAAATTAGTAAACCAAGGATACTCTTATAGAGATATTGCTATCCTATACAGGACTAATGCTCAATCAAGACCCTTTGAAGAAGTCTTGATGAAAAATTTAATTGATTACAAAGTAATAGGTGGTCTGAAGTTCTATGATAGAAAAGAAATTAAAGATTTAGTCTCATATTTAAAAGTTATTGTAAATCCAAAAGATGATGTTGCACTAAAACGTATCATTAATGAACCAAAGCGTGGAATCGGTGATAAAAGTGTGGAACAGATGAATAAAATTGCTTCTGATAACAATATTTCTATTCTGGAATTAATAACAGATTCAGGATATGAACAGTTATTATCAGATAGACTTAAAAAACTAGCTTACAAATTCTATAATCCTTTAAGAGAAATATTTGATAATGCATTAAAATATACTATAACCGATCTCATAAATGAAGTTTTAGACAAATCTGGTTATTTAAAAGTATTAGAATCAAGCTATTCAGTAGAAGATAGAGCTAGGATTGACAATATCAATGAGTTTATCAGTGCAGCCAGTGAATATGAGGAAAATAATCCAGATGATACTATCTATGATTATTTAGAAAACCTTAGTTTAATTTCAGAGCTTGAAAAAACCGAAGACAAAGATGACTCAGTAACCCTTATGACTATGCATGCTGCTAAGGGTCTAGAGTTTCCAATAGTATTTGTTGTAGGTATGGATGAGGGACTATTTCCTGGCAAAAGATCAATTGATGAAGGTAATGTTGAAGAAGAACGAAGGTTATTTTATGTGGCCATTACTAGAGCCCGTGAAAAACTATATCTAACTAGTAGCGAAGTTAGAAGAGCCTATGGAAAACCTGTATACTACAAGACATCAAGATTTATTGATGAGATAAAATCAAATATTAAAGAATTACAAAATTCATCATTTTCTTCATTTAATTCACGAACTTACGAGAGAGCTTCAAATGAAGATTATATGAGAGAAAAGACTCGCCAATCAGTTTTAGATACTAAGTTAAAGAAAAACGAAAATAGTGATGAGAGCTATCAAGTAGGCGATAAAATCATGCACTCAAAATGGGGCGAGGGTATGGTTGTCCAGGTAAAGGAAAACGAAGATGGTAATGAACTCGTTGTAGCATTTGATAAAAAAGGACTTAAGAAACTAAACCAAGACTATGCCCCAATTTATAAGGTGTGATATGGAAAAAAGAAACGAAATTAATGAATTAATAGAAAAAATCGAAGAGCTAAACTATCATTATTACACCCTAGATGCGCCGTTGGTATCGGATGCTGAATATGATAAGTTGTACGATAGACTTAAAGAATTAGAAAATGAAACAGGAATACACCCTGATAATTCCCCAACTCAAAAAGTAGGGGGAGAGGTCCTAGAAAAATTTGAAAAGCATTTTCATATTTCAAGGCTATATTCCCAAGACAAAGCCCAATCTTATGATGATTTAAAAGATTGGATAGATAGAGCAAATAGACTTCGTGATTCTTATAACGAAAATCAATACGATCAACTTCCTGAGCTAGAATTTGTATTGGAATATAAATTTGATGGACTGACCATAAACTTAACTTATGAAGATGGCAAACTTAAAAATGCTTCTACTAGAGGAAATGGAATTGTAGGTGAAGAAATATCTGCACAAGTTAGGACAATAAAATCTATCCCATTAGAAATTGAAGAAAAATCTTTATTAGAAATTCAAGGAGAAGCTTTAATGCCTTTATCAGAGCTTGAAAGATATAATAAAGAAAATGAATTTCAGTTAAAAAATGCTAGAAATGCAGCTGCAGGTGCCTTAAGAAATCTTGACACAAATGAAACAAGAAAAAGAAATTTAACTGCATATTTTTATAATATCTCAACATCCAATTTAGATTTTTCTACAGAAAAAGAGATGTTAGACTTTCTAAAAAAGGAAAATTTTAATATTCATCCTTATCACAAACTAGTAAAAACTTACGATGAAATAATCGCAGAACTAGAAAAAATCGAACTAGAAAGAAAAACTCTAGATATTTTAACTGATGGTGTAGTTATCAAAATAAATGATAAGAAAACCCAACAAGCTCTAGGTTTCACCAATAAATTTCCTAGATGGTCAATTGCATTTAAATTTGAAGCTGAAGAATACACCACTACATTGTTAGATGTAGTATGGAATGTAGGCAGAACTGGTAAAGTTACTCCTTCAGCAATATTAGAACCAGTTGATTTTTCTGGGGTAACTGTATCCCGTGCTACTCTTAATAACTATGATGATATCGAACGCAAAAAAGTAAAAATTGGATCTAAAGTATTTATCAGAAGATCTAATGATGTAATTCCAGAAATACTTGGTGTAGTTGATGAAAATCAGTCAGGTACAAGGCAGATTGAAAAACCTAGCCATTGTCCGTATTGTGATACAGAACTAATTGAGGGAAATGTTCATATTGTTTGTCCAAATTCTATATCATGTACACCTCAGCTCTTAGCCCGTATGGAGCATTATGCATCTAGAAATGCTATGGACATCGAAGGACTATCAGAAAAAACTATTGCCCAGTTAATGGAAGAACTTAATATTGACGATATATATGAAATTTATGATTTGAAATATGAAGATCTCATTAAATTAGATAGATTTGGGCCAAAAAAATCTCAAAATTTGCTAGATGCAATACAAGCCAGTAAAACACGTGATTTAAATCGATTTATATATGCTATTGGCATTCCAAATGTTGGAGAGAGAACAGCTAGAGATTTAGCAAATAAATTTGAAAAATTTGAAAAGATTAGAAATGCTACTGCAGACGAATTAGTTGAAATAGACGACATTGGTCAGATAACTGCAGATAATATTGTAGATTTTTTTGAAGATGAGAAAATTAATAACGGTATAGATATACTGTTATCTAAGGGTATCAAATTAAACGAAGGTGAAAATATAAGGGAAGAAATCTCAAATGAGCTAGAGAATAAAACTTTTGTAATCACTGGTACTATGGAAAACTACAAAAGGGAAGATATAAAAGAATTAATTGAAAAAAATGGTGGAAAAGTAACTGGTTCTGTCTCAAAAAGTACAGATGTTGTTTTGTGTGGACAAAAGGCAGGATCTAAGTTAACTAAGGCTAAGGAATTGGGTGTTGAAGTTTATGAAGATGAAAAGCTATACAATTTCTTAAAGCAATTAGAAGGGAAGTAAGATGGAAGCTAAAGAAGTAGAAAAAATTTATAGACTGGCAAATTTAAGCCTAGATGGCAAAGATGTAGAAGATTTGTCTAATAAATTTAATATTGTAATTGATTTTATTGAAGACATTTTTGATGTAGATACTGAAGATATAATAATGACTGAAAGTATTGATTCGCACAAGGTAGTTTTTAGAGAAGATGAGGCAAAAGAATCTTCTAGTCGTGACGACGCTTTAAAAAATGCTCCAGATAAAGAATTTGGTTATTTCAGATTAGATTGGAATTTATAGGAGATTTTATGAATATAGAAAATTTAGTAAGCAAATTTAAGTCTGGTGAAATTTCAGTAGTTGATTACACAAAAAAAAGTTTAGAAAAAATTAAAACAAATGAACATAATGCTTATATTTCTTTTGATGAAGAAGATTCTTTAAAAAGAGCTGAGTATTTAGATAATAAACTTAAAAGTGGAGAAGAACTAGGAAAATTATTTGGTTTACCAATTGCTGTTAAAGATAATATTTCTTATAAAAATATGAACATGACTTGCGCATCTAAAATGTTAGAAGATTTTACTCCTATCTATAATGCCACAGTTGTAGATAATTTACTTAAAGAAGATGCTATTATCATTGCAAAAACAAATATGGATGAATTTGCTATGGGTGCTAGCTCTAAAACATCACATTTTGGAGTTGTAAAGAATAATCTAGATACATCAAAGATTGCAGGAGGTTCTTCATCAGGCTCAGCAGTTGCAGTATCAAATGATGATGTATTAGTAGCACTGGGTACTGATACAGGTGGTTCGGTTAGAGGACCAGCTTCATATACAAATATCATTGGGTATAAACCAACATATTCATTATTAAGCCGATATGGTGTAGTATCTATGGCTAATACCTTAGATCAAGTAGGAATCTTTACTCAAAATATTGATGACCTTAGATTAATATCCTCAATAACTTCATCTCCTGACGAAAATGATATGACTGCTATTTTAGATCCATTTGAGTACAAAAAAGAAGATTACGATTTTAATGGCAAAAAAATTGCTGTAATAAGTACAGACAGTGTTCTTTACGAAGGCATTGAAGATGCTGTAAAAGAAGATTATAAGTTAGCCTTAGATCGACTTAAAGAATTAGGTGCTGAGCTAGTAGAAGTAAAATTAAACTACGCAGTTTATGCAAATCCTGTTTATAACATCGTTATGAGTTCTGAAGTATCTTCAAATATGAGTAGATTTGATGGTGTAAGATACGGTCATCAAACCAATGAGTACAAAGATATTTCTGAATTATTTGTAAAATCAAGATCTGAAGGACTTGGAGAAGAAGTTCAAAGAAGAATTGCTCTTGGAACTATGTATTTATCTGCAAGTGATGACCAAAAAATATATAAAAAAGGTTTAAAATTACGTACATTGATCAAAGAAGAATTAGAAGAACTATTTGATAAATATGATTTGATAGTAACACCTACTACTACAAATTTACCTCCATCAATTGATGAAGAAAGTGAGAAAGATCCACTTTCAGATTTTAAAGCTGATGGATTTAATGTAATAGTAAATCTTGCCGGTATGTGTGGACTTTCTGTCCCAGTAAGAGAAGGTATATCAGGTTCCATTCAATTTATTGGAAATAGATTTGATGATAATAAAGTAATTAACGCAGCAGATAAGTTTTTAGGGGAGGCAAAATGAATACAAAAACAATAATAGGTCTAGAGATCCACGTGGAGCTAGCAACTAATACCAAAATATTTTGCTCTTGTAAGAACGAATTTGGAGCTGTACCAAATACAAATGTTTGTCCTGTTTGCCTAGGCCATCCTGGTACATTACCAGTAATGAACAAAAAGGCTGTAGAACTAGCTTTAAGAGCTGGACTTGCATTTAATTGCGATATTGCAAATGATCAAAAAATGGATAGAAAAAAATACTTTTATCCAGATCTTACAAAAGGTTATCAAATCACTCAATATGACAAGCCATATGCGACAAATGGTTTTATAGAACTTTCAAACGACAAAAAAGTTGGTTTGATTGAAATTCATATGGAAGAGGATACAGGTAAATCAAATCACGATGAAGAAGGTAGAACTCTAATGGACTATAACCGTGCAGGAGTACCTTTAATTGAGATAGTAACAAAACCTGATATAAGCTCACCAGATGAAGCTCGTGAGTTTGTAGAAACACTAGCTTCAACATTAAGATTCTTAGAAGTTTCAGATTGTATTATGGCCCAAGGATCTATGCGTGTAGATGTTAATATCAACATGCAAGATATAGATTCAGGGAATAAAACTAACATAGCTGAGATTAAAAATATGAACTCAATTAAGGCTATCGAACAAGCTTTGGCTTTTGAAGTAAAACGTCACACAGAGCTTCTTGAAAAAGATGAAATGGGCACAAAGGAAACAAGAAGATGGGATGATGAAAAACTAGAAACCATCCATATGCGTGATAAAGAAGTAGGAAATGACTACAGATTTTCAGTTGATGGTGATATACCAGAAATTTATTTAGATAATGAGTATATCAATGAAATTAGAGAGAATCTCCCAGAACTTCCAGCTAAAAAGCAAAGTCGCTATATAAAAGAATATGAAATGACTGAATATGATGCTAATCTCTTGGCTAATGATAGAGAACTAGCTGAACTTTTTGAAAAAACAAACGATATTGTAAATGATCCAAAAATATCAGCAAACTGGATACTTACAGAATTATCTAGAAGATTAAATGAAACTGAGCAAAGCCCATCAACAATGAATTTATCAGTAGATAACTTTGCTAAATTAATTAAACTTGCCAAAGAAGACAAGATTAATAATAATGTAGCAAAGAAACTTTTACGTGAAATCTACGAATCAAACGAAAATCCTGAAAAGCTAGCAGAGGAAAGAAATCTGCTTCAAATTAGTGATAGTGGATTCTTAAAAGAGGTTGTAGATGAAGTGCTAAAAGAAAATCCAGAATCAATTGAAGATATTAAAAATGGAAAAGACCGAGCTTTTGGTTTCCTAGTTGGTCAAGCTATGAAAAAGACTAAGGGAAAGGGAAATCCGGTAGAAATAACAAACTTATTAAAGGAAAAAATAGGAGAATAGGAGTGGTTAACACTCCTTTTTTTAAAATATGAATATACTTATAAAAAATACTAAAATTCTGACAATGAATGATGATAAAATAAGAAATGATAATATTTACATAAAAAATGGAAAAATATTTAAAATAGGATATGTTGAGGATTTCAATGCAGATAAAATTATCGATGGCCAAAATTTTATAACTATGCCTGGATTTATCAATGCACATACCCATGTGGGCATGAGTTTTTTTAGGAATTATGGTAATGATAATGAACTTATGACATGGCTTACTAACTACATTTTCCCTGCAGAAGAGAAACTAAATGAAAAGTTAGTTTACTATGCTTCACTTTTATCATTTGCAGAAATGATAAAAACAGGTACTACAACTTTTGCTGATATGTATTTTTTTGAAGAAGAGACTATAAAAGCTTTAGATCAAGCAAAACTACGAGCACAAATTGCACGTGGTCTATCAAGTCCAGATCAAGATGAACTTAGAATCAAAGATTGCATTGAATTGTATAAAAAATACAATGGTAAAGATGGAAAAATTGAAATAGCTTTAGGACCACATGCTGTCTATACAACTGATAAAGAATATTTACTAAAAATATCAAAAGTATCTAAAGAATACAATATGCCTATTCATATTCACTTATCAGAGACTGAATTTGAAAATGAAGAGTGCATGAAAAGATATGGTCAAAGTCCTACAGAAGTTTTTAATGAATGTAATATCTTTGAAAATAGGACAATTGCAGCCCATGGTGTCCATCTATCCGATAGTGATTTAGATATTTTAAGCGAAAAAAACGTATCAATTTTACATAATCCATCTAGCAACCTAAAATTATCATCTGGTATATGTGATGTAACAAGATTGATGGATAAAGGAATCAATGTAGCTTTAGGTACTGACTCTGCTTCAAGTAACAACAAGCAATCTATGTTAAAAGAAATTGAAATTGCAGCATTAATTTCAAAATTAAAAGCTGCTGACAATCTCAAAGCTTATGAAGTATTAAAAATGGCTACAATTAATAGTGCCAGGGCCTTGGGAATCGAGAATAAAGTAGGGACAATAGAAGAAGGAAAATGTGCTGACTTAATAATGATTGATATTGATAATATAAATCATATTCCTAATAACGATTTAATTGCCTCAATTTGTTACTCAACATATGAAAATGATATTTCATATGTATTTATAGATGGGGAATTAATTTATGAAAATGGGGAATATAAATATCTAGATATTGAAGATATCAAAAAAAATGTAAAAAGATTAAGTAAAGACTTATTATGATTGGAATAGATATAGTAAATATAGAAAAATTTAAACAAAAAGCTAATAAACATTTTATAAATAAACTCTATTCTGACCTAGAATTGAGTTATGCTTACAAAAAGGAAAATTATATTCAAACTTTAGCTGGTATTTTTGCAGCAAAAGAAGCTGTTATTAAAGCAAATAATTTAAATTTATCAGCAATATTAAGAAAAAAAATTGAAATCAAACACATACATGATAAGCCGATAGCATTTATAGATGGATATAAAATTAAAGGTGATATTTCAATAAGTCATGATGGAGATTATACAATTGCAATTTGCAAAATGAAAGATGATAGCTATATTAAAATAAATTCTGAAATGAAAAACTTGATGCCAAAAAGAGATTCTGATACTCATAAGGGAGATTATGGAAGAATTGCTATTGTAGGCGGAAGTGATGGTATGGCTGGTTCGGTTTATATGTCTAGTATGTCTTCAATGAGAACAGGTGCTGGACTTTGTTACATATTAGCTCCAAAATCGATATCAACTATATTACAAATCAAAGCAAATGAGCAGATAATTAGAGAGATTAATTGTGATAATTATTATTATGATGAAAAAATAGCAAAAGAGATTATTGCTCTATTAGAAGATAAGGATGTTGCTGTAATTGGACCTGGAATGGGAAATGAGAAAGATTTAAATAAGTTAATAGGAGAAATAATTTCAAAATCTCATATTGATATAGTTATAGATGCAGATGGTTTAAATGCTTTAAGTAAAGATTTAGGTATTTTAAAGACAAATAATAGTATAGTGCTCACTCCCCATCTTGGAGAATTTTCTAGACTTAGCAACTTATCAATAAAAGAAATTAAAGACAATGAAGAGGAAATAGCAAGAAATTTTGCTAGAAAATACAATGTTATATTAGTTTTAAAATCAAATCACACCATTGTAACGGATGGTAAAAATTTATATAAAAATGAAATAGGCAACTCAGGAATGGCTACCGCAGGTTCAGGAGATGTATTAACTGGTGTAATAGCTACTCTTATGAAACAATTAAATTCATTTGATGCAGCTAAACTTGGGGTATATATACATTCACTAGCAGGTGATATCGCTAGTCGAAAATTTGGAAAAGATTCTTTGATCGCAACAGATATAGTAGAAAATATATCAGAAGCAATGAAATTAATGAGGTAATTATGTTTGAAAGTTATGTAGAAATTGATATTGACAAGTTACTATTTAATATTAAAAATATTAGAAAAATTAATCCTGATTCAATGTACTGTGCTGTTCTTAAAGCGAATGGATATGGTTTAGGTGCTTTTAAGATCGCAGAAGAAATAGAAGATGAAGTCGACTATTTTGCAGTGGCAAGAGTAAGTGAAGCACTATCTTTAAGAGAAGCAGGCATAACTAAGCCGATATTAATCCTTGGGGCTGTTTATTATAAAGATGCTCAAAAATGCATTGATTATAATATAGATATACCTATATTTGATTTAGAGTATGCAAAAATAATTAATCAAAATATTAATGGGAAAGTAAATGCTCACATATTACTTGATACAGGTATGGGTAGAATTGGATTTCGTAATTTTGAAAAAGATAAAATAAAAGAATTAAGACAACTAGAAAATATAAATATAATTTCTGTTTTTTCCCATTTATCCACTGCTGATGAAGCTGACACCGAATATACAAATGAACAAAAAGAAAAATTTATAGAAATGACTCAATACATTCATGATGAGTTTGATTTAGAATTTGTTCATTTAGCTAATAGCGCTGGAGCTATTAAACATAAAATCACTCGCGATATGATGAGAGTAGGAATTTCAACTTATGGACTTTATCCATCCGATTTTTTAAGAGAAGAAAAAGACATTGAATTAAAACAGTGTTTTGAATTTAAATCTAGAGTTATTTTTGTAAAAGAAGTTGAAGAAGGCACATCAATTAGTTACGGTAGAACATTTATTACCGAAAGGCCGATGAAAATTGCTACTCTAAGTATTGGATATGCTGATGGATACATTAGAGCATTTTCAAATGTTGGTGAAGTTATGATTAATGGTAAACTATGCAAGGTCTTAGGTAGAGTATGTATGGATCAAATGATGGTAGATGTTACCGACATAGATGTATCAACAGATGATGAAGTAATTATCTATCCTGATATTTATAAAGAATCACAAAAAATTGGAACTATCCCTTATGAACTTATGACTTCAATAAATTTAAGGGTTCCTAGAATTTATAAAAAAAGTGGTAAAATAATTAGTATAGATAATTATTTAGGAGAAATCTATGAAGATTAAAAGAGGAGATTTGTTCTATGCAGATTTATCTCCAGTTGTTGGTAGCGAGCAGGGTGGAGTTAGACCTGTTATAGTTGTGCAAAATGATGTTGGGAATAAATATTCCCCAACTATCATTGTTGCTCCAATTACCAGTCAATTAAACAAGGCAAAACTTCCCACTCATGTTAAGATAAAAGGTAACGAATTTGGTCTACCTAGAAATAGTGTGGCGCTTTTAGAGCAGTTAAGGACTATTGATAAAAGAAGACTAAGAGAAAAAATCGGAACATTTGATGATAGGGTTATGATAAAAATAAATGAAGCAATGTCAATATCCCTAGACTTATCAACTGATTTTTAAAAATGTACATATAAAAAATTGACCTCCAAATAAGGAGGTCAATTTTAATTTAAGCACTTACTTTAACTTGATCATCTACTATCATATGAGCAAGTTCGTCCGGATTTCCACATCCTGTAGTTATAATTAAATCAGATGACTCTGCAATTTCGTAAACATAATCTCGCGCTTGTTCAAAAGTACCAAGATACTTTGCATTTATCCCTTTTTCAATTAATGCGTCAACCACATCTTTTGAATGTATGGATGGATCGTATTTTTCACGGGCTGCGTAGATATCAGTAATTACCACTTCATCAGCACTGTCAAAGCAATTTAAAAAATCATTAAATAAAGTTTTAGTTCTGCTATATGTGTGAGGTTGCCAAATACAAACAAGTTTTCCTTCAGTGTGTTCCTTTAAAGCATTTAAAGTTACTTCAATTTCAGAAGGATGGTGACCATAGTCAGTCATGATTGTAGCATCATTTACATGGCCGATTATTTCCATTCTACGTTTAAGTCCCGAATAAGCTCTCAGATTCTCTTTTATGGTTGGTATATCAATTCCATTTTCATAAGTAGCAATAATTGCTGCCATAGCATTATTGATATTATGACGTCCAATTACACCAAGTTCAAAGTGCTCAATCATTCCGTTTTTCATTTTTAAATCAAAATTTGGTCTACCAATTTCATCAAAAGCAATATTATGTGCTACATAATCGGCATCGAAATTTTCTTGAGCATATGTTATTAACTCACCTTGTACAGAATCAAGTACTAATTTATTATTTTCTTCATTTAGATTTAATATTGTTTTTGAATTTTCATCTTGATTTTTTAGATAAGTTTTAAAAGTTTCTACTATATCATTTAAATCTTTGTAATAATCCAAATGATCTTCATCAATATTTAAAATAATCACAGTTTGTGGATAATAATATCTAATATTGCCTTTATATTCGCAAGCTTCAGTAACTAAATATTTATCGTCTCCCACATGCACATTACCATCCATATCATCTAATTCTCCACCTAAAAGTATACTAGCATCTTCAGTAGAATTAAGTAGTATTTTTGAAATCATGCTAGTTGCAGTAGATTTTCCATGTGATCCTGAGACAGCAATAGAGTGTTTATAATTTTTCATTAATGCTCCAAGAAAAACTCCACGAGTTACAACAGGAACATCAAGATTTCTAGCTGCTATTAATTCTTCGTTATCATCTAAAATGGCATCTGTGTATACTACTAGATCAGGGTTAGTTATATTCTCTTTTCTTTGACCTATAAAAATTTCAGCACCATTTTCTTTTAAATTTTTAGTAATATCTGTTAGTGTTCTATCAGAACCAGATACTTTATATCCTTTGTTAAGTAATAAAGCAGCAATACCACTCATGGATATACCGCCTATACCAATAAAATGAACATAATTAAATTCATGTCCATTCAAATTAAATTCAAACATTTTCTCTCCTAGTTTCATCTTACATTATTACAATATATCATATGCTTTTTATTATAACTTGTAAAGTTGATATGGCTATGATACCATTTAAGTATAGATTAGAGTATGGAGGATAAGCTATGATTTACGTTATAGGAAATGATCACGGTGGTATTGATTTATACGAACCTATCAAGGAAAAGTTAGAAGAACTAGGCCATAAAGTAATACATGTGGGTACAGATGGTAAAGATAGCGTAGACTATTCAGACTTTGCCCAAAAAGCATGTGATAAAGTATTAAAAAAAGAAGCTGACTTTGCTATTTTAGTTTGTGGTACAGGACTTGGAATGAGCATTTCTGCTAATAAAATAGATGGTATAAGAGCAGCATGTGTTTCTGAAGCATTTTCTGCTAGAATGAGTCGAGCACACAATGATGCAAATTGCCTTTGTTTAGGTGCTAGAGTTATAGGTAGTGAAACTGCAAAAATGATTGTAGAAGAATTTGTAAAAACAGATTTTGAAGGTGGACGTCACCAAAGAAGAGTTGATAAAATTACAGAAATTGAGAAAAGATAGAAAATAATTGTCTATCTTTTTTTAAGTTTAAAAAAGTTTTTAAAAATGTTATTATAGTATATGAAATTAATTAATAGGAGATTATATGAATATACCTACACCACATATATCAGCTACAAATGCTGATCAAATTGCAAAAACAGTATTAATGCCGGGAGATCCATTAAGAGCAAAATTTATCGCTGATAATTTTCTTGAAGATGTAACTCAGTTTAACGAAACACGCGGCATGCTAGGTTTTACAGGATATTATAAAGGAAAAAGAGTTTCTGTAATGGGATCAGGTATGGGGATACCATCATCAATGATCTATTACAATGAGCTTTTTGGAGCTTATGATGTTGATACCATTATTAGAATTGGTACAGCTGGTTCTATGCAAGAAGATATCAAGCTTCATGATATAGTAATTGCTACAAGTGCATGCTCAGAAAGTTCTATAAATGATAATCTATTTGCAAATATTAACTTCTCGCCAACCCCTGATTTTGATTTAATGCTAGAAACTTATAATAAATCATTAGAATTAGGATACACAACTCATTGTGGGCAGGTTCACAGCTCCGATCAATTTTATAACGAACTACCAGAGGGTGTTTTTGAGAATTTGAGAAAATATGGAGTTCTTTGTGTAGAGATGGAAAGTTATGGTCTATTTATGACTGCTAGAAAATATGGCAAAAAAGGTTTAGGGATTTTTACGATCAGCGACTCACTTGTAGAAGATGTATCTGATAGTGCTGAAAATCGTGAAAAATCTTATACTAACATGATGAACCTAGCTTTAGAAGTGGCTCACGAGTAAAGCTATGCTAAAAACTATTATTATGGCAGCAGGTGAAGGAACAAGGATGAAATCCAACACCTCAAAGGTTTTACACAAATTATTAAACAGAGAAATAGTAAAATATGTGGCAGATGCTTCACGATTTGAAAATTCACAAACCATAATCATCGCCGGGAAAAACAAGCAAGACTTAGAAAATCTTTTTCCTAATGATACTATAATAGAGCAAAAAATCGGTGAAGAGTACCCTTATGGTACAGGTTACGCTGCTTCACTAGCTTTAGGTGAAATTTCTGATGATGATCAGGTTTTAGTCTTAAATGGTGATATTCCATTAATTACAAAAGCATCTTTAGAAGAATTTGTATCAAATCATCTTGAAAATAATAACAGTGCTTCTGTCCTATCAACAAAAGTACTAAATCCTACAAGTTATGGAAGAATAATTCGTGATGATAATGCAGAGTTTATAGGAATTATTGAACAAAAAGACTTAAAAATAAATCAATATGTGATAGATGAAATAAACACTGGAATTTATATTTTTAAAGGATCTGACTTAAAAGAGGCTATTTCAAAATTAGACACAGACAATGAACAAAGTGAGCTATACCTAACTGATTGTATTGAGATATTATATAATGATGGCAAGAAGGTCATGGCTTTTACAGCTAATGATGCTGATGAATTTTACGGAATAAACAATAAAAAAGAATTAGCTCAAGCTAAGAAAATCTTGCAAAAACGTGTAAATGAAAATCACATGCTAAATGGTGTTATTATTGAAGATCCAGAAATGATAGTAATTGATCCAGAAGTTAAAATTGGAATGGATACAATAATATCTGGGCCTGTAAAAATTCTTGGAAAAACTGAGATTGGGTCAAATTGTATTATTGAAGGATCGTCTAGAATTGAAGATTCAATATTAAAAGATGGAGTTAAAATAGATAATTCAGTAATTGAAAAATCATTTATCGATGAAAATTCAGATGTAGGACCTTATGCACACTTAAGACCAAAAGCAAGCTTAGGTAAAAATGTCCATATCGGTAACTTTGTTGAGGTTAAAAACTCATCTTTAGGTGATGGAACAAAATCTGGTCATTTAGCTTATATTGGAGATTCTGATTTAGGTAGTAAAATAAATGTTGGGTGTGGGGTAATATTTGTAAACTACGATGGAAAATTTAAACATAGATCCATTGTAGAAGATGAAGCTTTTATAGGTTCAAATTCAAATATAGTAGCACCTGTAAAGATAGAAAAAGAAGCTTATATAGCAGCTGGATCTACTATAACATGTGATGTAGAATCAGGATATTTGTCAATAGAGCGATCTGAACAAAAAAATATAGCAGGATATGCAGAAAAAAAACGAAAAAGAGATTTAGAGAAAGAAAAGGAGCAAAAATGACATCTGATAAATCCCAACAATATATTCAAAGAGGCGAATTAAAATTGCTTACAGGCAATGCCAATACAAAATTAGCAGAATCTATAGCAAAAAGTTTAAATACCAGCCTTGGTGAAGCAGAGATAGAAAAATTTAGCGATGGCGAAATTAAAATTAAAATAAATGAATCAATTAGGGGAAAAGATGTTTATATAGTACAACCTACATCATCTCCAACAAATGATAACCTTATGGAACTTTTAATTATAATAGATGCTTGTAGACGTGCTTCTGCAGGATATATAAATGCAATTGTTCCTTATTATGGATATGCTCGTCAAGATAGAAAAACCCGTGGACGTGAACCAATTACTGCAAAATTAGTGGCAAACTTAATGACTGAAGCTGGTGCAGACAGAGTAATTACAATGGATCTTCACGCAGGTCAAATTCAAGGTTATTTTGATATACCAGTAGACCATTTCACTGCTATTAGACTTTTATCAGAATACTTTAATGATATGGCTTATGATAAAGCCGATGAATTTGTAGTAGTAAGTCCAGACTTAGGTGGTGTAAGACGTGCTCGTGAATTTTCTGATTACCTAAAATTACCTATTGCAATTATTGAAAAAAGAAGACCGAAACCAAACGTCTCAGAAGTAATGAGTGTTATTGGTGATTTCAAAGGCAAATCTGCAATTTTAGTAGACGATATGGTAGATACTGCTGGTACAATAACAAATGCGGCAAATTATCTAATTGAAAATGGTGCTAAGGATGTATACATCGCAGCAACCCATGGAGTTTTATCTGGCCCAGCTATTGAGAGACTAGAAAACTCAAAAGTAAAAGAAATTGTAATCACAAACACTATTGAACTTCCAGAAGAGAAAAAAATAGATAAAATCACTCAATTAGAAATAGGACCATTATTAGCAGAAGCAATCCATAGAATAAACACTTATGAATCAATCAGTGGACTATTTGAGGATGTAAATTAGATGTATTTTATAGTAGGACTTGGGAATCCTGGCTTACAATACGAAAATACTAGACACAATGTTGGATTTTTAACTATAGATTATCTATCAGAAAAGTATAATATTCCAGTAAAAAAATTAAAACATAAGGCTCTTTATGGTCAGGGAGAAATCTCTGGCCAAAAAGTTATGCTCATAAAACCTCAAACATATATGAATAATTCTGGTGAATCTGTTAGAGATTTTAAAAACTTCTATAAGTTTAATGATGATGAACTTATTGTAATCCAGGATGATATAGATATAGATTTTGGAAAAATTCGTATTAAGAAAAAAGGATCTGCTGGAACCCACAATGGTATGAAGTCCATAATTTATCAAACTCAAACTGATAAATTTCCTAGAATAAAAATTTCCGTTGGACAAAAGCCCGAATATATGGATCTCGCAAACTTTGTTCTAAGTGGTTTTCATGGAAATGATATAGATATAGTAAGAGAAGAAATTATTATGGCTGCTGAAGCTATAGAAATGATGCTTGAATCAAATATTGATAAGGCTATGAATAAGTACAATTCAATAGACTTATTGGAAAAATAATAAATGAATCAATTAATAAAATTATTAGAAAATACAGAACAATTAAATAAAATTAGGGAAAATTACTTAAAAGATTCTCCTATATATTTGTACGGACTCACAGAAGGGATAAAAGCTCATTTAATTTTATCCCTTTTTGATAGTTTAGAAAAAAATGTATTAGTTATAACTGAGAATGAAAAAAAAGCTAAAGATATCCAGACAAATATAAACAACCTTTATGATATTGCAAGATTCTATCCATCTAGAGAAATAAATTACTATAATATACGAACTGTAGATGAAGATACAAATACATCCAGAATGGAGAACCTAATTAGCCAAGTAAAAAATGAAAGACTAATTACAGTTACTACTATGGATGCAATTTTAAATAAATTAACACCTTTAGATAAATTTAATAACAGTTTTGTTAAAATTAGTAGCGAGGATATTGTAGATGTAGAAGAATTTATAAAAACACTCATAAATTTAAATTACAATCCTACAAGCCTTGTTGAAAATAAAGGAGAATACGCAAAGCGTGGGTCCATTATAGATTTTTGGCCTATAGATTATGAAAATCCAGTAAGACTAGAACTTTTTGATGATGAGATAGATTCTATAAGGATTTTTGATCAAAAGAATCAACGTACAATCGAAAAAATAGATGAAGTAACAATCTCACCTTTAAATGAGTTAATATACGAAGAATCTGATTTTGAATATGTATTAAAAAATATCGAAAAAGATGTTTCAAAATTAGAAAAAAATATAAAAGACTCAAATGATCAAAAGCTGATAGATAAGTACAGGCAAATACAATCTTACATAAAAGATACTATGTATGTAGCTAACTGGGATTTAATAAATCCATATCGAGATACAAATTTTGAAACTTACTTAGATTACTTATCTAAAGATACGATTTTTATTCTAGATGATGCATCCAGAATATATGATAATCATAAAGAATTTGAAAAGAATTTTCTAGAAGATGTTACTATCCAAAGAGATAGGGGCGAGGTATTTAATGCATTTACTAATTTATTAGTAAATGTTGAGCAAACTTATGAAAAGATAGAAACTCATCCAATCATTAACTTAACATCAATCTTAAAAAGAACAAAACTTTTTAATCCTAAACTATTATTGGAATTTAAAACCATAGAATCAGAACACTTTAATAGAAAAATAAATACTCTAGCAGAGGCTTTAAAAAACCAGAAAGAAAATGCTAAAACCTTAATTTTTGCTGGAAATAATGAGAATAAAAACAATCTATTAAGTGCCTTACGTGAAAATGATATCTTAGATATTTCTGATGAATTTAGTACAAGAATAACAGTAACAAATGATGTTGCAAGTGAAGGTTACTATTTACCGGAATATGATTTATTTCTTTTTACTGAAAAAGAAATCTATGGTACTAACAAGAGAAAATCAAAAAAGAAGATTAAAAATAAAATGTCTTCTACAGATATCATCAATTACTCTGATTTAGATATTGGTGATTATGTAGTCCACGAAAATAATGGTATTGGTGTTTATAACGGTCTTGAACAAATTGAAGTAAACAATATACAAAAAGATTTTATCGTTATAAATTATAAGGGTAATGATAAAGTTTATGTACCGATAGACCAAATGAATCTGGTTAGCAAATATATTGGTAATAAGGGTGAAAAGCCAAGACTGTCAACTCTAGGGTCTCCCACATGGTCAAAGGCCAAGGCCCGTGCTAAAAAAGCTGTAGATGAAATTGCAGATGACTTAGTAAAATTATATGCCCAAAGAAGTAAAGAAGTTGGACATGCTTTTTCAGCAGATACACCTTGGCAAAAGGAATTTGAAGAATCTTTTCCATATGAAGAAACCTACAGCCAGTTAAGAAGTATTAACGAAATTAAAGATGATATGGAAAAAGATAAACCAATGGATCGTCTTTTAACTGGAGATGTTGGTTATGGTAAAACTGAAGTAGCACTTAGGGCTGCATTTAAGGCTATAGTTGATGGATACCAAGTAGCATTTTTAGTGCCAACAACTATACTAGCAAGTCAGCACTATGAGACTATGAAAGAAAGATTTAAAGAATTTCCAATAGAAGCAAGGCTATTATCACGCTTTAATTCTAAAAAAGATCAAGATCAAACTATAAAAGATCTTAAATCTGGAAAAGTTGATATAGTAATAGGCACTCATAGAGTTTTATCCAGTGATGTTAAATTTAAAAATCTTGGTCTATTGATTATAGATGAAGAACAAAGATTTGGTGTAAAGCATAAAGAAAAATTAAAGCAACTTAAAACAAGCCTTGATGTTTTAACATTATCGGCCACACCAATTCCTAGAACACTTCAAATGTCACTAGCCGGTATTAGAGACCTTTCAACCTTAGATGAACCACCAGAAGAAAGATTGCCAGTAAATACTTATGTTTTAGAATATGATGAGAATATTATAAAAGCTGCTATCGATAGGGAACTAGCTAGAAATGGACAAGTATATTTTGTTTATAATCGTGTCCATAATATAGATTTACTATATAATCATATAAAAGAATTGATTCCTGAAGCTAGGATTGAGATAATCCATGGTAAGCTAACTCCAAAACAAATCGAAACTATAATGAACGACTTTATAAGTGGAGAGATTGATATTTTACTATCAACTACAATTATAGAAACTGGAATGGATATAGCAAATGTAAATACAATTATAATTTATGATGCTGACATGATGGGTCTTTCTCAGCTTTATCAGCTAAAGGGTCGCATTGGAAGAGGAAATAGATCTTCATATGCATATTTTACTTATAGGCAAGGTAAAGTTTTATCAGAGATAAGCGAAAAAAGATTAAAATCTATAAGGGACTTTTCTGATTTTGGTAGCGGATATAAAATTGCTATGAAAGATTTGGAGCTTAGAGGTGCAGGAAATCTCTTAGGAGAAAGTCAGAGTGGTCATGTAGAAGCGGTTGGTTATGATCTTTATGTAAAATACTTGCAGGAAGCAGTTGAAAAAGCTTCGGGTAAAGAAGTAGATGTGAAGAAAAAATCAGATGTTTATATAGATATAAAAGTTAATGCTTATATACCAAGCACATATATTTCTGACCAGTCTCAAAAAATAGAAATGTACACTAGAATAGCAAATATTGAAAATATCGAAGATTACAATATACTAGTAGAAGATTTAATTGATATATATGGTGATATACCTTTAATGGTGGATAATATTATGTATGTATCATTAATAAAATCATTAGCAGAGGGCTTAGGATTTAAGGAAATTCGAGAGCAAAATGCTTATATCAATTTGAGATTTTCTAATAGAGAAGAGTTTACCTTCGATGAGTTAAAAGAAATTAGTGAATCTTATAAGGGTGATATGAAGTTGGACTTATCCAAAAATCCAGCTTTTAAAATCCCAGCAACTAATACAAAATTAATAGATACTTATGATTTACTAGAAATAATAAGTAGTATAAGGAGTAAAAAATGAAAAAAACAAATAAAATTTTAGCAATTATGCTTGCAAGCTCAATGTTTTTAGCAGCTTGTGATAACCAAGCAACTAACAATGAAACAACTTCAAATAAAACTGAAACAACAGAAACAGAAAAAGATACTAAAAAAGAAGATAAATCAAATAATAAAGAAAGTAAAGAGGCTGAAAAACTTCCTGATGATGCTGTTGCGTTAGTAAATGGTGAGACTCTCACAAAAGATCAATATAAAGATGAAATGTCATTTTACGCTTCTTATCTAGCAAGCAGCCAAGGTGCAAAAAATCAAGTTGTGGGAATGATGGTTAAAGATAAACTTACTTTTGATGATGCACAAAAAAATGGAATCGAAGTTTCTGATAAAGAAGTTTCTGATCAGTTTATGCAAACTGTAGATAATATTGAAAAACAAAATGGAAAAGGTGCCTTCGATGAAATGCTTGAAGATTACAATATGACTGCAGATCAGTTTAAAGATGTAATCAAAAAAGATATTCTTTATACTAAACATCAAGAATGGTTCTTAAAAAATAATCCGGTTTCTGATGAAGACGTAGATAAGTTCTATGAAGAAAATAAAGATGAGTTTAAGAAAGCAGATGCTGACCATATCTTAGTAGATGATGAAAAAACAGCCAAAGAAGTAAAAGAAAAATTAGATAATGGTGGAGATTTTGCTGAGCTTGCCAAAGAATATTCAAAAGATACAGGTAATGCTGATAAGGGTGGAGCGCTAGGTGAATTTAAAAAAGGCGATATGGTGCCACAATTTTCTGACAAAGTATTCTCAATGAAAGAAGGAGAAATCAGCGAACCAGTACAAACTCAATTTGGATGGCATATTATAAAATTAAATAAAATTAATGAGTCACTAACAGATGAAGATCGTCAAGTTATAAGAAAAAGTCTTGAAGATAAAAAATATGAAGAATACAAAAATGAATTATTCGAAAATGCAGATATTGTAACTAAAGAAACTCAAGCAGCTGATGAAGAAAAAACAAACGCTGAATCTAATAAATCTAAAGAATCTGATGATAGCAAAAAAGAAGAAATAGTAAACGAAGAAAATCAAGATTCAGATGAAAACAAAAATAATTAAGGTTGTCTTATCAGCAGTTTTAATAATTAATTTATCAGCATGCACAAATCAGCCTCAAAACAAGGATGATATTGCGCTTGTTGATGGTGTACCTATAACTAATGAAGCATATTTAAATGAACTAGATTTTTATCAAAAGTACTATTCTAAAAAATATGGCGAAGAATATCTTGATCAGGAGATAGATAGAAATAAAACAAATAATGATGTTCTTGAAAATGAATTGATTGACTCTATGATAAAAGATCAAGTAATGATAAATGATCTTAAATCAAATGGAGTTAAAGTTGATGATAATGCTGCAAACTCCCTTAAAACTACTCTAGAAGAAAATCTAGGCGGTAAAGACTCTTTAAAAGCTAATATAAAAGCTGTTGGAGTTGATGAAAATAGTTTTAACCAGATACTTTATAATGATTCACTTAGAAATCAACATTACAATTATTTCATATCCCATAGCGGGATAAAGGATAGTGAAATTTTAGAATTTTATAAATCTAATGAAAAGTATCAAAAACAATATAAGTACAATGTATTAGTTTTCGATGATAAGAATGAAACTGAGAAAGTTTATGATAAAATAAGTTCAGCAGAAGACTTTAAATCTTTTTTATATAACCCAATAAAAAATTATGAGGTCATTAATTCAGAATTTATATATGAAGATGATCCTATATTTAAAGAATCAGGTGTAAAAGAAAAAGATAAGGTAAGCGAAATATTTGAGCATAATGGGAAATATATGATACTTATGGTTAATTCTTATAACGAAAATGAAAATGAATTGTTAATCAATGTCAAAGATTTGTATTTAAAAAAGAAATATGAAGAATATCTTAATAAACTGACAAAAAAGTCTAAAATTAGGCTGTTTACTTAATAAAAGCTTGAAAAATCATGAATTATTTTGTATAATCAAAATTAGAGTTAAACAGAATTATTTATTGATTTATAGGAGGAAATATGAATAAATCAGAATTATTAGTTAGCATTTCAGAAAAAAGTGGTCTTAAAAAAAGCGAATCTGAAAAAGCACTAAATGCTATGATAGAAACAATTACTGAAGCCTTAACAGAAGGTGAAAAAGTTCAATTAGTTGGATTTGGAACATTTGAAACAAGAGACAGAAAAGCACGTGAAGGTAGAAATCCAAGAAAACCTGACGAAGTTATCAAAATTCCAGCATCAAAAGCTCCAGTATTTAAAGCTGGTAAAACTTTAAAAGAAGCAGTTAATAAATAATATCTAAATAAAAACAAAACCGGGACTTGAAATAAAGAACCGGTTTTTTAAATTTCCTTGTATTTTTCGCTTAGGTCAGCGTTTGTATCTATGGTTATAGTATTAAAATTTTCATAATAGACCATACCAGGCTTTGCACCCTTAGCTTTATTTACATTTTTTTTCTCAGTATAATCTACATCAATTTTTTCTTCACTACTAATTGATGAATTATTAGCGGCAAGATATGCTGCTATTAAAATATCATCATCGTTTATATTCTCAGATCTTAAGATGACATGGCTACCTGGAAGATCTTTAACATGAAACCATAAGTCATCTTTATTAGCTAACTTTAAAGTTAAATAATCATTTTGACTACTATTTTTACCTACATAAATATCTGAATTATTTTTTGTTACAAAATGATATGGTTTAGACTTTTTGTTTTTAATCTTATGCTTTGATGTCTTTTTAATAATATGATTCTCAATCATCTCATCACGTATATCATTTAAATCATCTATGCTATTTGATCTATTTATAAAATCTATCAATTGATTTAGATAGTTTAGATAATCTTTTTGTTTTGGAAGATCTTTTCTTGCATAGTTTACAGAATTTTTAATTTTTTTTGCCTTGTTATAAAAGCCTTCAGCATTTTCCCAAGGTGTCTTTAAAGGATCTAGGTCAATCTTTACTTCTTTATTTTCTTCATAAAAGTCGTTTAAAAATATTTCTTTGTCACCTTTTTTAATCCTATGAACATTAGCCGATAATAAATCTCCATTTTTTCGTAATGGCTCTATTTTTGATTCGTTTAATATATTATCATTTAAAATATTTATTTTCTTTTGTGTTGTTTTTTTATGTGAATTTACTTTCTTGATATAGTCAGTCTTCATTTGATTTAATCTATCATGAGTTTTATTAACATCAAAAAATTCATCTATTGCTTCACTCATGAGACTATATTTTTCTTTTTCATAATCTAAATGAGTTAAATCTAGAGTATGAAACTCTTTGATTTTTTTATCACTTTTATATGAATAAGCACAAAGATTTTGACTTGCAATATTATCTCTTATCTCATATAAAATATCATTCATTCTTTCTTTTTCATCTTCACTAACTAATCCCCAGCTAATTCTCTGATCGATGCCTGCTCGGTATGCTATCTCTTTTCCTACGATTGGTGAAAACCCAGTATAAGTTTTATGAAAAATCTTATCAGGCTTTGCGTTGTCAGGAAGTTTTTGGTCTAATTTTTTTATATCATAGGAAAAATTAGGATCTGTTATATCGTATTTATCATCTTCAACAAATTCATATTTTAAACCAGGAAGTAATTGCCTTACAGAGGACATAGTATCACTAACTCTTTTTATAGAGTCAATGATTTTATAATTCTCATCAGTTAGAATAATATTTGAGTATTTTCCCATGATTTCTACTATAAGTTTCTTACTAGTATCAAAACCCATTTCATCTATAGAACTTATAGAAAAAATTACAACTCTGTCTAATCCTTTTTGGGATATATCAATTATTTTTCCCTGGTTAATATGTTTTCTTAAAACCATAGTAAAATTTGGGGGAGTATCTGGATTTTCATATTTTTTTTCTGTTAAATTTATCCTAGCTTCATTATTGTTTGCACTTATTAACAATTTATAACTAGAACCCATTGAGTAAACATTAAAAACTATATCATTTTTAGAAGGTTGGGTGATTTTTTGAATTTTGCCTCCCAAAAGCTTTGCATTTAACTCGTTTACTATTTTTCTTGTTACTATTCCATCATATGTCATAATTAGTCACCTCATATTTATTATACTTTTTTTATTACTTGTAATAAGGGGGCATAAAAGTAAAATATTTATAATAAGGAGGCGTAATGAAGAAAGGTTTTTTATTAGTCATATCTGGTCCATCTGGAGTAGGTAAGGGTACAGTTCTTCACGATCTTATGAACACACAAAAAAACCTAGTTTATTCTGTTTCTGCAACCACTCGTGATAAAAGAGATGGGGAAATAGAAGGGGTTTCTTATTTTTATAAGACACATGAAGAGTTTAAGCAAATGATCGATGAGGGCAAGTTCTTGGAATATGCCCATGTACATAATAATTATTATGGTACACCTAAAGATTTTATTGACAAAAAAATTAATCAAGGGAAGATAGTTGTATTAGAAATAGATGTCCAAGGTGCGGTAAATGTAAAGCAGAATACCGAAAATGCAGTCTTCATATTTTTGGCGCCCCCAAGCTTATCAGAACTTAAAAACCGAATTGTTGGACGTGGTACTGAAACCGAAAATGATATAAATCTAAGAATGAAAAACGCGCGTAAAGAGCTAGAATATATCAAGTATTATGACTATTTAGTAATAAACGATCATATTAACTCAGCTATAAATTCAGTAAATGAGATAATAAATGCTGAAAAGCATAAAGTATTTAGAGAAGAAGATTTTGACATAAAGGAGATTTTAGATGAATAATCCATCTTTTAAAAAATTATCAGAAATTAGCCCAAGTAGATACGATATCTGCATGATGGTCTCAAAAAGAGCTAGAAGAATTGTAAGTGGATCAGCTCCATTAACAAACCACATTGAAGCAAAACCAGTAACTCAAGCATTAAATGAAGTTATTGAGGGTAAAGTATCTAAGAAATGATTGAAAATAAAAATATTTTACTAGGTGTATCTGGTGGTATTGCAAGCTATAAAGTATTGGAACTATGCTCTAGACTAAAAAAAAAGAATGTTAATTTAAGCATAATTATGACACCAGCTGCAACCGAATTTATTTCACCATTATCTTTTGAAACAATGGGCAGATGTAAGGTCTACACTGATATGTGGGAAGGCCATCATGAAAGTGTGCACCATATAGATTTGCCAAAATGGGCAGATATTATGTTAATTGCACCAGCGACAGCAAGCACAATTGGAAAGATGGCTAATGGTATTTCGGATAATTTTCTTACAGCTTCTTACTTAGCTTGTAAGAAAGATGTTATTATAGCTCCATCTATGAATACCCAAATGCTGTTAAATCCTGCAACGCAAAAAAATATTGAAACTTTAAAATCATATGGCGTAAAGGTGATTGCTCCAGAATCTGGAGTTCTCGCTTGTAACACAGTAGGCGATGGTAGGATGGAAGAACCTGAAAATATTGTTGAATATCTTGAAGATTATTTTACAGAAAAAGATTTAAAGGGCAAGAAAATCATCGTCTCAGCAGGACCTACCGTTGAGCCTATAGATTTTGTTAGATATATTACAAATCATTCTAGTGGCAAAATGGGATATAATATTGCTAATGAAGCTAAAAAACGTGGAGCGGAAGTAGTTTTAGTATCAGGTCCCGTAAAACCCTTTGAAATTAAGGGTATCAATCGCATTGAAGTTACTACAAACGAAGAAATGAAAAATGCTATTGATAAAAATTTTGATGATGCTGATGCATTAATCATGGCTGCTGCGCCTGTGGATTATAAATCTAGCGTTGTAAGTGATAGAAAAATTAAAAAATCTGGTCAAAATTTACAAATGGAATTTATAGAAAATATTGATATTTTAAAATATTTTGGCAATAAAAAGAAAAACCAAACTGTAATAGGATTTGCGGCAGAAACCGATGATCTAATAGAAAATGCAAATAAGAAACTGAATAAGAAAAATGCTGACTATATAATAGCAAATGATCTTACTAAAGAAGGTGCAGGTTTTAACGCTGATACCAATATCGCAAGTATAATATCCCATGATGGGGTAAAAAATTTAGAAAAGATGACTAAGATAGAACTTGCAAACAATATCTTAGATTTAGTTAGGTGATATTATTTACGCAAAAGTAATAATTGATAGCAAAAGTAGATTTTTAAATCGTAGCTTTACCTATCATATACCAGAAAAATTTAATAATAAAATAGACATAGCAATGAGAGTTATAGTTCCTTTTGGCAGGGGAAACAAAACTAGCGTTGCTTTTGTTTATGAGATGTTTGTTTATGAGATGATTGAAGATATAGATGTTGATTATGAAATAAAGGATATTTTAGAAATCATCGATGATAAAAGGCTAATTTCAGATGAGTTAATGGATTTAGCCTTTTTTATGAGCGAAACTTACATGTCCCCAATCCAAGCGTCATTAAAACAGGTAATGCCACCAACCGATATTAAAAATATAAAAACTTTCTATTATTCAAAATCTGATGAAGATTCTGAAATTTTAAATTTCTTAAAAAAAAGCAAGACCATGGCGGAGATCACTAATAATTTTGGTGAAATTAAGGAACAAATATTTAATTTAGTTGATGAAGGTAAAATTGGAATTTCATACGATATAAAAAACACTCACAATGTTCGATATGATGAGTTTGTATTTTTAACTGGTAAGAATATTTCCTTAAATGCAAATGCAAGTAAGCAAATGGCTATAATTGATTATCTAAGAAAACATGGTGAAAGTAATCTTCTTAAAGTATTAAGGGATACACAAGCAGCAAAATCTAGCCTAAATGCTTTGGTTAAAAAAGGAATAGTTGAAATTATAAAACGCGAATCAAAAAAAGAAATTACCAGCAATTATAATAAATATAAGAAGTTCACCCTAAATGATGAGCAGCTATCAGCTTTTAAAAAAATAAAATCAAATCCTGCTGGCCATTTTTTACTGTTTGGTGTTACTGGATCAGGTAAGACAGAAATATTTTTACAAATGGTAGAAGAAATAATTAACCAGGGCAAAGAAGCAATAATACTCGTTCCGGAAATATCACTAACTCCTCAAACAATTGAAAGATTTAAAGGGCGTTTTGATGAAAAAATCGCAATAATTCATTCTAGACTTACTCCAAGCGAAAGATTTGATCAATGGCGAATGATAAATAATGGCGAAGTAAAGATTGCGATCGGTGCAAGATCTGCCATATTTGCACCATTTAAAAATTTAGGAATAATAATTATAGATGAAGAACATGATAACTCATACATTTCATCACAAGATCCCAAATATCATACCGATGAGATAGCTAAATTTAGAGCTAATTACAATAATTGCAATTTGATATTAGCTTCAGCTACTCCATCAATAAATACCATGAGTAGAACTCAAAATGGGGAATATGAAATAATCCATTTACACAAAAGAGTAAATAACAATCTACCAGATATAGAAGTTATAGACCTGAAAGATGAGCTTAAAAATTCTAATTATTCAGTACTTAGCTATAAATTACAAGAAGAAATAAGAAATAATCTAGAAAAAAAAGAGCAAACTATCCTATTTCTAAATAAAATAGGTCATAATTCTTATACCTTTTGTAGGACTTGCGGTTATGTTATAAAATGTGAAGCTTGTGATGTGGCGATGACCTATCATAAAAAAATAGATAAATTAATTTGTCATTATTGCGGGCGAACCAAAAATCAGCCCAATGTTTGTCCAAATTGCCATTCTAAAAAAATTAAGGAATTTGGTGCTGGAACAGAAAAATTAGAAGAGGAAGTAAGACGTTTATTTCCACAAGCAAATATTATGCGTATGGATAGTATGAAAGCCACAAGCAAATCAACCTATGAGAAAATGTATGAAGGTATGAAAAACAATAAAATTGATATCCTATTAGGAACGCAAATGATTG
Source organism: Anaerococcus sp. mt242 (assembly GCF_016798225.1). Lineage (GTDB taxonomy): Bacteria > Bacillota > Clostridia > Tissierellales > Peptoniphilaceae > Anaerococcus. The sequence continues at coordinate 90,132 of NZ_JAEUYX010000002.1, read as the reverse complement.
CAAAAGGTTTGGATTTTAAAAATGTGACTCTTGTTGGAATTATTTCCGCTGACCTAAGTTTAAATGTAGGAGATTTTAGGTCTCAAGAAAATACTTTTCAATTACTAACTCAAGTGGCTGGTAGAAGTGGTAGAGATAAGAAAAAAGGAAAAGTAATTATACAAACCTATAGGCCCGATAATTTCGTTATTCAAGCTGTAAAAAATAGTGACTATGCTAATTATTACAAAAATGAATTGATTGAAAGAAGTGCTTTTTCGTATCCACCTTATAAAAATATAATTACAATAAAAATTATTGATACCGATAGAATCAATACAATTGATATATCAAGGAAATTTACTACAATGTTAAGAAATGAACTTATGGCTTTAGATCAAGTAGAAATAATAGGTCCAAATCCTTGTAAAATATCAAGAATAAACAATAAACATAGGTATAATATTATTATAAAAGTCGGGAATAAAGATTTGGATTTTGTACGAGATACTGTAAATAAATTGCGAAATGAATTTATAAATAAATATAAGCAAACAAGTTTTATTCCAGCCTTAAATCCTACGAATATAAATTAAGGAGCAAAAATGTTTGATTTTTTTAAAAAAAAGAAAAAAGATGACGAAGCTAGAGAAGAGAATTTAGACGAAAATTATGAAGATAATTATTTTGAAGAAGAAAATAATTTATCCGATGATGAGTTTTATATGGAAAACAATCAAGGAGAAGTTGATAATATACCAGTCGATGAAAATAATGAGGAAAAACTAGTTTTTGAGCCATCAGCTTCCACCGGATCAGATAAAGACTCTTATTCTAAATTAGATAAAGATGATGGATATAGTTTTGAAGATAGACCTGTATCTGATGAACCGATTTATTTTGATAATACTAATTCTGAATATGATGAAAATTTAAATTATAATTACGAAGATGATAACTACTCCGAAGACTTATCTTATGATTATGATCAAGACCAAGAATCTTATCCTGAGGAAGATTACACAGAAAATCTTAATGAGTCTAATGAAGAAAAGCTAGGATTTTTTGACAGATTAAAAGAAGGACTAATCAAAACTCGTGATCAATTTTCTTCACAAATAAAAAATCTATTTACTGCAAATGTTAAAATAGATGATGACCTTTATGAAGAACTAGAGGAAATCTTAATATCTTCTGATATAGGTATGGATTCTACTTTAAATATAGTGGATAATTTGCGTGATGAAATAAAAAGACAAAGTATAAAAGATTCTGACCAAATATATCCAGTTCTAAAAGAGATAATGGTAAATAAACTAGATGAAAATAATCTAAACAATAACTTAAATATCGTACCAAATGAACTAGCTATTGTACTTGTAATAGGGGTTAATGGTGTTGGTAAAACAACTACTATAGGAAAGCTTGCTCATAGCTTACAAAAAGATGGTAAATCTGTAATGTTTGCTGCTGCGGATACATTTAGGGCAGCGGCTATTGAACAGCTTGGAGAATGGGCGGATAAATCTAATGTTGAAATGATAGCCCATAGCGAGGGAGCAGATCCATCTGCAGTAATATTTGATGCTATAAAATCTGCTAAGAGTAAAAATGTAGATGTTTTGATTTGTGATACAGCAGGACGTCTTCACAATAAGAAAAACTTGATGAAAGAGTTAGAAAAGATAAACAAAACAATTGATACCCATGCTGGTAGTGCAACACGTGAAAACATCTTAGTTTTAGATGCAACAACAGGTCAAAATGCAGTAAATCAGTTAAGAGAATTTAAAAATGTTACAGATATTTCAGGTCTAATACTTACAAAACTTGATGGTACAGCCAAGGGAGGAATAATATTCCCATTACAAGTAGAACTTGATGTACCTGTAAAATATATAGGGCTTGGTGAGGGAATCGATAATCTAGAAAAATTTGACTCAGAATCTTTTGTAGAAGCTATGTTTTAGTATTGATATTTTAATAAGTCTATAGTAAAATATTACAGTACTACAAAAATATACACACACTCGGATGGACATTTCGTTGCCAATTGTGGTTAAATGTTCAAAAGAAGAGCGTGGAAGAAGAAAACGGAGGAATATATATGGCAGTAGTTTCAATGAAAAAATTACTAGAAGCTGGTGTACACTTTGGACACCAAACAAGAAGATGGAACCCTAAAATGGCTAGATACATCTTCACAGAAAGAAATGGTATCTATATTATCGATTTACAAAAAACAGCAACTCAAATTGAGGATGCTTATGCGATGATTAGAGACATAGTAGCAGACGGCGGAGATGTTTTATTTGTAGGAACTAAAAAACAAGCTCAAGATGCTATCGAACAAGAAGCAAAAAGATCTGGCCAATACTACGTATCTAACAGATGGTTAGGTGGTATGTTAACAAACTTTAACACAATCAGAAAAAGTGTTGAAAAACTAAAAAGATATGAACAAATGGAAGAAGATGGAACATTTGATCTTCTACCTAAAAAAGAAGTACTACAATACCAAAAAGAAATGGATAAATTAGAAAAAAACCTTGGCGGTATTAAAGATATGGAAAAACTTCCTGATGTACTATTCGTTGTTGATCCAGGTGAAGAATCAATCGCAATTCACGAAGCTCACATTCTAGGTATTCCAGTTGTAGCAATTGTAGATACAAACTGTGACCCAGATGAAGTTGACTTAGCTATCCCAGGTAACGATGATGCTATCCGTGCAGTAAAACTTATTACAACAGTAATCGCTGATGCAGTTGTAGAAGCAAATCAAGGAAGCGAATTTGATCCATCTGAAGAAGATTTCATCCCTACAGATGATGATGAAGAAACTTCAGTAGAAAGTGAAGAAAAAGCTGAGGAAGAAGCTCCTCTATCAAACGAAGAATTAGAAAATGCAGCAGAAGAAATCGAAACAGCTGCTCACGAAGAAACAGAAGAAAATTAAGGAGAAATAAGATGGCAGTAAGTGCAAGTTTAGTAAAAGAATTAAGAGAAATGACAGGCGCTGGAATGATGGACTGCAAAAAAGCCTTAGAAGAATCTAATGGTGATATCGATGCAGCTGTAAAACTTTTAAAAGAAAAAGGACAAGCTACATTAGATAAAAAAGCAGGACGCGTTGCAGCTGAAGGTGTTATTGGTTCATACATTCACAACAACAAAATTGGAGTTATTGTAGAAATTAATACAGAAACAGACTTTTCTGCAAATACCGATTCAGTAAAAGACTTTGCAAGAGACCTTGCTATGCACATAGCTGCAGCAAATCCTTTATATATTTCTGAAGAAGATGCAGACGAAAATGATATAGCTGAACAAAGAGAAATCTTAGTAAATCAAGCAATTAATGAAGCTTCAGCAGATATGCCAGAAGATAAGAAAAAAATGATTGCTGAGAAAAAAGTTGAAGGTAGACTTAAAAAATATCTTTCAGAAGTATGCCTATTAGATCAACCATATATCAAAAACCCAGACCAAACAGTAGAAGAACTTCTAAGAGAAGTAGCAAGCAAAGTTGGGGAAAACATCAAAATCAGAAGATTTGCTAGATTCGAAGTTGGTGAAGGAATTGAGAAAAAAGAAGAAGATTTCGCATCAGAAGTAGCATCACAAATGAATGCATAATTAAATTTGAATCTTAGATTTAAATTATAATTAGAAACATAAATAGTCAGTTTTTTACTGGCTATTTTTTAATAAAAATTTTTAAAAGGAATTTATATGTTCAAGAATTTTTCTTGGTTTTTCAAGTATGCTAAAAGAAATTATATAATTGGATCTATTTCTTTAGTACTAAGTGACATTATCTCTCTTTTTTTACCATATGTTACAGGTAAAATAATTGATCTTGTATATACTGGGAATTTAACTATGGATAAATTTATCCAAATGATTGCCATCTCTTTTATACTAATAATTCTAAAGTATGTTACAGCAATAGGCTGGTCATTCAATATATTTAAAGCATCAGCTTTAATGGAGTATACATCTCGTGACATGCTGATGAGTAAATTTTTAAAACAGTCTCAGCGATTTTTTGAAAATAATCCTACTGGATCACTTATGAGTAAATCTACTCAAGATGTTAGCCAAGTAGCACAATTTGCAGGTTTCGGATTGTTAGCGTTTTTTGATGCTGCACTTTTTCCAATTTTTATAGTTGCTATGATGGTAATCACTATAGATTTTAAAATGACAATTTATGCAGTGCTACCTTTCATAGCTCTTGGTTTTGGCCTTACTCGTATTATGAAAAAAATTTATAAAAGAAGTAAGGAGGTAAACAAATCATTTGATGATTTGACTGATGAAGTCTTAGAGGATGTGCAGGGAATTAGAATCATACGAGTTTATAATATTGGTAACTTGCGTGAACAAAGGTTTAACAAAAAAGCTCGTGAACTAGCAAATAACAACGTAGATCTTGAAAGAATTAGAGCGATAATTGAGCCTTTTGAAAGGGTTTTAACATCTCTATCATATGTAATAGCAGTGGGTTATGGATCTTATTTGATTTCTAAAGGGGCACTTAGCGTAGGCAAACTAGTATCATTTACTTATTATTTAAATATGCTTATCTGGCCTATGTTTGCAGTTGGTGAGTTTTTAAATCTGCACCAACAAGCAAGTGCAGCAATGGATAGAATACTAGAAATTTTAAATTATAAAGAAGAAATTAAAATTTCCGATAATAAAAAAGTTGTAGATTACCCTCTGGATATCACCTTTGTTAATCATTTCTACAAATATCCATCTAGTAATGAATTGGCATTAAATAATCTCAATTTGAATATTAAAAATGGATCTTCTATCGGTATTATAGGAAAAACTGGAAGTGGAAAAACAACACTAATCAGACAATTATTAGATATATACAAGGTTGATAAAGATTCAATTATAATTGGAACCGATTATTTTAACGAAGTTTCTGCTAAATCTTTTAAAGATAAGATTGGTTATGTACCACAAAGACACATGATATTTTCAGATACCATTTTAAATAATATCAAGTTTTCAAATCCATATGCAAAAGATGAGGAAGTAAAAAAAGCTATTGAAATTGCTGATTTTACTAAAGATGTTAATGAATTTTCTGATGGACTAGGTACTCTTACTGGTGAAAAGGGTGTATCTCTATCTGGAGGACAAAAACAAAGATTAGCTATTGCTAGGGCAGTTTTATCTAATCCACAAATTTTAATTCTAGATGATGCAATGAGTGCGGTTGATGCTAATACTGAACAAAATATCATTAATAATTTAATAAAAATTAGAGAGGATAAAACTACAATCATTATCGCTCACAGAATAAGTCAAGTGCAAAATTGTGATCAAATAATTGTATTAGATGAGGGAAAAATTGTAGATCAAGGCAATCATCAATCACTAATGAGCAGAGATACTTGGTATAAGAAACAATATGAAAATCAGATAAGTGGAGGTAGTTTAAATGATTAAAAGGGACAACTTTTCTTTAAACTTGTTAAAATCCTATGCAAAGAAACAACAAACTGCTTTTATAAAAGGTTTTTTATTTTCATTTTCTAGAACAATATTAGAAATAATATCTCCACTTATTATAGGATATTTGATTAATAATGTTATAAAAGAAGGTATGGATAATGAATCTATAAAAATAATTATTTGGCTATTAATCATTTATTTTTTAGTAAATGCTCTTGCGGGTTTCTTTTTAAATAAAACTTTTATTTCGTTTGAGGTAGCTGCTAACAATGTAGCTTTTGATATTCAAAATGATGTTTATAAAAAAGTTAATTCTTTTCCTATTTCTTATTTTGATAATCTTCCTGCTGGTAAAATTTCATCTAGGATAACAAATGATACTAATAAAGTAAAAAATATGTTTAGATTAATTTTTTCAGATATTGTTACAGCATTTATACTAATAGTTGGACTTATTGTTGTAATTTTTGCAACTAATCCAATCGCTGGATTAATGCTTCTTATCCTATCACCATTAGTATATATTATTACAAAATCATATACTGGATATACAAGAAAATATACTGGTGAGATTAGAAAAAGTACTTCAGAAATTAATGCTAAAATTAATGAGTACATTCAAAATATGGAACTAATTCAAGTTTATAACAAGGAAAATTATATAAAAGATAAATTTAATGAGACAAATAATCATATATTTTCTGAGGCTAAAAAACTTGCAAAACTTAGATCATATTCTGGATTTAGAGCTATGGACATAGTTTCTTATATAGCTTCAATTATTATTTTAATATATTTTGGTCTTGGTCAATTAACACAATGGTATGAAGTAAGTATTGGTAGTCTTTATGTTATTTTTGATTATACAACTAGACTTTTTGACGAAATACGTTTTTCTATTATGAGATTTGGTGAAGTCCAAGAATCAATTGCATCAGCAAATCATATATTTGAATTACTAAAACTAGATTCTCAAGAAGAGCTTACTGATAGTATTAATAGCATAGATGAAGAGATTATTTTTGATAATGTTAGGTTTTCATATATAGAAGGTGAAGAAGTTATAAAAGGTATGTCTTTTAAAGTTGATAAAGGAGAATCAATAGCTTTTGTGGGCCAAACAGGGTCTGGAAAATCCACCCTTATAAACTTGTTACTTAACTTTTATAAAACTGATAGTGGTAAAATTACTATTGGTGGCAAAGATATATCAAAAGTAAATAGAGATCAGCTAAGAAAAGATATGGCTGTAGTTTTACAAGATGCTTTCCTATTCAAAGCAGATATAGCACAAAATATAACTTTAGGACTTGATTTTTCTGATGAAGAAATAAAGGAATCGTTAATTGCAGTTGGTGGACAAAGACTTATCGATAAAGGTATTCATAGCGAGGTCTTAGAAAATGGATCCAACCTATCACAGGGTGAAAAACAACTGATTAGTTTTGCTCGTGCTTATATTAGAAATCCTAAAATTTTAATATTAGATGAAGCAACTAGTAATATAGATACTGAAACCGAAACAATAATCCAAGATGGGATTAACAAATTAAAAGAAAATAGAACTACTTTTATAATTGCTCACAGGCTATCTACTATAAAAGATGTTGATAATATAATTGTATTATCATATGGAAAAATAGTGGAATCAGGCAATCATGATACATTAATAGCATCAAATGGTTACTATAAAGAAATGTATGATAAACAAATAAAAGAAAATCAAACTCTTTAGACTAATTCTAAAGAGTTTTTTATTTTCATTATTCGTATAATTATCAATTTATGGTATAATTATAAAGGAATGTATTTTCCAAGAATTTAATAGGAGGTGATAATAAATGGATAATCCAATTGTTATAATCATTACTGTCGCCTTCGTATTGTTAGCTTTTATTTTAGGCTTCCTTTATCAGAAAAAATCTAGTGAAAAAAAGATTGGCGCTGCGGATGAGCTCAGTCGTCAAATCATCGAAGATGCTAATAGGCAAGCAGAAACACTACGTCGTGAAACTCTTGTTGAAGCAAAAGATGAAATATCTAAAATAAAATTAGAAAATGATAAGAAGTTAAGCAAAAGAAGCGATGAACTCGACAAAAAAGAGGCTCGCTTATTTAAAAAAGAAGAAAGTCTTGACAATAGAGCTTTATTGATTGACAAAAAAGCTGATCAAATCTCTAGTGATCAGAAGAGGTTAAAACAAAAAGAAGACAGCATTGATAAACTGATTGAAGAACAACAGTTGAAATTGCAAAATATTGCAGGCCTAACAAATAGTGAAGCTAAAGAAATAATTCTTAATGACGTAAAAAAAGAAACGGTCCACGAAACTGCAAAATTAATTAAAGAAGCTGAAGAAAAGATTAAAGCTGAAAGTAAAAAAATGGCTACAGAAATCCTAGCTACAACAATTCAAAGATATGCAGCAGATCAAGTAGCTGAAAATACAGTTTCAGTAGTAACTTTACCAAATGATGAAATGAAGGGTCGTATAATTGGCCGTGAAGGTAGAAATATCAGAGCCTTCGAACAACTATCAGGCGTAGACTTAATTATAGATGATACTCCAGAAGCGGTTGTAATTTCATCTTTTGAACCAGTACGTAGAGAAATTGCTAAAGTTGCTTTAGAACGATTAATTCAGGATGGTCGTATAAATCCATCTAGGATAGAAGAAACTTTGCAAAAAGCAGAAGATGAAGTGGAACAAAGAATAATCGAAGATGGTGAACAAGCTGTTGAAGCGGCTGGAGTTCGTAATCTTCATCCACAACTTGTAAGACTTGTAGGTAAAATGAAGTTTAGAACAAGTTATGGACAAAATATTATGAAACACTCCGTAGAAGTTGCACAACTTGCAGGAATGCTTGCCGAAGAAATAGGGGCAGATCCCCAAACAGCTCGTCGTAGTGGACTTTTACATGATATTGGTAAAGCTATAGACCAAGAGATGGAAGGTACACACGTAGAGTTGGGTATAGAATACGCAACTAGATATGGCGAAAATAAATATGTTATAAACGCCATTCAATCACACCATGGAGAAGTTGAACCAAACTGCGTAGAATCGATATTGGTTCAAACGGCTGATGCCATATCGGCAGCTAGGCCAGGTGCACGTCGTGAAAGTTTAGAAAACTATATTAAACGATTAGAAAACTTAGAAGCTATAGCTAATTCTTATGAAGGTATAGATAAATCATTTGCCTTACAAGCTGGTAGAGAACTTAGAATAATGGTTAAGCCAGATAGAATAACAGATGATGAAATGATTGTAATTGCTAGAGAGATTGCAAAACGTATCGAAGAAGAATTAGAATATCCAGGAGAAATTAAAGTAAACGTCTTAAGAGAATCAAATGCAATAGAATATGCAAGATAATTTATTAGAAATACTAATGAACTTTTAAACTAAACTGCCTTAACTGGCAGTTTTTTAATTTAACATAAATAAGTATATTTTAAATATGTAAGACATGTAATTATTAAAGTTTGTTATACGAAGTTTAGGAAAAATTCTAGCAATAATTTTAATTGCTTGAATATTTCTAACGGAGGAGAGAATCGTGTTTATAAATTATTGCACAAAATAATAATTTTGTGCAATAATTGTAAAAAAATTAAATAGAGGTAAGATTATTATATATAAAGTAAAAAACCATTAAAATTAAGGAATTTTTCAAATGTCAAACACAAAACCTATTATACTTACCGATTACTTAAATTATTTAAAATCAATCCGTGGTCTTTCTACCACAACTATTAAAGAATATTCGTATGACTTAGAAGTATTTTTCGAATATCAAATTATTAGAAAATTATATTATGGCGACAAGCAATCTTTTATAAATGATTTTAACCCTTTAGATATAAATAAAGTAATTGACGCAAATTTTTTAGGATTTTTAAATATAACTGATTTTTACTCATATCTTTCTTATTTAGATAATGAAAAAGATGATAATCCTACTACTAGATCCAGAAAAATTTCCGCTCTGCGTTCATTCTATAATTACCTATATCAAGAAATTGAAGTAATTGATAAGAATGTAACAGTTAAACTTAAAAACCCGAAAATAAGCAAAAGACAACCAGTCTACCTCACCTTAGAAGAAACAGAACGTTTATTAAATGTGATAAACACTGAAAAAAACGACTTTCTAAGAGCTCGTGATCTGGCAATAGTATTCACTTTTCTCACAACTGGTATGCGTCTATCAGAACTAGTTAGTATTAATGTCTCAGATATAGAAAATGACCATTTTAAAATAATTGGAAAAGGAAATAAAGAACGCACTATTTACCTTACAGAAAATGCTCTTAAATTAATACACCATTATTTAAGAGTAAGGAAAGAATATTTAAATGACTTATATATAGACGCCCTCTTTATATCTACTCGTAAACAACGAATTTCTAATAGAACTGTTCAATCTACAATAGAAAAATACTTACGAAAAGCAGGCTTTGATACTTCAGTTTATTCAACTCATAAGCTCCGCCATACTGCAGCAACCCTTATGTATAAATACGGTAACGTAGACATTAGAGCTTTAAAAGATATACTTGGTCACACCAGCATTTCTACTACTCAAATTTATACTCATCTTGAAGATGAAGATTTAAAAAAAGCAGTTAATAAAAACCCACTTTCAAATTTAGACATATAAAAACTAGGGTACCTATATGTATCCTAGTTTTTTAAAATTGCTTAAAACGCATTTTAGAGCGTGCTTTCCATGGTAATAATTTAATCCACCTTGCAAATATGCCACATATGGTGCTCTTAGTGGTCCATCAGCAGATAGCTCGGAAGTTGCTCCTTCAACAAATCCACCTGCAGCCATAATTACTGGATCTTCATAACCCGGCATTGGAAATGGTTCTGGAACTAAATTAGAATCAACAGTAGCTGCTTCTTGTATTGATTTACAGAAAGTGATTACCTTTTCAGGATCTTTAAATATAATGGATTGAACAATGTCACTTCTTGGGTCATCAACTTTTGGTATTACATCATAACCAAAATCTTCAAAAACTTTTCCGAATAATAAACCAACTTTTATAGCTTCTTTTACTATATGTGGTGCAAAATATAAACCTTGCAATACATTTCTTGTAGTCCCAAAACTTAAACCTTCATCTTTTCCAATACCAGGTGCAGTCAAAGTGTTTGAACAATATTCTATAAGCTCAGACTTTCCGCATATATAGCCACCTGTTATAGCAATTCCACCACCTAAATTTTTTATTAAGGATCCTGCAACGATATCAACTCCAACTTCAATAGGTTCTTTATCTTCTGTAAATTCTCCATAACAATTATCTACAAAAACTATAGTATTAGGATTTACTTTTTTTATTTCTTTTACAGCTTTTTCAATTTCATCAATTGTAAATGCACGTCTTTGAGTATAACCAGTTGACCTTTGTATTAACGCAAGTTTTGTGTCTTTATCAATAATTTTTGGAATATTTTTATAATCTATAAGGTTGTTTTCATCTAATGATAACTTATCATATGAAACACCCTTTGATATTAAATTTCCTTTTTTATCACCTGCAATACCTATAACTTGTTGCATTGTATCATAAGGATCATCAGTAATAGCTACCATTTTGTCCCCATGGTTTAATAGAGCAAATAACACTAATGAAAGCGCATGAGTTCCAGCAACTATACTAGGTCTTACTAAGGCATCTTCTGATTTAAAAATATCTGCAAAAATCTTTTCGACCTTTTCACGTCCGGTATCTGCATATCCGTAGCCTGTAGCAGATATAAAATCTTGGGTATTTAAATTATGTTTATTAAAAGCTTTTAGCACTTTTAATTGGTTAAATTCTGAAATTTTCTCTAAATTATTAAATTCATCACTTAAACTTGTCTCAGCATCTTTAATTATTTCATCAAATGCCGGATTTATATTGTAGTGTTCATATATTTCATTAAAATTCATATGTTTCCTTTATAATGCTGATAATAGCATCAGCGGCATCATTTTTATCAATATTATCCATAATAATTTCATGGGTAAAACCATATTGTAAATAACGTTTCATCCATGTAGTTTGTCTTTTAGCATAGTGTCTAGTATTTTTTTGTATTAAATCGATTAATTCATCTATATCAATCTCATTCCTTATAAAGGGAAATAACTCTTTGTAACCGATTGCGGCCATTGACTGAGAATCTTGATCTAAATTATATTTTTTTGTAACTTCGGTAAATTCTTCTATTAAACCTTCGTCAATCATTTTAATAACTCGATTGTTAATTTTTTCATAAATACTAGTTCTATCGTTATAGTTTAAAAAAAATAATATTGGATTAATATCTTTGTTAAGTTCTTTTTCTCCTAAGCGGACTTCTGATGGAGCCTTGCCTGTAACTTCATATATTTCTAAAGCTCTAATTATCCTATTAGTTTCATTTGGATGGTATTTTTTAGCTGTTTTTGGATCGATATCTTCTAATTTGTTATAAAGATACTCATTACCCTTTTCATCTGCTATGCCCTGTAAATTTTGACGTAGTTTTGGTTTTTGAGAAACTTGACCATAATTCATATCAAATAATATAGAATCAATATAAAATCCTGTTCCCCCAGCAATTATCGGAACTTTTCCTCTGTTATTTATATCTTGAATCAACACATTTGCCCTATTGGAAAAATCCTCTACACTGAAGTTCTCATCTGGATTTATAATATCTAGCAAATGATGTTTTATACCATCAAATTTCTTAGTTTTGTTTGTTCCTATGTCCATATTTTGATAGACTTGTTGACTATCTGCGGATATTATTTCTCCATTGAAGGCCTTCGCTATTTGTATAGCTATATCGCTCTTACCACTAGCAGTAGGACCGGTTATAATTATTACATTATTTTTCAAAATATTTCTCCAAAGTGTCTTCATCTAATTCCAAGATTACAGTCTTACCATCATAAGATTTATAAGGGTTCTCTAGTTTAAAAATTTGTTCCATAAGTTGTTCTGCTGTCTCTTGATTAATAATGTGACCTTTTCTAAATGAAGTATCCTTAACTAATTTATATATTTTTTTGAAAAAGACTTCATTTTTTTCTTTTAAATCCATATCTATTAAATCTCTAATTAAGTTTTCGTTCTCAGCATCTTCAAATATGTGTGGAACAGATCTTACAATTAATTGGCTATTTCCAAAATCTTCTATATCAAAACCTAATGATTTTATAAAGACTTTATTAGTTTCATATCGAAGTTTTTCATCAGCCTTTAAATTAATAATCAATGGATTTAATAGTAATTGGGATACAATTGTTGAATCTTCCAAATCTTTTATATATTTGTGAAATTTTATAGATTGATCAGCTCTTCTGTGATCCATGAGATATATTTTATCATCAGTTGCTTTAAAGACTGAATATCTATCAAATATACTAGTTAAGTATAAAAATGTATTGTCGTTTACAAATGAAGTTTCTTCTACTTTATCTAATTCTATTGTATCCTTGATTGGCGTTTTTAGAGACTTCTTAGTTTCTAAATCTATAGTATTATCAGTATCAAAAAAACTATTATCGGTTTCATATGACGATTTCTCTTCTCTAACTATATTAAATCCGCTATAAGAATTCAAAAGATTTTGATAATTAGTCAAGTCTGGGATAGAATTCTCTTTTTTTTCTAATATTTTTATAGAATTGGGGTTTACATTTTCTCTTAGTGATTGATTAATTGTTTTTTCTATCAAACTTATCAATTTATCTTCGTAATTAAACTTGATAGTTCTTTTGTTAGGATGAACATTAATATCCAAGTTCTTAGGATTTGTATCTAAAAATAAGAAAAAGGCTGGAAATCTTCCCTGAGGTATTAGAGATTTATATTCTTTTTCTATTATTTTTGTAATAAGATTGCTATCTATAAGTCTATTATTGACATAAAGATATTGTAGATTTCTGCTTCCCCTGTAGTAATTTGATGAAGAGATATATCCGTTTATATGATAAATATCATCTGTACTATCTACTTTTATCAAATTATCTTTGAGATTTTTATCCAGTAACTTAGCAATTCTAATATTCAAAGGCTCATTTGCATTAGTCTTAAACTCTATTCTACCATCTTTTATATATTTTAAGGAAAGGCCCTCATATCCTATTGCCAGGGAGTACATAAGTTTTGATATAGCATTTGATTCTGCAATATCAGATTTTAGAAATTTCTTTCTTACTGGTATATTGTTAAATAAATTAATTACTTCAATACTTGTACCATTATTTGTAGCTATAGATGATTCTTTAAAACTATTATTCAAAAATTCAAACTTTTTGCCAATAGCATCATTCTCAGTTTTAGAAATTGCTTTTACTTGACTGACAGTAACTATACTCGCAAGGGCTTCGCCCCTAAATCCTAATGAGTATATATCATAAAGGTCAGAAAAATCTTTGATTTTAGATGTAGTGTGCTTTTCAAATGCTAAGCGCATTTGATCATTTGCTATTCCCCTGCCATCATCTGTTACACGGATATAAGATTTGCCGCCCTTTTTAATTTCTATGACTATATTTTTTGCATCTGCATCTATTGAATTTTCCACCAATTCTTTAACGACAGAAACAGGAGATTCTATAACTTCACCTGCAGCTATTTGTTCTATTGTTCTATCATCTAATTTTATTATTGGCATTATAATTCATTGATCCTTTCAACTAAAGTGTTTAGTTTATTGATAGCCTCAATAGGTGTAAGTTCATTGATATCGATATTAGCTGATAATTGCTTGATATCATTAATTTTATCATCGTTAATTTCATCTAAGGTATTTTTTATATCCGTAGTCTTATCCAAATTAAATACTTCATCACTATCAAGTTTTTCCATAAATTTTTGTGCATTTGTTATGACTTCATTAGGCAGACCGCTTAGTTTTGCTACTTCAATACCGTAGCTGCGATTTGACTTACCTCTTTTTATTTTTCTAAGGAAAACTAGATTATCATTTTCATTTAAAATTTCAATTTTAAGATTGACCACGTTATTTAGTTCATTTTCCAAAATTGTAAGTTCATGGAAATGGGTTGCGAATACTGTTTTAAATTGCTTTTTCTTTGAGATATATTCTACTAGGGCCATAGCAATACTAAGACCATCATCTGAAGAAGTACCCCTGCCTACTTCATCTAATATGACAAATGATTTTGAACTAGCATTTTTTAAAATATTTGATACCTCATTCATTTCAAGCATAAATGTAGATTCACCTTTTGAGATATTATCACTAGCTCCAATTCTAGTAAAAACTTTATCACAGATTCCTATTTTTGCGTAAGATGCAGGAACAAATGACCCCATTTGAGCAAGTATTATAATAATTGCCATTTGTCTCATATAAGTTGATTTCCCAGCCATGTTTGGTCCGGTAATGATTTGAATTATATTATCGTCTTTCCCTATTTCTGTATCATTTGCTATAAACTCATTTTCTTTTAGATTTAACTCAATAACAGGATGTCTACCATTGTTGATAATTATTTCATCATCATTATTTAACTCTGGTCTTACATAATTATTTGAAACTGCTACACGAGCTAGAGTATTAAGTGCATCTATATTTGCTATCATTTTGGCAAGTGATTGTAACATTAAGGTTTGATCTAATATTTCATCTCTTATATTGTTAAATATTTGATATTCTAAGTCATTTACCTTATCCTTTCCACCTAGGATAAGATTTGAAAGTTTTTCAAGAGTTTCAGTTGTGTATCTTTCTTGATTTTTTAAAGTTTGCTTTCTTATATAAGAATTTGGAACCTTGTCCAGATTACTTTTTGTTATTTCTATAGAGTATCCATTATTTTTATTAAATACTATCTTGAAATTTTTTATGCCAGTTCTTTCGCGTTCGCTAATTTCATATTGACTTAGTTTTTCAACAGCGTTAGTTGATTCAGTCTTTAAAATATCTAGATTTTTATTAAAGCCCGTCTTAATAATCCCACCTTCAGTAATAGAAATAGGTGGTTCGTCAACTATTGAATTTTCTAAGATATCCCATAAAGCATTTACTCCAGGAAGATTGATACCTAAATTTTTTATATTTTCATTATCAATATTTTCTAAATATGATTTTAACTCTGGAATATTTTTTAGAGAATTCTTAAGTGAAATCATATCTCTGGCATTTGCTCTTTTGTATGAAATCTTACCAACCAATCTTTCCAGATCGTAAATGTCATCTAAGAAGTTAGAAATATTTTGAGAATCAATTGGGTTTTCAAAGAAATATTCAACTATATCTAGCCTTCTATTTATTTTTTCAATATCAATTAAAGGGCGTTCTAGCCATTCATTTATAATTCTTGAGCCCATTGCAGTATCGGCTTGATCTAGAATTTTTAGAACTGTATCATCTTTAGTATTATTATTTAAATTTCTATGAAGTTCTAAATTTGTGCGGGTATTTGCTTCAAGTTCCAAGTAGTTTGATACTTCTAAGACTTCAATATTATTGATATGTTTTAAGTTATCATCATAAAACTCATATATATAATCTAGAAGATTTGCCAAAGATACTATTGATAGTCTTTTATTAGAAATTTTTTTAAAATTATCATCTCCTAGATGGGCTATTATGGTATCAACACTGTTATCATATTGACCATTATCTTCTATGTAATTTATAAATATATTGGTGCTTTGATTCAGATATCTTGAAAGCTCTCTGAGTTTATAATTTCCATTTATAATTATTTCAGACGGATCTATTTTTTCTATCTGATCAATAGCTTGTTTTGCTATGAAATCATCTGATCCTTTTAACTCTATTGTAAATATAGCACCAGTTGATATGTCACAATACGATAAAGATAAACCAAAGTTATTTTGAAAGATTGATAATAGATAATTATTTTCACGATTTTCTAGGGATTCCATATCAGTAATGGTCCCTGGGGTTATCACGCGAGTTATAGCACGCTTTACTAATCCTTTTGCTTGTTTTGGATCTTCTATCTGATCACACAATGCAACCTTGTATCCCTTTTTCACTAACTTATTTACATAATTATCTATAACATGATGAGGAACACCACACATAGGAGCTTTTTTATCATGACCACATTCTTTTCCTGTTAGGGTTAGTCCTAAAGCCTTACTAGTTATAATAGCATCGTCAAAGAATGTTTCATAAAAATCCCCTACCCTATAAAGTAGTAAGGCATCTTTAAAACTATTTTTGACATCTATATAATGTTTTAGCATTGGTGTTAACTTTTCATATGTAAAATTATCTTTCATAGTATTTCCTCTTCTATCTAACATTATACCATAAAAAAAGCCCACCCTCGGGGTGAGCAATTACTCAATATCAATGGTTTTAACATTTCTAACCCAAGATGCAGATGAGTCTGCACTTGTATCTATTAATAACATTTTTCCATTACGTTGATTTAAATCAAAAACTGGTGATCCATCTATTTTATAAACTAAATACACTCTTTCAGGCTCAAGAGCTGCTGACATTGAAAGACGCTTTTGATTGCCATCATTATCTTCTATTAGCATTACTGCTCTATCTTTTAAATTAATATTTAGGTTTCCTATAATTTTATCAATAGAAACTCCCTCGATATCCACTTTTTCAAGTCCGTTATTAATACTAATTGTTTTTTTCTCCCCACCTGATTTTCTAATTTCTTTTAATGTTAAAGAATCTAGCTGATCTCCATTTCCCTTTACAATTAAAATTTCATTATCATATTTTGCAATGGCACTTTCTATATTTTTTTTGTGTATGAATGCTGCAATTAAGATAATCGATAATATTGCTACAATAGAGATTATAATTCTATACTTATTTTTCTTTAACTTTCTATTTACTTTTCTTCTATCCATTATCTACCAGTGGAACCAAATCCACCCTCACCCCTATCGGATTCATCTAAACTATCAACTTTTTCAATTTCAAATTGTTGATATGGTTGTATTACAAGTTGTGCTAAACGATCACCATTTTTAATTATTTGAGTCTCTTCTCCATAATTATAAAAGTAAATCATGATCTCACCCCTATAATCAGAATCAATAACTCCTATTGTGTTAGCAAGCATTAATTTTCTTTTTACACCTGTAGACGAACGTGGGTACACTGCACCAAAATAACCTTTTGGAATTTGAACTTTTAAATTTGTATCAATTTTGACAGTCTCTTTTGGTTTTATTTCTATATCTTCTTTAGTTGAACAATATAAATCAATTCCTGCAGCTTCAGATGTAGCATATTGTGGTATTATATTTTCAGTTACAATTTTTAATTTTTTTGTCATTATATCACCTTCACTAAAGATTAATATACCAATTTTTGCCCCAGATTACAAAGGAAAGTATAGTAAAAATAAGAAAAGAGGTTGAATATGGATAATATAACTAAAAGATTTTTAAAGTACATTTCTTATGATACAAAAAGTAATCCAAAAAATGGAGACAGTCAAAAACCATCTTCGTTAGGTCAATGGGATTTAGCGAATGAACTAAAAAAAGAATTAGAAAATTTGGGTTTAACTGCGACTATTAACGATGAAGCATTTGTTTTTTCAGAGATAAAATCAAACACTGATAAAGATTTACCAAAAGTTGGATTTATTTCTCATATGGATACATCTCCGGAAATGCCAGGTAAAATTGATGATCCCCAAATAATTGAGTATAAAGGTGGGGATATCAAGCTTAACGATAAACGCTCTATTACCGTTGAAGATTTTCCAGTTCTTAAAGATTTAGTAGGGTTAAATCTAATAACAACACGAGGCGAAACTTTACTGGGTGCTGATGATAAAGCTGGTATTGCAGCAATTATGAATATGGCAGAGTATTTTGTAAACCATCCAGAAATTGAGCATGGTGATATAAAAATAGCCTTTACACCTGATGAGGAAATAGGAACTGGAGCTGATACTTTTGATGTAGAAAGTTTTGGTGCTGATTTTGCCTATACAATAGATGGTGGATATTTAGGCGAGCTAGAATACGAAACATTTAATGGTGCTGCAGCAAAAGTTCATGTTAAAGGTAAATCTGTTCACCCTGGTTCTGCAAAAGATACTATGATTAATTCTACATCAGTAGCTTTTGAATTTGATAGACTTTTGGGAGAGGTCAAACGTCCAGAACATACAGAAGGTTATGAAGGTTTTTATCATTTAATCGAGATTAATGGCGATATTGAAAATACAAATATGGAATATATTATCCGCCATCATGATAGAGAAGAATTTGAATCTATGAAAAATCAATTTATCGCTAATAAAAATTATTTAAACGACATATATGGTGATATAATAAATATAGAGATAAATGATAGTTACTACAATATGGGAGAGATTTTAAAAGACAAGCCCGAAATCGTAAATTATGCAAAAACTGCTATGGAAAATTTAGGTATCGAACCTATAATAAGTCCAGTACGTGGTGGTACAGATGGCTCAAAATTATCTTTTATGGGATTACCTTGCCCAAATATTTTTGCAGGTGGATTAAATTTCCATGGAGTGTATGAAATGCTTCCTATTGAATTTTTGGAAAAATCATCAGAAACAATTATTGAAATTGTAAAAGTGATTGCTAAAGATTGTTAAGTATTATATAATGAAGTTGGGTATAATATTATAAAATGTATAAAGGAGTTTTTTAATATGACTGAAGAAAAAAAATACGACGAAGAAGAAACAAAAGTAGAAGATCCTAAAACAGGACAAGAATCAGACTCTAGCCAATACGAAGGTGACGAAGAATTAGAAGACGTTGCTAACAACTTAGATGAAACAGAAAGAAGCAGCGATCCTGATGTAAAATATCATACAGATACAGAATACAGAAATACAGATGTTGATGAAGCTGGATATGTATCTGGACCAACAGCTGAAGGTAGAAGAACAAGAGTAGATGAACTTTCAGAAAACCCTTCAGAAAATGAATAATAATTATATATAAAAAAGAGCCAAACGGCTCTTTTTTATTCGTTAATTACACGTCTTAGCATATCCCCTACTTCTAAAGGTAAATCTATATTCATATATATTTTTTCTTTTGGTTTGTTAGCAACTTCAATCTCTTCGCCTTTAGAATTCCTCATATTTTCTATAGTATATTCGTAGAAATCTTTTGAATTTCCAAATATCTCTATTTCTTCACCAGGGAAAAATCTATTTCTTTGCTCAATTATAGCTTCCTTTGTTTCTGGATTATAGTCTAAAACAGTACCTATAAAATCATATTTTCTTATATATGATGAATTTTCATATATTTGATCTTCCCCATCTGGTTTTTTGTGGAAGAATCCTTTTGTGTAATGTCTATGGCTAGCTTTTTGTAGTTCATTAAAATATTTTTCAACTGTCTTCTCATTATAATCGCTCTCGTAATATGCATCTATCACTTGTCTATAAGACCTTATTACAGTTGCTACATAAAAAGCAGTTTTCATTCTACCTTCGATTTTAAAACTATCTATTCCTGCTTCAATTAGCTTATCCAACTCATCGATTAGGCAAAGATCTTTTGAGTTCATTATATATGTGCCAGATCCATTTTCTTCGATTGGATAATATTCTCCTGGTCTATTTTCTTCTTGGATAGAATATTTCCATCTGCATGCTTGGGAACAATCGCCTCTATTTGCATCACGGCCTGTCATATAGTTACTCAATAAACATCTTCCTGAATAAGAAATGCACATGGCACCGTGGACAAAAACTTCTATTTCTAAGTCTTTAGGAGTATTATTTCTTATTTCAATTATCTCTTCTAATGACAATTCACGAGCTAAAATAACTCTTTTGGCACCCATTTTATGCCAAAAATTGACAGTAGCTGTATTGGTAACAGACGCTTGTGTTGAAACGTGAAGCTCTATATCTGTAAGTTCTTTTGCAATTGAGAATATACCAGGGTCTGAGATGATAAGTGCATCAACACCTATTTCATTTAAATATTTAAGATAATCTTCTAGACCAATCATGTCATCATCGTGTGGGACTATATTCATAGTAATGTGAACACGAACTCCATTATCATGAGCATAATCTACAGCTTTTTTCATAGCTTCTCTATCAAAATTTTTAGCGTTTGCTCGTAGGCCAAAGCTGTCTCCTGCCATAAATACTGCATCTGCACCAAACTTTATTGCAGCTTCTAATCTTTCCATATCCCCAGCGGGGGCAAGTAATTCTACCTTTTTATTTTTCATTTTTACTCCTTAATACTTAAAGTTAAACCATCACCTATAGGGATAATAGTACTTTGAAAATCTTCTCTATCCATTATATAAGCTAGGTAATTTCTTAATCTTTTAACTATAGTAATCATACGTTTATCAACGTAATCATCATTTAAAACCATTCCTTTAAATAATACATTATCAGCAATTATTATGCCACCATCGTTTAATAGTTTTGAAGTTTTTTCAAAATATTCTCTATAATGAGCTTTATTTGCATCAATAAATACAAAATCAAAGCCTTGATGTATTTCATCCAAGGCTTTTTGTGCATCATCATTTATTATTTTTATATCAGCATTATACTTTTTAAAATTTTCCTTAGCTTTTTTTGCTGTGCTTTTATCAAGCTCAATAGTTGTTATATCAGCCTTTGTATACTTATCAAAAACTAGGGCAGAATAACCTATAGCTGATCCTATTTCTAAAATACTTTTAGGATTTTTACTTATAAGAATGGTTTTAATAAACTCTTTGGTTTCAACATTCATTATAGGGACATTATTAGCCTCTGCGTATTCACGCAAGTCTAAAAAATCCCTATCCTCAATTAGTTTTTCTAAATAAAGACTAGTATGAGGATAATTTATATATTTCATTATTTTCCACTTCTGAAATTACTGGTAAAATCATTGGATCACGGCCAAGTTCATTATATAAATAAGATTTTAAATCTTCCCTAATTTGATATTTAATTTGGCTGATAGCTCTAATTTCTTCTTTTTGGCATTTTTCAAATGATCTGATTACAACTTCTTTTGCATTTTCAATAATATCTTGGTTTTCTTTAACATAGACAAAACCACGGGATACTATTTCTGGTCCTGCTAGTAATGTTTGAGTATTTCTATCAAAGGTAATTGATACTACCATTAGTCCATCTTCTGATAGATGTTTTCTATCCTTAAGAACTATATTACCAACATCGCCTATTCCTGAACCATCAACTAGTACGTTTCCTGCTTGAACTTTTCCAGCTAATGAGGCAGATTTTTTTGTAAACTCAATTACATCACCATTTTCAAGAATGTAAATATTTTGCTTATCCATTCCCATAGAAACTGCTATCTCTTCATGTGTATGAAGTTGACGAGCTTCACCGTGAGCGGGGATTAGAAATCTAGGGGTTGCAAGTTGATACATAAGTTTAATCTCTTCTTGGCAAGCGTGTCCAGATGCGTGTACTCTTGCTAAAGATGAATATACAATATTTACACCAATTCTAGTTAGTTTATTAATAACATTATTTATTGCAATTTCATTTCCAGGAATTGCTGATGATGAAAGGATAACAGTATCAGTTTCATTTAAATGTACTTGTTTATGTTCTCCATTTGCCATACGAGTTAAAGCTGATAAAGGTTCACCTTGTGTACCTGTAGATAGTACTACAATTTCATCATCTGCATAATTTTTGATGTTTTTCATCTCAATTAATGTATTATTTTTAACTTTGAGATACCCTAGATCACTGGCAATTTTTACATTGTTCATCATTGATCTACCTGATAGAGCAACTTTTCTATTATATCTTTCAGCTGCATAAATGATTTGTTGAACTCTGTGTAGATTAGATGCAAATGTTGCAACAATAATACGTCCAGATACTTGACCGAATATTCTTACAAATGTATCACCTACTTCTCTTTCACTTATTGAGTATCCTGGTCTTTCTACATTTGTAGAATCACAATATAAGGCTAATAGTCCTTTTTTGCCAAGCTCAGCTATTCTTTGAATATCTGTTGGATCACCATCTATAGGTGTAAAATCCATTTTAAAGTCTCCTGTAAATAAGATTGTACCTACTGGAGATTTAACAGCTATTGCACAAGAATCTGGTATGGAGTGGCTCACTCTAATAAATTCTAGGCTTAATTCTCCAACCTTTACCTTATTATTTACATTAACCATTTTTATTTTATTTGGGTTTAGTCCATGCTCTTTAAATTTATTTTCTAATAGACCCTTAGTAAGCTTAGAACAATACACATTTGTATCTACATTTTTTAGAAAATAAGGTATTGCCCCTATGTGGTCTTCGTGACCATGGGTTACAAATATTCCGCCTAATTTTTTCTTATTTTCTTCTACATAGGTAAAATCAGGAATAACGATATCCACCCCAAGCATTTCTTCATTTGGGAAAGTTAATCCACAATCTATCATAACCATATCGTTGCCGTATTCGACAAGTGTACAGTTTTTACCTATTTCTTGTAACCCACCTAAAGGGATTACTCTCAGTTTCTTTTCATTTGACATTTTTACTCCTTATTATTTTCTGCAATCGGAGCAAATTCCATAAATTCTTAATGAATAATTTTTTAATTCAAAATCATAATTTTCTTTTAACGATTCTGCTAAGTTAGATTTTGATAAAAATTCATCCTCAATAATTTTTCCACAATTTGTGCAAATCATATGATCGTGATGATCATTTATAGGATCAATAAGCTCATAGGTATAAGCTTGGTCAGTAAACTCTTGTTTATTTACAATTCCTAATTCTTCAAATAGATTTAAAGTTCTATAAATTGTTGCTATACCTACTTGCTTATGCTCTTGATGAACCTTTGAAAATAATTCTTCAGGTGTCACATGTTTAGCAGAGCTATCCTTTAAAACATTAAAAATTATTTCTCTTTGCCTCGTAAATTTTTGATTATTCTCATCAAAAATTTTGCGAATTTCATTAGTTTCCATTGCCATCTTCTTTCATTTCTTCATACAATTTGATAATTTCATCTAATTCATCTTGATTATCTATTGATTTGAATAATACTTCATCACCATTGTTAATGACTTCCATAATCATTATCAATTCATCATCAAACTGTTGTAAAGCACAGAAATTTTTGTCATCTACTCCGAAAGTATCTATTATATTAAATTCGACTTCATTATTATCTTCATCATATAAAAAAATACTATCCATTCTTTCTCCTGTCTAAATATGTTTGTAGAATGAAGCTGGCTGCTATCTTATCTATATGCTCTTTTCTATTCTCACGTCTGACATCCATATCAATTAAAACTCTCTCTGATTGAATTGTTGTCATCCTCTCATCTTGGTATACTATTTCTTTGTCTGTTTGTTTTTTTAATAAATCGACAAAGCTCATGACTTTCATAGATTGAGGTCCAATGGAATTATTCATATTTTTAGGTAGGCCAACTACAATTTCTTCTACATCATTTTCATTTATTAATTCAACAAGTCTTTGAATATCTAGACTAGCTTTTTTCCTTTTTATTGTCTCTAGTGGATTTGCTATCAAAAACATAGGGTCGCTTAATGCAACCCCAATTGTTTTATCCCCCACATCAAGACCCATTATCCTAGTCATTGATATAATTATTTAATAATTCTTCTAATATTTCGTCACGGTCAACAGCACGAATTAATTTTCGTGCTCCATTGTGAGCTGTGATATATGTTGGATCGCCTGAAAGTAAATAACCAACAATTTGGCTAGATGGTTTGTATCCTTTTTCTTCTAGAGAACTGTAAACAGTTGTTAGAATCTCTCTGATATCCTTTTGATCTTCTCTTTCTGGTTTGAAAGCTATTGTTTCATTAAAGTTATGTTTTTCAGTCATAATAACTCCTTTAAATGATTTCATGAGCTCTACTTAAAGCATCATCAACTTTAGAAATATCTTTTCCTCCAGCTTGAGCAAAATTTTTCTTGCCTCCGCCATTACCACCTGCTAATTGACTAATTTCTCTTACAATTTTACCTGCATCATATCTATCAGTTAAGTTATCATCAACGGTTACTGTAAATATGATTTTGTCATCTATCACGCTTGCAAATACTAACAACAGATTTTCATAATTATTTTTTAATCTATTTTCGTAATCACGTAACTCATCCATTGTCGCATTATCAAATTTATGAATTACTATATTTACATTGTCTTTATTTTCAATGGATTTTTCTAAATCTTTGTAAACATCTTTATTAGAAGAACATTTTAATCGTTTAATTTCGTCTTTTTGATTTTCTATTTCTTCTTTTAAAGAATTAATTTTTTGGATGATTACATTTGGATTTGCATTTAAAATATCAGCAACATTATCTAATTCTTGTTTTTGAGCTTGCATAAGTTCATAAACTTTTTTACCAGTAATTGCTTCTATTCGTCGAACGCCTGCTGAAACAGATGATTCTGAAACTATTTTAAAGATTAAAACTTCTGAAGAATTATTTACATGGCATCCACCACATAATTCTTTTGAATAATCTCCAATGGATACTACTCTTACATTTTCTTTGTATTTATCTTCAAATAGTCCTATCGCTCCCATTTCTTGAGATTCATTAAAGCTAACTATTCGTTTATCTACTGGTAATTGCTCTCTGATTTTTTCATTTATAATATCTTCAATTCTTTGCTTTTGATCATTAGTTAAAGATTCATTATAAGTAAAATCAAATCTAAGTTTATTTTCATCTACTAAAGAACCTGCTTGACTTATATCATCACCTAAAACATCACGCAACGCTTGGTCAAGTAAATGAGTTGCTGAGTGATTTCTAGTTATATCGTATCTGCGTTCTTTATAAACTTCAAAAGTATAATTTTGCTTACACTCAATTGTTCCTTCTATAACTTCTACACTATGGAAGTATACATCATTTTTCTTTTGAACATCTGTAACTTTAGCCTTAGTATTTTCATTATATATGAATCCAGTGTCTGCTACTTGGCCACCACCTTGTGCATAAAATGAAGTCTTATCAGAAACTACTATACCACTTTCACCTTGGCTTAGCGATGATATATTTTCACTTTCATCAAAAATATTTGTAATTGTTGCATCTGTCTTTAAGATTTCATATCCAATAAATTCTGTTGGATTAATTCCATCAGTTACGATATTATCTAGCGACCAACCAGAATCCGATTTACGAGCATTACGAGCTAATTCTCTTTGGTTTTCCATCTCTTGATTAAACTTATCTTCATCCAAATCAAAGTCTTCTTCACTTAAGATTTCTTTGGTAAGATCAAGTGGAAAGCCATAAGTATCATAAAGCTTAAATGCCTCACTACCATCAA
The DNA here is from genome assembly GCF_016798225.1 of Anaerococcus sp. mt242. GTDB lineage: Bacteria > Bacillota > Clostridia > Tissierellales > Peptoniphilaceae > Anaerococcus. The sequence continues at coordinate 64,339 of NZ_JAEUYX010000002.1, read as the reverse complement.
GAACTGTTTGACCTGATGATTTCATATCATTTATCAATGAATTTAATCTTTCTAGTCCTGAATCAATAGTGTGTTGAAATCTTTCTTCTTCTTCTACAATAACTTTTATAATATTTTCTTTGTTAGCAACAAGATCTTCATATTCAACCTTATAAGCTTCAATTACTTCAGCTACAATCTTAGATAAGAATTCTCCATCTATACCTAAAAGTTTACCATGTCTATAAGCACGTCTTATAAGTCTTCTTAAAACATATCCACGTTTTTCATTTGATGGTAAAACTCCATCAGAAACTAGGAATGTCATTGCTTTTGCATGGTCAGCAATTACTCTTATAGAAACATCAGATTTTTTATCACTTTTGTATTTTGCTTCAGAAATTTTTTCAATTTCAGAGATGATATCTTGGTTAACGTCTATTTCAAAAATATTATCTTTGCCTTGTAGAATCATTGCGATTCTTTCTAGACCCATACCAGTATCTATATTTGGATGAGCTAGTGGAGTATAATTTCCATCAGCATCTTTGTTATATTGAGTAAATACTAAGTTCCAAATTTCCATAAATCTATCTGAATCATCATTTCCAGGTGCATTATCATTTTCATCAATAGCCCTATCAGCTCCCCTGTCAACATAAATTTCAGAACATGGACCACATGGACCTACTTCAAGTTCCCAGAAATTTTCATCTTTATCTTGTTTTAGTATTCTATCAGGATTAATTCCTACTTCATCTTTCCAAATATTGTAAGCTTCTTCATCTTCATAGTAAACAGTTACCCATAAATCTTCTTGAGCAATTTCTAGTTTTCCTGTCAAAAATTCATAAGCCCATGTAATTGCTTCTCTTTTAAAGTAATCCCCAAATGAAAAGTTACCAAGCATTTCAAAATAGGTTCCATGACGCTCAGTTTTACCCACTCTTTCGATATCACCTGTTCTTACACATCTTTGAGATGATGTTGCTCTATTGTTTTTTATCTTTTTTTCACCAGTAAAGTATTGTTTTAATGGTGCCATCCCTGCGTTAATTAAAAGTAATGATTCATCATCTTGTGGGATTAAGGGAAAAGATTTTAATATTGTATGTCCCTTTTCATTTCCAAAAAAATCTATATAAGATTTTCTTAGATCATTCATTCCTAAATTTTTCATTTATTTACCTCAAGTCTGTTATTTAAAATTACATCTAAAGTAATGGAATCAATTGTATCGTTTATCGCTTCATCTATTTTATAGAAAGCAAAATAAGCATTGCAATTATCATCACAATGACCATCTTTATAGCAACCAGTTACATTCCAGTTACCTTCCAAAACTCTTATAACATCTCCAACTGTTATTTGATCAGGATTTCTTGTAAGCCTATAACCACCTTTTGGACCTCTAATAGATTCTACTAATTTCTCATTTTTAAGTATTCTAATTAATTGCTCTAAATAATTTTCCGAAAGGCTTAGTTCTTCTGAAATTTCAGATACTGGAATGTATCCCTTATCTTCGTTTTCAGCTAGGTAACAAATTGCCCTTAATCCATACCTACTTCTAGTCGATAATTTCATTTAACCACCTATACTGTTATTAAATCTTGCATGGCTTGGTAAAATTTTTCGCCAATGCCAGTAACATTTTTTATCTCTTCAATTGTTTCAAATTTTTTGGTATCCCTATAATCTATTATAGCTTGAGCTCTCTTATCTCCTATATTAGGTAGATTCATTAGCTCTTCTTTACTAGCTGTATTAATATTTATTTTTCCATCTGTACTAATGGAATCAGGTTTTGAAACTAATTGATCAGTATTTGTAGTATCTTGTTCTACAATTTCATTTTTATTAGGTATGTATATTTTCATCTGATCTTCTAGCTTCATTGCCAAATTTAAAGATTTACTATCTGCATCTGGACTTAGACCACCAGCTTGTTTTATCAAATCCTCAAGCCTATCACCATCATTTACTTCATAGACGCCTTCTCTATTTATTTGGCCACTTATATGTACTTTTATGTCATTAGTTTGTTTGGCTTTATCTTCATCAGCTTCTTCAATATTAAAATTCTCTTCACTTTCTAGTAAAGATACTTTATTATCAAGTAAATCAGGAGATTTTTCCTTCATAAAATTATTTCCCAAAACTACAGCTAGGGCAATAATTAAACCAACTATAATTTTATCTTTATTTTTACTTTCCATTATTATGATACCAAAAGATTTATGAGAAAATTACTCTTCCCATAAATCATCTATACCGTAAAATTCTCTCTGTCTTTGTGTGAAAATGTGAATTATGATATCATCTGCATCCATTAAAATCCATTCCCCTTCTCTAAGACCTTCCTTAGATAGAAGAGAATATCCATTTTCTTCAAGCTTTTCTTCTATATAGTCTGCCAAAGCTTTGGTTTGAATAACAGATGTACCAGTAGCTATTACAAAGGTATCAGCAATTGATGAATCCTTTAGTTCTAATACATTTACATCTTCAGCTTTTCTATCATCTAAAACTTTTAATATAATATCTAATTTATTCATTTTTCTCCTTAATTAAGAAATTCCTTGCTTCAATTGTGAGTGGATGAATTAAATCATTTTTTTTAATAATATAATTTAAATTATGATTTAATGAAAAGATTAACGCATCATCTAAGCTATCTTTTACTAGTTTTCTTAAATGATCTACATCTGGATAATCTCTCTTTGGTTCTATAGCATCAGCCAGATATATTATTTTTTCTAAATCAGTCATATCAGCTTTTCCTGTAGTATGAAATCTTATTGCATCCAAAACATCACTATCATTAATATTATACTCTTTCTTTGCAACTTCTGCCCCTAAAAAAGAATGCAAAACCGCCTTAAACTGTAATTGGTAGGAATCTATATTAACCCCATACAATTTCAAATATTTTTCTTCGTTATACTTGGCACAGTCATGCAAAATAGCTGCTGTTTTGACTTTTTCATCATTTAAACTTTTGTTTAGCTTTAAAGCAGTCTCCATTACTCTTACACAATGTTTAAATCTTTTTTCTCCAATATCATTAATTAATTTCTCTTGCCAAAGATCTAGATTAAACATATAAGTGATACTCCTCTATTATTTCTTTAACAGGCTCAGTAACAAGGTATTTGATACTTTTATTTTCTTTTACCAATTCACGAATTAATGTAGAAGATATATTGATATTTAAGTTATCTAATAAAAATATCTTTGAATTATCTTTTTTTATTAGGTCAACTTTTTTTACTAAATCGCTATCCTCTTCTATACTAGTTCTAGCAAAAACTACGAGATTGTCATTTAAAATTTTTTCGTAATTTCTCCATGAATCAATAGTCATAAAAGAATCTTCACCCATGATATAGTAAAATTCATGTTCTGGATATTTATTCTTAAAATAATCCAAAGTTTGATGAGTATAGATTACACTATTATCATTTGCTTCAAAAGTAGACAAAACTAATTTGTCATTATCTCTTATAGCAGCTTCTACCATTTCAATTCTAATCTTGGTATCAGTCTTTTTTTTATTTTGCTTATGTGGTGGATTGGAGCTAGGAAGCACAATTATTTTATCTAAATCCATAAAATTTAAAGTATTTTCCATAACAATTAGATGGCCAACATGAATAGGGTCAAAAGTTCCGCCGTATAGTCCTATTTTCATTTTATTCCTTTAAAGTCCAAATTTGTTATCTTTATTTTTTCTGTATATAGTAAATATATTACCCACATGATTTACAAATTCTGCATTTAATTTTTCTAGCAATTCGTTTAAAATTTCATTTGGATCATCCATATTATTGTTTAAAATTTTAATTTTTATTAATTCGCGTGCTTGTAATGCTTCATCTGTTGCTTTGATTACATCTTCAGTTAATGAAAATTTTCCTATATTTATAACTGGTTTGTAATCATGACTTTCAGATTTTAACATTGCACGTTCTTTTCCTGTAAGCATTTTTTCTCCTATTCGTAGTATTCAAAGACAATGTCACCTACTGCGACACTATCTCCTTCTTCAATTCCCATTTCTTTTAATTTATCAAAAACTTCCATCTCACGAAGCTTGCTTTCAAAGTACATTCTAGAATCGTAGTCTTCTAGATTTACCCTCTCCAATAGATTATCAATTCTTTTACCAAATACAACAAATATTTCATTATCTTTTGCAAATTGAAGATCAAATTCAATTTCTTTATTGTAAAATTCTTCAAGAAAGCTTTCATTTACATTTTCGATTAAATCATATTGGCTTTCTTCGGATTCTAATAATAAATCATATGTTGCATCTAATAAATTTTTGATACCATTTGTTGTAGCTGCTGAAATTTTAAAAATTTTGTAATCATCTTTAAATTCTTCAATAAATTTAGAAGCATTGTCATTAAAATCTAAATCAGATTTATTTAAGGCTACTATCATAGGCTTTTCAGAAAGTTTATCGTTATATAGTTTTAACTCTTCGTTTATAAGTTTAAAGTCAGCAATAGGATCACGTCCTTCTATGCCTGATATATCTACAAGATGAACTAACACTCTACATCTTTCAATGTGCTTTAAAAAATCATGACCTAAACCTTGGCCTTCATTAGCCCCCTCAATCAAACCTGGAATATCAGCTACTATAAATGAACGCTCATTATCGATGTTTACAACTCCAAGATTTGGGTCAATAGTTGTAAAATGATAATTTGCTATCTTAGGCTTTGCAGATGTAATTACAGAAATTAATGTGGATTTTCCTACATTTGGTAAACCTACTAGTCCAACATCCGCTAGAACCTTGAGTTCCATAATAAGATCAATTTCTTGACCTTTTTTACCATTTTCTGCAAATCTAGGTGCTTGACGGATAGAGTTTTTAAAATGAACATTGCCCCTACCACCTTTACCACCTTTTGCAATTATAAATTCTTCATTATCTATTTTAAAATCTTTAATGATGGTGTTAGTCTCAGCTTCTCTTAGGATGGTACCAACTGGAACCTTTAAAATCAGATTTTCACCCTTTTTACCAAACTTTTTAGATTTTCCACCTGGTTCTCCATTTTCAGCCTTATATTTAGTTTTGTACTTAAAATCATCAAGTGTGGATAGATTTCTGGTAGCTTTTATTATTATGCTACCTCCATCTCCACCATCACCACCAGCCGGGCCACCTGTCGGTTCGTATTTTTCACGTCTCCAAGCTACAGCTCCATTACCGCCATCTCCAGCTTTTAGACTTATTTTTGCAAGATCTATCATACAAATTTCCTTTCATATGAAAAAAAGTCTGCCGAAAAGGCAGACTTAAATTTTTTAAGCAATATCTTGTTTTGGATAAACAGAAACTTGTTTTCTGTCACGTCCTTTTCTTTCAAATTTTACAATTCCTTCGCATGATGCATATAGAGTATCATCTCCACCTTTTTTAACATTGTTACCTGGGTGAATTTTTGTTCCTCTTTGTCTAACGATGATTGTTCCAGCATTTACAAATTGACCATCAGCTCTTTTTGTTCCTAGTCTTTTGCTTTCTGAATCTCTACCGTTTTTAGAAGAAGATACCCCTTTTTTACTTGAAAATCTTTGTAAATTAATATTTAATATCATTTCATATCTCCTTATATAATTGTTGTATAAGCTTCTACAAAGTCACTATAACTTTGTGTTAATGTCATAATACCTGTACTAAAAGTATTTAAAATTACTTCTGAATCGTGAGATGGATTTTCTACTAGTAGTTTCATAGTTTCTTCATCATCACTAAATTCTACTTTATAATCATAACTATCAAGAGAATTTACAGTTGTGTATGCAAGCATAGATACTGCAGCGCATACTATATCCTTGCCATGCTCATCATAATCAGCATGACCAGTAATTTCAAATCCTTTAAATGTGTCTTCCTTATAAACTAGATATACTTTAATCATTAATTAGCAGAGATGCTATCAATTTTAACTAAAGTATAAGGTTGTCTGTGACCTTGTTTTTTTCTATACATTTTTTTAGGTTTGTATTTGAAAACAACAATCTTTTTGTCTTTGTTTTGATCTTCTATTGTTGCAGATACTTTTGCGTTTTCTACAGTTGGTGCTCCAACTTTTACATCGCTATCGTTAGCAACTAATAGTACTTCATCAAATTCAACAGTTTCGCCTACTTCGTAAGGTAGTTTTTCAACTCTTACTAAGTCCCCTTCTGATACTTTGTATTGTTTGCCACCTGTTTTGATAATTGCGTACATGGGCTCCTCCTTATTCTTAAATTCTCGCCAGATTAGGTGATCAGTACCCATACTGAGCGGTTTACCATAAAATAATACTATTTTAGTAGCTATTTGTCAAATAAAAATTTAAATTTCTATAATCTCTATTGTCTCTAATGCCTCATCTACTAGTCTTTCTATCTCAAGATTTTCTTCAGATCTTTCGATATATTTAAGTTTTGGTTTTGTAACTGGCTTATCTGGAGCAAATATTGAACAACAATCATCAAAAGGCTCTATAGACTTATCATAAGTTCCAATATCAATAGCAGTATTGATTATATCCTGTTTATCAAGGCCAATTAATGGTCGTAAGATTGGATAATTCGCTGAATCTTCAATAACAGAAATAGATTCAAGTGTTTGTGATGCTACTTGACCAAGTGATTCTCCAGTGATAAATGCCTTAAATCCATATTTATCTGCAAGTTTATTTGATATTCTCATCATAAATCTTCTAGATAAAATAGTTGTTTCGCGTCTATCACAATTTGTTGCTATTTTCTTATAAATATTTGCTAGATTGATTGAAAAAACTTTAAGAGGACCAGTGTATTGCGACATTAGTCTAGCCAAGTCTTCAGCTTTTTGGTGAGCTTGTTTAGATGTAAAAGGATAAGAGTGAAAATGAACGGCATTAACCATCATTCCACGTTTTGCCATCATAAATCCTGCCACAGGTGAATCTATACCTCCAGAAAGTAATAGTAAACCTTCACCACTACTTCCTATAGGTAATCCTCCTAGACCCTTGTGTCTATTTGTATAGACATAAGCATTATTTTTTATATCTACATATACTTTAAAATCTGGATTATGAATATCAACTGATAAATTTTTAAATTCGTCTAAAAGCAAATCTCCTAGATGTGCATTAAGTTTAGGTGAATCATATTCAAAAGATTTATCAACTCTTGTAGTTTCAACTTTAAAAGTATAATTTTTATCTTTATAATCTTTATTTATGATATATTTTGCTGCTTGAAAAATCTCATCAATATTTTTATTTACTTTATAAACTTCATCTATATAAGCAATACCAAAAACTTTTTCTATTTCTTTTACCAAAGCGTCAAACTTACTTTCTTCAGCTTTGATATAAAGCTTAGCACTTTCTACATAGGTGTCTTCATAGCCTATATTTTTAATATTTGCTAGAATATGTTTGCGTGCATTATCAAAAAAATATTTTCTATTGGCTCCCTTTAAAAAAAGTTCTCCAAAGCTAATTGCTAAAAGTGATTCCATTACATAACCCTTCTTATTTCATCAATTGATTCTTTTAAAACTTTGACAGTTTCCTCTAGTTCTTCTTTTGTATTTTCCCCAGCAAAAGAAAATCTAATAACTCCATCACTATATTTATCATCCACATCTAAAGCTTCTAAAATCCTATTATTATTTCCCTTTGAACAAGCTGATCCGCTTGATACGTATATATCATTATCCTCAAGCATATGAAGTAGTACTTCTGATTTTATATTTGCAAATCCAATACTTAATATATAAGGAGAATAACTTTCACTAGGAGTATTAAATATATAATCACTTATATTGTTATCGATTAATGTTCTCATGTATTGATTTAAAACATTGACATAGTTAAACTCATCAGCATCTATTTGCTCTTTTAATGCAGTTGCCATTGCATAGATTGCAGGATGATTATCAGTTCCGCTTGATACAACTTGTTGGTGTCCTCCATGTAAGACTGCTTTTATCTTTGATAAAATTTCTTTTCTAACATAAAGTCCTCCAACTCCCTTTGGTCCGTGGAATTTGTGTGCTGAAAAACTCATTAAATCAACTTTTAGTTCTCCTACATCACAAGAAATTTTTCCCAATGCTTGCGTAGCATCTAGATGAATTAAGATATTTTTATCAAAAGATTTTACAATATCACTAATTTTTCTAATGTCCTGAATAGTTCCTATTTCATTGTTAGCATAAATTATAGATACTAGCTTAACATCTTTACTTAATTTTTCTTTTAAATCATCTAGGTCCACAAATCCATATCTATCATTTTTTAAGTAAATAACATCTTTATAAGGATAATTATTAAAACTATCATATACTGAGGAGTGTTCAATTGATGATGTGATTGCAATGTTGTTTTCTCCACTCATTGATGATATTGCAATATTATTTGCTTCTGTAGCTCCTTTGGTGAAATAAATTTCATCTGGATTTGATCTAATTATACTAGCTACAATTTCTCTTGATTCTCTTAAAAGATTGCTAGATTTTAGCCCAAAACTATGGAGTGATGAAGAGTTTGCGAAAACTTCATCCTCTGCATAAGTACGTGCATCTTGTGCTTTTTTATAAATTTTTGTAGTTGCTGCATTGTCTAAATATATCATATAAACCTCTTAACTTTGCTAATAATTAATATAAGGTTTCCCTAATTATAATATTATATTAGATAAACTAAAGATGGCAAATCAAGTATAATAGTACCATGATAACTTATAAAAAAAGATACTTCCCAGAAAATTTAAATACTGATGAAATAATATTAGATATTGAAACTACAGGCTTAGATGCCATTCATGATAATCTTGTTTTACTAGGACTTATAATTTTTGAGGGTGATAAATCCTATATTATGCAATACTTTGCAGAAGATAATTCTGAAGAGATAAGACTACTGGAAATTTATTTGAAAGTAACCAAGGATAAAAAAATCATAACATATAATGGGGATAAATTCGATATACCCTTTTTAAATATGAGGCTTGATAAGTATAATCTTAATCCAATATTTCCTGATACTATAGATATATATAAAATTATAGCTTATCATAGAAAATACTTTACTTTTGAATCTATGAAACTAATGGATATAGAAAAACACATTGGGATTTTTAGAAATGATCCTAGCAGATACAAAGTGATTAGTAAATTGACTGAAGATATTAAGAAAAGAGAAAGACCTAAGCCAATTATGATTCATAATGAAAATGACTTAATATCTACGGAAAGACTATCAAATATTGGTGATTATTTTCATACGGAACTTTCTATAAATCTAAATTTAGGTAATCTTAGCCTTAAATCAGTTTGGATTAATAACGATATTTGCCAGATAAAATTAGAATCATCAGAAGTTCTATCCGAATCGTATTTTTCTTCTGTTAACTATGAGTTAAGAACAAAGGAAAAAGATGTAGAAATTAATATACAGATTTTATTTGGGAGATTTGATAGTAAAAACACAGGTTATGTAGCTTTAAATACTTTTAATCTAGAAAACCAAAGTCAAATGACCGTTGACCCCAATCTACTAATTATAAAAGAAAATTACCTTTATAACTATAAAAATATTTTAAATCTAAGCAAAAAAATAATTGAGAATCATTTATAGATTCTCAATTTGCCAATCAATAGGCTCTTGTCCTATAAATTTTAAAAAATTATTTGTTTTCGAAAATGGCTTAGAACCAAAAAACCCCCTATTAGCAGAAAGTGGAGATGGATGGGTAGACTTTATAATTAAATGATTTGTATTAGTAATTAACTTTTCCTTTGATTGAGCATTTCTACCCCAAAGAATAAAAACTATTGGCTTTTGTCTATCATTTAATTTTTTTATTATATTATCAGTAAGAATTTCCCATCCGATTTTTTGGTGAGAATTTGCTTCATGGGCTCTTACTGTTAGCGATGTATTTAATAACAAGACTCCCTGATTAGCCCATTTCTCTAAATTTCCATTATTCGGTATATAAGTATTTATATCTTCATGCATTTCCTTATAAATATTAACCAATGATGGTGGTGTTTTAACTCCTTTTTTTACAGAGAAAGCATAACCATGTGCCTGCCCTGGACCATGGTATGGATCTTGACCTAATATAACTACTTTTACATCTTCATAAGAAACGGATTTTAAAGCATTAAAAATATCATACATATCAGGATAAATAGTGTAATTTTTATATTCTTCAATGAGTTTTTTTCTAAGATTTTGATAATATATTTTATCCCATTGGTCTGCCAAAATTATATCCCAATCATTTCCAATATTTACACTCATATTTTTTCACTTTCTTCTAAGAATAATAGATAGATAATCATCAGTAGACTTCCAATCGTAACAAATATGTCTGCCACATTAAAAACTGGAAATTTTATGAAAGCAAATTCTATAAAATCTACAACATAACCTTGGAATAATCTATCATAAAAATTACCGATAGCTCCTGATATAATCATTGCTAGGGCTATATTTAAAATTATAGGATTTTTCTTATAATTCTTTATAAAATAATATACTAAAACAGCCACTATAGCTAATGTTAATATTATAAAAAATAACCTACTATCTTGGAGTATCCCAAATGCCGCACCTCTATTTTCAAGATATGTAAAATTGAGTAATGTGCCATTATAAGGTTTTTCTATTAAATTGTTTATTGCATAAGTCTTGGTTATTCTATCTAGGATTAATCCTATTACGATAAAAATTATATATGTTATCATTTTAATTTCCTATATGTAATATGCGAGTTTCCTTTTTTACTAGAACCAGTTATCTCATCAAATATGAATCTGCCTTCTCTTCTTACAGATATCATAGAATTTTCTTTGATTAACTTACTAGGATCATCTATGATTTCGTAGTTAACTTTTACAAGTTTTGCTTTTATTAAATCTTTCGCCTTTGATCTTGAAGTATTCGTAAACTCAGATATTATATTATCCAGTCTTAATGATGATACGAAACCATTGTAGTTAATGTAATCATCAAGTTTTATTTCTAATTCGTTATTGTTCTTGACTTCTACATTTATGCTTTGATTTTTTATCTTAGTCAAATTGTATTTTACAAAATTAGCTTCATCTTTTAATATAGCAAATTCACAAGCATTTTCATCAATGACTATATCACCTATAGATTCTCTCTCTAAGTTAAAGCTCATTAATGAACCTAGTACATCAGGGTGGCTTAGACCATCATGGTTAAATTTTAAAACATTAATATAATTTGACTCATCAATTGGTTCATAAAAGAAATTGGCGATAAATATTTTGCGCTCTGCCAAATCATTACCGCCTACAAATTTTATATCTATTTTGTTTTTATTTGCAATAGATTCTATAACTTCTTGTTCAAAAGGGTCCAAAAAAAAGCTATATTCTTCAATATTTTTATAATATGATCTTTCTAATATGGATATAGCTTTTTTAATGGATGATTTTTTACTTTTATCATTTATAAAATCTAAGTTGTATTCCAAACTCATATGAAATAATTAGATTTCACCCTATAATTGGTTATAGTTTCCATCTGAAATTTGTTCTGTTACAGTGCTATCTACTTCTACACCTTTTGGACTGATTACAAAAATACCTTTTGTAACTCTTTCAACTGTTCCATCTAGAGCGTAAACTGCACCTGAAACAAAATCAAAAATTCTTTGTCTCATATCAGCATCAACCATTTCAAGGTTTAAAACAACAACTTTTTTATCAAGTATATCATTTATTACACTTGGTGCATCTGTTTCATAATCAAGAGGTTCTTGAATTGATATTCTCATAGATGATTTATTTGTAAAATTATTTTCTGTCATGCTAACTATATTATCTCCTCTTTTTGATGATCTTTGGTAATTATTTGATGAGGTGCTTGTAGAAAATGAATCATTATTATAATCTTTAGAATCATATCCAAATGATGAGCTTGAGTTGTTATAGCCACTTTCATAAGTAACAGATCCATTTTTTTCTGTAGTTTCATCTTCTAATAAATTTGTATAAGCAGTCCTTGTAGTAGTTTTACTATCTTCTTCATTATTATCATAATAAAGTTGTTCGTCATCGTAATCATCATAGTTGTCGTCTATACCAATGAAGTCTTTAAATTTGTCAAACATAATATTCCCTTTACTATTTGTATTTGATTCTATTATAACTTAAAAATAAAAAAAATAAAAATTAATTAATATTAAAATTCACTTTTTAAACTTCTACCCATAAGTGAAGCAACAGAATCATTTGGGTTTTTATTTTCATATAAAATCTTATAGATTTCAGAAGTTATAGGTAAATCTAATTTGTGATTTTTAGCTAGTTGATTCAAAGCTCTTGTAGTTGGAATCCCCTCTACAACCATATTTATTTCACTAATAGCATCTTGCATACTTAAGCCTTGTCCAATCAATAATCCTGTCCTATAATTTCTAGAATTTAGACTCGTAGATGTAACTATTAAATCGCCTACTCCAGCTAATCCATTTAATGTATTTGGATTAGCATCAAACTCAATTAATAATCTATTCATTTCATTTATGCCTCGAGTTATAACAGCCGCTTTTGTATTATCCCCATATCCAAGACCATCTAGCATTCCTATCCCAAAGGCTAAAGTATTTTTTATAGCTCCACCTAGCTCTACACCAATTACATCTGTTGAACTATATACTCTAAACCAATCGTTTGTAAAGATAAGTTGAATTTCTTTTGCAAGATTTATATCTTCACAGGCACTTACTACTGCAGTAGGCATTTTTCTTATAACTTCTTCAGCATGAGAAGGTCCGCTTAAGATAACATAATGGGTATCCTCACCTAGTTCTTGCTTAACAATTTGTGAAATTCTGTTGTGAGTTTCTAACTCTAAACCTTTTGACAGATTTACAAATATATTATCTTCATCAAAATATGGCTTAAATTGTTTAATAACTGATCGAATGCTTTGAGTAGGAATTCCATTAATTATAAACCTATTTTTAAATAAGTCCTTAATATTGCTGGTAGCTTTGATATTAGTAGGCAAATCAAAGTCTTTTAAATATTTTCTATTTTTATGATTATCATTTATATATTTTGCATCTTCAGGATTTCTGGCATACAACAAAACATCGTGATTCTCTGATAAGAGATATGCTATAGCTGTTGACCATGATCCTGAACCTAAAATTGAGATTTCCATAGTTAAAATATTTTAGACTCCTTGTTATTTATTATTCTTTGAATGTTAGATCTATGTTTATAGATAATAAGTGTTGCAATTATAAGGATAGCAAAAAATATATCTGTTAATCCAAAATAGAAATATCCTATAATTATTGCACTTAAGGCTCCTAAAATAGATCCTAATGATACCATTCTACTTACTAACACAACTAAAATAAAAATTCCAACTAAAATTAGAACAAATTTAATATCTAAATAAATAAAGGCACCAAAGGAGGTTGCTACACCTTTACCACTTTTAAAGTGAAGAAAAACACTATACATATGTCCAAGCACAACAAATACTAAGCTAATAGCTAGTGAATGTTCTACACCTATTTTATCTGCTATAAAAAGTGCTATAAATCCTTTAAAAGCATCACAAATTAGTGTTGCAATTCCAGCCTTTCTTCCAAAATTTCTTAAAGCATTGGTACTACCAACATTACCAGAGCCAAGGGCTCTGATATCCGTATTAAAAAAATATTTACCAATCAAATATGCACTAGGTATTGAACCTATAATATAAGAAATTAAGGCAATGATAAAAATCATTTATCTGATCCTCTTTCTTTTAATACAAAACTAAAAGGAACCCCTATAAGATTATAATTCTTTCTAATTTGATTTTCTAAATATCTCATATATGAAAAGTGCATTATTTCTCTGTCATTTATAGATAGCATAAATTTAGGAGGTGCCATTCCAACTTGAGACATATAGTATATTTTAAGTCTCTTACCCTTATCTTGGGGTGGTTGGTTTAACATAATTGCATCTTGCAAAATATTATTTAAGACACCTGTAGATATTCTAGTATGATAATTATTATCTACAACTTCTATCATATCTAAAAGAGTATCAATTCTTTGATTTTTAAGCACTGATATAAATACTATTGGTGCGTATAAAGCAAAACCTAATTTATTTCTTATATCTGCTTCCATATCTTTCATAGTATTTGTTTCTTTTTCGACTATATCCCACTTATTAACAGCTATGATTATAGCTTTTCTTTGATTATGAGCATATCCGGCAATTTTTGTATCTTGCTCAGTAACTCCTACTGTTGCATCTATTAAAAATAGAACTATTTCTGCACTATCTACTGCATCAAATGTACGTTGGTTGGCATAATATTCTATATTTTCTTTTACTTTAGATTTTCTACGAAGACCGGCAGTATCTATAAGCACATAATTTTTATCATTATAAGTCCAGTATGAATCTACAGCATCACGAGTAGTCCCAGCTACATCAGTTACAATCATTCTTTCATCTTCTAAAAGTAGATTTACTAATGATGACTTTCCAGCATTAGGTTTACCTATTATTGCAATTCTTGTTTCATCTTCAATTTGATCAAAAGCTTCAAAATCTATGTTTTCGACCACTTTATCGAGCAAATCTCCAAGTCCCTTGCTCTGTTCTGCTGAGATTATTGCAAGATCATCAAAACCCATAGAGTAAAAATCGTATATGTGGTCTGGGGTTTTGTGACTATCAATTTTGTTTGCAACAATTATTACTTTTTTATGATATCTACGGATTACATCTGCTATTTCAGCATCATAAGGGCTTAAACCCTCTTTACCATCTACTACAAAAAGAATTAAATTGGTTTCTAGTAAGGCTTTTTCTACTTGTGATTTTATTTCTTGATTCATCATTTCTTTATTTGAAATATCAAGTCCACCCGTATCTACAAGAAGAAATTCATCTCCCTGCCATTCTACCTTATCGACTATTCTATCTCGAGTCACGCCACTTATATCTTCAGTTATAGATTTTTTCTTTCCTACAAGTCTATTAAATAATGTTGATTTTCCTACATTAGTCCTACCGACTAAAGTTACTATTGGCATTGCCATAATTAATTACCATATACAGGAAATTTGCTTGTTAGCTCTAAAACTTCCCTTTTAATTTGCTCGATATCTTCATTTCTATCAATAGTTCTTGAAATAAGCTCTATGATTTTTTTTGATTCATCAACACCCATACCTCTAGATGTTATAGCAGCAGTACCAATTCTTAGGCCACTTGTTACATTTGGAGATAATTGTTCATTAGGAATAGTGTTCTTATTTGTTGTTATATTTACTTGATCAAGCAGATCTTGAGCTTCGGAACCAGTTATATTTTTATTAGTAAGATCTATTAATATTAAATGATTATCTGTACCATCAGAAATCATTTTAAAGCCATGATCCCTTAATGCTTCTTCCATAGCTTTTGCATTTGCTTTTATATTTTTAGCATAGTCTTTCCATGATGAATCTAAGTTTTGCTTAAATCCTAATGCTTTTGCTAAAATTATATGTTCTAGTGGGCCACCTTGTGAACCAGGGAAAACTGCCTTGTCTATAGCTTTGGCATATTCTTCTTTACAAAGAATTATACCTGACCTAGGACCTCTTAAAGTCTTATGTGTTGTAGATGTGACTACATCACAATATGGGAATGGGTCTGGGTGTTCACCCGCTACAATTAGTCCTGCAATATGCGCAACATCCGCCATTAAAATTGCTCCGACTTCATCAGCAATTTCTCTAAACTTTTTAAAATCAATTTCACGAGGATATGCACTTGCACCACAAACTATTAATTTGGGTTGAATTTCACGTGCTTTTGCTAGTACATCATCATAATCAATCCTACCAGTTTCTATATCTACACCATATGGATAAAAATCATAAAGTTTTCCAGAAAAATTTACTTTTGAACCATGAGTTAAGTGCCCACCTTCTGTAAGATTCATCGCTAAGACTTTATCCCCAGGCTTTAAAAGAGCTGAATATGCAGCAAAGTTTGCATTAGACCCCGAATGTTGTTGTACATTTGCATGATCACAGTGGAATAATTCCTTTGCTCGTTCAATAGCAATTTGCTCAATAACATCTATATTTTCGCATCCACCATAATATCTTTTTTCTGGATAACCTTCAGCATATTTATTTGTCAAAATACTTCCTGCAGCTTCTAAGATGTAAGGTTTAACATAATTCTCAGAAGCTATTAATTCGATATTATCCTCTTGTCTTTTTACTTCCTTATCTAAGGCTTCGTAAAGATCTTTGTCAAATTCTTTTATTAAAGAATAATCCATTAGATTCTCCTAACTTTCATTACACTATTATTCGCAAGGTTTTTATCTATTCCTTTTATAATAATAAATGATATAGCAAAAAATATTATTATTGATAAAAGAGTAAGCAGATTTATGTCATATCCAGTATTCTTTAGAAATAAATTTGGTAATATAGCACCTATAACTATCATCACAACTGGAAGTACATATACATACATAGAGTATTTTGTAATATCAGATGAACGTGTTTCAAGTATAACTTTATCTCCTACTTTTATGTCATCAGAAGAGAATAATTCTATGAGGGTATCTTCCTTTTGGCCGCAAGAACCCTTGGCTGCACAGGCTCCACAGGCCTCATTTCTAGCTACGCTAACAGTTAAATGTCCATTTTTATTTTCTAGAACAGTTCCTTCTTTAATCATTGTTGTCATTAATATCACTCCTTAAGTTGATTCCTAGCTCATCCAAAGCCTTTGTATCAACGATAGTTGGTGCTTCAGTAAGTGGACAAGTTGCTGATTGAGTTTTTGGGAAGGCTATTACATCTTTAATGTTATCAGTTTTTGCAAATAACATTAATAATCTATCAAGACCATAAGCAAGTCCAGCATGTGGTGGTGTACCATATGAAAGAGCTTCAATAAAGAATCCAAATTTATTTTTAATATCTTCTTCAGTCAGATTTAAAGCTTCAAAAATATCTTTTTGTAATTCTGAATTATTGATCCTTACAGATCCACCTCCCATTTCATCACCATTAATAACAATATCGTAAGCTTGAGTCCTTACTTGTTCTGGATGAGTCTTTAATAAGTGAATGTCATCTTCATTTGGCATGGTAAATGGATGGTGTTGAGAAACGTATCTGTCTTCTTCTTCGTTATATTCAAACATTGGGAAATTTACAACCCAAGTCAATGCATATTCTTTTTCATATAGATCATTATCTTTTGCAACTTTATTTCTTAATGCTCCAAGTCCTTCAAGAACTTTTTTATCTTTATCGGCTGCAATTAAAATTAAGTCGTTATTCTCAATTTCTAATTTTTCAATCATATTATTTAAAATATCATCTGTTAAGAATTTGCTAATTGAGGAGTTTACTTCTTCCCCATATTTGATATAAGAAAGCCCACCTAGGCCGTAGTGTTTAACAAAGTCTGTTAATTTATCTAATTGTTTTCTAGAATATTTATCTGCTAGATTTTTAAAGTTAATTGCTCTTACTGATTTACCTTCAGAAGTATTGTTTGCAAATACTTTAAATTCACTATCTTTCCAAATTTCAGAAATATTTTTAATTTTATAACCAAATCTTAAGTCTGGTTTATCAGAACCATATGATTCCATAGCTTCACTATAATCCATTCTTGGAATTGGTAAGGTTAAATCATAGTCTGTATATTTATCAAATAATTCTTTTATAAGTCCTTCATTTACTGCTATTACATCATCTTGGTTAGCGAAAGATAATTCCATATCTAATTGAGTAAATTCTGGTTGACGGTTAGCTCTTAAGTCCTCATCTCTAAAACATTTTACAACTTGGAAGTACCTATCTAAGGAACCTATCATTAGGATTTGTTTTAAAAGTTGTGGTGATTGAGGTAGAGCATAAAATTCACCTTGGTTTATTCTTGATGGCACAAGATAATCTCTTGCTCCTTCAGGAGTAGGTTTTGTTAAAAATGGTGTTTCTACTTCTGTAAAGTCATTGTTATACATGTACTCACGAATAGTACGTACAATATCTGATCTAAGTTTTAGATTTTTTTGTACAGAAGCCTTTCTCATATCAAGATATCTATATTTTAATTTAAGATTTTCAGCTACATCATCATCATCTTTTATGTATATTGGTGGTGTGTTAGCCTTATCAAGAATATTAATTTTTTCAGCAACAATCTCAATATCTCCAGTTGCCATATCAGGATTTTTAGATTCTCTCTCCCTAACTGAACCTTTTATTTCAACAACATATTCTTGACCTAGATGGCTAGCAAGGTCATGATTTTCTTTATCTTCTTCACGCACTACGATTTGAGTAATACCTGTTTTATCTCTTAAATCAAAGAAAACCAAAGAACCTAAGTTTCTTTTTTTTGCTACCCAGCCCATTAGGACTACTTCTTCACCTATATTTTCACTTCTTAATTCGCCACACATATGGCTTCTTTTAAATTCCATATACTCTCCTTATATTAAAAATGGATTATTATTAAATTCATAATCTAAACTTGTTTTCTCACCGTGTCCTGGATAAACTATCGTACTAGGTTTTAATACCCTATATTTTTCATTTATTGAGTTCATTAAAGTTTCAAAATCTCCACCAGGAAAATCCGTTCTTCCTATACTCATATTAAATAAAGTATCTCCTGAAAATATTATATCTCCTATTAAGTAACTTATAGAATCTAAACTATGACCAGGTGTTTTTACAGCCTTTATTTCAAAATCAGTAATTATTTCATCATCTTCTAAATACTCATCAATTGGTACATACAGATTATCATAGTTATAGGCAAGATTATAGTTTTTATCGTTTGCAATACCTTTTGATTCACTAGAAGCAAAAACTTTTACATCATATAATTTCTTATAATATTCAAGTCCTAAAACATGATCAAAATGAGTATGTGTTTGCAAAATAAAGTCAATTTGTATGTTATTATCATTTATATAATCAGTTACCAAATTACTTTTTTCTACTGCATCTACAATAAAACCACGACCTTTTTCACTGACTACATAAAGATTTGTCATTACAGGTCCTAGGGTAAATCTTTTAATCTCCACCTACAAAATCCTTTCGCTGTCGATCAAAATAGTCGTTGGACCATCATTTACTAACCCCACTTGCATATGGGTTTGAAACTTTCCAGTTTTTACATCAAAACCATCTTTTATAAGCTCATCTTTCATTATTTCATAAAATTCATTAGCTTTTTCAGGTCTTGCTGCTTCTATAAATGAAGGTCTATTACCTTTTCTTACATCTCCAAAAAGTGTAAATTGGGATACTAAAAGTATCTTTCCTCCTACATCTTTTAAGGACAAATTCATTTTACCTTCTTCATCTTCAAAGATTCTAAGTTTTTCGATTTTTTTCTTAACATAGGCAAGATCATCCATTGTATCGGTATCTTTTATACCTAGAAGTACTAAAAATCCTTTTTCTATCTTTGATATTTCTTGACTTTCTACTACTACATTTGCATTTTTTACTTGTTGTATTACTGCTCTCATTAATTATTAACCCTATATACACTATAAACTGTATCTAACGATTTTAATTTCGCCTTTACATCATCTAACTGGTCTAAGCTATTAACTTCAACAGTTAAATCAATTATTCCTTCTTCACTTTCATTAAGCCTTGCATTCATACCAGATATATTAACATTTACAGTTGAAATCATTTTTGTAATGTCATAAATAACTGATGGAGAATTTGCAACTACTATTTGAATCTTTACTGGGAACTTATCAGTCGCAGTATTTTGCCAATAAACATCTATTAGCCTTTCTGGTGCGTGACTATTAATGATATTTGGGCAAGTTTTTGTATGAACTGAAATTCCATTTCCTTTTGTAATAAATCCTATTATAGGATCTCCAGGAACTGGAGTACAGCATTTTGCAAATTTTACCTCAATATCATCATCAAAATCACTCACGCGAACTTCACCTTTAGATGATATTGGCTTTTTATTTTCTTTTTGAATTTCAACTGGTTTACTAATTGATTTTTGTTTTTCTTCTAGCTCATTTTCCCTTTTTATAAGCTTTTGAATTATCTGTTCACTAGTAATTCTACCATAACCAACGGCTGCATACATTTCATCTTGAGTAGGAAATCCTAATTCATTTGCAATTTCATCTACCCATTCATCTTTTAGCAGAGATTTATATCCTTCTCTGTGTTTTTTTATATCACGGATTATTTGAGTTTTTCCGATTTCGATATTTTCTTCTTTACCATTTTTCTTAAAGAACTGTTTTATTTTAGTTTTGGCTTGGTTACTTTTTACAATATTTAGCCAATCCTTACTTGGTCCTGCTGAATTTTTGCTAGTAAGAATTTCAATAACATCACCAGTTTTAAGTTTTTGAGTAATAGGTACGATAGATCCATTTACTTTTGCGCCTATGCATTTATTTCCAACTTCCGTATGAACCTTATAAGCAAAATCTATTGCACAAGAGCCTAATGGAAGAGAATATATTTCCCCAGCTGGAGAATAAACATAAATTTCCCTTGAGAAAAAATCTGTTTTCAAAGTTTCCATAAACTCTTTGCTATCTGAGTCTGCCCCACTTTCATTTTGCCATTCCATTATGCGGCGCAAAAATTCCATAGCATCATCAAAATCAGATCCCTTGGTATTATTTTCTTTATATCTCCAATGGGCTGCTACACCATATTCACATTCTTTGTGCATTTGGCGAGTACGGATTTGTACTTCGAATGGTCTTGAATCTTCCCCAAAAACTGTGGTGTGTAAAGATCGATAACCATTTGGTTTGGGTTGACCAATATAATCTTTTATCCTATTAGGAATTGGTCTCCATAAAGAATGAACTTTTCCTAAGACTTCATAGCATTCTGCTATGGTATCTACCAAGACTCTTACAGCAGTTAAATCATAAATCTCTTCAAAAACTATATCATTTCTAGTCATTTTCTTATAAATTGAATATAATGATTTAGGACGACCGCTTATTTCAAAATCAATATTACTACCTTCAAGCTCTGAAGTTAATGTCTCAATTATTTCATTTATGTAGGCTTCTCTTTCACGTCGCTTTTGAGAAACCATTTCGGCTAATTCATAATATCTTTCAGGATCTTGGTATCTAAAACATAAATCCTCAAGTTCCCATTTTACAGAGTATATTCCAAGTCTATGTGCTAAGGGAACATAAATTTCTATAGTTTCTGTTGCAGTTTGTATTTGCTTTTCGCGAGTCTTATATTCCAAAGTGCGCATATTATGAAGTCTATCTGCAAGCTTTATTAAAACAACCCTAACATCATTGGACATAGCCATGACCATTTTTCTGATATTTTCTGCTTGTTTTTCTTCTCTAGAACTATAATTTAAATTTTTAAGCTTTGTTACTCCATCAACTAAAAAAGTTATTTCATGACCAAATTCTTCTTCCATCTGATCATAAGTAATTGATGTATCCTCTAAAACATCGTGCATAAGACCTGCACAAATAGTTTGATCATCAAGTTTCATATTTGAAAGAGTCTTTGCAACAGCTATTGGATGGATGAAATAATCTTCACCAGAGTTCCTTTTTTGGCCCCTATGGTTGATCTCACCAAAGTAGTATGCTTTTTTTATTAAATCCAAGTCTGCGTTTGGATTATTTTCAAGGATGATTTCCTTGAGTTTTTCAAATTCTAATTCAAAATCTGTTGTCATGTTTACCTCATCTAATATCAATAAGTTTTAACTGAAGATTTCTATTGCCTCTAAACTCATTTATATCTGGGTAATAGACTACATCAATTTTTTTTCCTTCTATTTGACCATTAAATTTATCGCGTAAATAGTTATAATCATCTACTGCATTAAATTTGATGGCATTTACATAAACACCATTTTTAAAAAGTGACATTTTTAAAGTTTTTTTATCTTTTCCAATCATTGTAATTTGTGATATATCTACATTCTTATCAGCAAAAATTGGTTTTTCAAAATCTTTTCCAAATGGCGAAAGTTTTTCTAGACTTTCTGCAAATTCTAAAGACAACTTTGAGATATCAATTGCCTTATCTATGTTTATAATTTTTTGTTTTTGTGAATCTGTAAGAGATGAATTGTCATTTAAAAATTTCCTTAAATCATCAATAATGTCTAGCTTTATAGAAAGTCCACAAGCCATAGGATGTCCACCAAATGATTCAAGATTTTCTTTATATTTTAAAACTTCTTGGTAAATATTATAAGATTCAATAGAGCGTCCAGATCCCTTAGCAATACTTTCTGTATTTGAATCCGTCAGTATAATTGTAGGCCTGTAGTATTTTTCTTTTATACGCCCTGCTACAATTCCGCATATGGACTCATTTATAGATGGTTCATAAACTACTATTACATCATCTTCAAAATATTTATTCTCTTCTATGATTTCTAGACATTTATCAAGCCCATCTTGAGTAAGATTTTTACGTTCGTTATTTAATTCAACTAATTCCTTAGCAAGCTCATAAATCCTATCTATATCCTCTTCCATCAGAAGTTCTATAGCCATCTTTGCTGATGAAAGTCTACCTGTAGCATTCATTGTAGGTCCTAAAATAAAACCCAGAGTATAAACATCGATTTCTTTCATCCAAGAACTTTCTTCAAGAACTGCTTTTATACCAAGCTTTTCTGTGTAGTTTAATCTTTTAAGTCCTTCTATAACAAAAATTCTGTTTTCATCAGTAAGAGATACTATATCACAAACAGTACCCATAGCTACATATTCTAAAAGTCCATATAGATATTCATAATCTCCATCTAATTTTTGGAATAAGGCTGCCATCAATTTAAAACAAACTGCAGCTCCACATAAATCCTTGAATGGATAGTCTTGATCTATTCTTTTAGGATTAATCACAGCATCTGCCTCTGGCAATAATTGACTAGCCCATTCGCCATCATTTGAAGTTTCTATCTCATGGTGATCAGTAATAATCACATTTAGATCAGCTTTTTTCAACTCTTTTACTTGATCAAAACCAGTGATGCCGTTATCACATGTTATAATTAAGCTAACTTTATCATCAACCGCCTTCTCAACCATTCCAGATGAAATTCCGTATCCTTCTTTTACTCTTTGTGGGATATCATAGCTAATATTATCATAATAGAAAAGTAAACCATCAAGTAAGGTCATAACTGATGCTATGCCATCTTGGTCATAGTCACCAAAAACTCTTATCTCCCCACCTGATTTCATAGTTTCAATTATCAAACCCACTGCTTTGTCCATATCTTTTAGCAAAAATGGGTCATGTAATTTATCAAGACTAGGATTTAAAAACATTTCTACGCTTTGATCTTCAACAATATCTCGATTTGCTAAAATCAATGCTTCTAGTTTTGAAATATTATTATGTTTTAAGTTATTTATATAATTTTCTTTTTTGTTATATATAAACCAATTGCTCATAGATTCACCATCCCTAATAGAAAAATTATACCATTTTTTAACTTTTTATAAAATAAAAGAGGCAGTTACTGCCTCTTATGAAATGATATTTTCAATTTCAGATTTTTTTATTTTAATTTTACTAATACTATCAAATGATCCTGATAAAATTGTCACCACTTCTCCTTCAATTTCTGTTACTTCACCAATAACCCCTGAAAAAGTAGTAATTTTTGAACCAATATCTAAATTTTCATTCACATATTCTCTATTTTTCTTTCGCTTAATATCATCTTTTATAGATGTCTCATAAAATCCAAATAATAGGATAATTAGTATGATATATTCAAGTTTCATTTAATAGCCATATTTTTGATAAAATTCTTCTTTATATTCTAAGAACCTATCTTCCATAATTGATTGTCTAATATTTTCACACATTTTTAATAGGAAATATAAGTTATGGTAGGTTAATAACCTTGCTCCTAAAATTTCATTTGCATTTATTAAATGTCTAATGTAGGCCCTAGAATAATTTTTACATGTATAACAATCACATTCGTGGTCAAGTGGCGAGAAATCTTCTTTATACGAAGCATTTCTTACTACTAATCTCCCCTTAGATGTAAGCGCAGTTCCATTTCTAGCAATTCTTGTTGGTAGTACGCAGTCTGCCATATCTATTCCTGCTTCAAATGACTCAAATAAATAATCTGGTGTACCAACTCCCATATTATATCTAGGTTTGTCATATGGAAGTAGTGGAGTAGTAAAGTTTAATATATCAATCATTTCTTCTTTTGTCTCTCCAACAGATAGGCCCCCAATAGAAAAACCATCAAAATCCATAGCCGTGGTTTCTAGAGCAGATTTTTCTCTTAAGTCCTTATATAGACCACCTTGGACAATACCAAATAAAGATTGGTCTGGGTGCGAGTGCTCTTTATGATAATCAAGCCCTCTTTTTGCCCAACGTATAGTACGTTCCATGGATTGTTTTACATAATCGTAGTCAGCAGGCGCTTCTACGCACTCATCAAAGCTCATCATGATGTCAGAGTGAATATCATTTTGAATTGAAATTGCTTTTTCAGGAGTAAATAGATGTTTTGATCCATCAATGTGAGATCTAAATTCTACTCCATTTTCATTAATCTTTCTATTTTCAGCTAAGGAAAATACTTGGAATCCACCACTGTCGGTAAGTATTGGCCTATCCCAATTCATAAATTTATGTAGTCCACCAGATTTTTTCATAATATCCATACCTGGTTTTAGATATAAATGATAGGTGTTGCCTAGTATTATTTTAGCATCTATTTCTTTTAATTCTTCGACTGTCATTGTTTTTACAGTTCCAAGAGTGCCTACTGGCATAAAAATAGGAGTAGGTATATCTCCATGGGCTGTATGGATTACACCCACTCTTGCGTTTGAGTTTTTATCTTTTTTTATAACTTCAAATGTTAGTCCCAAAATATCTCCTTAATGAATAAACATAGCATCGCCAAAACTAAAAAACCTATATTTTTCTTCTACAGCATATCTATAAGTATCTAGAATCATATCTTTTGATGTAAGTGCTGCAACAAGCATAACTAAAGTTGACTTTGGCAAATGGAAATTAGTTATAAGTGCGTCTACGACCTTATATTCAAATCCCGGATAAATAAATATATCAGTCCAGCCAGAATCAGCTGTCAATTCACCCTTATTTTTAAAAACTGTTTCTAAAGTTCTGATAGTAGTTGTACCAGTAGCAATTACTCTTTTTCCATTTGCATGGGCTTGATTTATAATATCAGCTGTTTCTTGGCTAATAGTATAAAACTCACTATGCATCTTATGGTCATTTACATCCTCAACACTTACTGGTCTAAAAGTACCTAGTCCTACATTTAAAGTTAGGTATGCTAATTTTATTCCTTTTTGCTCTATTTGATTAAGTAGCTCTTTAGTAAAATGTAATCCTGCAGTTGGAGCAGCAACAGATCCAGGATTTTTTGAGTATACGGTTTGGTATTCTTCTGGCTCATCTAGCTCTTCTTTGATATAAGGGGGTAAAGGCATATTTCCTAGTCTATCTAGTATTTCATTAAAAATTCCTTCATAGAAAAACTCAATTACCCTATTCCCATCTTCTTTTATGTCTTTAACTTCAGCTGATAATTCTTCAGAAAAAATAATTTTTGTACCTATTTTCATTTTTTTACCAGGACGAACCAAGCATTCCCAAGTTTTTCCTTCGATATTATGAAGTAAAAATACTTCTATTGATTCTTCTTTATCTTCTCTATGACCGAAAAGTCTAGCTGGTATAACTCTGGTATCATTCATTACCAAAACATCCCCAGGATTAAGATAATCTATAATATCATAAAAATATTTGTCTTCTTTTTCTCCAGTTTTTTTATCAAGTACTAAAAGTCTTGCATGGTCTCTTTTTTCAGCTGGGTGTTGAGCTATTAATTCTTCTGGTAAGTAGTAATCAAAATTGTCTGTTTTCATCTAATCCTCATATATTAATCCATAGTGGTCATAGGCATTTTTGGTAAGAACACGTCCTCTTGGTGTTCTTGATAAAAAACCTATTTGCAACAAATACGGTTCATAAACATCTTCTATAGTAACATTTTCAATCCCTGTTGATGCTGCTATGGTATCTATTCCAACAGGGCCTCCATCAAAGTTTTGATACATGGTCATAACAATTTTCTTATCCATAGTATCAAGACCCTTATCATCAATTTCTAGTAAATTTAATCCTTCTTTGCTAGTTTGCCAGTCTATTTTACTTTCTTTCCTAACAATGGCATAATCACGAACTCTTTTTAGTAATCTATTTGCAATCCTTGGTGTACCCCTAGATCTTTTTGCAATTTCATAAGCACCCTCATCATCTATTTCAATATCAAGTATGCTGGCTGAACGCTTAATTATAGTTGTTAAGTCATCTGCATTATATAAACTTAAAGAAAGCAAAACTCCAAATCGATCGCGAAGTGGAGCTGATAATTGACCTGCTCTAGTAGTTGCACCAACTAAAGTAAACTTTTCCAAATCAATTCGTATGGACTGGGCATTTGGTCCTTTTCCGACTATGATATCCAAAACAAAATCTTCCATAGCAGAGTATAAAATCTCCTCAACTGAACGATTTATCCTATGGATTTCATCTATAAATAAAACATCTCCATGTTGCAAATTTGTAAGTATGCTAGCTAAATCTGATGGACGCTCTATAGCAGGACCACTTGTTACTCTTAAATTTACACCAAGTTCATTTGCTATAATTGATGAAAGTGTAGTTTTACCTAGTCCTGGTGGACCTTGGAGCAAAACATGATCTAAGGGTTCTTTTCTTGATAAGGATGATTTTATAAAAATATCTAATTTTTCTTTAACCTTATCTTGACCTATGTAGTCATTTAGCCACTTAGGTCTTATTGAATTTTCATTAGTTAAATCTTCTTTTAATTCATTTGATCCAACTATTCTTTCATTTTCATCATACATAAATTGCCCCTAAATAAGTCTTTTTAAGCTTTCTTTTATCAATTCTTCAAGCGATAGATTCATATCTTTTAATTCTAATAATACATTAGAAATATCATTTTGCGCATATCCTAGATTTAATAGAGCTTCTTTAGCTACATCTAGATCTTCATTTGCTGGAAGTTGAACAGATTTATCAGATTTTTTAGCTAGTGGCATAAGTTTAACCTTATCCATAAGTTCTAAAATAATTCTACTTGCAGTTTTTTTACCAACTCCTTTTGCTTTTGTTAAGGCATCAATATCATTGTTTGCAATGGCAAGTTTTATATCTTCAACCCCGATTGATGATAAAATACCAATGGCATTTTTGGGACCTATGGAAGAAACAGATGTAAGTAGTAAAAACATCTCTAATTCTTCTTTGGAATAAAATCCATATAGGCTCATATCATCTTCTCTAACTTGTAGCGAAGTATAAATTTTATATTCGTTATTTAATTCTATTAATGTAAGGGTGGATAAGGAAGTTTTGATTAGATAACCTATATTATTATTCTCAATTACAAAATCCTCTTCGTTTATAGCCCTCACATCTCCAATAATATATGAAATCATTAATTCATCCTAAAGTTTTCTTTAAATCTTTGACTTAAAGCATGACAAAGTGCAACAGAAAGTGCATCTGCTGCATCATCAGGCTTTGGTATTTCCTTTAAATTCAAAAGTGTAGTTACAGTTTTTTGCATTTGACTTTTGCTAGCCCTACCATAACCAGTTATAGCTTGCTTGATTTGAAGTGGTGTGTATTCGTAAATAGGTAGTTTATTTTGTTGAGCACATAAAACTTGTATGCCTCTAGCATGACCAACTGTAATTGCTGTTTTTACATTTTGATTAAAAAATAATTCCTCTATTGCGTATTCATCTGGCTTAAATTCTTTTATAATTTCATCCAAATTATCATACAAAATCTGTAATCGTTCTGGTGTCTTAGTCTTACTAGATGTTGTAATGACACCATTTTCTATTACTTTAACCTTACTTCCGTCAAAATCAACAACACCATATCCCATAATTGCTATTCCTGGATCTATTCCTAATATTCTCATAATTTTTAAAATAAAAAGAGCTTAAATAAGCTCTATTGATATCTTTCTAATACTTCTCTTAACAGTCCTCTATAATAATATTCCGCATAAATATCTACAATTGATTTGTATAAATAAGACTGGGATTTTTCATAAATTTTCTTCGTTTGGTTTAAAGTTATATCTTCAGTATAAATACTGCTGGTATCAAATCTTAGTTGTTTGTGGGTAGTATGATCAAGAGAGTATATCTTAGATTTTACTTTCAAATCGCAATAAATACCCATATTTTCTTTTAACTTTGATACCAAATTTTTATCATTATAAATATTTACTTTATATTTATCTCCCAGATCTAAAATTTTTGGATCTGTTTTATTTAGCGTTGGATATACATTATCCATCAAAAAACTTACTCCCAAATCATTTATCAAATCACATTCTAAATCATCAATCATTTTTTTATCTTTAAAAGCCCTATACTGAGCTTTGACACAGATCCAAAACTCATAACGATTAAGATCATCGCTGATTAAATTTTCTAAAGTTGAAATGATTTGGTCAATATCGCTTAGATTCCAAAAATATTTTTTAAGATTTTTCATAACATAATCTTTTACATAGTAATCGTTTTTGGAAAATTTTACAAAGTTTTTATCATATAATAAAGACATAAGTGTGTTAAATGAGTATATATCTTCATTTATTAAAAAATTGTATTCAAGTTTTTCAATTATAGGATATTGTTCATTTACTTCTGCCTTCATTCCTTAATACCTCGTGTAACTATTCTAACATATTTGATAATAAAATTATTTAGATATATTTATTCAGAGAATAAAAAAAGCTAAATTATTAGTAAAAATATACAGTAAAATTTTATTAATGTATATTAGACTTACAATTTAGCCTATAAGATTTTTAAAATAAAATTTTATTCATCAAAATTTTTAAAACTTTTTAAAACTTGCTTGCATATCACTTAGTTTAAAGCTATAATTCACATCTTTTCTTTCTATATCTATAACAGTTTTCTCGCGCAGTTCACTATCTGTATAAAGTTTATTGATGAGTTCAAATGATGGATTTATAGCATGTGGATTACCTACCATTTGAAACATGGTCAAGTCTCCATTTGTATCTCCATAAGCATAAGAAGCATCTAAATCTAAATTATACTTCTTTGAAAGCTCCATTACAGCCCCTAATTTACTTCTGTTATCCCACATTGGGGTTACTTTTCCTGTAAAAGTATTGTTTTCATCAAATTCGTATTGAGTAGATATGCTTTCATCAGCTCCATATATTTCTCCAAAGTGCTCTACTAGAAACATTGGAGAGCCAGATATAAAAAATATTTTATATCCATTTTCTTTATGGAATTTAACTGCTCTTTTTGTTATCCTATATACTTTATTTTTATTTTTTTCTATAACTATATCAGAGTATTTATTAATAATTTCTTTATCTATTCCAGCCAAAGTTTGCTGGTACACTAATGAAGCTTTGTCTAGATAATCTTCGTATGCACCAAGTCTATTTTGATATTTATCAAAAAGCGGTCCAATTTCTTCTGTCCATGATTTCTCATCTATAATACCATCAGCTGTTAAAAGCAAAAAGTGTTCGATAAGTAAACTATTTCTAAAAAGTGTTCCATCTATATCAAAAAATGCTGCCTTATTCATAAATACTCCTTGAGCTAATCCTCTGATTCAAATACGATCATATCTTTTTCTTTAACTTTGTTTTTCCTATTTGCTTTTACTTTTCCATCTGGATTAGGCTTTATTTTACTAGTGTGAAATTTACTTTTAGTATCATTACTAGTTGATTTTTTACTACTTTTTTTAGCTACTCTTTTAGTATCAGCATTTTTATTAGCTTTTTTTAATCTAATCTTTCTTGGTTTTTGAGCAACATAAACATCTGACTTTTCCATACTTGTACTAGTTTGTCTAATAGAATAAATTAAGTCGATTATAAAACATGTAAACAAACCTACTAATGCGCTTGTTCCAAAAAAAACTGCTATCCAAGATAAATCCAAACCTCTCGGTGATGTAAAAATCTTTAATGAGTAGATTAATAGACCTAATGATCCTATACCCAAAATTATTGACGGCAAAAATTTTGGAAATTTTCTTTTTGTCAGAAAGTGGATAAGGATTGTAATAATAATATTCATCACTACAACTATTGGTAAAATATTTAGTTTTGATGAATACTGAGCGATAAGATTAATTAATCCTGTCATTTTATCTCCTTGTTAGTACTTACTCTTGTAATTTCAAACACACCAGCATCAATATCTAGGATGAAAAATCCCGGATTATTATCTCTTGGCATGCTAACTGATCCTGGATTTAATATAGTTATGTCATCTTTTGTAATATTTAAACATTTATGTGTATGACCATGGATTGCAATATTACAATTTAGCTCTTTTGCTTTATCTAATACTTGATCTTCTCCATAATAAACACCATATTGATTTCCATGAGTTAAAAAAATTTTTATATTTTCTACTTCTATAATTTTTTCAAAAGATTCATTTGAAGAATAATCATTGTTGCCTGTAACAACTTCATAATTTATATCTGTTTCATAAGCAATGTTTTTAACATCCTCAACCCCATCACCTGCATGTACCAGTAGATCTATATCTTTATGAATTAGGATGTAATCGCTAATAGCAGAATAAATTCCATGGGTATCACTTGTAACTAATATTTTCATATTATTTCTTTCTTAAGTATTTTTTAAATTCAGAAAATGCTTTTGATCTATGGGAAATCATATTTATTTTTTCTTTAGTCATCTCGCCTAAAGTTATATCAAAATTTTCTGGCATAAATATTTGATCATATCCAAAATCATAATCACCAGTCTCATAAGAAGTTATAGTTCCAGGAAGTTTTCCATAAAAATAATGGTCACTACCATTTTGATCTATAAAACATAGACAAGTTTCAAAATAAGCACTACGATCATCTTTTCCTTTAAGTTCATTTAAAAGCTTGTTTCTATTTTCTTTATAAGTTGGATTTTCTCCAGCATATCTGTGAGAGTGAACTCCAGGTCTGCCATCAAGTGCATTTACATATAAGCCAGTATCATCTGCTATAGTTGGTTTATTTACCAGATCAAAAAGTGCTTTTGCTTTTTTATATGCATTCTCTTTTAAAGTCATCCCATCCTCCTCGACTTCATAGTTTTCTATTTCAAAATCTATTGGTGTCTTCAAATCTACATTATTTAGGATGAGTTTTACTTGATTAATTTTATCTTTATTCCCGCTTGCAAATACTATTTCCATATTTTCTCCTAGAGATATGATATCATTTTACAAAAACACTTTCAATAAATTAATTGCCACCTATAACTGTATTTGAGTTTTCATAAGCTTGTTCTAAGCTTTTAGTATTAGTTCCTATTTGTTGATCAAATGAAATAAATGTCGTTGGATTTGGTGTTGGGATTGAGAAAAATGGATTTTTATCTATCTTTCCATCATTTATCTTATGAAACAATATTTCATCTGCAGTTTGTATTATAAGATAATTTGAATTGGGTATTAACTTATAATCTTTTTCTTGTGGATTAATATTTCTAACCTGATCACGGCTTACAAATAAATCTGATGATACATTTTCTTCAATATAGTTTCTTACTGGTATCTGGCTTGAAGCGGTTTTCTGGCTTTCTTTTGTGTATATAGAAGTTTGTATTGACCAAGCCCCATTATCCCTAACCAAGCCAAAATTCGTATTTTCTATTATCAAATCATTTGGATCAATTTTTGAGTCTTTACTAGTAGCTTCATTAATTACCATATTTTCAAATTGTTCGAATGCATCTTCTTCACCAGTAAATTCTTCAATAGTTATCAATTTGTTATCTTCTAGCTCATTTGTTCCTAACACTCCATATTGTGTTATAGTATTATCAAATAAGGGTGTTGTATATGAAAAAGATATATAATTCATATCTGCATAATTAAGTCTTATATCCATGTCAAAGTCTTTAAAACTATATCGATTAATATTATCTTGTTTATCCATTTCATTTTCTAATCTAACTGGAAATGCTTCAATCTTATCGAATAGTTCTGTCACACTACTTTTTTGTGATCTAACCTTCCAGTATTCATTTTGTCCACGCAAGAAAATATCATAAGCTTTTTTGTACTTTACTTCCCCTTCAGGATTTATATTTACATAATATGTGTAATAATCGTAATCTTGCTTACCATCAGATAAATCAGTTCGCTCTCTCACACCTAAAAGCAAACTCGTATCCTCACTGGCATTTTGTTTACTTTTTGATTCTATACGTTCCTTAGTAGCAAGATTGGTATATTTATCAACTACATCAGCTTCAACAGTTTTTGAAAGTCTGGATAAATATATTATGTTATCATTAGAAATAAAGAATATTTCATCTTCACTTCTTTGAATAAAATCTCGAGCAAAAAATTGGCCCTGCGAAGCATTAACTACCGTTGCCGACTCATCCTTACCTATTTTTTCAAAATCATATCCTCTATTTGCTAAATAATCATATAAATTTACATATTTCGAAGTAAAAGTAGGTGGAAAAGCATACTCATCATTAATTGCTACTAAATTTTTATTTATATAAAGCTTATCTCCTATCTTTATATCAGATATTGGGTCTTTGGTTTTTATGCCCTCAATTTTACTCACTTGCCAAGTACCTTCTAATACCGGATTCGCTATTTCTGGTGATTGTATTAAATCACTTAATTCTTCGGGATTTGAATTAGTGCAAGATGTGAGAATGATTGCAAAAATTAGTCCTAGTAAAAATTTAAATTTCTTTGTCATTTTCTAACCTCGGAATTTCTACTATCACTGATGTACCTTTGCCATACTTACTTTTTATGGTAAGCTTACCATCATGAGCTTTAATTATCTCTTCACAAATAGAAAGACCTAAACCTGTTTGAGATTTTGATGAACTTCCTTTATAAAATTTGCTAGATACAAAAGCTATCTCATCTTCTTTTATCCCTTCACCATTATCTTTTATTGAAACAGAAACATTATCATCCTTTTGGTCAATTAATATATCTATTTTTCCGCCTTCATTTGTAAACTTAAGTGCATTATCAATTATATTTATAAATACCTCTTTCATACGATTTTTATCAGCAAACACTGTAATAGATTTATAAATACTTGTCAAAGTAAATTCTATATTTTCATTCTGTGCTCTAGGTGTAAGTTGAGTGTGAACTTGACTTACAAGCTCAACAATATCTAGCCTATCTTTATTGTATTTAAAATTACTTGATTGCAGTCTAGAAAAGTCCAATAAATCTTCCACCATCATAGATAGTCTATCGCCTTCACTTTCTATAATTGAAAGTCCTTGATTAAGCATATCATGATCTTGCTGAATATCTTTTGACTGTAAAGTTATTGCCCAACCTTTTATAGAAGTTAAAGGTGTTCTAAGTTCATGTGAGACCGAGGAGATAAATTCATTTTTCATATCTTCCCTTTTCACAATACTATCACTCATAAAGTTTAAAGTAGAGGCTAACTCCGATAACTCATCATTGCCCTCAACTTTTGCTTTTTGTTTAAAGTCACCTGCAGCGAGTTTCTCGGAAACTCCTATTAAATCTAAAATAGGAGCAATAACACGTTTGGAAGCTAAAAGTGCTACAAAGAAAGTAATTATAATTACTGAGATACCAAATATTATGTAAAAAATCATATCATTTTTAATTCTCTGATTTACTTTAGACATGGATGAAGTCAGTCTTAAAATACCTGATTGTGTTTCATTGGAGTTTAGAGGATATGATAGTGACATAACTTCTTCGTTTGTTTGAATGTCAATACTTTTTAATGTTCCTTGCTTACCTTCCTTCGCATTATTTACATCTTGACTTAATAGTTCACTACCAACTAGATCACTTGCTTGTGAGTCAAAAAGAACAAGACCAGAATTATCTAGTATTTGCACTTGACTTTCATTATTCCTATAAAAAGCATTTTTATCTCCAATAATAATATCGGATAAATCATATCTATTCATATAATTATTAAATTGGAGCTGGTTTATTCTCGCTTGATTTAGCATTGATCCAATTAAGGCTGATTCATAATAATTTCTAATACTATTGTAAGCAAAAATTTCAAAACCTATTATCACAGTGATTACAAAAAGCATAATTATGCGAATAATAGTCTGTCTGTAAGAATTATTAGATTTTAATATGCTGTTATTTCTTGTTTCTACTTCCATCTATAACCAGTACCCCACACTGTCTCAATAAATTGAGGTTTTGCTGGATCTTGTTCAATCTTAGATCTAATCCTTCTTATATTAACATCCACAATTTTTGTATCATTACTATAATTTTCGCCCCAAGTTTGCTCCATTATCTCATCTCGAGTCATAGCTTTCCCTTTATTTTGAATAAAGTTTTTAAGTATTGCAAACTCAGTAGGTGTCACATCTATCTCTGTCTGGTCTTTATAAAATGATTTCGAATACAGGTCTAGAGTAAATGGCCCATCAGAAAGGGTATTTGTATTTTTATTGTCTGTTTCACCCGTGCTTAGATTTACTCTTCTCATCAATGATCTAACCCTTAAAATTAATTCTTGTGGGTTAAATGGTTTTATTATATAATCATCAGCACCTCTTTCAAGACCCAATATCTTATCGATATCCTGGGATTTTGCAGATACCATTATAATTCCAGTCCTAGGTGATTTTTCTCTAATAGCTTGACAAACTTCATATCCACTTATCCCTGGTAACATTACATCTAAAATTGCTACGGCTGGATTTTCTTCTTCAAAAATTTTTATAGCTTCTTCGCCATTTGCAGCTTCAACTGTCTGATAACCTTGATATTCTAGGTTTATTTTCATAAATTGTCTTATCGAATCTTCATCATCTAGGATTAAAACCTTATTATTTTCCATTTTTCATCCTTTCAAAAGCAATTTTTCCTGCGCCTATAACACCAGCATCATTTAAAAAATTAGCAGGAACTACATTTATATTTTTTGTGTTATTGCAAACTTCTTCAAACTTTGCTAACATACCATCCCACCATATTTCCTTGGAATGTATAACACCCCCACCTATAACAATAACTTCTGGATCAAAAATATTTCTCAAGCTTGATAAAAAATAAGCTAGATTGCTTTGATAACCTTGGAGTACTTTTTTAGCTGCTAAATCAACCGATATTTTATTTAAAATTTCCTCGCCTGATAAAACTTTACCAGTTATTTTCTCATAATTCTTACTTATTGCAGTACCCGCACAATAAGCCTCGACACAACCATGTTGACCACATGTACAATAGTCCCCATCAGGATGCAAAATTATATGACCAAGCTCTGCACCTTGAAAATGAGATCCAGATAAAAGACCAGCTTTTTCATTATAGACAGCTCCACCTACACCAGTACCTAGTGTTATCATTACGATGTCTTTATAATCTTTTGCAGAACCAATCCATTTTTCTGCAAGTAGAGCGATATTAGCATCATTTTCAACAAAAACAGGCATATCTACAAATTCTTCTACTGCTTTCTTTAAGTTTAAACCTGTCCATCCTTCTATATTACCTGCAAAAGTTACTATTCCATTTTCAGAATCAATGAAACCCGGTGTACCAATTCCTATAGATAAAGCATCTTCATAGTCTAATTTTTCAACTGCTTTTTTAATATTAGATAAAACTGCTTCTTTACCCTTACTAGCTTCTGTAACGACAGTACTTCTTTGCAGAATTTCTCCAGCTTCATTTATCAAACATGCATTAATCTTAGTTCCACCCAGATCTATTCCTATTACTTTTTCCATTATTTCCACCTATAAACTAAATATTTTTTCTTTTAGATTTAGTATATCACTTGTCTTATGAGACTCAAAAGATTTATTATTTAAATATTCTAAATTTTTAATTTTACCAAAAACTACTTTATAAGCTAAAAGAATTTGATTATTAATATTAAATCTTTCATTTAAAATCTTATTTGTATTCTTATCTCCATATTTTCTGTCACCAACAATAGGCGTATTGTTATGAGCTAATGAAAATCTTATTTGATGGGTTTTTCCCGTAATTAGTTGGCATTCTAATAGAGTGTATTTACCATTGCTCTCTATTGGCTTAAAATGAGTAATTATATTTGACCCATCTCTAGAATTTTTAATCTTGTTTTTGTTTTCATTTTTGGTAATATTTGTATGAACAGTAAAATCTTTAGTTATTTCACCTTTAACAATTGTTAGATAGTATTTTTCAATTTTATTTTCTCTTATGGCTTTATTTAAAGATCTTAAAGATTCTGCATTTTTTGCTCCAATTACTAAACCTGCAGTATTTCTATCTAGCCTGTTTACTACTGCTGGATTAAAAGTCTTATTACTCTTATCTACTTGATGAGTTTTATGAAGATAGGATAGCATAAAATCAACTAAATTATTTCCATAATCATTTTTATTCGTTGAATGAGTTAAGATTCCACTATCCTTATCCATTAAAATAATATTTTGATCTTCAAAAACTACATCCAAATTAAAATCAGTTGGCTTAAAATCTGTTTTAGTAATCCATTTTTCATAATTTTCATCAGAAATATACATTTTAATTCTATCATTTTCGTATACAAAAGTATCAGCCTTTGCTCTGCTGTCATTTATCTTAAAATTCTTTTTTCTTATATTCTTTTGTATTACCGATAAAGGGGCATTTTCAAAGTATTTTCTTAAGAATCTATCAAATCTTTGATTAGCATCATTTTTTGAAATAGTAATTTCTATCATATTAATAAGTTTTATTTACATAAGAATCAATTAGTGATTGTCTTTCTTCTTCTATAAAAACTCCATGAGTTTTTAAGTTTTCTAATATAAGTTTACTTTTAGAGTGTAAAATTGCTTTATCCATATTTTTTATATGAATTTCAAAAATCTCACCCTTTAACCTATTTGACTTTAATATTATGTAATAACTATCAATGTTCTTATATTCTAATATCTCAAGTAATCTTAGAGTTGCCATATCTTTTAAATGGTAAAAATTTTCTCTTTGATTAATACATTTTACATAAATTTTCTTTTTTTTAGCATTGTGGATTACTTTTTGAGCCTCTAAGTTTGATTTTTTGGCTGATAGATTATAATAATGATAATTGTATAAAGCCTCATTTACAGTATTTATTGTTGTAAATGGTTTTAGGTTTAGTTTATCTAAAAAAGTAAGATTATTAGTTAAGAAAGTTTCTTTATTTACTTTTGATTCTTCCAATAAATCTATTGATTCCTTTCTGAAAGTTTCAAATAGTTTTAGTTTTTCCTTTTCATTCATCATAATTAAAAAACCGTCTCAAAGAGACGGCCAAGTATTAAATTATTATTTGACTTCAATAATATTAGCTTTAGTTGATTCAGGGATATCATCTTTTGACCAGTCTAAACCTAGATAGATATCAGCTTTTGCATACTCAGATAGTTCATTTAAATCGTTTGTAAGTTTTTCTAAATCTTCACTATCTAAATCTAGGATATCATAAATACCATCCACATATACTTTTCCGATATCATAATCACGAGCAAGAATTCCAGCTATGAATGCTTTTAGTGAGCATGGACAGCATACACCATATGATTTCGCATTAATAACTCTAACTTTATGATCTAATATTCTTGTCTTATCATCATCTGTATTAATAAATACGATGTTATTAAGATCTTTTTCTTTTTCCTTATTAGCTTCTTCAACTAAGTATTGAGTTTTTCCTGTTCCTGATTGTCCTAGTACATAATAAATCATGATTTGTCCCCCTTAATTTTGTCAAAAATTATTCTTTCGGATTTATCTCCTTGGATATATCCTTTATTATTCATCTTTTCAATTATTTCATCTCTTATAAGCCACCAAGAAGTATCCCAGTTACAAAAGGCTGTGTCTTCTTCTGGAGCTCTACCTACAAGTCTTTGAATAGCAATGTTAGGTTTAAGTAATCTTAAAAAATCGATTACATTTTCTTCATATTGATCTTTACTTGGCATTTCAAATTCATTATTAATAAACATATTATAAAGTTTTGTATTTTTAGTTACAAATAAGGAATGAATTTTAACCTCACTTATATTAAGAGCATTTAGAATTCGTGCTGTTTGTCTCACATCTTTAGAATCATCCCACGGTAGAGATAATATTACGTGTGTACATATTCTAAAATTGTATTTATTTAATAAATTACAAGCGAATATAAAATCAGCTAAGTCTTCACCCCTATTTAATATCTCCAAAGTTTTATAATTAGCAGTTTGTAAGCCAAGTTCAAATATAATGTCTTTTCCAGTTTCCTTTGACCACTTGTCTAAAAAAATCAATTTATCTTCTGTAACAGAATCAGATCTAGTAGAAATAGAAACTGCAACAATGTAATCCTTATCACAAGCCTTAATTACTTGTTTAAACTCTTCTAAAGACATATAGGTATTAGTGAAATTTTGAAAATATGCAATAAACTTATTTGCTTTGTACCTATTTCCGATGTATTCCTTATTTTCTTCTAGTTGCTCATCTACAGTCATATATGATGGGAGATTTTCAAAACTTCCACCACTTTCACCACAAAATATGCAACCACCATAACAAGCTGCTCCATCCCTATTTGGACAAGTTAATGAAAGTTTGATAGGCA
This sequence comes from Anaerococcus sp. mt242, assembly GCF_016798225.1. Taxonomy (GTDB): domain Bacteria; phylum Bacillota; class Clostridia; order Tissierellales; family Peptoniphilaceae; genus Anaerococcus. The sequence goes on along the minus strand of NZ_JAEUYX010000002.1, from coordinate 25,558 downwards.
ACTTATATACTTTTTCACCATAGGTATCTTTATAATATTCACTAATAGAATAGTATGGATTATTCATCTAATGAATCAGAATCCTCGATTACATCATCTTCTTCAACTTCATATTCAAAATCATCTTCTTCAAATCCATCAAAGTTTTCAATGTCAGAATTATAATCTTCAACAAGATTATCTAAAGCATCATCATCCCAATAGTGTGTAAATAAATGAAAGACTTCTTCTAGTTCTTCCTCATCTTCTACTACTTTTAAATCTATTTCATCATTTTCAAATGAATCTTCATAATAGAAAATATAGATTTCATTTGTTTCGCTAGAGATTAGAGCAACATAGTCAGTCTCATCAACTGTAAATATATCTATCAGATAGCACTCATCGGTTCTATCTCCTAGGTCGATTTCTATAACAGCTTTTCCGTTATTTTTTAGAAATTCTAATTCATGTCCATGAAGTTCAATCTTTTCTGTCATATTGGCTCCTTAATTTAAATGTGCGATAATACGTTATCTATAAGATTTGTAACAGTCATGATTTCTGACAAATCTGTAAAATAAATATCATCTTCTCTTTGTTTATATTCTACCCCTAATGAAACAATCTTAACATCTAACTTAGAAAAAATCATACTTGAATCTAATGAGTATTGGGTTTTTACAACTGGAAGATCTTCGTTAGTCAAATCTTTGTATGCTTTTATAAAGCTGTCAGTTAACATACCATCTGGATTTTTCCATCTTGGTAGGCTTAATCCAATATTCATATTACTTTCACTTATATTTGTAGCTGTTTTCATTTTTTCTAGCATTTCATTCATGCTCTCATCAGAAAGAGATCTACAAACAACTATAAAATTAATATAATCTTCAAAAGTCCTTGCAGTTGATAGATTAATCGAACTAATTAATTGATTATTATTAGAATTCACAGAGTATGCACCTGATGGCATAAGCTCTACAAAAGATGACAAACGGCTAAAAGATTTATCCGAAATAGGATAATAATTTTCCCCGTCTATCTCTTCTAAATTAATATCCAATTCTGGTTCATACTTTAGATTCTTTTCTATGTATTTATTTTTATATAAATCAAATGTATTTACCAATTCATTTTCATATTCAGAATTTATTGCAAAATCAATTCTTGAGAAATTTGGTATATAATCATACCTATCCCCACCCTGCAATCTTACTATATCAAGATCTACTTTTGATTTTATTTTCCTAATTAATCCCATTATTGATTTTATGGAATTAAGTCTCACCTTATCCAAATCTTCGCCTGTATGGCCTCCGATTAGATTAGTAAGAGATAGCCTAAAAGTTTTAATATCATTAATATTATCATATCTATTAACAGGTAATTTTATATTAAGTAAATTTAATGCACTAAACTCATCAGCAATACATCTAGCTTGGCGTAAGTTAAGATTAATAACCTTATCACTTCTTAGAACTTCCTTAAGATCGCTATAATTTATAATATCGATTTGAATATTGTTGTTAGTAATCAAAACATCAAAATCATTATCTGATAGATCAAGTAAATTAGATATCACAAGTACTGCATTATATAAATAAATATTTTTGCCTGCTAAAATTCTAGCTCCATCTATATCTTCATAATCTAGATTTCTATTTAAGAATTTAGAATCCGCATTAAGATGGATGACTGCTTTTGGTGATTCACCTTTTTTTATATAATAAGAATCACTTATCTCTATGACTTCTAGATGATGAATTTTTGCTTTTTCTAGGATAAATTTATTTACCATATCAGCAGCAGTCTCTACATCATCATAGGCCATAGTTTTTTGAATATTAAATTTTAGATTATCGGTTAAATTGACATAATCCATAAATTTTCCTAGTAGTACTTTTTAACCTCAGCATTTTTTGAAAGATCGTTTGCTAAATCCATATATTTTTCTTGTCTTTTTAACATTTCATATGTAGATCTCACTTGATCTTTTACTCTTTCATAGGAGCTTTCAGTTTCCTTTTTATCATCTAATTTTATTAGATGATAGCCAAATTGTGTTTTTATAGGTTTTGAAATTTCTCCTACATTTATTGAATCAAGGCCATCTTGAAATTCTCTTACCATAACTCCTTTTGGGAAGGAACCTAAGCTACCACCATTCATCGCAGATGGATCTTTAGAATACTTTTCTGCAGCTTTAGCAAAATCTAAGCCTTCATTAAGTTCATCATAAATTTTATTTGCCTCATCTTCACTATCTACTAATATATGACTAGCTGTATATGTTGTTGGAGAAAATAATGTTTCTTTATTATCTTCATAATATTTTTCTAATTCATCATTTGTAATTGATACAGATTCAAAAACCTTATGCATTGCATAGTTTTTTAGCATATTATCTTTTACAATGTTTAATTCATCAATAAATTCTTTATCTTGGTCATATTTTTTTTCTTTGGCATCTTCTAAAATTAGTTCTTGATTTATTAACTCATCTGCAAGGACATTAATACCTTGATCATTGTTAAATCTTTCTTTATCTGGCATTCCTTGCATAAGCTCATAAACATCGCTTAAATATATTTTTTTACCATTTACTTCTGCTAATAATTTGTTTTCAGTCATTATATCCTCTTTAATAATTCTATCTTGTTATCAAAAATTTTGATATCGTTGTTCTTGTATAATCTACCTATTGCTCTTTTGAAACTTGACTTACTCATTCCAAAAGTTTGATTAATCTTTTCTGGACTTGATTTATCTGACAAGTAAGCAACACCATCGTTATCATAAAGATAATCTAAGATTATATCACTATCATTATCTATCTCTAGATGAGCTCTTTGTCTTAGTGAAAGCTCGATTTTGCCATCAGATTTTATTTCTTTTACTCTAGCATTAACCAGCTCTCCCTCTACAAACACTCCCCTTAATTCTTCGATTCTTAAAAGTGAATCGTATTTATCATCTATAGCAATAAAAGCTCCTATAGATTTGTTTATAGAATAAATCCTACCAGTGACCTCATCATTTTCTTCAAAACTATGGTCAGTTGTAAGCAAGTCTCTTATTTTAGATGTTAAGAATACTTCTCCATTTTTATCTACCTTAAATGCCACAGGATATATCATATCTACTATTATTCTATACGTTCTTTCGGAGAAAGGCATAAAAATATGATTTTTATTAGGCATTTCAAAGTAAACACCCTTTTTATCAACTTTAATAGCTTTTAGATCATAAACTTTTTCAAATTCATATGGAAAATCTGTTGTAGCTTTTAGAATATTATTTAAATCTTGGTATAAATAAACTTTAACACTATCTCCTTGATTTTTATCCTTAACTTCTTTTTTATCTATAATTGCATCACCAAACTTAGTAGCAAGGTATGCTTTATTTTTATTAAATCTTTTAATTCTATACTCTTTAATAATTATCTCCTAACCTAGCTGGTTCTTAGTAAATCCAGATCCATAAACTTCTGAAATTGTGTATGAGAATATAAATGCTTTGTCATCCAATTTTAATATTTCTTCTTTTATAACTGGAAACCTGCGTACATTTGAGATTGTTAGAACCAACTTTTTCTCCCTACCTGTGTATCCACCTTGAGCATGCAGAAGCGTAACACCTCTATGATATTTGTTTATCATTAAGTCATTTATTTCTTCATGCTTATCACTTATAACAAATACTGCAATTTTTCTACCCAAACCTTGACTGACATAATCAAGACAAATTGCCTGAACAATTATAGCTAAAACAGAATACAAAGACGGTTCAAAACCTAAGATAAACATTGCTAGGATTATTACCGTTAAATCTGTAAAAAATAAACCTATATGGATAGGGATGTTTGAATATTTATTTATAATTGTAGCAATAACATCTGTTCCTCCAGATGAGCCACCATTATAAAATATTAATCCAAGTCCAAATGCAATAATTAGCGGGCCAAATATTACATTAAGTATCAAATCATTAGTCAAGTTTACATCAGGAAAGTAACTTTCTAAAAAAATAATCATCAGAGAAACTGTCGCTGCAGATAATATCGATCTTTTTGCAAAATCCTTACTTATAAATACGGATCCTAAGAACAGTATACCTATATTTAATACTAAGTTTATAGGGCCTATAGGTAGATTCAGTAATTTTGATATTACCAGAGACATTCCGGAAACACCGCCCGCTGATATATTATGTTGTAGCAAAAAAAAGTATAAGCCTATAGCAATTAATACTGATCCAGTAACAATATATACATTCTTTTTCATATAGGGCCCTCCGCAAATTTATACTAAAAGTCTATCATATTATAAGTTTTTATACAATTATGGCAAGTAAAAAAGAAGGCTAATTACCTTCTTTAATCCAATTTGGAATATCAGTATTAAAGTTGTCATACATTGTTAATAACTCTTTTAAATCATCTAAGCTATATATACTTGGTTTTCCCTCTCTATGAGCAACAATATTGTATAAAATATTGTATGCTTCATAAAGGGCTAATAACCTAAAGAATTTTATAGGAGCTTTACGATTTTCAAAGTATCCATCAGAACATCCCCTAGTAAATTCACTATTTTTTAATCCTATATCATTCAGATTTACAAAATCATATACGCCATCCCCAACTTTAGTAAAGTTAATTCCAGACATAATTAGATTTCCTTTTTCATCTAAGTAGATATTTGACAAATCAAGACTATTAAAAATATATGATGGACATATATTTTTAGTTAAATGTTTATTATGGTTTATATAATCTATAAGTATATAGTCATCATCCCCAATATCTTCATTTACTCCATGCATATAAAAAAGATAGTTTGCTTTGGTATTAAAAAAATCAAACCAATTAATTTTTTCTTCAGGAGTAATTGAATGGATTTGTTTAAGAATTCTTCCAAATTTCATTCCCATTTCATAATTATTTTTTTTACTATTATTTATTAAATAATCATTTAAGCTTGTTAAATCCCTATATTCGCTAATCTCGTAATAATGATTTTTGTCAAATGTTCCTGTTTTTATTGTGGACTGGTTTTTAATTGACAATTGCATTAGCTTATCATAGCTATTTTTGTGAAAAATATGAAGAATAAAATCGCCAGATTGTGTGATGATTTTATACATTTCTTCATTTAGATTAATGATATCTTTTATGATCAAATCATTATTCTTAAAATAATTCAATTTTTTTATTTGATCTTCAATAATACCTAGCATTTTTCTAATTGTGTTCTTTTACCTTTTCTTCAACTTCTTCTGGAGTTTCTAAATCTAATAATGAATTTGAGAATTCTTCTTCATTTTTTAAGCTAGACTTGATAACTGTATCTTTAATTTCAGCAATTTTTGAAGGTGATGCAGAATACTCGTCTAAACCTAAACCTAAAAGTAGTTTTGTAGCTTCCGTATCTGATGCAAATTGGCCACACATACCTGTCCATTTTCCTGATTTATGAGAAGCATCAATTACATGCTTTATAGCTCTTAAAACTGCTGGGTTGTAGTTAGAATATAGGTCAGATATATTTTCATTTCCCCTATCTACTGCAAGAGTGTATTGAGAAAGGTCATTTGTACCTATAGAGAAGAAATCTACATATTTGATAAACTGATCAGCCATGAATACGGATGCTGGAGTTTCAATCATAATACCCACTTCAATATCTTTGTTATAATCTACACCATTTTGATCTAATTCTTTTTTAATATCTTCGATAATCTCTAAAGTTCTTTTAAATTCAGAGATATTAATAATCATTGGAATCATAATCTTAAGATTACCAAAGGCTGATGCCCTAACTAGAGCCTTAAGTTGGGTTCTAAATATATCTTCTCTATCTAAACAAAGTCTAATTGCTCTATAACCTAAAAATGGATTTTCTTCAACTGGGAATGTAAAGTAATCTAATCCCTTATCCCCACCTATATCTAAGGTTCTAATTATAAGTGGTTTTTCGCCTAGCATTTGTGTAGCTTCTTTATAAACTTCATATTGTTCTTCTTCTGTTGGGAAATGATCATTTTCCATATATAAGAATTCAGTTCTGAATAAGCCTACACCATCACAACCATTTTCAATTGCTACTTTTAAATCTTCAATATTTCCAATATTCGCAGATACTTCTACTTTTTTACCATCACTAGTAACTGCTTCTTTGTCTTTTATCTCTTTTAGTCTTTCTTGTTTTTCTTTTTGCTCTTTGATTTTTGTTTGGTATTCTGCAATTACATCATCTGATGGATTTAGGATTATAAGTCCTTGATCTCCATCAATAATCGCATTTTCTCCGCCCTCTACTTTTGTAGATATATCTTGCATACCAACTAAAGCTGGAATATCTAAAGTTTGAGCAATAATTGAGGTATGGCTTGTCTTTCCACCAAGGTCAGTTGCAAATCCCACAACATTTTCCTTATTCATATTTGATGTATCAGATGGTGTAAGTTCTTTTGATATTACAATCGAACCTTTTTCCAATAGAGATAAATCTTTTGGTTTAATACCCTTTAATTTATACATTAATTGATATCCGATATCTTTGTAGTCGCTTGCACGTTCTTTTAAGTACTCGTCATCAATTTGGCTCATGATTTCTACCATTTCATTAACCGTTTCATTTAAAGCCATCTCAGAATTCTTAAGTTCATTTTCTATTTTTGCATTTATAGTATCTGAGAAATAAGGGTCTTGTAGGAGCTCTTTATGCGCATTAGCAATATTTACTTGAGCTTCGCTTGCACCTTCATTATTATCTAATTCGCTGATATAGTCGTTGATTGCAGTCTTTATGCGATTTTTTTCATCTTCAATCATCGCATCATCTATTTTAGAATCGTCAATTACAACCTCTTCTCTATTAAATAAATAAATAGTACCTATGGCTATACCAGTACTTGCCTTAATCCCCTCGTATTTAGTATTCATGTTTATCCTTTCCTAATTATCTATAAAAAAAAGGATACTAATCAGTATCCTAAAATGCTAAATATTATTCTGATAAGTTTTCAATAAAATCAACTAATTCATCTGCAAATTTATCTTCGTCTTCACCTTCAACTACTAAAGTGATATCAGTTCCTTTAGCAATTCCAAGACTCATAACATTAAAGATTGATTTAGCATTTGCTTCCTTACCTTCTTTAATGATTTTTACTTCACCTGGATAATTTTTTACAAATTGTACAAGTGATGCAGCAGGTCTTGCGTGTAATCCTGTTTCATTTTTTATAACAACGTTTCTTTCAGCCATAATTTCCTCCTCATGTATCTATAAATATATTATAATGTTTTATAAACGTTTTTCAACTATCACTTACTGGATTCTCGAGCTACAATATTACATTCTATTACCCAATCTTCTAGTAAAATCTCATCTTCTTTTTTAATCCTTTTTATTAGGGCCCTTATTGCTATAGCCCCTATATCATAATATGGAATTGATACAGTGGTTAGATTTGGCCTATATATACTTGCGATTGATGCATCTCCAAAACCAGTAACTGATAGTTTATCTGGTACTTTTATTCCATGATCAGCACAGTAATCTATAAAACCTATTGCCACTTCATCATTCATAAGAGAAACTGCAGTGATATTATTTTCATTGCAAAGATTGATAGCCTCTTTACCTATGTTATACCCATCATTACTTGATAAGCCATCAATTTTTAATACAAAACTTTCTTTTTTTAAATCATTTACTGCTTCATTATATCCTTGAAGTTTTGCATTATTAAGTACGTTGTCTTCTTCATTACCAATGTAAAGCACACTTTCATGTCCTAAATCATATAGGTACTTTGTAAGTTTATACTGCTCTTTTAGATAATCAATCTTTACAGTATTTAAATTTTTATAGGCATGATATTTATCAAGCAATATAAATGGTATTCGTGTTTCCCTAAGCTTGATTAATGTTTCATCAGTAAGATTTTCTGTAATTATTATCAGTCCTTCAACTTGCTTTGTGGCTAAGAAATCTATAGAATTATTTAATGCTTCTTCACTACCATAAGAGCTTTGTAACAATATATCGTATTTATATACTCTTCCGATCTCTTCTACACCTCTTATTAGTTGAGCCATATATTCTATACCTATATCCTCAACTATAACCCCTACTAAATTTGATCGTCTCATTACAAGGGATCTTGCAAGTTCATTTGGTTTAAAATCTAGTTTTGTTATAGCATCTAAAACTTTTTGCCTAGCTTCTGGACTAACGGGTTTAGAGTTATTCATAACTCTTGAAACTGTAGATATTGAAACTCCGGCAAGTTTGGCTACATCTTTTATTGTTGGTTGCCCCATATTTACCTCTTTTCAAAAAAAAGGCCATCTATCGATGACCTTGTTTTATAATTATCTACCTGATATTACGTTTTTAACTATATCTACAACGTCCACAACTAAGCTTGAGTAGTCTCCTACTGATGCAATACCTGCACCAACGGTATCAATACTATCTATAGCTGTTTCACCAACATAGTTTACTGTGTCTCTAATATCGTCTGTGATACTATTTACGTTTGTCATTGTATCATTTGCTTTTGCAATTGCCATTCTTAAGTTAGGATCTTGAACAACTGTATTTACGTTGTTAACTAACATATTGGCTTGATCAACAACCCCAGGAAGTTTATCAATTACTTGATCAATGTTATCTTCGTTTTTATCTAGAACTCCGTGGATTTTTTTAACTAATTCATTTGCACTTTTTAGTGTCAAGATTAAGTACACAAGTGCAACAATTCCAACAATAGTTAAAATAATATTACCAAGAAGGTTAAAGTTAATTGTTAGCATTTAAAACTCCCTAGTTATTTTTATTTTTTTTGTTTTCAATATCTTTTTTTACTTTTTTAGCATTATCTTTAGCTTTTTCTGCATTTTCTTTAACTTCTTCTTTGCCTTTGTTAGCTTCATAAGAAATGTCTTCACCTTTATCATCAGCTACTTCTTTAACATCTTTTGCTCCAGCTTTAACATCATCAGCAACATCACTAGCTGTGCTTGAAACTATTTTTGATACTTCAGAAGCACCTTCTTCTAAGTTGTCTTTTACATTTTCAGCTGTTGTAGCTAGCTGATCTCCTGTTTGTCTAGCTATTTCTTTGCCATAGTCAAAGCCTTCTCTTACAGGTTCTAAATCTGTGTAGGCTCTGTATTTGATATCTTCATAAGTATCTTTTGCATTATCTACGAAATCTGAAGAAGTTTCTTTTACAGTTCTTACTGTTTCATCAAATGCTTCCCCAATATCTTCTCTAGTTTCTTTACCAGATTTTGGTGCTAGTAGGATACCAGCTGATACTCCAACTAGAGCTCCAAGTAAAGCTCCTTGAGTTCTCATTCTACTATCATGGTTTTTAGCTTTCCAAATTTCATATTTGATTTCTCTTTGTTTAGCTCTTGCTCTGTCTTCAATATAATCTGCTATTGACATATATATCACTCCTTTAAAATTGTACTAGTTATTATATACCCACAATAATTTCTAAATAACATTTTTAATATAAAAAATCCTAAGGTGGTCCTTACTTTAATACCTTCGTTTGTGTGAAGGTGGGCAAGCTGCCTAGCATTTCTGAAGTCCACTCAAAGGAGGCATGTCATCCAAGCTAGGACTACGCAATCCCTTATAAAAGTTGTAGGTTTAAATTCGGACCGGGTAGCCTTAGGATAAATAAATTATAATATACGAAAAAAAGATTTGCAACACAAACTTTTTCATAAAATTTTAATACTAGGATATATATTGGAGTATATGGCTTAAAAAAGTTTTCTCTTTATTACTAAATCTCTTTATAATATCTAATTTTGTTTATGATTTACCTATCTATGTTATAATTATTTTAAGAGGTAAAGATAAATGACTAATGTTATCAATATTTTTAAAAACAAATCAAAATTTAGTAAAAGTGTGTATTTTAAGACAAAAGATGCACTTGAAAAACATGGTTTTGCAGTAAGTAATACTTATGATCATAATGCAGTTTTAAATCTTGTAATTGGTGGAGATGGTACATTTTTAAAGGCTGTTCATGATACAAATTTTACAACAATTCCATTTATAGGAATAAATACCGGCCATCTTGGTTTTTATCAAGAGGTTGAGGCAAATGAAATCGAAGATTTTATACTTGCTTTTAAAAACGGACAATATCAAACTCAGGAACTAACAATACTTCAATCAACAGTAAATAAAAAAAGATTTGATTCATTAAATGAAGTTGTAGTAAAAAGTAACAAAAATCAGATTGTAAGACTCAAAGTTTTCATAGATGGTAATTTTATAGAAAATTTTTCGGGTGATGGATTAATAGTTGCAACACCTCACGGATCAACAGCTTATAATCTTTCTTGCGGTGGCTCAATACTCCACCAATCTTTAAAGGGATATTCGCTAACCCCTATCGCTCCTATATTTTCTAACTTAAATAATGCAATAATAAGCCCTATTGTTTTGCCTGAAGATGCAACTATAGAAATCTTGGTTTCAAAAAGAGACAATTACCACACTGTTTTTATATTTGACGGTAAGGAATATGCTAGCAAAGACTATAAGATCACTATAAAAGTATCTAATAAAACAATAAAAAAACTTATCCTTGATAAAAACCATTACTGGTCCAATATCAAAAATAAGCTTTTATAATTAATCGAGTCGTACTTGATTAAAGATATCTCTCATTAGATTTCGTGCAATTGGTGCTACTGTAACACCACCAGTATCATCTGCATCTTCAACTACAATTGCTACTGCTATTTTAGGATCATATGCTGGTGCAAAACCTACAAACCAAGCATCGATAAATCCATTTGATTTATCGGTGGTACCAGTTTTTCCTGCTACTTGGATGCCATCAATGTAAGCAGCTTTTCCTGTTCCTTCATTTACAACATCAACCATCATATCTCTTATATTATTTGCTCTTCTTTTACTAGTTACAATCGATAATTTTTCATCTTTTGCTTTATAAATTTCTTTACCATCTTTATCAGTAATGGTTTTTACAAGTCTAGGTTGCATCATAACTCCATCATTTGCGATTGTTGAACTTACCATTGCCATATGAAGAGGAGTTACCTGGCTTTTACCATAACCAAAACCTGTCATTGCTAGATCTACTTGATTCAATTCTTTATACGGGATTATTGAGTCATATTTTTCTAGGTCAAAGGGATAAGTTTTATTAAACATATACTTATCAGTCATTTTTTCTAAGCCTTCTTTGCCCATTTCTTTAGTTTTAGAAGCAAAGTAGGTATTTGATGAATACATGAATGCTTTTCTAAGATCAAGATCTCCAAATGAAAGACCATCAAAGTTCTTAATTTCAAAGTTTTGAATTAATTCAGTACCAGTATCTTCATAATTCTGATCGACATTACTTTCTAATATTGAATTTGCTGTCACTATTTTAAAAGTAGATCCTGGCCTGTATAGTCCAGTTGTAGTTCTATTTACAAGTGGACCACTATTATTCGCAATTAAATTATCCCAATTTGCATCTATATTATTAGGGTCAAATGTTGGATTTGAAACCATGGCAAGTATTTCACCAGTTTTTGGGTTCATAACAACTGCAGCTCCAACATAGTTGCTCATATAATTGTAAGTAAGATTTTGAATATTCTGATCTATTGTAAGATGTAAATCATTACCTACATCATTTGTAACCACCATTTTTCTAAAGTTACTCATATTTTCATCTCTAAGATTAAGCAACCATTTATTATAAGTTTTTTCTACACCCGTTTTACCGTACGTTTTAGAATTATATCCAGTTACAGTAGCGGCTGCTTTGCCATAATTGTAATGACGATACTGATTACCGTCTTGATCGTATTCACTATAAGCTAGTACATTATCATTCTTATCATAGATCTTACCACGGGCAATAGTATCTTCATTTATCCAATTTCTGCGATTATTTTCATTACTAGCTATAGATTTAGCCTTGAAAAGTTCAAAGTATACTAAATATAGGGCGAGACCCATAAAAAGGATTACAAAGAATATCATAACAAAAAGCAATCTCTTATTTAAAGTTGATTTTGATAATACTTTCAGCTCTTTACTATTTTTTAACCTTTGATCTTCTTCTTTCTTTTTTATCTTATCCAAAAAACTTTCTTTACCACTTCGTTTTTTGTTAGCCTTATGATTTTTGTTTTCACTCATCTATCTCATCTCCATATTTTATATCGCTTGCACAATATTGCAGACACCCAAGTAGGATAAATCCTGATAGCATGGATGACCCCCCTTGAGAAATAAATGGTAGGGTTACACCAGTTAAGGGGATAATCTTTAACACTCCTCCAAGTATTATAAATGTTTGGAAGGCAAATAGGACTGCTATACTAAATGCTAGGATACTAAGAAACTTATCTTGTTGAATTAAAGAAATTTTAAAGGCCCTATATACAAGTATCATAAATAAAAGTATTACAGCTAGCCCCATGAAAATACCCATTTCTTCAGAAATCGCTGAAAAAATAAAATCAGATTCTGCAACTGGTACATAATCAGGATGTCCTAATCCTATACCTCTTCCAAATAGGCCTCCACTTGCTGTAGCAAAAAGAGCTTGGGTTATTTGATATCCGGTAACATTTATATCCGACCATGGATCTAGCCATGTAGCCACCCTTACTCTTACGTGACCAAACATAAAATAAGCTAAGATTGATCCAAGTATCATTGCAAGAATATTTATGGTTATAAGAATCCTGTCCTTTTCATATACAAATTGACTTAATATCATAAGTCCAAAAAATATTAAAGCAGTACCTAAATCTTTTTGTAAAAATAAAAATCCTATAAAAACATATATAACAAAATTCATATAGTATCTACCAAAAGGTTTCATAGAAACTTCATTGTACCTAGAGTAGAAACTTGCTACAAAAAATGCAAGTGGGATTTTTATAAACTCTGATGGTTGGATTGTTATAGGACCTAATATAATCCAGTTTTTAGCCCCTCCTATATATGAACCAAAAACGAGAGTCGCCATAAATAGACCCACCGATATTATTACATAAAATAAACTTATCTTACTCCAAAACTTAAATGTCTTTAAAATAAAGAAAGTTAAGAAAAATAGGACTATTCCAAGCAAATAAAATTGCAATTGTCTTTTACCATATGAAGGATTAAGTCTATAAATAATAGCTACACCTATTGCAAAAAGCATATTAACTATCAATAGCAATATATTATCAGCCTTGGTTATTTTTGGAGTTAATATAGTCGATAAAACTATAACTACCAAAATAGCTATGTAAGTGTAAAAATCAGTTGTACTTACATTTGATATATTAAAAATCAAAGCTAAGGATAAGGCCAAAAACGAAAAAATAAACAGTAGAAATATTGATTTTCTAATGTATTTTTTCTCTTTTTGTTCTACATCTATTGTATTAATCATTTTCTTCACCTTGGATAAATAAGAATTGCAATTGACCTATATGTATTATGTCATTTGACTTAAGTTCAATTGCATCTTCAATTTTTTCATCATTTAGAAAAGTTCCGTTTGCTGAGTTTAAATCTTCTAGGAAATAAATATCCTCATCTTGGATTATGCGTGCATGAAACTTGGACAAATATTTATCCTTGATACAAATTGAATTTCTATCATCACGCCCTATCGTATTTTCCTCCCCGATAAAATAATATTCTTGGACTATAAACCTAAATCCATCGTTTCTATTAAGTAATTTTAAATAAGTATCAGATTCTTGTTCTTTTTTAAGTGTTGTCCTTACATCATAGTAAATTATTCTAATGATAGAATATATAAAATAAAAAACCACTATGACAAAAACATATTTTAATATTGTTGAAAATAATTGGTATAGGGTTAAATTTCCTATAACCTGAACTGAAAAAACATCATCAACAGCTTTCAAAAATTTTTCCATATAAACCATCCTTTACGATTTGTATATATTTTACCACATATGATTTATTTTTGAACTTTATAAAAGTTTACACAAAAAAACTAGGACATAAGCCCTAGCTTTTAAATTTATTCTACACTGTCAATTATTTCTTGCATCCCACTAATCAATGCTTCTTTTTTATTATCAGCTGCTTTTTCATTTTCCTTAGATACAGCGTTGATATATAATTTAATTTTTGGTTCTGTACCTGATGGTCTGATAGCTACCCAAGAATCATCTTCAAAGTAATATTTTAGTACATTTGATTTTGGTAGTCCTGTATCATCAAGTTTGTAATCAACGATATTTACAGTTTTAAAATCTGCAAGTGATTCTAAAGGATTATTTCTAAACTCTTCCATGATTCTACCTATACGAGCTTTACCATCTAATCCTTGAAGGGTAATTGATATTACATCGTTTGAATAATAACCATGTTCTTTGTACATATCATCTAGTACATCTAATAAAGATTTGCCTTGTTTTTTATAGTAAGCTGCCATTTCTGCAATCATCATTGCTGAATTTACAGCATCTTTATCCCTTACAAAGTCTTTGTAGTTGTATCCAATTGATTCCTCAAAGCCAAATACAAATTTACCATCTCCAGTTTTTTCCAATTCATTAGCTACAGCATAGATGTTTTTAAAGCCTGTTAAAACATCATATTTTTTAACGCCATATTTGTTAGCAATCGGTGCAATTAAATCTCCTGTCACAATTGACTTAACTACAGCTCCATTTTCTGGTAGTTCTCCATTTTTATTTAGGGCTTCTAAAATATAATTAGTAAGAAGTGCTCCTATTTTATTTCCTGTAAGGAATACATACTCTCCCTTACCATCATTAATTTCTACAGCACATCTATCAGCATCAGGGTCAGTTGCAAGTAGTAAGTCTGCCCCAACTTCTTTTCCTAATTTTTCTGAATATTCGAAGGCTGCTGGCATTTCTGGATTTGGATAACCCACTGTTGTAAAGTCTGGATCCGGGTTCTCTTGTTCTGTTACTACATTTATATTTTTAAATCCTCTTTGATCAAGAATTCTTCTTACTAATTTATTTCCAGTACCATTAAGTGGAGTATAGACAATTTTTATTTCTTTATCAATGTCTTCATTTATAGTACAATCCAGAACTTCTTTAACATAATCTTCTACTACGCTTTCTGGCACCCATTCGATAATTCCATCTTCAAGGCCTTTTTCAAAATCTAAGCGTGGAATTTCAAAAAAATCTGGGTGTTCTGCAATGTGACCTAGAATTTTATTTGCAGTTTCATCTAAGATCTGACTACCTTCTGAATTATAAGCCTTGTATCCGTTATATTCCATAGGATTGTGGCTAGCTGTAATCATTACACCAGCTGATGTTTTTAAGTGTCTAACTGTGTAAGATAAAACAGGTGTAGGTTCTATTTCTTTATGGATATAAACTTTGATTCCATTAGCTGCAAATACTTCTGCAGTTATTTTTGCAAATTCTTCTGATTTATGGCGTACATCATATGAAATAGCAACACCTGCTTTTTTTGCATCTTCTCCCATTTCAGAGATAGTATCTGCAAAACCTTGAGTAGCCTGGGCTACCATATACTCATTCATACGATTTGTACCAGCACCCAGCTTTCCACGTAATCCTGCTGTACCAAATTCTAATGAGCTATAAAATCTATCTTTTATTTCTTCATCATTTTCTCTAATATCTTCTAATTCTTTACGAGTTAAATCATCAAACTTTTCATTATTTAACCATGTTTCATAATTTTTTATATAATCCATTTTCTTCTCCTAATATATTTTATATACATTAATTGATAACATATCAAGACTCATATCATCTACTATATTATTATTTTTACCCTCTTTATCAAAAATTTTTTCCATTGTAAAATTATCAAAACCAATAAAGGATCTTAACTTTTTACTATTAATATATTTTTCTTCTCTATCAGCATTTATAGCTACTAATACATATCCTTTGCTTGATTTCACTTTGTAAATAATTAATGAATTTTCAACATGCTCCATAAAGCTTAAAGAATTTCTGATATCTTCAGGGTCTATTTTATTAAATACTTTTATATTTTTTCTAAGGGCAATCAAATCTTTAGTATAATTGAATATGTTTATATTTTCTTTCTTATCATCCCAATTTATAGCATTTATAAATAAGGGAGAGTTATAAGAATTTCTATCATTGTTTTTGCTATGATTAAATTCATTTCCTTCATATAAGAATGGTTTACCAAATGATAGCATAACTAATCCAATAGCTAGTTTTACATAATCATCTATATTTGTAAGATCACTTAGGGAGATTTGTAGCTTATCATATAGTATTAGATTATCATGGCAATTAAAATAATTTATAGTCTCTGATGCAAAGTCTGTAAATCCCCACCTGTTTTTATCAAAATGAACCGATCCAGCAATCCCTTCTTCTATTACAGGCTTTAAGTAGTGATTTCCTTGAATATATCCTATGCCAAATGAATCCGTATCCCCCTTTATAGCATCCCTATAAATATCATTAAATACTCCAAAACCATTGGATTTTTGAGATCCTTTTATTGTATGTTTTTCAACGGGCAAGCTTGTACCAAGAGCCATCCAGGGTTCTCCATAGATAATTAAATTTGGATTTATTTTTCTAAGTTCTTTTAACGCAATTCTTATCGTATCGATATCAATTAAGGCCATCAAGTCAAAGCGAAAACCATCTATTTTGTATTCCATAACCCAATGCTTTAAAGAGTCGATGATTAGTTTTCTAACAAAAGGTCGCTCGCTGGCTAGCTCATTACCAACACCTGATCCGTTTGAAAATGTACCATCCTTATTCATCCTATAGTAGTAATTTGGACCTAGGGTATTTAAATTAGAATCGTATGATTTAAAAGTATGATTGTAAACTACATCCATGATTACAGCAATATTTACTTCATGTATTGCTTGAATCATTTTTTTGAGCTCATAGACCCTTGATTTTGAATTTTGTGGGTCAGTTGCATATGATCCTTCAGGTGCAAAGTAAAGCTCAGGGTCGTATCCCCAATTATAATTATCGTCATCAAAAAATCTTTCATTAGATTCATCCACACTTATAAAGTCATATATTGGTAAAAGTTGCACATGAGTTACACCTAGTTCTTTTAAGTGTGATAATCCAGTTTTAAATCCATGATATTTCGAATCTTTTTCACTAAGTCCTAAAAATTTTCCTCTATCCACAACTCCACTGCTCTTATCAGCTGTGTAATTTTTTACTGACATTTCATAGATTATCGCCTCTTCTTCAAGTATATGTGGCACTATACTTTTCTTAAATCCTTTTGGATTAGTTTTTCCCATATCGCAAACTACTGAATACATTGAGTTTATAGAACTTGTAAATGAGTAAGGATCAGTTACCTCATATTTGTCATCTACTATATAGGAGTAATAATATCCATCCAAATCTCCACTTATCTCCGTCTCCCAAACACCGAATTCATTTTTAGTCATAAAATAAATATCTTTGCGAGGATTTCTATAATCCATAGTTAGAGAAAGTTTTACATTTTTTTCCGGAGCAAAGACTCTGAATATAGTTTTTTCTTTTGAGTAAATAGCTCCCAACTCATAATCTTTTATATCTTCATAGGTCAGTTTCTTATAATCTTTTACCAAAATTAATATCCTTTTTTACGTGATCTAAATTAAACTCATTGGCCCACAAAATATTTTCAACTTGCTTTTTAGCCCAATTTTCTTTATCCAAATAATCTTTTGAGATATGACCTCTAAGATTAACCAAATTTTCTAAGTCTAATAATATTTCAAAAGAATCATTGTATAACATTATCTCGTCATATATTTTTTTAAAGTCATAAGGTAAATTTTCGTGGGACTCTTTTAATAAATTTTCTATAGTATATTTTACTACTTGATTTTGATTAATAATATTATTTGCATTATAAGAATTTTCTTTTCGTCTTTGTTCGTAAGCATTATAATTTTCTTTAAATAAATAAAACTCGTTTTCCATATCTAAATTTTTCACAATCCCACCCTTTGTGGTAAGAATATTTGACATATTAAGAATTGAATTTAAAATATCAAAGTTTTGATTATCATATAATGGATAGGTCAAGTTGGAATAGTTATCACATGCAGGATAAAGATATCTAAGATCAGTAACTGAGAGGTTTTCTACATAAATAATCTTTAATTTTTCTCTAATGATTTTATCAGATTCAATTAGTTTTTTTAAAGCCAGAATAAATTTGATAGTTTCTTTTGCCATAAAGTAACCTTCGTTAGCTTTTCCAGAAAAAATATAGGTTTTTGGAATGGCATAGGCATTTCTGTTATCTCTTAGATAATAAAACTCATAAGCGATTGCAAGAGAATTTAATATTTGTCTTTTACTCTCATGCATTATGGATAATTGCATATCAAAAATAGAGTATGGATTGATGTTTTTTTCTTTCCTATCAAGTACTCTTATTAGTCTTTTTTTATTTTCAAGCTTTATTTCCTCTAGTCCATCTAAAAACTTATTACTAGATAAAAGTAAATTAAATTTTTTAAAATCTTCAGTATTAGATATGTCAATTTTATATTCCTCTAAGTAATTAGTTAGTTTCCTGTTTGCACTTTTAGCATACATAAGCCTATCTGTACCAAGATTTATATATGAATAAGACCTGCTATTTTTTCTACTATCACAAAGTGATTTTGATAAGAATATATAATCATTACTTAAAGCTATATTTATATTTCTAAATATTACAAACCCATTTATAATAAATGGATTAAAATTTTCTTCGGTGATGAGTTCATTTTGAATCGCAGTTATAGTCGATAAAATTTCTGGATTCATATTTCTTATCTCATCAACAGGATATCGTTCAAGTGAGTCATCTGTAATCGAGAAAACCAAATGGTAAAAAATCTCCCTTGTGTATTTAATTGCAGTTTTAGTTGAAAAATTATATTCACTTGTTAATATTCTTATAAATTCAATAAGGGCAAGTGTGGGATGAATATCATTTATAATTACGTTTGTTTGCTTATTAATATTTTTAATATCTTCATAATATAAAACATATCTACGAACAAAATCTCTCATAGCTGATGCTGAGAAAAAATATTCTTGCTTTAATCTTAAAATCTTGCCTTCATAAGAAGAATCATCCACATATAAAAATTCAGTTATAGAACTGTTGTTAATATAATCATCATAAGCATCAATAATATCACCTTTTGAAAACTTGTTTAAGTTAATATTTTGGGTTGCTTCAGATTTAAACAATCTTAGAGTATTTATAAAACTGGCATCATCAGACATAACTGGCATATCATAGGTTATAGTTTTATGTTTTTTTCCATAAATTTCTATAACATTTGTAAAAGATTTTCTATGCTCCCAATTATAACCATTTCTTATCCAAGAGGATGATTCTGCTTTCTGCATTCCATCTTTAATTACTTGTTTAAAATTTCCTGACTCATAACGCAGAGCGTAGGCTGTAGCTTTAATTTTCTTATTTGAAAGCTCATTTATAAGATAAGAAGATCCCATGCCCATATCACCAATTCCAAGATCTGGCTCAGGGTCGTAGCTTATAATATCATCATAAGAAAAACCCATTTCATCAAGAGCAAATTTTATTTCAGATTCCAAATCTAGTTTATAAATCACATTTTCTAGGAATCTTCCAGGTAAATATTCAAAGCTTAGAATATATACTTCATAACCTTCTTTAACTTTCTTTGTGTCAACCCATCTTTTGCCAATTATTTCCATGAGATATCTACAAAGACAATCATAGATTTCATTATCTCTAGCGGTTTGTATGTTTTTAGCATAAAAAGAATACAAATAATTTTGTATTCTTTCTATAATTATCTCTTTATTTGTAATCATCCTACGCTTTTATGTCCTCATATAAATCTAAGTATTTACGGGCTGACATCTTCCAATCTATGTCCTGGCTCATTGCATTTTTTACTAATCTGTTGTGATTTTCTTTTTGATTATTGTAGATATTTATTGCATTTTTTATTGTAAATAAAAGTTCATGAGCATTTATATTTGAAAATGAATATCCAGTTCCTTCACCTGTGTATTCATTATAAGGGATAACTGTATCTTTAAGTCCGCCAGCTTCTCTAACAATTGGTAGTGTTCCATAGCGCATAGCAATTAATTGGCTGATACCACAAGGCTCTGAAATAGATGGCATTAGATAAAAGTCACTTGCGGCATAAATTTTGTGGGCTTCTGCTCCACCAAAATAGATTCTGCTAGTCATTTTATCAGGGTATTTCCAGGCAAAATATTTAAACATTTCTTCATAAGTATAATCACCTGTTCCAAGTAAAACAAATTGGATATCCTCTTGCAATAATTCATCCAAAATATATCTTACTAAATCCATACCTTTCATTTCATTAAGCCTTGACACAAGACCTATCATTGGTACATCTTCTCTTTTTGGTAATCCATAAGATTCTTGAAGAGCAATTTTGTTTAAAACTTTTTTTTCAATACTATTTTTACCAAAGTTTTGGTCAATCAATTTATCTGCTTCCGGATTCCATTCGTCATAATCAATACCATTTACTATTCCTGATAGCTTATAGTCATATTGGCGAATAATACCATCTAAGCCTTCTCCATAAAATGGATAATGAATTTCTCTAGCATAATTTTCTGAAACTGTGTTTACGGCAGTAGCATGAATGATACCACCTTTCATAAAGTTTATGGCATCATAAAATTTTAAATCATTTTCATTAAAATATGCTCCATCAAGACCTGCCAGCCTTAGGTTATCAGAATCAAATACGCCTTGGTATTTTAAATTATGTATGGTAAATAATGTTCTTATATCATCATAGTAACTATCTCCACGCCTATAATCATTTACAAAAACATTTACCATTGCTGTATGCCAGTCATTAGAATGAATGATATCTGGCTTAAAATTGATTTCTTTTCCTAAAAGTGTGCAAGCTTTTGAGTAGAATATAAATCTTTCTGCATCATCATCAAATCCGTAAGGGTGGTCACGATCAAAGTACTCCATATTATCGATAAAATAATATTTTACGCCATCAAAATCTAATCCATAAACTCCAGCATATTGGTGTTTCCAATCCAGATCTACGTAAAACTCTGTTATTTTTTCCATTTTTGATCTGTATGACTCATCTATTGTGCTATACAGTGGCAAAACAACTCTAACATCTGCTCCTAGATTTACAAGTTGTTTAGGAAGAGAACCCGCCACATCTGCAAGTCCTCCTGTTTTTACAAATGGTACAGCTTCTGCGGTCAGAAATAGTACATTCATTAGTAGCTCCAATCTTCTAACACTTCATTTTTGCTTGATACAAATGGATGAGATCTGTTACCAAATAATTTTACATTTTTACCAACTTGAGTTCCTTTTTCTGTAATTACAAAGTTTAATATAGCTTCATCTCCGACTACGCTGTCTTGAAAGATGATTGAATTTTTGATTACTGCTCCCTTTTTAACCTTGACACCTCTAAAAATAACAGAATTTTCTACTTCTCCTTCTATGATAGCACCATTGGCTATTAAGGAGTTTTTAACTTTGCTTTCTTTTGTGTAGGAAGTTGAAGGCTCATCTTTAGATTTTGTGTAAACCAGCCCATCTTTATAGAAGAGGTTATCAAAATATTCTCTATCTAATAGTTTTATATTTGCATCGAAGAATGAGTAAGTGTCCATTATGATTTCTAATTGATTATTAATCCTATAAAAATCTATATCTAAATCCTCTGGATATTCAAAAATCGCATTTAGCAAGTTTGAAATATAATTTTTTTCTTCGGCATATCTTAAAACTTTAATGAATAACTCACGTTTTATAAGAATAGACCCAGCGAATAAATCAAACTCATCACTTGTACCTAGATTGAATCCAGCATTTGCTGGTTTACCTTCTTCGTTTGAATTAATTATTCTACGATTGAGGAAAAAACCATCCTTATCCTCTGTTTTCTTTGTAAATATTAGTACGTCATTGCCTTGATTTTTTAGTTGCTCTTTTGCATCTCCTATATCTACTTTATTTATATACATTGGGTTTGTTACAAAAATATATTCTGCATTACTTTCTTCAAAGGCTCTAAGTGTATCAAAATAAGTTTCTATTTCTGATGGATTTTTTTTATCATAATTTGGAGGATTTATAGTAAGTCCACCGCGTCTTCTATTAAGTTCCCAGCTTCTACCATCACCTATATGATCAAGTGTTGATCTCATCTTATTTCCTGCATATAATATTACATTGGATATGTCATAGTTTGTTAAATTTGAAAGGGTAAAGTCTATAATTCTATATCTACCTGCATATGGCAACATATAATCAGGTCTTACCTTGCACAATTCACCATAATCAGCTGGATTGAATTCTGAGCTATATACTAATGCTAAAATATTATCCATTTTATTCCTCCCCGATACCTTCAGAACTCACTAAATAGACTTTATCGGTATCTTTATCACCTATATTTTCTGTAATTTCTATATCTTCAGCTACCACACAATTGTAAATCTTGCATCCAGCTTTTACTTTGGAACCATTTAATAAAACTGAATTATAAACTTCAGCGCCCTCTTCTACAGTAACATTTGAGAATAATACAGAATTATCTACAATACCATCTATTACACAAGCTTCATTTACTAAAGCATCATTGAGCTTTCCATTAGGTCCAATTCTATGAGGAGGTAAGTTTAAGCTTGTAGTATAAATCTTCCAATCCTCATTATATATGCCTAGTTCATTATTTGGATTTATAAGATCTAAGTTTGCTTGCCAGTAACTTCTTACAGTACCAACATCTTTCCAATAGCCATCAAATTTATAAACATAAAGAGGTTCACCATCTGCTAACATTTTTGGGATAATATCTTTACCAAAGTCATTTGATGAATCAGGATTTTCATTATCTTCAATTAAAGTTTTCCTCAAAACTTTCCAGTTGAAAACATAAATACCCATAGACGCTAGATTTGATTTTGGATTTTCTGGTTTTTCTTCAAATTCTGTAATTCTGCCATTTTCATCAGTATTCATAATTCCAAATCTGCTAGCTTCATCCCAATCTACTTCCATGACAGCAATCGTAGCATCAGCACCTTTTTGCTTATGAATATCCAAAAGTTCTCTGTAGTCCATTTTATAAATATGGTCACCTGATAAAATTAAAACATATTCAGGATCTACTAAATCAAGGTAATTTATATTTTCATAGATAGCACTTGCAGTTCCTTCAAACCATTTTCCTCCCTCTTCTGTATAATATGGAGAAAGAATTCGAAGACCTCCGTAGTTTCTGTCATAGTCCCAAGCAGCACCAATACCTAAGTGACGATTTAAAAGCTGTGGTTTATATTGAGTTAATACACCTATATCTTTTATTTCTGAGTTAGTTGAATTACTTAAAGCAAAATCTATGATCCTGTATTTTCCGCCAAATGGAACAACTGGTTTTGCCATATCCTTTGTCAATGCTTTAAGTCTAGAACCTTGTCCTCCAGCCAAAAGCATTGCAGCTGTTTTATTTGAATTTCTCATATGTCCTCCTTCGCAAAAGACTATCTATTATATAGTATATTAATACCCTAAAATAAATTTAAAATGCTAAAAAAACCTTTTCTTAAAATATATTTTACAAAAACTGAGGTGTTTTGACAAAATCCTCATTGTAAGGTACATTATAAGTTACATGGGGATGCCATGGTTTCGACGTGGTCGAAGAATTATTAATAGCAAGTCGAATGTGGAACGTAAATCCACAGTTTAAATATAAACGCAAACAACAATAGCGAAGCTAACTTCGCACTAGCTGCCTAAGAATCTGGTAGCAATGAATTGTAGGTTTGTCGCGAACTTACAATTTGTTTCATAATTTTAGCGACAACTAATATACCAAAGCTTTGAGGTATATTCAGTATAATGAAGCTAGCATAAAAATTATTTGTAAGTTTACTGGTTTTTATGCAAAATTTTTAAACTTACTAAACTTGTAGAGGTTAATAAGGAGACTTCCACGGACATGGGTTCGACTCCCATCATCTCCACCATATAAATACTGGACAGATTGTAATATCAACATTTAATTATATGTTGTCCCCAACCTGTCCCCAACCGGATTTGTAAAAAAACTAGTACAATAAACAAAAAAAAGAGGACAATTAGTCCTCTTTTTCTTTAACCCCATTTGGATTTTCTTTGTAGTATATATCTATCAACTCATCTATATCATCTTTAGTTGCATGGTGTCTAAAGAAAGTTTTTGCATTTCTTCTGTACCTATCTACTTTAGTTTTTTCTGGGTTTCTTTCTTCGTAAGCTCTAGAGGCTCTTTTTTGAGCCTCACTTACTTTTCCCTTTTTATCTGTCATTTTCTGCAGCCTTTAAAAAATCACTCCACATAGTATCTGGATCATCATAGCTGCTATAGTCTAGGTCATACTCTTCTAATGCTTTTGCATACACTTCATCATCGATATCGCTCCACATATCAACACTTTCTACTTCTTTTACAAATTCATCTACTGTAAGATAGTCATAGTTATCTAGGTTTATACCGTTGTATGCTACTGTGATTTGGTTGTCTTCTTTGTTTCTTAATACTTCTAATTGTTTCATTTTTCTATCTCCTTTAATTATTTATCTTACACTAACATTATACCGCGGGCGTTATATAAAGTCAAGTACTTTTTTTAATTTTTTATGCTAATTTTAAATTATTTTCTAAAGCAATTACTGCTTCTTGCACATCATCATCTTTTGCTTGTGTACAGTGAAGTTTACCAGTTGTTAAGTCGATGTAAGCTCTTTCTACTATGCTTGCCATGTTGCTACCTTTTGTGTTTGAAACTTTTTCGCCGTTAAGTTTAGCACTTGAAACATTGCCTGTGTTATATCTGCTAATTTCTAGACCTGCAAGTTTAAGACCAGCGTTATTTAAGTAAAGTCTGTCATAACCAGCTTTTTGCCATCTTTTAGCACCCATAGCTATAAGATCTTCTACTGTATATCTTACTTCTTTAACTTCTGCCCATGCCATCTTCATAGCTTCTGCTATATACTCAACTGCTTTGCCGCCAAAATTTGCTACTGCTTCTTTTGCGATTTCCCATGCTCTTGTCATAATGTTTTTTAAGTTTGCCATTGTTGTATCTCCTTTTGTTTATCTCTTATGTTACTTATATTATATCACGCCCACGTTATATGTCAAGTCTTTTTTAAAAGTTTTTATAAAAATTATTGATTTTTTTATTAATATGTTCTACAAGCATTGAAAACAACCCAATCATTCATATTTTGAGATATAAGCGATTTAAAAAAGCCAGGCTTGTCTTTATATGCCTAATATTTATATCAAAATACAAAAAAGAGGTAACCACAAAGGTCACCCCAATTCTTGCCCTGGTAGACACATCTACCCTTCCGTACTCACGGAAGGTCTTTTCCGCTTTCCAACTAGTCATATGTATTATACCACAAAAAAAGAGGCCAGCCAAAAGGCCAGCCCAATTTTTAGAGTTAATACAGAATAT
>NZ_JAEUYX010000029.1 GCF_016798225.1 Anaerococcus sp. mt242 | reverse complement strand
ACAGATATAAATCTATGCCTGATGTTAAGTCCAACTTTTTGGGGTCACCTTAAAAAAGTGAGATTTTTTAATTTCTATAATAATGTTACACCTTTATTTTCAAGGGCTTTTCTATAATCATCTGGCCAGTAAGAAACTTGCACTTCACCAATGTGAGCTTTTTGCAAGAAGAACATACAAATTCTTGATTGACCGATACCACCGCCAATAGTTTGAGGAAGCTTCCCATCTATTAGTAGTTTATGGTATTCGTATTTTAATCTGTCAAGATTATCTGATTGTTTTAATTGCTCATTTAATCTATCTGGATTTACACGGATGCCCATAGAAGATAACTCTAATTGGTCATCCAAAACTGGATTATAAACTATAAGATCTCCATTTAATAACCAGTCATCATAATCAGGAGCCCTATTATCGTGTTTTTCACCATTTGAAAGAGTAGTTCCAATTTGCATTAAAAATATTGCACCGTATTCTTTTACTGCAAGTCTTTCGCGTTCTGTACTATCTTCTACATCTGGATATTTATCAAGTAGCTCTTGACTAGTAATAAAGGTAATTTGATCTTTTAAAAGCTTGTGTCTTTGAGGAATAAGATTGCATAGATATTCATCTAAAGATTTTAAAGTGCGATAAATTACATTTACAACTCTTTTTAAGTATTCAACACTTCTCTCATCATCTTGCATAATAAACTCCCAGTCCCATTGATCGACATAAAATGAGTGGGTATTATCTGGTACTTCACAACGACGGATAGCATTCATGTCTGTGTATAGACCCTCATGCATTTTAAAATTGTAGTTTTTTAGAGCATAGCGTTTCCATTTTGCAAGAGAATGTACTATTTCTAGCTCTTCATTGTTTGCTTCTGGCACGTCAAATACAACTGGTCCCTCAAAACCATTTAGATTATCGTTTAGACCTGAGTCTGTTGATACAAAAAGTGGGGCAGAAACTCTTTTTAAATTTAAGTTATTTGCCAAATTGATTTGAAAATAATCTTTTATTTCTTTTATTAATAGTTGTGTAGCGTATAAATCTGGATCTGATGTGTACCCTTCTGGTACTAAAATATTGCTCATGTAAAACCTCTTCTTTATATATAATTCTTTATAATTATAATTTTTTAACATTTCTTGTCAAGGATAACGTTTTTAGCTAAAGTATTTTATGTAAATTTATAATTTTACCAATTAATTTAAAATATTTACTGCTAAATTGTTATAAAATAAAATCATCATTCATTTAGGATGTTATTTAGTCAGTTGTTTCATTTTTTATGTTAAGGAGAGATAATGGATAAAAATTATTCTAATTTATTTACTGTAGAGGGTTCAGTTAGTTTAAAGCAATCATTGCCTTTAGCCTTTGAGCATCTTATTGCTATGATTGCAGGATGTATTGCACCAACATTAATTTTTGCAGGTGCTGCTGGACTAGACTATGCAGATTCTATACTTTTAGTGCAAATGTCATTAATTGGATCTGCGCTTACTACCCTTTTGATTATTTTAGCACCTATGCATCTTATAGGTAATAAGCTGCCTATGATTTATGGAGTAAGTTTTTCTTATGTACCTACTATGATAGCTTTGGCTAATCAATTTGAAAGTCTGGGTGCAAAAAATATTGTAGCCATTGTTTTAGGAGCACAATTAATTGCAGCTATTTTTTCATTTATATTTGGATATGCTCTTAAATATGTACTGCCATATTTCCCACCACTTGTTGCTGGTACTGTTGTATTATCAATTGGACTTTCTTTATATCCAGTTGCTTTAAACTACATGGGTGGCGGTGGAGATTTAACTATGGCTGGTTGGGGCTCTTGGCAATATTGGTTTATTGCAGCTGTAACCCTTCTTGCAAATATAATATTTACACATTTTGGCAAGGGGATGTTTTCTCTAGCTTCAGTTTTACTTTCTATGATTGTTGGTTATATATTAGCGTATTTTATGGGTTATGTAGATTTAAGTCCGGTTTCAGAAGCTGGATGGTTTTCTGTAGCAACTCCAATGTATTTTGGTATCAGATTTGAACCATCAGCAATTGCTGCATTTATAATTATTTTCATAGTCACCTGTATTGAGGGAATAGGTGATATGAGCTCGACTACAATTGGAGGGATGGATAGACCTGCAAGTGATGATGAGCTACGAGGTGGCATAATGGGCTTTTCTTTAGCAAATATTATAGGTTCATTTATAGGGACCTTACCAACAGCAACATTTTCGCAAAATGCAGGAATTGTTTCTATTAATAAAGTAATAAATAAAAAAGTATTTATTACATCTTCAATTATGATTTTAATAGCAGGGCTCGTTCCTAAGTTCTCTTCATTATTACTTACAATCCCATTTCCAGTTATAGGCGGGGCAACAATTTCAGTTTTTGCTGCCATAACTATGAATGGTATAAGAATGATAACTAGTCAACCATTATCTATGAGAAATACTTATATAGTAGGTGTTTCTGTAGCAATTGGTTTTGGATTTACTCAAGTAGTTACTGCAGCTCATAATGCTGGAGTGGTATTTATGCCACAAAGCCTTGAAGTAGCAATAGGATCTTCACCTGTAGTCCTAACGACATTATTTGCATTTTTAATGAATATATTTATTCCTGAGAAAGATGAGGATAAGGCAAAATCAAATGTTTAAAATTTGTGTACTGGGTATATAGATAATGTAGGAGAGGCAGATTTTACATAAACTTTACAAATCTTTAAAATATTCTAAATAAAGTTTATGTAGAATGTACAAGAAAACAAATATATGAAAACTATAAGGAGATTTTTCATGACACTTAAAAATTCAAAAATTATTGCTGCAGCACTATCACTTGGATTAGTTCTAACAGCATGCGGTAACGATAACGCAAAAACAACTGAAGAAAAACCAGCTGATACAGCTCAAACTGAAACAGCTGATACAGCTGAAAAAACTGATGATGCAGCAAAAGATGATGCTGCAAAAGAAACAGAAACAGCTGACGATACAAAAGAAGAAAAAACAGAAGAAGCTGACACAGCTAACGCTGAAGACTATGACTTTACAGTAGTATCAAGAGAAGATGGTTCAGGTACAAGAGGAGCATTCATCGAACTTGTAGGACTTGAAGAAGAAAATGATGCTGGTGAAAAAGAAGATAAAACAACAGTTGACGCTGTAGTTCAAAACTCAACAAACGGAGTTATGACATCAGTAGCTCAAGATCCATCAGCTATCGGATACATCTCACTAGGTTCTCTAAATGATACAGTTAAGCCTGTAAAAGTAGAAGGCGTAGAAGCAACAGAAGAAAACATTGAATCAGGAGATTACAAAATCTCAAGACCATTCAACCTTGCATATAAAGAAGAAGGTTTAGATGATATTTCTAAAGACTTCTTAAAATTCGCTCTTTCAAAACAAGCTCAAGACATCGTTAAAGAAGAAGGATATGTACCTTTAAAAGATACAGAAGAATATACAGCTGCTGAAGGACTAAGCGGTTCAATCACAGTTGCAGGTTCTACATCTGTTACTCCATTAATGGAAAAATTCATCGAAGCTTACCAAGAATTAAACCCAGAAGTAACAATTGAACTTCAATCTAACGGTTCATCAGCTGGTATCGAAGCTGCAATCGATGGAGCAGCACAAATCGCTATGGCTTCAAGAGAACTTAAAGATGAAGAAAAAGATCAACTTAAACCAGAAGTTATCGCTACAGACGGAATCGCTGTTATTGTAAACAAAGACAGCAAAGTTGAAGACTTAACTGTAGATCAATTAAAACAAATATTCGCTGGTGAAATCAAAAACACTGGAGAACTAAACTAGAAAAATGAAGAATACTAAGGAAAGATTTGGAGAAATCTTATTCCTTATATCAGCAGCAATGTCCGTAGTACTTATTTTATTAATTATATTCTTTATCTTTAGATCGGGAATAAATTTCGTAAGTAAATACGGACTTGTTCCGTTTATAACGGGAGATAAATGGGCGCCTACAGCAAAACCAGCAAGTTTCGGAATCTTGCCTATGATTGTAGGCTCTCTTATTGTAACTGCAGTATCTACACTGATAGCCCTACCTTTTGGGCTAGCAGTGTCTATATTTATGGCTTACTATGCTGATAAAAGTTATAACTTTCTTAAATCATTAATAAACTTATTGGCAGCTATCCCTTCAGTTGTATATGGTTTCTTTGCCATGGTAGTTCTTGCACCAAGAATTGGTAAAATTTTCCATACTCAACAATACAATATGCTTACAGCATCTATATTACTTAGTATCATGATATTACCTACAATGGTTAATATCTCCGAAAACTCTCTTCGCCAAGTACCAAAAGTATTTTATACTGGATCTTTAGCACTTGGAGCTACAAAAGAAGAAACTATTCATCACGTTATGCTTCCTTACGCTAAAAGCGGTATCTTTTCTTCTATTATCCTTGCTATTGGTCGTGCTATTGGTGAAACTATGGCAGTTTACCTAGTAGTAGGTAACCAACCTAGAATGCCTCATAGTATTCTTAAAGGTGCGCGTACACTTACTACAAATATCGTTCTTGAAATGGGTTATGCATCAGGTATGCATAGAGAGTCACTTATAGCAACAGGAATGGTTTTATTCTTCTTTATTTTGATTATTAATATAATTTTCAATATTATAAGAGATAAAAGTGAATCGAAATATTAATTATTGACTAGGAGTATATATGACTACAGCTTATAAAATATTTGTATGGCTATTTACAGTGTTGGCATATGCTTTTGGTGGAATAATTATCCTTTACATCCTATTTCAAGGTATACCAAATATATCACCATCACTTTTTGAATGGAAATACACATCAACAAACGTTTCAATAATGCCGGCACTTATATCGACATTATTTACAATAATTTTAACCTTATTAATTACATTACCAATCGGAATTTTTACAGCAGTTTATTTGTCAAATTATGCTGAGAACAAATACTTTATAAAAGCAGTTAGGTTTGCAACAGAAATCCTATCATCAATCCCATCTATTGTATATGGTCTGTTTGGTTACTTATTTTTTGTAACAAATACAAACCTAGGTTTAGGTATGGGATACTCACTTATTGCAGGTTGTCTAACTGTGGCTATAATGATATTACCAACTATTATTAGAACTACTGAAGAAGCAATTCTTACAGTAAATCCACTCCAAGCCCATGCGTCACTAGCACTTGGAGCAACAAAAATACAAACTATATTTAAAGTTGTAATTCCAGAGGCTATGGATGGTATCCTTGGTGGTATATTCCTAGCAACAGGAAGAATTGTTGGTGAATCAGCAGCTTTAATTTATACAATGGGAACACAACCTTCTATTCCTAAAAACTTAGGAAACTCAGCAAGAACCTTAGCTGTACACATGTATATGCTTTCATCAGAAGGTTTCCATGTAGAAGAAGCTTATGCGACAGCTGTTTTACTATTGATATTTGTTATACTCATTAACTGGATATCAGCAAAAATTACTAAAACCTTAGTTAACTAAGAGGAGAAATAAATGGATAAAAAAACATTTGAGTCTGCTGATAACAGCACGACAAATACAAATGAAAATCTATCTACTAATAAAAAAGTTGTAAACGAAGATGAAAAAACAACTGAAGTATCTAACGCTAAAGAAACTATTGATACTAATGAAAGTGAACAGATAGATTTTGACAATAGAGAGGGCTCTAGACAAGTCCATACTCTAGATCGTAAAAATAAATACTCAGATCTTGATACATCAATTTTAGTAAAAGACCTTGATTTATACTATGGAGATTTCCAAGCTCTTAAGGGAGTTAATATGGAGATAAAAAAAGGTCAAGTAACTGCATTTATCGGACCATCAGGTTGTGGTAAATCAACTACACTAAAATGCTTTAATAGAATGAATGACCTAGTAAAATCTTGTAAGATTGATGGTCTTATAGAAATAAATGGAAAAGATATTTATCAACCAGGTGTAGATGTAGTAAATTTACGTCGTAATGTAGGTATGGTTTTCCAAACACCAAACCCATTTTCAAAATCTGTTTATGATAACTTAACTTATGGACCAAAACTAGATGGCATCAAAGATAAAGATACATTAGATGAAATTGTTGAAACATCTTTAAAGCAAGCTGCTATTTGGGATGAAGTTAAAGATAAGCTTGATCAAAATGCACTATCATTTTCTGGTGGACAACAACAAAGAATTTGTATTGCAAGAACACTTTCTGTAAAACCAGAAATTATATTAATGGATGAGCCTACATCAGCGCTAGACCCTATTTTTACATCATCCATAGAAGATTTGATGGAAGATTTAAAAGAACAATACACAATCGTAATTGTAACTCACAACATGCAACAAGCTGCACGTATCTCAGATCAAACTGCATTCTTCCTAACAGGAGAAGTTATTGAAATGGATGATACAACTAAAATCTTTGAAGATCCTAGAGATAAAAGAACAGAAGATTACATTACAGGAAGGTTTGGTTAGATTATGAGAACTAGGTATAGACAAGATCTTGATTCTGTAAGAAATATGAGTAATGAGCTTATGGAACTTGTCATACTATGTTACGATAAGCTCGACTTATACTTAGAAAATCATAATAACAAAAATCTTGAAGAAGTCATAGAACTAAATGATGACATTAGACGTAATGCTGCAGATGTAGAAAGATTTTGCTTTGAGCTTTTAGCTTTACAACAACCAGTTGCAAAAGACTTAAGATTTTTACAAATGAGCATAAAACTTGCTTCAACTTACAAAAGAATAGCTAGCCATTTAGCTCAAGCATCAATGATTATGATTGAGTATTCACTAAATGATGAAGAAGTTGACTTCATAAAAAGATTCATATCAAATCAAAAACAAATGTCAACAGATAGTATAGAAGCTTTCATCCATAATGACAATGATTTGGGTCTAAAAACTATAGAAGATGATGAAGTAAATAATAAGTTATTTGAAGAAGCGGTAAACTATATTGCAGATTTAAACAAAAACAATAGCATAGGTGCTATTGAGCTTTCTGAAAAAGTTCTACTTTATAAATATTTTGAAAGACTAGGAGATCGTCTAGCAAGAGTTGGCGATCTAGCTACGAGGCTTTAAGAATGATATATGTAGTTGAAGATGATAAGTCTATAAGAAATCTAGTAGACTATGCTTTAACTGAAAAAGGATATGAAGTAGCCACCTTTGAAGATGGCTTAGATATTGTAGAGCTTATTAAAAATAGAGGCGGCCAGCTTTTAATACTAGACATAATGTTGCCTGAAAAAGACGGTATAGAAATACTTGAAGAAATAAGAGAGTTTTCTGATATCCCTGTAATATTACTTACAGCTAGAACTGATGAATTTGATAAGGTTTTAGGCCTAGAATCAGGAGCAGATGACTACATTACAAAACCATTTTCTATCCTTGAACTAATATCCAGGGTAAAAGCAGTTTTGAGAAGATCAGTTAAAAAAGATAGTGATCATATAAATTATGAAGACATCTCTATAAATACTAGAAAAAGAACTGTAAAAGTTTCAGGCCATCTCATCGATTTAACTTTTAAAGAATTTGAAATGCTACTATTATTTATGAATAATATCGGCAATGTAATAACTAGAGAAGACTTTCTTTTAAAAATTTGGGGTTATGATTACGAAGGAGAAACTAGGACAGTTGATGTTCATATAGCTTCCTTGCGCAATAAACTTCTTAACGAAGGAAAGCATATAAAAACCGTAAGAAACTTAGGATATAAGTTTGGAGAAATATGAAACAACTTGCAAGATACTCTATGAAAAGATTGGCAATGATACTTTTAATCCTATCTTTTCTAATCAGCAATGGTATTTCTTATAAAACAAGAGAAAAAGCTCAAAGTAATTTTGCTAAAAATGCTTTGAGCTTTCTTTTAATGGAAGAAAATAATGCTGATTTTTATAATACTTTAGAAAAATTTAATAACAGTCATAGGGATTTGTCAGTAGTTTACATAGGAAAAGATAGCAAAACTTTATTTAATCCCGATAGGATAAAGATAAAAAATTATAGCAAATTTAATTTTGCCAATGAAAGATATGATTCTCATACAAGTTTATATGAGTCTTTAACTAATCAAACAGTATATGGTCAAAAGGGCGAAAACATTTTATTAATTTCATATATTCATAATATTGGTTTTTATATCAATGTTTATCTATTGATATTACATATCTTATTAGCCCTTTTAATAAAGTATTTTATAGATAAATATGTATCTGATAAGCTGGATGATTATATCAAAGATATGTCATATAACAATTACGATATGATATTAAAAGATAGTCGCTATGAAGATATTAAATGGCCTCTAAAAACTTACGTAGATCAGATAAATACTTTAAGTTTAGAATCGGAAGATTTAAAGTCGAGATTATCAGAGTTTACAAACATAACCAGTAATATGAAAGAAGGATTTATCCTTTTTGACGGAGATGGAAATGTAGAGCTTATTAATAATTCGGCTAAAAAATATTTAGCAGCGGATGAAAAATCGCATATCACAAATCTTATCGACGATAGAGAATACAATTTGGCTCTAAGAGAAGCGTCAATCTTAAAACGTAGCAAGATTTTAGATATAAAACTAAATGGATATTATCTAAGAATATTTATAGATCCATTATCAACCAGTACACAAAAAGCTTATGCTATGATAATCATCGATAATTCTGAAGATATGAAGTCAGAAAAGATGCGTCGAGAGTTTTCTGCAAATGTCACCCATGAATTAAAAAGCCCGCTTACTTCCATAAATGGATATGCAGAATTAATTGCAACTGGTATAGCCAAGGAAGATGATGTTAACAAATTTGCAGAAATAATTTATAAAGAGGGTAACAGGCTGTTAGATATAATAGATGATATCCTAAAAATATCTAGACTAGATGAAAATAACTTTGATAAGGACTTTATAGAAGTTGATATATCTGAAGTTGTAAATGCAACTATAGAAAAATATCTAAGACTTACTGATAATAAAAATATAAAAGTCATTAATAATATAAAGCCATATAAGATCAAGACTTCAAAATCCTTATTCTATGATCTAGTTTCAAATATTTATGAAAATGCTATTAAATATAATAAAGTTGGTGGAGATATTACAGTTTCTTATGAGTTAGGAGAAAATTCTTATTTCTTATCTATATCTGATAGTGGGATAGGAATTGCGCCAGCTGATACAAAAAGAATTTTTGAAAGATTTTATGTAGTTGATAAATCAAGAAAAAGAAATCAAAAATCAACTGGACTTGGATTATCCATTGTAAAACACATAATTAGCTACCTAGGATATGATATAAAAGTTGAGTCAAAACTTAACGAAGGAACTACATTTATTATTGAAATCCCACTGGGATTAGACAGAAAAGATAGTTTATAATTAGTGATAAATTTTTATCATTGCTTATAAACTATTTCTTTGTTATAATTTAAATATAACTACTAAGGAGGTAACATGAAAGTTGTTATTTGTTCGTGTGCAAGATGCACCGCAGCAGGCAATGAGTTTCTACTAGACTCAGTTGAAGAAGTAAAAGCTGATTTACTTAAAGCTTATTCTTTTGATAAAATCGACAGAAAACCAGAAATAGAAGTAGAGTTTACAAACATAATGGATGATATAGAAGATCCAGACAATAGCGCTCCACTAGCAAAAGTAGATGATACATATTTAGAAAAAGTTATGCCAGAAGAATTAATGGAGCATATCTTTAACGCACATACACCAAAAGAAGGGGCCAATTAATGAAAGAAACATACATAGACATATTAAACATAAGAAGAATGGCCTTTGAACATATAGCAAAAATTGCTTATGAAAATAGGCCAATCACAGATATAGGCCTTGAAGTATATGATATATTACCAGGCGAAGAAGCTCAATATAGAGAAAGTATCTTCTTAGATAGAGCAGTAATGGGTGAAAGACTAAGGATGGGAATAGGTCTTGATGCTAGAACTGCTGATAAAACTGATGCTATTACTGAGGGACTTGATAAGATGGATGTAAGCCACAGAATTTACAATCCACCACTAGTAAGTGTTATTAAAATTGCTTGCCAATCCTGTCCAGAAAATAAAGTTACAGTTACAGACCAATGTATGGCATGTATTGGCCATCCATGTGTAAATGTATGTCCTAAAAATGCAGTTACATATACAAGAGAAGGTTCTGTAATAGACCAAGATAAATGTATTAAATGTGGTAAGTGTGTTGAGGCTTGCCCTTACAATGCAATTACTCATCAAAAAAGACCATGTGCAGCTAGTTGTGGTGTAAATGCTATCCACTCTGATGAGCTAGGCCGTGCAGAAATTGATGCTGAAACTTGCGTAGCTTGTGGTAGATGTATTAGTACTTGTCCATTTGGGGCTATTTCTGATAAATCTGAGATTTACCAATTAGTAAAATCTATCCAATCAGAAAAGAAAACATATGCCATAGTAGCTCCATCATTTGTCGGACAATTTGGTCCAGATGTAAGCCCAGAGCAAACTAGAGAAGCTATTAAACAATTAGGATTTGATGAGGTTATCGAAGTTGGTCTCGGTGCAGACCTTACAACTATGAATGAGGCTCACGAGTATCTAGAAAAAGTTCCTACTGGAGAATTTCCATTTATGGGTACATCTTGCTGCTTCTCATGGAAGATGATGGTAAGAAAAAAATTCCCAGAAATCAATGATTATATCTCAGAATCATCTACACCAATGATTTATACAGGTTTGCAACTTAAGAAAAGAGATCCAAACTGTGAAATTACATTCATAGGACCATGCATATCTAAAAAACTAGAAGCATTAGAACCAGAAGTTGCAGAAGTAATTGATTTTGTAATTACTTATGAAGAACTACTTGGTATGTTCCTTGCAAAAGGCATCGAGCCATCAGAAATAGAAGTAGATGGTGTAATGATGGATGCTTCAGAAACAGGTAGAAACTATGCAAACGGCGGTGGAGTTGCGGAAGCAGTTGTAAGACGTGCAAAAGAAATAAAACCAGGTATAGAAGTTGACGTAGAAGCTGCAGAAGGACTTGCAAACTGCGTAAAACTTGCACAAATGGCAAAATTAGGCCGTATGGATGGTAAACTTATCGAGGGTATGGCTTGCCAAGGTGGATGCGTTGGAGGCCCTGGAGTAGTAATAGCAGATAAGAAAACTTCAAAAGCTGTAAAAGCATTTTCAAAAGCATCTGACTTTAAATCACCAGCTGATAATATCAATATCCCAGCAGAAGACAGACCAGATGATACAAAATTACAATAGCATATAAGCTTAAGAGAGATATGATTATCTCTCTTTTAATTTGCCTAAAAATAATAGTTGTATTTAATTTTTATTATAGATATAATAAATAGATGAAATAATAAGAGAGGTTATTATGGGTCAAACGACATTTATGCTTATGTTCATAACTATCATCTCAAAAGTCTTTGGATTTATTAGAGAAGCAGTTATGGCAAATTATATAGGGGCAGGTGAACTAAAATCCATCTATACAACTGCAAATACCCTTCCGGTAGTAGTAGCAAACTTTGTAGCAGTAGGTATAATTTCTGGTTTCATTCCCATTTATAATAGAGCGAAAAACGAAGAGGGTGAGGCTTCTGCAGAGAAGTTTACCTCAAATATATTTAATATCTTAATGGTATTTGCGACTGTTGCCCTAATATTTGGACTTATTTTTGCAAAACCATTTTCAAAAATACTTTCTCCAGACTTAGATGGCCACTGGCTAGATCTAGCTGCTGACTATACCAGAATAATGATGTTTGCAGTATATGCATACCTTTATTCAGCAGTATTTAGGGGCTATCTAAATATTAAGGGTGATTTCTTTAATCCAGCCATTACCGGTATTATAATGAATATTATAATTATTATATTTACCGTAGCTACTGGGAAAACAGGTAATGCTTATCTTTTAATAATAGGAGCTCTTTTGGGTAATATTTTGCAATATATATTGTTCCCAAGAGCAACTAAAAAGGCTGGATACCATCACGAAAAGGTTATTGATCTATCAAATAAATACGTAAGGCAGCTGATGATTATAGCTATACCAGTAATTGTATCATCGGCAGCTGGTGAGATTTCAATAATAGTAGATAACTCCATGGCTTCAGCATATTTTGGAAAGGCAGCTATTTCTAAACTATTTTATGCAAAAACAATGCTTACTCTAATTACTGGGGTAATCACAGTTTCGGTAACAACAGCTCTTTTCCCTAAGATTGCAGAATTAGGACAATCTGGCAAGATCAATGCCATGAAAAAATCTATTTCTTCATCAGTAGTTACAACATTATTATTAGTAGTACCAGCAACTATTGGTATGTCAGTGTTATCTCAGCCAATCATTGAGCTGGTTTTCCAAAGAAATGCATTTACGAAAGAAGATACTATAATCGTAGCAAGTTTATTATCATCCTATGCTCCATTTATCATTTTCCAATCTATATCGGATGTGGTAGATCGTGGATTTTATGCTGTGGGAGATTCCAAAACTCCTGTTATAATTGTAGTTATACAACAAGTTATAAATGTAATATTCAATATGATTTTGGTTAACTTTTTTGGTATAAATGGTCTAGCACTTTCGACAGTTGTATCCACTATTGTAGGATCAGCGCTTATGATTTATAAATTTAGGGAAAACTTTGGGTCATTTAATTTTAAAACTGCCCTTATTTCTATAATAAAAATTACAATTGCAACAGCCCTAATGGCACTTACAGCAAGCGGAATTTATAATGCAATTGCTGGCAAATTACCACATATACTTGCAATATTTATAGCAATTATCTTTGCAGCTCTTGTATATGGATTTTTAATTTTAATAGCCAGAATCCCAGAAGTAATGAACTTAGTAAATATTATCTATCATAAGGTCTTTAAGAAAAGAAAGGCACAAAAACATATTCAAACACCAAATCAAAAAGGCGATACGCTTGGTGAGTTTAATAGAAGAAAAAATTCATCAAGAAGGTCAAGGACAAAAAATAAGCAGTAGGTAAAAATGAGCTGAACCCCAAAATCCGGAATATGGATTGAGGGGTTTTTTTCATG
>NZ_JAEUYX010000028.1 GCF_016798225.1 Anaerococcus sp. mt242 | reverse complement strand
TAAAAAACTGACCTCCTTAAGTTGATTAGGTCCAACTTTAAGGGGTCAGTTCATTACTCTAGGGATTTTATCTTAAATCAAGTTATTTTCTTCTAACCACAATTCTATATCAGTATCTTTAACTTTTTCTTTTAGTCCTTTTGCAACTAATTTTGGCACTGGAAGATTTGGTTTTGCGTAGTCATTTAAAGCACTTACTGCATTCATTAAATATCTAATATCATATCTTGATGCATATACTTCAGGTATTCCTTTTTCAACTCCACATAAAGCGTAAACGGCTTCCATTGCTGTTCTTCCAGAGTATTCTGTTGTAAAGACTGTGTCTCTACCAGGTCTATCTAAGGTTTCTGCAAATTGACCTAGAAAGGCAAAGTTTACTGCTCCTTTTGGCACAACATATGGTCTATCACCAAATTCACGTGGCTCGAAATGACTTGTAATATATGGCATCATAACTGGGATTGCAGAGCATGTTTCGGCTAATCTGTCAATTTCTGCTGCAGGTACTCCAATATGATATAACCACTCTTTTGTGATTTCTTTACCTGTACAATCTCTCATAGCTTTTTCAACAAAATTACCTTTTTTATCTGAGAATAATCCATAAACCCATACGCAAACATCCTCTTTTGGTTGGCCAACATATTGAGGTTGTCTATTTATAGTCCAGCTCATTAACCAATTTGAGTCATGAACTGTCACTATACCACCTGTTACAGTTTTACCTGTGTATGGACTTCTTTGAGTAATTTTTTCTATATAATCTATTACTTCCCCACCATGAACAGTTACTGTGCAAGATTCCCAGTTTGTTCTTTCTACATCTGAACAGAATTTATCAGGCTTACCAAATTCATCAGATTTTAGGGCTATATTTCTCCAAAGTTCCCAGCTACCACCAAGTTCTGCACTAAGGTTTGCTGGAGTATTGTCATCACCATAGCTTGTTGATTCTGTCATTGAACCGTTTGTTATAAATACAAGATTATTTTCTGTTAGATCAATTGATTTATCCTCCCCTTTTGAATTTTCCATTACTAATTTTGTAGCTACTTTCTTCTCATCAGTAATATCAAAATCAACATCTTTTACAGTTACGCCATATTCGAATTTTGCACCTTTATCTTGTAGCCATTTAACAATTGGTTTGACAATTGATTCGTATTGGTCATATTGTGTAAATTGAAGAGCTGAAAGATCTGGTAGTCCCCCTACGTGGTGGATAAATCTGTTTAGATATAATTTCATTTCTAGGGCAGAATTCCAGTTTTGGAAAGCAAACATTGATCTCCATAGAGTCCAGAAATCGCTTTCTAATGTTTCTTTACTAAATACTTCATCAATTTGCTTATTTTCGAGTTTTTCATCAGCAGTGATTGTTAAATCCATAATTTCTTTTAAGGCTTTATCACTTAAATTGAATTTACCATTGTCATATCTTTGACCATTTTTATGGATTATACGACATTTACTGTAATTAGGATCATCTAAGTTTGTATA
Source organism: Anaerococcus sp. mt242 (assembly GCF_016798225.1). Classification (GTDB taxonomy): domain Bacteria; phylum Bacillota; class Clostridia; order Tissierellales; family Peptoniphilaceae; genus Anaerococcus. The sequence continues at coordinate 12,127 of NZ_JAEUYX010000028.1, read as the reverse complement.
GAAGAAATGGTCTAATATTGATTGATCAGGATCTTCTGCAGAAGGAACTGCACTATATAAATCCCATAAAATTTCAAAATGGTGACCCATTTCTCTACCACCACGAGCGACATAACCGTGATGCTCTTCCTTGTAGTCTCCATCCAAGCTTCCACCTGGTAAGTCTAATTGTTCTAAAAATGTAATATTTTCAGGCTTCATATGAGCATCTTTTACTAGAAATCCACCAGCAGATAAGGCAGCAAGGCCCGTTCCTATTATATATGCTTTTTTATCGTCTATATCTTTAGGTTTTCTAGCATTAACTAATGAATGATAATTTCCATTTACAAAATGAACTCTATCATCATAACTTTTTTTATTCATTTTTACTCTCCTTTTTTGATAAGACAAATTTTTTAGCTGGTATATAATATCAGTTAAAATATCTTATATTTAGATATTACCCTCTAATAAATTTATTAATCATTTATATTTATTTATTTTTATAATATTTATATGAAATAATATTTATATAAGTTTTTTGATAGATGAGTTAATATGTAATATAGATAATTTAAATATAAAAAACCAGCACTTAATGCTGGTTAAAAAGATCTATATATGCTTTCTTATTAATTTAATAGATAAAATGTTTCCATCTAGCTTAACTTGCGAATCATCCACTAAATATCCTATTACTTTCAATTCATCTTCACTATCAGAGTCCATTAATCCATCATAATAGTCATCATAGGCCAAAATTCTTGGATTAGTTAATTCATCCTTTAAGCTTTCTATATCAATATTTTCTGGATTTATAGTTCCTTCTATGGAAACTTTTGTTGCTTTTTCATCTATATTTATATTTGCATTTATATTTTGAAAACTATTTAAAACAAAATATTCTACTATTACATTTAAGATTTTTCTTGCCTTATCTCTTTCCTTAATCAACTTTCACGCCTTTCTTTAAAATTTCTAAATAAAGGTAATAATATTGCAGCTACAAATGCTCCTGCTAGTCCGTTGTTATATAAGTTTAATCCAGCATGGATAAATCCGGTATTAGTTGCTACTGCTTTATGAATGAAACCGGCAAAGATACCTGCAATAAATCCAAATTCACCAGCTATTGGAGCTATAGTAGTTGAAAATAATCCTGTTAAAATTGCTGTTGTGCTAGATGGTTCATATTTATTGACCGTACTTGCAATAAACACGCCCATCATAATAGGCAACACATTTCGTGGATGTTTACCAAATGCTGCAAATCCTATAATTGTAAATATACCACCTAATATAGGACCATTAAAAACTCCATTACTAAACTTTACAAAAAGTATTGCTATTAGTCCAGTTAAACCCATATTTATCATTACTAAATATTTATTAGAATCTATAGTATAATCACTTATTAATTTACCACTTTGTATCAAAATCTCTTTGTAAGCGCCTAAACCTTTGTTTTTAAATATTCCATAAATAACTAGGCCTAAGCAAAATACTAGAATAAATAAAAAAGAATAAAGATCATTTCCTTCATAGACTATATAAGTACTTGGTATTTCTCTATCAAACATTCTTAATATTCCTGCATAGATTATCCCAATTACTCCAAGGGTAAAACCGATATTGTATAGGGAATAACCATCGTGAAATTTTACAAAGGATGAGGAAATTGGAATAACAATTAACCCTATAATTATACCGGCTAAAAATCCTAAAGAAATTCCCCAAATTAATGAAAAATCGAATCCAAAAATAAGCACGCTAACTAGTGGACTTATACCTGTTACAAAACACATGACTTGCATATAATTTACAATCGATAATCCCATTATCCTCGTGTAAAGATACACTCCAATCATTAGTGGAAGAGAATTTAAAATATTTTTTCCAAAAAAACTAAATCCAGTTAGGGTAAATAATCCTGCAATTAAGGCACCAGTAATGGGAGTTCCGCTTTTTTCTGCAAAAATAAGGGATATAAAAAGCATAAAACCAGCATTCATAAAACTAGCACCCATACCACCTATTTCAATATAATCAGAAACTAAAATACTTGAAGATGTAAGTATCTTCAATAAACCTTGGTAAATTCCATAAGGTGAATCTAAAAATAAACCATAGGCCATCATTATAATACTAAAAATATAAAATTCTAAATACTTAATTTTACTTAACTTTTTCATAATTTTATGATTTCACTTCTTTGTTTTTAAAGCTAATATTAGTAAGTGAGATTTTAAAAATTTTGGTAACAGACAAACTTCTTTCTATAGGTATATTAAAATAGTCCATCATATTTGGAGTATACTTTTGGCATAAGGCTCTCATAACTTCTACTTTGTGATCCACATCAGTTAGCTCTATAGCCTTATCATTTATAATCACAGATTCATAATTAATCGTAAAAACACTATTTACAAATTTTCCGTGTTTTGATGGATCTGCTGCCATTGCCTCTGCTTGATCACTATTATATAAATTAGGTACATGAGTATCTCCAACAATTGTTATATTTATAAATGGATTTTTTTCTAAGAAATCTATTTTTTTCCCTTTTTGTCCAGTATGAAAAAATAAATTATCCTCAACTCTTACCATAGATACTGGTATTGCATAAGATTCATTGTGATATGCCATAGATATAACTGCATATTGGGCATTATCAATAATTTCATAAGCTCTTATTATTTTTTCTTTATCAATATAATTAACCATAAAATCTCCTAAAATATCTATTAATCAACACTTTTATTTTATCTAATTATAAACTATAAATAAAATATTGACAATGAAAACGTATTTTATTATTATAATAGTAACTAGTTACTATTAGGAGGATAATTTGGAAAAAGAATTATTAGCTAAAAAACAAATGAGTTTTGCAAATATATTTATAATATCAAATAGACTTCAAACAGCTTGTGAAAAAATTCAAAGTGATATTACCATGAAACAATGGCTAATGCTTGCAATCGCTTCAAATATGGATGGCGAAAAAAATTTGACTAGAATTGGAAAGCTTATGGGTTGTTCAAGACAGAATGTAAAAAGACTAGCTAAACCATTAGAAGAAAAGGGATATATAAGATTGGTAAAAGGATTTCAAAATTCTTTAAATATAGAAGTGACAGAAAAGTATATGCAATACTCACATAAAATGAGTGATAAGCATATAAAAACTCTAAATCTTTTATTTGATGAGTTTAATGAAAAAGAAATTATTGATTTGTTTAATCTTTATAAAAAGTTAGAAAATGGCTTAGCTAAAGTTGAATCTTTTGGAGAAACTATGCATGAGGAGCTTTAGAAAAAAATTTATGATTATTATTGGAATTTTATTAGTAATTATCGGCGCAATCATTATTTACTTTAATATCTCATACTCACCATTAAAAAATAAATTTAATAATGACTTAGAAAATATAATTAATAACTCAAAGATTAATAATAATGACTTTACTGAAGATGACTTTAAATTATATCCTCATACTATTCAAAAGTATTTGAAAAATAATGGGTTCATAGATAATCGAAAAATGAATTATATGAATATTTTATTTCAAGATACCAATTTTATCCAAGATCCCAAAAAACCAAAATTAAAAATTGACTATGACCAATATAATTTTGCAAAATATCCAGCTCGTATTGCCTACATCAAAAGTTCACTATTTGGAATTCCCTTCGAAGGATATGACTATTTATATAATGAACAAGCAGGCATGAAGGGTGTAATTGCAAAAAATATTACTCTTTTTGATCAAAATGGCCCATATATGGAGTCAGGTGCTTTATGTACATATCTTGCAGAATCTTTATTTATACCATCATCACTTCTTGAAAATGATATATATTTTAAAGAAATCGACCCATTTAATATTAAAGCTACAATAAATAGTAATGGCCTTAGTGTATCAGGTATTTTTACTTTTAACGAAAATTACGAAATGATAAAGTTCTACACTGAAGATCGAGCTTTAGTAAAAGACAATGGAACTGTTGAACATATCCCATGGACAGCTAAGTGTAGTGAATACGAGAGAAATGAAAGCGGAATTAATTTACCCAAAAAATTACAAGCTATATGGAATTACCCAGAAGGTGATTTGATTTACTTTGAGGGAAATGTAAAATATTTTTTATAGCCAACCATTCTTTCTTCACCCCAGTAAAATAATGCAATTGTTCCAGGACCTATATGGCTACCTATAGTTGGACCTATGTTAAAAATTTTAACTTCCCCATCAATATTTGGGAATTTATCTTCAATGAGTGTTTTTAACTCTTCTGCTAGCTCGATATTATCCGCTGTGGAGATATAAACTTTCTCATCATAGTCATATCCACCGATAATATTTTCTTCCATTTTCTTTATCATTGTATTTAAAAGTTTTTTTCTGGTTCTAATTTTACCAGTAACTATCATATAACCGTCATTGTTTATTTCTATTAATGGGCAAATATGCAACATACCACCAATATTGGCGGCTGTTTTTGAAATTCTCCCTCCGCGAGCTACGTATTCTAGATCTTCGTTGCTAGTGTAGTTTATAACATGGAGTTTATTTTCTTCGGTCCATTTATAAAGTTCCTCAGCACTGAGACCCTCTTTCTTTAGCTCAGCAAGTTTGCTAACTAGTAGCCCTACACCAGCAGATGCCATTTTTGAATCAACTGGATAAATATTTCTGTCTGGAAAATCTTCCTTTAGCATATTTATTGCCTCAAGTAATGATTCATATTGGCTAGACATACCTGTTGATAAGCAAATATGGACTACATCTTGCCCTGCCTCTAAAAAAGGTCTTAAATAATTTAAATATTCTCCGATATTTATTCTAGAAGTTGATGGAGTAGCACCCTGCCTCATATTATCATAGAAGCTTTTCATATCCAGTGATTGACCAAAATCATCTGGATAAGTTTCTCCATTTAGTACATAATTTGCATTTATAACGCTTACCCCAAGTTCTTTGACATAGTTAACTGCTAAATCAATCGTTGATTCACAAGAAAGTATATAGTCTGCCACAAAATCCCCCTAATTTTATATAATCAAATTCTTTTATAAAATATTTTTTATTCTTTCATCTAATTTTACCCTGTCTATAGAAATATCAAAAATTTCTATAACAAAATAATCTTCAAGATCTATGCTTGGATAAAATTCTGATTTTTTAATATCAAGATTGTCAATATTAACTGAATAGTCATCCTCACAATTTCCAATAATTATGTATTGAGCAAAGGGATAAATTAAATTTCCCTTATCATCTATATATGGATACCCAAGTTCATAAGCTTTATTTATATCTACATTTTTATCATTTAAATATTTATGTAAATTTGGATAAGAAAATTTTATACTCTCGCGATAAAATTTACACATATCACAATTACATATATCCTCAAATTGTAAATAAAATTTTTTTGTTTTTTCATAATCAATATTCATAAATTTTTCCGATCATATGTTAATCATACCACGGATTATATTATCACTTTAATTTATCCTATTCAATTTTAAAAATAATTATTGTATAATGAATTTGAAAGAAACTTTTTTAGGAGGAAATATGAAATTAAATAAAGTTTTTTCATTAGGAATGATTCTGATGACTACACTTACATTTACAGCGTGTGGCAATAATAATGCTAATGAACCAGCATCTACAAATAACGATACTACACAAACTGAAGATGTAAAAGAGAATGATACAAAGAAAGAAAATGCTGATGAAGCAAAAGATAAAGATACTGCAGATAATGAAAATGCAGGTGAAAATCAAAAAATTGACAAATTAACAGTACAATTTGTACCATCTCGTGAACCAGATGAAATCATTACAGCTACTGAGCCATTAAAAGATATGCTAAAAGAAGAATTAGCAAAAGAAGGCTATGAAGTAGAAGATGTAGACATTTCTGTAGGTACATCATACGAAGCTACTGGTGAAGCAATGAGTGCTGGAACAGTTGATGTTGGATTTATCCCAGGTGGAACATACGTAACATATGATGATGGCGTTGAAGCTATTCTTACAGCTACACGTAACGGATTATCAATCGAATCTGATGATGCAAAAGAATGGAATGACAAAGCTCCAACAGAAAAAGTTGATGACCAAGTAACATTCTACAGAGGTTTAGTTTTAGCTGGTCCTTCTGAAAAAGGCCAAGAACTTGCTGCAAAAATTAATAAGGGCGAAGATTTAACATGGGAAGACCTTGATTCTGCAAACTGGGCAGTTATGGGACCTACTTCTCCAGCTGGATACCTATATCCATCTCTTTGGTTAAAAAATAATTATGACCATACAATCTCTGATTTATCAAATTCAGTTCAAGCAGACTCTTATCCATCTTCATTTGCAAGACTTGCTACAGGTCAAATCGATGTTCTTGTAACATATGCTGATGCAAGAATGGACTTTGTTGATCAATGGCAAAGCGAATTTGGTGGAAAAAATGATATTTTCACAGATGTACAAGTAATTGGTGTAACAGATAAAATGATGAATGATACAATCTCAGTATCAGAATCAAGCGAAAAAATGACACCAGAATTTATAGAAGCCTTACAAAATGCATTTATCAACATTGGTAATACTGATGAAGGTAAGGAAGTAATTGCTATTTATACTCACAATGGATACGAAAAAGCAAATCCAGCTGACTATGATTCAGAACGTGAAGTACAAAAAATGGCAAGAGATGCTAACTAAGAATATATAAAATAAAAACTAAAAAGGCCTATGCCCTAAGGGGTTTTAGGTCTTATTTTTTAATGAAGGAATTATAATGATAGAATTTAAAAATGTATCAAAAACATATGAAGGTGGATTTTTAGCCCTAAAAGATATTAATCTAACTATTCCTGATGGTGAATTTGTATCCATTATTGGATCATCAGGAGCTGGTAAATCCACCCTTATTCGTACAATTAATAAAATGCACGATATTTCAAGTGGAGAATTGATAGTCAATGGCAAAGATGTATCAAAGCTAAAAGGAGAAGAATTACGTAATTATAGACGAACAATAGGCATGGTTTTTCAAGGTTTTAACTTAGTTGAAAGAACAACTGCCCAAAAAAATGTACTCTCAACCTTTGTTCCAGATTTAAACTTTTTCCAAAAATTATTTGGGATTTATACAAAGGATATGAAAAGAAAATCTTTAGAAGCTTTGGATAGTGTAGATATCTTAGATAAGGCTTATTCTCGTACAGATGCCCTTTCCGGCGGTCAAAAACAAAGAGTGGCCCTCGCTCGTACAATTGTACAAAATCCAAAAATTATCTTAGCAGATGAGCCTATCGCAAGTCTAGACCCAGTATCTAGCCGTCAAGTTATGAACTATTTTAAAAAATTAAATCGTGAAGCTGGCATCACTGTGATAGTAAATATCCACGATGTAGAAACTGCCTTAGAATATTCTGATAGGATCCTTGGAATCAAAAAAGGTGAGCTAGCATTTGATGGTAAACCTTCTGAGGTAAATGTAGATGTTATTAGAAATATTTACGGCCAAGATCCTAAAAATATAGTTGTGGAGTAAACTATGGATAATATTTTTAAGCCAAAAACTATTACCCTATCTAACGGAAAAGTAGTAACTGAAAAAAAATCCAATACTCTATTGATCTCTATTATCCTCTTAGCTTTTTTAATTATTGCTCTAAGGGTAACAGGATTTAATAGCAAAATCCTTGCAAAAAATGGACGCAATTTATTTGTAATTTTAAAAGATTTGTTCAATCCGGATTGGGCTTACTTACCAAAAGTGATAGGGCCAACCATTGATACAATAAAAATGTCACTATTTGGATCTTTTCTAGGGGCGCTATTCTCTTTACCAATAGCTTTTTTAGCAGCATCAAATATGGTAAATAATAAATTTGTGAACTGGTTTTTTAAATTAGTATTTACAATTTTTAGGACCCTCCCTACTCTAGTAATCGCACTAATTGCAACTTATGTTTTTGGTCTAGGAACCTTAGCTGGTACTTTTGCAATATTTATTTTCTCTTTTGCTTATGTAGGAAAAATAATGTATGAAGAGATAGAAACTCAAAATCTAGGTGCTTATGAGGCAATGATTTCTATGGGCTATACTAGAACAATGGCATTTTTTAAAGGAGTTATCCCCTCAATTATGGCAACATATATTTCTACTTCCCTATTTAACTTTGAAGGAAATGTACGCTACGCTTCAATTTTAGGTTATGTAGGTGCTGGAGGACTTGGATTGCTTATTAATGAAAATATTGGCTGGCGTGATTATAACAGAGTAGGCACAATTTTATTTGCCCTTGTAATAACTGTTTTTGTTATAGAATTAATTTCTAGAACAATTAGAAAAAGGCTATCTTAGGAGAAGAATATGGATCAAAAAATAGAAAAAGTTTTAAAAGCTGAGCCAAATTATAGGCTTATACGTACGCTACTTACTATAATTACCATTGCCCTTCTCATTTGGTCATCAGGTGTAATGGACTTTTCAAAAACAAGTTCAAAGGGCTTAGGCATTATAAAATCAATTTTGGGCGGTATCATTCATCCTGATATGAGTCTTCTAACTGATTTTTCAGGGGATGGGCTTTGGTATTTAATTTTTGAAACTGTATGTATTGCATTTGTGGGTACACTTATAGGTGCTTTAATATCCCTACCCCTAGCATTTTTATCATCAGCAAATATTGTTCCCAGAGCGATTGCAGAAATTTTTAAAATACTTATTTTGCTTATAAGAACAATACCAGCAATTGTCTACGGGCTAATGTTTATAAGAGTTACTGGACCTGGGCCTTTTGCTGGGGTTATGACTATGACCTTTACATCTATCGGTATGCTTACAAAATTATTTCAAGAAACAATTGCAAATATTGACACGGACATACTAGAAGCTTTTGAATCTCTTGGAATTAATACTTGGGGCAAGATAAGATTTGGAATTTTGCCACAGCTATTTGCAAGCTTTCTATCTACAATTATTTATAGATTTGATATGAATATCCGCGATGCTACAACTCTTGGTTTGGTAGGAGCTGGTGGTATTGGGGCTCCACTTATATTTGCCATTAATGCCTATAGGTGGAATGAAGTTGGAGTTATATTACTTGCTCTTATGATTTTAGTTTTAATTGTTGAGCTACTTTCTACCAGATTCCGCAAAAAACTTGCTTACGGTATCTAGGAGGACTTTATGAAAATTACTATTTTAGAAACTAGCGATATGCATGCTTATATTTCAAACAAATCATTTGCAGAAATTAACAAAAGCGAGCTTTTCTCCATGTCAAAGATAAAAACATACATTGACCAAGTGAGAAACGAAAATGACTTTGTTCTTTATATAGATAATGGCGATAATATCCAAGGATCCCCTTTTGGAACTTTTTACCATAACAACAATGATATAAAAAACTTAGCTAGTTCTTATAACCTACTAACCCCAGACGCAATAGTCTTGGGAAACCATGATTTTAATTATGGTAAGGAATATTTAAAATCATATATAGATTATTTGGATGCTCCAGTGTTATCTGCAAACACCTTACAAAGTGATAGCTATTTGAATATCAAACCATATATCATCAAAAAAGTTGGAAATATTAAAATTGGAATTCTGGGCATTACTACCCAATACATCCCAAACTGGGAAAAACCTCAAAATATCCATGGTTTATCATTTAAATCCGCAATGGAAACTGCTGAGCATTATCTGCCAATACTTAAAAGTGAAGAAAAATGTGATATTGTAATTGTTTCTTACCATGGTGGTTTTGCAAAAGATTTAGAAACAGGACGTGAATTAACTCCGCAAACAGGAGAAAATGAAGGCTATGATTTGCTTTTCTCAGATTTAAATTTTGATGTATTTTTAACTGGTCATACTCACAAAGAAATAGCTGGCATTTATAATGATATAGTTGTTACACAACCCGGATTTGCTGGCGGGAAAATTTCTGAAATTTCTCTATATATAGACGAGGACAAAAAACTGGTAGATAGAGAAGTAAAGTTAGTGGATATGGCAGAAATAATTCCAAATGAAGAATTAGAAAAATTAGTAGAAGATGATTTAGTAGGTGTAAATGAATACCTAGACCAAAAATGCGGACAAATTTCACCATCTGCTCTTATAGACTCTGTACGAGAAGCACAAATTGAGGGTCATCCATACATCAATTTAATAAATCAAATTCAAATGGATTATGCAGACTGTGATATTGCAGCTGTAGCAATTTATTCCTTGGATGCAAAAGGCATTCCAAACGATGTTACTATGCGTGATATTTTTTCAAATTATAGGTTTAATAATACTTTGATGAAAATTGAAGTAAGCGGCAAAGAATTTAAAGAAATACTAGAATATAATTCTAATTATTTTATGCTAGATGAAGAAGGATGTTTAGTTCAAAACCCCGAATATTTTATATTTAATTACGACATATATTCTGGCGTAAATTACACTTTTGATTATACAAGAGAAAAGGGCGATAGACTTATAAGTGCCATTTATAAGGGTCATGAGATTACTGATGATGAAAAAATTACTTTTGCAACAAACAATTACCGAGCAATCGGGGGTGGTGATTTTCCAGTTTTAGATGGTACACAGATAATTTGGGAATCAGTACTAGAAATGCCTCAACTTATTTTTGAATATATCCAAAATAAAAAATTAGTTAAGATAAGAGACCTTGATACAGTAAATATTATTGGATTTAAGGACGTAAAATAAAAAGGACTAGCTATCAGTTGATAGCTAATCCTTTTTTGTTTTTTAATTTATTCCCAAATGAATTTCCACTTTCCAATTTATAAAGTTTAAGCATTAAGCAAATTATACCAATTGTAGTAATTATGTGTCCTATGCCAGCAATTCCAGCAATGGCATTAAGGTTTATTGTATCTACTCCATCCGACACAACTGTAAATATCCCTTTAACAAACATTGTGATAATAGTAATGGCAAGACCTGTAATATAGGTGTGATAGACTTTTTTTAATGATAATATATTTTCTTCATCAAAATTTCTAACTATAAAATAAATTCCCATTACTACTAAAAATCCAAGAGCTAATGTATGAGTATGGATAAGTTTTAAATAAGTATCTCCGTCAAATCCATAATATTTTGTAAATTCTCTAGAAAAAGCACCAGCAAATATACCCATTACAAGCATTGTAAATGAAGTGGCTAGTAATGAACTCGCCCTAAATTGTCCAGCAAAATATTTAAATCCAAATACTACTATAAATAAGTATGCAAGAGTTTTTGGCATCATCAAAGCTCCAACTGCAGGATACTTATCTGCAAATAAAACTACAGGGATATAGAATGCAAAGCTTAGTAAAATCAACCACCACATATTTTTAAGACCTGGTTTTTCTTTCTCTTTATATGACCAGATAATTAATAAAATTCCCATTATCAAGAAAGGAATATTTCTATAGATCCCCCATTGGTATGATTCATGTGCTCCTCCCCAATTATTTTCTGGCATAGCTACTAGGATGATTCTGATAATTGCTAGTGAATAAACTAAAATCTTCTTTTTATTATCATAATTTCCACTTTGTTTTCTATAAAAATAATAATATAAAACATAAAAAATTGTCATGGTAATACTTGTAACAACTTTCCCCCAAGAAAGTGCAACTGTGTGTGCTCCAAACCCTCCAGGACTTAAGTGTGAAATTACTCTGGGGAGCAAATGAAAACTATCCCCCACACCCAAAAGTATGGCCATAATTCCAAATAACTTAGCTTCTTTACTATTTTCCAAAAGTAGTCTGATACCTAAGGCTATTACTAAGGCTAGGTATCCTATATCAAATAAACTTTCTCCTAATTGCATTAAAAAATTCCTTCCTTTATCCACTCTATATGGATCTTATACTTTTCTATAAATGTAAGCTTATCCCATTCTTCTCTAAAGTTTCGCTCGATGAGGCTATGTACAATCGCCCTAAAAAAATAAATTTTTTCTATATCTATGCCCATAGAATCCGCCCTATTAAAAGCTTTCTTAAAATCCTCATGTGAGCATTCCCAACTTTTATTAAGATCCTCATCCCAATATAAAAACCTGTTTTTATATAAATTATAAACATCTTTATCAAAA
>NZ_JAEUYX010000027.1 GCF_016798225.1 Anaerococcus sp. mt242 | reverse complement strand
TTGGCATGAAAAAAACCCCTCAATCCATATTCCGGATTTTGGGGTTCAGCTCATTATTGGTAGCTTTTTTTGTTGAATATACCTATATTTTATATTACCAAGACGGTAATTATTCAGCTTTAGATAGTTCGTCTTCTGACATCCATTTGTGGTTTTCAATCTCTTCCCCAGTTTCGGTATCTGTATAAGTAACCATATAAACATTGGTCTTTTCAGCCGAATCAATGGTTGCAGTTGCACCTTTCATTCCTGGCATATGAGAAGCTTCCAAAACTACCTCATCTCCTGCTTGGTATGGTCCATCTTGAGCATTTTCCAATTCTTCATGGACTACCCATTTGTGATTAGCTACTTTTTCACCAGTTTTAGTATCTTTATAGGTCACTTCATAAGCAGTGGTATCAAATACTCCGACTACAGTACCTTTAGCACCTTTCATTCCTGCCATATGATCATTTTCAATAACCACTTCGCTTCCTACTGGGTAAGTTGGATTTTCTGCTTCTTTCATTCCCTCTGGAACTTCACCTGATTCGTCGTGTTCCATATCTTCGTGACCACCTTCATGTGTATCATGATTTTCTGTCATTTCATTGGTATTTTTATCTGTATCAGTATTTTCTTCTGTTGTAGTTGTAGGCTCAGCCACTTCTGTTTGTCCATTATCATCTGCTGAACCACAAGCTCCTAGCAATAATGCAGATGATAGTAAAACAGCTCCTAATTTCTTTTTATTATGTATCATTTTTCCCTCTCTTTTTTAATTATTACTTTATTTTATATATTACAATTTGCAATTAATATCATTTAAATTAGAATCGCTTAATTAAGTTCGATAATCTCCTCCTTAAATCTATTATAACACATCTTAAATCTAGGATATCACACAGACTTCTATCCTAATCTTCAAATAATTTATAAAAGCTTTTTTATAACATCTCTTCACCTTTTGTATTAATAGGCTATAAAGAAATCTCTTAATTCTAGATAAATACTGCCGCAATAAAAATTTATTAGATTATAAACATTTGATATTTTTTTCTCTTTTTTGACATCAAAAAAGTACCTATTTTTAATAAATGCTTAAAAACTAACTATAGGATATATAAAGTTCCTTCCTCGTATTCTTTATTATCGAATAAATGCTTAATTGTTTTTTCTTGCATAGTTATTTTATTAACATTTTTTATTAAGTTATCATAATCTTCAAAATTAGAAAGCTTTTGAGATTTTACCATACCATCTTTTTCCTCAGAGAAATACCAAATCCCCTCATAATTAGTTATAGAGTAATTAACATTTTTATAAGAAAATTCAATTTCTCTCCCTCTTCTTAAGCTATCTACTAAATCTTTATAGTTCATATCATCACCAATTATTAGTATGCTTTTCCTCTACCAGTATCAGACCATTTCTATGTGGAAATTTATGTTTAGCACCACTATGTCTATAATCTATATCTAAATCAGCTTTTCCGTTTTCATCGTAATATCTTCTTTGCTTTATACCTTTATTATCTATTAAGTCTTTTGAAGAATTAGGATCACCCTTGGGCGGAAGACTGCTACCAGTTTCTGAGGAATGACTTGTTTTAGATTATCTAGCTGGAAACTTGCCTCATCTATTTCTTTTATAAGATTTGTAAAAGTATACTCTGACTTGATTATAAAACCGACTTGATATTTGAGTTATTCTAAAAACAAGTCAAATTTAGTATACAAATTTTTCCTTAAATAAGTGGTTTTATCTCTTTTTCTATCCAATTTGAGTCTTTAAAAACTGATCTACCTACGCCAACTAAATCACATACTTTACGATTTAAAATATTTTCTACATCTTGTCCAGTTTTTACACCACCTGTAAGTATAACTGGTATTTTTACTTCCTCATAGATAGGTTTTGACAAAAAGTCAAAAAATCCAGCTGATGTGTTATCAATTGAAAATTTACACATACCACCAGAAATATCTAAAACATCTATATCAGCTTTTTCAAACGCTTTCGCTGCATAGACTGCATCTTCTTGTGTGAGTCCTCCTTCCATATCATCACCTGCACCTATTCTTAAAAATATTGGATAATCCTCTCCAACTTTTTCTCTAACTTTTTTTATAATTTCTAAGTGAATTTTGATTCTATTTTCGATATCTCCGCCATATTCATCAGTTCTTTTATTAGTAAGGGGTGATAAAAATTGATCTAGTAGATATCCGTGAGCAGAATGAATCTCAACTCCATCAAATCCTGCTTCTTTTACACGAACGGCTGCATCTGTAAATTTATCTTCTATTTCTTTTATTTCTTCAATTGTAAGTTCTCTTGGCTGGGATGCTTTTGCATTGGAAGGATTTTTTATTGCAGATGGGGCAACTGGACTCTCACCTATAACATCCTCATTTGTAGAACTACCTGCATGAGAAATCTGCACTACTGCGTGAGAGCCATTATCTTTAATAATTTTTGCAAGTTTTTTTAGGCCATCTATAGAAGAATCATCTGCTATCGAAACTTGATTGTGACTTGCTTTTCCAAGAGGATCAATAAAATTATGCTCTATAATAACTGTTGAAAAAAGTTTATCACGAGTTTTCTCCTGATAATAGTCAAGTATTTCTTTGGAGATATGCCCCTTATCATCAGCCTTGGCGGTAGCCATAGGTGGCATTATAATCCTATTTTTAAAGCTTATATTTTTGGATTTTAACTCTTCGAACAATTTCATACATACCTCTGCTTTCATGAACTAACTACATTTACAACAATACTCTACTAATTTTATTTTACTTGTTTTCATTGATAGTAACGAAGATGATGCTACAATTTTATACTTAATTGTTTAATTTTATAGTTCATTTATCTCATTCACAAGTTGTCTAGCAATCGCCTACCAGAATCTATTTTTTCACTATCATTTCCTTAATGGACAGTGTTTGTAATTACTACTAGTGATTTTTTATCCATTGTTTGCCTCATTTTTTCTTAATTAAATATTCACCCAATAAAGTAAATAAAGAAAAACCGCAAACTTATGTTTACGGTTTTTCATTAGATATTGTTGGTTTTTGCAAATATTGATTCGGATATTTCTCTAAAAGTATTTAAAATTAAGCTAATACTTTTTTTATCCCGTTTTTGTACTGATCTATGAGCTTTATAAAATTAGCTTTTTCAAATCATTTGTCTTATCTTTGAAATATTCCAGATGTACTAGTAGGCATCTACAAATCCATTTATATTTTCTTAAAAAGACTTGTCATCCTCAGCCGTTTAGCTTCCTTCTTTTTTATTTACCCACAGTCTAATTTTTTATAATATTTATAATTGGCTGTTGTTGATGATATCTTTAAGTGTTTTTGCAGAGTGTTCTAATTTTTCTTTTTCTTCATCTGATAATGGCACTTCAATGATTTGTTTTACACCTTCTTTACCAATTACTGTTGGTACACCTATGTGGATATCGCTTAATCCGTATTGGCCATCTAGGTAGCTTGAAGTTAGGTAAACTGCGTTTTCATCATTTAGGATTGCTCTAACTAAAGATGTAAGTGCTGTACCAATTCCATAGAATGTAGCACCTTTTCTGTTAATGATTTCATAAGCTGCATTTACAGTTTGATCAAATGCTTTGTCAAGTACTTCTTGAGTTACATTTGGATGTGTGCTTTTCCATTCTTCAATGCTTAGTCCACCTACGTTTGCGTTTGACCAAACTGGAAATTCTGTATCTCCGTGTTCACCCATGATGTAAGCGTTTACTGATCTATAGTCAACATCTAAAAGATTACCAATTTGTTTTTGGAGTCTTGAAGTATCTAGTGTTGTACCAGAACCAATTACTTTGTGTGCTGGGAATCCTGAGAATTTCATTGTTGCATATGTTGTGATATCAACTGGGTTTGAAGCGATTAAAAAGATGCCATCAAAACCACTGTCTACAACTTTTCCAATCATGTCTTTAAAGATTGCTAAGTTTTTATCTACTAATTGTAAACGTGTTTCACCTGGTTTTTGTGGGATACCAGCTGTAATTACTACTACTTCTGCATCAGCACAGTCTGAGTAATCAGCTTTGTAAACTTTTTTTGGATATGCAAAGCTTAGTGCGTCTGTAAGATCTAGTACATCTCCTTCAACTCTTTCTTCATTGATATCGATGATTCCTAGTTCACGACCTACTCCTAATAAACATGATGAGTAAGCAAATGAAGATCCTACTGCACCATCACCAATTAAAATTACTTTACTATCTTTCATAATAACTCCCTTCAATATATGTAATGTTATTTTTTATTATTTTTGTTATTTTAATAACTATAATAACTATAACATTTGGGCATGGAGAAAGCAAACCTAAAACGAAATTTTAAATATAAGTGCTAAGGAAGTTAGGATAATAGCTAAAGGTACATAAATATATTTGCCCATTTTGTACCAAATTTTAGAGTGCTTATTTTTGCTAGAAAGATTGACTTCATTAATTAGTAAGTCTTTTTTTAGTACATAAAACCAAGTAATTGCACCTATTGAAGCACCTATTGGGATGATATAAATAGAAATGATATCCATATAAGGTCCGAATGAATCGATAGTTTCAATATTCACCCCGATGACAAACACAATAATTCCTAAGGCTAGAAAAACTGAATTTCTGGATAGATTTTTAAATCTTGATGTGATAGATTCAGCTATTACTTCAAACATATTCTGTAAAGAAGAAATACCAGCACAGATTACTGCAAAATATAAAAATATGGCAAATATTCTACCAAATTTAATATTTTTCAAAATTGTAGGCAATGTTACAAATAAAAGTGATGGTCCCCCTATTTGTTGCATATTAAATACACTTACTGCTGGAATAATTACAAAAGATGCAATAATTCCTGATAGTGTATCAAGAATACCCGTTTGTACAGAAGAGCTTACTATATCTTCTTTTTTACTGATATATGCACCAACTACTATCATTCCAGAGCCTGTAATTGATAGGGAGAAAAATGCCTGACCCATCGCCGTAACAATCGTATTAATATTTAGCGTTGATGGATCATACTTAAACATATTTGCATATCCAGCACTAGCATTTGGTAAAGTTGCTACTTTGATAGCAAGGATTACAAATAAAATAAAAAATGCAGGCATCATAATTTTATTTGATTTTTCAATTGAAGACGCACCGCCTAAGCAAGTAAATATCGTAAGTATGATGGCTATAGCATGATAAATAATTACAGAATATTTCTCTTTAGCAAAACTATTAAACCAAAGTTCTGCATCCATAGTAAATATGTTTCCCGTTAATGAATCTATGAATCCTTTTAGGATATAAGCAACTATTACGCAATATCCAATTGCTATTAAAAATGTACCAATAAGCGGGATAAAACCAATAATCTTCCCCAATTTTGTCTTATTTTTCTTAGATTTAAAGGCAAATTCATAAGCCCCCAAGGTCCCAGTTTGGGCCATTCTGCCTACTGCAAACTCACTTGCAAGTCCTACATAGGAAAAAATAGCTGCAAATAATATATAAAATATTAAAAAAACTAGACCGCCTGCTTGAAATTTATATGGAAAACCCCATATATTCGCCATCCCAACTGCTGATCCAACCGCAGAAAGCACGACTCCTAATTTAGATGAAAATTCTTTATTCATACTTTACCCCTTTAAAGTGTGATTAGTTATAAAAAGATTATAACACTTCTGAAAATTGATGTAAAGCTAGCAACATCTTAATATATTTAAATCAATTTAAACTAAAAAATATAATTAATAGATATCTTATGACAATATTTTCTTTACCTTCTGCTGTAAATCAGGAATAGCTTCTTTTTCAAACCAAGGATTTTTCTTTAACCAACCTATATTAAGTGGGCTCGGATGGACTATTGGGAAAAAATCTGGTAAATATTCCTTATAATTTTTTACGGTTTCTGTTAAATTTTTCTCACGGTTTTTACCTAGATAATATTTTTGCGAATAGGCTCCTATTAGTATAGTAAGCTCTACATTGGGCATTTGTTCTAATATCTTCTCATGATAGACATCTGCCATGAATTTTCTTGGAGGCAAATCTCCTTGTTTAGCCTTACCTGGATAATAAAAATCCATTGGTAGAATTGCTATTTCTTTTGAGTAAAATTGCTCTCTATTGATCCCCATCCATTTTCTTAATTTATCTCCAGATTTATCATTAAAGGGAATCCCTGTTTCTTCTACCACCCTACCTGGGGCTTGGCCTATAAGCAGGATTTTGGCATTCTTATCTACTTGGAAGATTGGATCTATGCCGCGTTTTGTGTATTCTTCATTTTTAGGATCAGCTTTTATTTCTTCTATAATCTCTTTTAAATTCATTTTCCCTCCAAAAAAACCACCAAAAGCTGGTGGTTTGTTTTAATTATATTTTTCTTTTATCTCATCTAAAAATCTGCTATCAGCAAAGTAATCTATGCCCATCGCTCTTTTGACTTCTTGAAGTTTTGCTCGCCCTATCTCTCTTGCATCAGCAGTTCCTTCTTCAAGAACGGCTAGAACCTGATCTAAATTTTGCTCATAGTAGGCTCTTTTTTCTCTGATAGATTCTAGTTCTTCTTCCAAAACCTTTATCAAGAATTTTTTAACCTTTACATCACCAAGACCACCACGTCTATAATGATCTTTTAGCTGATCAAGATTCTTATAGTCTGGCAAATATTTTTCAAAATGTTCCTGCTTTGAAAATACATCTAGATAAGTAAATACAATATTTCCATCAATTTTTCCTGGATCATCGATATTAATATGATCGGGGTCAGTGTACATAGACATTACTTTTTTCTTAACGGTAGCCTTATCATCTGCAAGATAAATTGCATTTCCAAGAGACTTGCTCATTTTTGCTTTTCCATCTATACCTGGCATACGTCTAGCTTGTTCATTTTCTGGCAAAATAGCGTATGGTTCTGTAAAAATCTCTCCATATATATTATTAAAACTTCTAGCAATTTCTCTAGTTTGTTCAAGCATAGGCTCTTGATCAACCCCCACTGGGATAAGATTTGCATCAAAAAGTAATATATCTGCAGCTTGACTGATTGGATAGATTAAAAATCCTGCTGGAAGACTTGTTTCAAAATTTTTTTGTTTAATTTCTGTTTTAACTGTTGGGTTTCTTTCTAGTCTTGAGAGAGTTACTAGATTTAAAAAGTAAAAAGTAAGCTCTGTTAACTCTTCTACTTGAGATTGAACAAAAATAGTTACTTTTTCAGGATCTATACCTATACTTAGATAATCAAGAGCTACTTCAATTAAATTTTCACGTATTTTTTCTGGATTATCAAAATTATCTGTTAGGGCTTGGCTATCTGCAATCATGACATACATTTTTTCATAATTGCCTTCATTTTGCATTTTTACCCTGTTTTTTAGACTTCCAACATAGTGGCCTAAATGTAATCTTCCTGTTGGTCTGTCCCCTGTTAAAATAATTTTTCTTTCTTGCAAAATATTCTCCTTTTAAAAAAGAGAGGATATTATCCTCCCTGCTTTAACTTTCTTAATGACTTTCTGCTAGATATGCATCGATAAAAGCTTGTATATCTCCATCCATTACCGCTTCTACGTTTCCTACTTCGTAGTTTGTCCTATGGTCTTTTACCAAAGTATACGGTTGGAAAACATAGGATCTAATTTGGCTTCCCCAGGCAATTTGTGTGTATTTACCTTGAATGTCGGAAATTTTTTCTCGTTGCTCTTCTTCTTTTATTTGTATAAGTTTTGATAAAAGAAGCTTCATAGCAGTTTCTCTATTTAAAATTTGGCTGCGTTCTGCTTGGGAGCTTGCAACAACACCTGTTGGTATATGGGTAATTCTTACTGCAGAATCAGTCTTATTTACATGTTGACCACCAGCACCGCTTGCCCTATATGTGTCAATTCTTAAATCATTTGGATCGATTTCTACATCAGTATTATCAGGAAGTTCTGGAAAAATATCTACTGATACAAATGATGTATGGCGGCGAGCGCCACTATCAAATGGTGAAATGCGAACTAATCTATGAACTCCTTTTTCACCCTTAAGGTATCCGTAAGCATAGGATCCACTTACCTTTAATGTAGCAGATTTTATACCACCTGCCTCTTCATTATTTATATCGGTAAGTTCAAATTTAAATCCATTGTGGTCAAAATATCTAGTATACATACGTAGGAGCATCTCTGCCCAGTCTGTTGCTTCTAGACCACCAGCACCTGCATTAATTGACATAAAGGCGTTGTTTTTATCATATTCCCCATCTAGTTGGGTTTTTAGTTTCATTGAAGATACTTCTTTTTTTAGTTTCTCCAAATCATTTTCTATTTGATCAAGAGTTGCTGATTCAGTATTTTCGCTCATTTCTACAAGGTCTATCAAGTCAGTACTGTCTGTAAGACCTTGACTTATTTCTTGGTACTTTTCTAGGTCTTCTCTTTTAGATGACAATTCTGCCATAATATTTTGAGCCTTGTCACTATCATCCCAAAAATCAGGAGCAAAAGTCTGTTTTTCTAGATCCTTTACTTCATTTTCTAGATTTTCTGGGTCAAAGAGAGTCTCCGATTAGTTTCAATGTATCAGATAATTCTTCAATTGTTTCTCTTAGTTGATATATTTCTGCCATATTATTTCTTTACGTTAGATTTTTTGCTTTCGCGCTCTAATCTTCTGCGTTCAGCTCTATTTAGCCCTTCCATTTGATCTTCATCACTAATGTCATCAGCTTCTTGAGATTTTATATTGCTATCTCCATCAAGTTCTGGTCCATGTTCTGTGGTTGGAGACATAACTTGTTTTCTTTGGATATTTTGTCTCATTTCTACATTCATCATGTATCTTACAGTTTCTTCTTGGATGGCTCTTGTCATTTCTTCATACATATCAAAACCTGTGTTTGTGTATGCACGGACTGGGTCTTCGTTACCCATTGCACGAACACCAATTTCTTTTCTCATTTGGTCCATTGCATCGATGTGGTCCATCCATTTTTGATCGATTACTCTAAGCATGATTACACGTTCTACTTCTCTCATGTTTTCTGAACCAAATTGGGCTTCTTTGTCTTCATATTTTGCAAGAGTAGCTTCTGTGATGTAGTCGATTAAGTCTTGTTGGCTGTAATCATTTATATTTTCAAAATGTAATTGTGTTACTGGTATCCCTAAACTATTTAAGTGATTTAATAGTGCAACCATTTCCCAGTTTTCTGGTTTGATTTCTGGATTTGTAAAGTTATATACACTATCAGAGATCACTTCTTTAATCATACCAACAATAGTTTCTTTCATGTCTTGACCATAAAGAACATCTTGTCTTTCGTTATAGATGATTGTTCTTTGTTTGTTCATAACATCATCGTATTGTAAAACTCTCTTACGTGTTGCAAAGTTATTTGCTTCTACACGAGTTTGAGCTTTTTCTACTGATCTACTTACCATTTTTGATATGATTGGCTCGTCTTCATCAAAGTTTGCATTTTCAATGAATTTAGCTACTTGTTCCCCACCATTTAGTCTGATTAAATCATCTTCAAGTGAGATAAAGAATCTTGAGTGTCCTGGATCTCCTTGACGACCTGAACGTCCTCTTAACTGGTTATCTATACGACGAGATTCGTGACGTTCTGAACCAATGATGTATAGTCCACCTACTTCTTTTACTTTTTCGGCTTCTTCTTTTACACCTGGTCTTATTTGGTCTTTGTAGTGTCTAAATTTCTTACGAGCTTCAAGAATTTCTTGGTCATCTGTTTCTGCATATGAATCTACTTCTTCAAGAAGTTCATCACTCATTCCTTCTCTTTTAAGTCTTTGCTTAGCCATATCATCAACATTACCACCAAGCATGATATCTGTACCACGACCTGCCATGTTTGTTGCAATTGTTACTGCTCCAAGGCGGCCTGCTTCTGCTACGATTGCAGCTTCCCTTTCGTGGTTTTTAGCATTTAGTACTGTATGTTTGATTCCAGCTTTTTTAAGTGCTTGAGATAATCTTTCGCTTGCTTCAATGGAAATTGTACCTATAAGAATTGGTTGTCCTGTTGGATGTATTCTATTTATCTCATCTATAATTGCTCTAAATTTACCATTTTCGTTGATATAAACATAGTCCACATCATCTATCCTTTGGATAGGTCTATTTGTTGGAATTTCTACAACGTCTAGGTTATAAATTTCGTCGAACTCTTCTTCTTCTGTTTTTGCTGTACCAGTCATACCAGAAAGTTTATCATACATTCTAAAGTAGTTTTGGAAAGTAACTGTTGCAAGAGTTTTTGATTCAGCTTTTACTTCTACACCCTCTTTTGCCTCGATTGCTTGGTGAAGACCATCTGAGAATCTCCTACCTTGCATAATACGACCTGTAAATTCATCTACGATTTCTACTTCGCCGTTATTAACTACATAGTCGATGTCACGGTGCATGGTTGTATTTGCTTTAAGAGCGTTGTTAATGTAGTGAGAAAGCTCTAGGTTTTCTGAATCTGATAAGTTTTCGATACCAAAAAATCTTTCTGCTTTTTCAGTACCTTTTTCTGTAAGGTTTGATGTTTTTCTTTTTTCATCTACTATAAAGTCGACATCTTCCACTTTAAATTCACGATCAAATGGGTCGATATCTGCATCTTCGTTTGGATCAAGGATTCTACCTTCAAGTGTTTGAATAAATTCATTGGCACTTGTGTAAGTATCTGTGGATTCATCACCTTGACCAGATATGATAAGTGGAGTACGAGCCTCGTCGATTAATATTGAGTCAACCTCATCGACAATAGCATAATTAAGGCCACGTTGAACCATATCGTCTTTATAAATTACCATGTTATCTCTTAGATAATCAAAACCAAATTGGTTGTTTGTACCATAAGTAATATCTGCTGCATAGTTTTCTTGTCTTTCGCTATTTGTAAGGCCATAAACAATACATCCTACAGTCATACCAAGGAAAGTAAATATTTTTCCCATCCACTCTTGGTCACGTTTTGCAAGATAGTCATTTACTGTAACTACATGAACACCCTTCCCACTAAGAGCATTAAGATATGCTGGACAAGTTTCTACTAATGTTTTACCTTCCCCAGTTCTCATCTCAGCAATCTGACCATTGTGTAAAACAATTCCCCCAAGCAATTGGACTGGATAATGTTTCATACCTAATACCCTATCACTTGCTTCACGTACTGTTGCAAATGCTTCTGGTAGAAGGTCATCTAAAGTTTCGCCGTTTTTTAATCTTTCTCTAAATTCTACTGTCTTATGTTGTAACTGTTCATCTGTAAGTTCTTGCATAGACTCATCTAGGCTAAGGATTTTATCAACAATCTTTTGATTGTTTTCTATTTCCTTTTCGCTAAATGACTTAAATAAATTAAATATTGCCAAATTATTCACTCTCCAATTCTCTTAATTATTTGTCCAAATTATTAAAATAATTAAGTTTATACCACTATAATATTAAAGTATTTTATCAAATTTGTAAACTCCAATATAAGTTGGTTCATTTTATAACTTATTTTACTTAACATATAAAAAACGCAGTAGACTTAGTCACTTAAGACCCTGCGTTTAAAACTTAAGTATTTTTATTACTTTCTTCTATTGATAGTACCTTTATAAAGGCAAATTTTCAAACAAAAAAGCTGCAAGATAAACAAATAATTTTTACTATTTGTTTAAGCTTGCAGCCCTTAATTTATCTAGCTGGTACTATTAATCCATAATCTCCCTTGCGTCTTTTATAAACAACCCTTACATCCATTTCTTCTTGGTCATAAAATACAAAAAAGTCATGGCCCAATAGCTCCATTTGCATTACAGCTTCTTCTGTATTCATTGGTTTAAGTGGAATATTTTTTATCCTAGCTATATTTATCTCATCATCATAAGCTTGATCAATTTTGTATTCATCATCAAAAGCTTCGTTAAAATTTTCGAACCTAATAGAATCTTGATGACGATTTTTGGTTAGCCTTGTTTTATGTTTTCGGATTTGTCTAACCAATGCATCAATTGTTTTATCAATTGCATTTGGATAATTTTCATCATAGGCTTCTGCACGAAGGATTGGCCCCTTGTCAAGATACATAGTCACTTCTGCCTTAAAACCATTGCCCTCTTTTGAAATTAGAAGATTCATTTCTTCTTCTTTAGAAAAGTATTTATCAAGTCTGTCATACTTTCTTTCTGCTTCGTATTTAATATCGTCAGTGATATTAATATCTTTGCCTGTTAAATTAATCTTCATAACATCATCTCCTCTTTGCTTTTTTATTATTTACCCAAATTCTTAGATATGCAAACGTTTGTAATTTAAAAATAATATAAAATATTGTATAATTATATTATTAATTGGAGGAAAATATGACTAAGACAAGAATTAAAGACATACTCGACTATGAATTTTTATCTGGCCTTGAAATTTCAAAGGATGGATCAAAATTAGTCTACAAAAAAACAAAAGCAAATTATGATGAAAATAAATACGAAACAGACCTTTGGGTTTACGACACTAAAGAAAATAAAAACTATCCTATTACAGATATTAAAAATATAACAACTTACACCTTTGATGAAGATGCAAATGTAATTTATAAATCAAAATCAGGAGCCAAAAAAGATATCTTTAAATCCTATAATGGATATGGCATAGGCAAAAAAGCCTTTGACTTAGATCTTGATGTAAAAGAAATTAAATGGATAAAAGATGAATTATTTTTAGTCCATGCTAGTGAAAAAAAGAATGATAAGGCAAAAGAAAAAAATAAGTACTTTGAAAAAATAGATACCCTCCCTTTTTGGTTTAATGGACAGGGATATATAGAAAAAGATTCAAGTGCTTATTATTTTTACGATGCAGATAATGAAAAATTAACAAAAATAGTAGATTCAGAATTTCCAAACGAAATCCAATATCTAGCCTTAAATGATGATTTGTCAAAAGCCTTATATATAAAATCAAATTATGATAAAAACAAGGTTGCACAAAGCCGCGAAAGCCTAGTGCTTTTTGATATAGAAACAAAAACAAAAAAAGTTCTAATTGATAATATTTTTTCTTACTATACTGCAGAATTTTTGGGCGATAGAATTATTTTTGTAGCTACTGATATGAAAAAAGGTGGCATTAACGAAGACTTTTTCATTTTCACCTGTGATTTTGAAGGAAATTATGAAAAAATTACCGATAGTAATTTCGATATGTCCTTTGGAAACTCTCTAGGAACTGATGCAAGATTTGGATCAAGCAAGACTTTCTTGAAAGCTAATGATAAACTATATTTCCTTGTAACCTATAAAGAAACTACAAAATTATACTCAATTGATAAAAAAGGCAATGTAAATCTTGAAATAGATGATCAAGTAGAAGACTTTGCTATCAATAATGATGACATTTACTATTTTTCTATGAGTAAAGAAAGTTTATCTGAACTTAAAAAAAAAGACGATGACCGCATCCTTGTAAAAAATAAAATCAAATCAAATGTAGGAAAAATAGAAACATTTGAATTTGAGTCTAACGGGGATACACTAACAGGCTTCGTAGTATTACCTCCAAAATTTAACAAAAATAAAAAATATCCTACCCTATTGAGCATCCACGGAGGACCAAAAACTGAATTTGGGGACATTTTCCACCACGAACACCAAGTGTTTGCAAGTAATGATTACATTGTGATTTACACTAATCCACATGGTGCAAGCGGTAATGGTGTTAAGTTTTCTGATATCCGTGGTAAATATGGAGATATAGATTATTCCGATTTGATGAGATTTTTAGATATTGCAATTAAAAAATATCCACAAATTGATACTGAAAATCTAGGAGTTTACGGTGGATCATATGGTGGATTTATGACAAACTGGATAATTGGTCACACTGATAGGTTTAAAGCAGCTTGCTCTCAAAGATCTATTTCAAACTGGATAAGTTTTTATGGAGTATCCGACATAGGATATTATTTTGGATCTGACCAAACTGCTTCAAATCCTTGGGATAGCCTAGATAAAATGTGGGAACAGTCACCAATAAAATATGCAGATAATGCAAATACTCCAACCCTATTTATTCACTCTGATGAAGACTACCGTTGTCCTTTAGAACAAGGTTTACAAATGTATACCAAATTAAAATTAAATGGTGTTGATACAAAAATGTATGTTTTCCATGGAGAAAATCACGAATTATCCAGATCTGGTAAACCTCACGGTAGAATAAAAAGACTTAAAGAAATTAAAAAATGGTTTGATGGGCATTTAAAATAATGAAAACAGCGACAAAAGTAAAATTAAAAAATACCATATCAAATATGATTTTTAGATTTAAAAATCATGAGGTTACAAATAATTCTGCTGCCCTATCTTTCTACTTTTTACAAGCATCCATCCCACTTTTGATGGTTCTTGTTTCAGTAGCTTCAAAAGTTTTACAAAATAATGCAAAAGCAATCTATTCTCTTATAGACTTTTTGCCATCGGCATCCCAAGAAATGTTAATTTGGGTAATTGATACTATGTTTGCAAATACGGGATCAGCTTCTGTGACAATCATTACTATTTTGTTTGCCCTATGGTCAGCTACAAAGGGTATTAATAATCTAATAACATCAATAAATAAAGCTTATGGTTTAGAAGGGGAAACTAAATATATAAAACAAAGACTATTATCACTTTTATATACAATAATCTTTATATTGTTTATAGTATTTATATTAGTTTCTCAAATCTATGGACCTAGTATTTTGACATTTATAAATGACCAAGTTTTAATCCGTATATCTGATAAAGCATTTGGTGGGATTTTTGATAGAGTCATCAAAACCCTATCTTCTCCCCTATTTAAACTTACAGTTATACTTATTCCAATATTTATAATGTCTGTTGTTTTTGGGATATTTTACAAGTTTGCTCCAAATAATAGAGAAGACCGAGTACCTTTTAAAGATTCGTTATTAGGCGGAATCTTTGCCACAGTTACAATCTATATTGCAACATTTATCTACTCGTTCTTTTTAACAAATTTCTCAAAACAATCTGTAGTGTATGGAACACTTGCTGGTATTTTGGCGTTATTTATCTGGCTAAACTTAGTTTCAACAATACTTATACTAGGTGCAGAATTAATCGATGCAGTACGTAAAAATTACAAAATAAAATCAGATGAAGAAATTGATTCATTTGATGAGGAGAATAAATCCTTTAAACAAACTCTAGAATCGACTATTGCAAATTCAAAATCTAATGATAATGATAAAAACAAAAAGGAAGGTCATAAAATGGACAAAAGATCATTGCGTAAGAAATTTAGAGATATTAGATATCACATGAACTATGATTACAAAAATATGGTTGATTACAGCATTTATACCAAATTTTTAAACTCAAATTTATTTTATGAAGCAAAATCAATTTTTATCTATGTTTCAGTAGCTGATGAAGTTGACACTTATGAAATAATCAAAAAATCATTAGAGTTTGGAAAGGAAGTATATGTACCATATATCTATGATCCAGATAATTTTCTAATGAAAGCTGTAAGAGTCTACTCCCTAGATGATTTAGGAGTTGGAGAATTTGATATACCTACATCTCGTTCGCTAGAGTATATAGAAAATCCAGATCTAACAATTGTGCCTGGACTTGGTTTTGATAGAGATAAGAACAGGTTAGGCTACGGCGGTGGCTACTATGACAGATATTTAAGCAAAAATCAAACTAAATCAGTTGGATTTTTCGCTAGTGACTTTGAAGTAGACCATATACCAGCTGATGAAAATGATCAAAAACTAGATTATATTATTACAGAAAAAGAAATATTTTAATGGGGCTTATATAGCCCTTTTTTTGGAGGCAAAATGAGAAAAATTTTTGCAATAGTTCTTATACTTTTAAGCTTAAACAGCTGTACAAATAAAAATGAGATTATAATACCCGAAAATGATGAAAAAATCTTAGTTTATAATAACCTTGCTAGTAAAAAATCCAAAGATGATTTAAAAGGTATTATGAATAATACTGACTTGAATAAAAATAATATTGATAGATTTTTTAAGCAAGTTGATTTTTTTAATAAACAGGTTGATAAAAATTTGCTTGTAGAAAAAGATTACGAAAAATCTGACAGAATTAAGGATTATGATTTTTATACTATCCAAGATCAACTTTTTAAAAATCATCCAGAATTTACTGGTACAAACTGTAGGATAACAACTTTTGGCTTGATTGCTGATAAGATAAAAGTTGATAACACAAAAAATCCAAACTTATCAGTAGTAGAAATTGATAATACAAGCTTTAATAGTGATTTAGTTTCTACTTTAAACAAAGATGAAATTGAAAAATTTAACAAATTTTACTCAGCAATTCCAACCGAAAATAAAAATGATAAGAATTTTCAAATCAAGAAAATAAAAGATTTTTGGAAAGAAAATGGCATTACTTTTCCAAATAGCAAAAATTATAGTGTGATATCAGTATTTGTATTTTCAAATATTGATGAGACTACAAATGAGCTTTTTATAGGTCACACTGGATTATTATTTAATCTAAATGATGGCAGATTTATGCTAGTAGAGAAGTTAGCCTTTACTGCTCCCTACCAAGCTATAATTTTTAAAAACAAAAATGATTTATATGATTATCTAATGAAGCTTTACGATACTTCAAATGAAGAGTATCCTATAAAGCCTATTATTTTTGAAGATGATAAAGTTTTTGATAAAAAATAATTCCCCTAATATAAGGTGACCCCAAAAAGTTGGACTTAACATCAGGCATAGATTTATATCTGTGT
>NZ_JAEUYX010000026.1 GCF_016798225.1 Anaerococcus sp. mt242 | reverse complement strand
GATTTGCAGTTCGTGAAGGTGGTAGAACAGTAGCTTCAGGAGTTGTAACAAAAATTACAAAATAGTCCCACACTAATTGGGTGAAAAATATAAAAGTATTTTTCATTTTCGAGACGAAGGTCCTCCCTTAGCCGGACAGGCTTTGTTCTGAGTCCGAAAAACTAAGCAAGATGTTCACGCAGTGAATGTCGTGAGGATTATTCCATAAAATTATAAAAAAAGAGTAAGCATTTGCTTGCTCTTTTTGTTTTGAAAAATTTTATAAAAAAATATACGATATAATGAAAAAAATACATTTGCGATACATTTACTTATTTGATATGCCAATTTTACACATTTAAATTTACACAACTATCCTATTAAAGTATATTATATACTATGGAGGAAATATGAATAAAAAATCATTAATAATCATGTTGGCTTATGTGGGAGTTGTAACAGGTGCTGGGCTTGCTTCAGGTCAGGAACTTTTACAATACTTCGTATCACTTGGCATACCAGGACTTATTGGAGCTGGAGTGGTAGGATTATTACATACATTAATAGGAGGAGTTCTTTTACAATTAGGATCTCACTATATGGCGACAGATCACTCAGAAGTATTTGGCGAAATTACAAATAAATATATGGGCAAGTTTATGGATTATTCATTAATATTTACTTGCTTTGTTATAGGCTTTGTTATGATTGCAGGAGCTGGCTCAAATCTAAATGAAGCATTTGGTATTGAAAAATGGATAGGCCAAGTTATATGTGCAGGGCTAATCATTATTGTTGGTATGATGGACTTTGAAAAAGTTTCAAAAATTATAGGATCTTTTACACCTCTTATTATTATTTTTACACTAATCGGTTCTTTGTATACATTCTTTAATTATAATCCAGATTGGAGCCATCTTGATAGTATAGCAAGAGAACTACCATCAAATTTTAATAGTGTAATATTTTCAACATTTAATTATTATGGTATGTGTTTGATGAGCGGGGTTTCAATGGGACTTGTTTTAGGTGGAGAAGAAATAAATACAACTGATGCTGGGATAGGTGGCCTATTAGGTGGAGCCATCGCAGGGGTGCTTGGAATTTTGATTTCTTTTACTCTTTTTATAAGAGTTGATGAAGTTGGAAAACTTGATATCCCGATGTTATATATCATAGAAGACATAAACCCTATCCTCGGCTTACTAATGGCAATTGTAATATTTGGAATGATATTTAATACAGGTATCTCACTTTTTTATGCTCTAGCCCGTAGATTTTCAAAAGGTGAAGAAAAAAGATTTAGAATTATGTTAATTTTACTAACTTTGATAGGTTTTGTTCTAAGCTTTGGTGGTTTTAAAGAGTTAGTATCCATATTTTATCCTATAATTGGTTATGTAGGCATAGTTATGATGATAGTTTTAGTAGCAGCTTGGTATAAAGAAAGATCGGCTATAAAATATGAGTCTTATAAAAGACTAGGTATTAACCACTACATGAGAAAAAAAGTAGATGAGAATGAAGAATTCTCTAAGAAAGATGAAGAGAAATTAAATAAACTAATAGAAAGATCTCATATAGATAATGATCAAATAGAGCAGGCTGCAGAAGATTTTATCCGTGGTGAGTTAGATGACGATAATTAAATATATTAACAACATTTTAAAAAGAATTTAAAATTCATGTATATAAAAATAGATAGATTGTTATATAAGTCGTTTTTACACTAACAAATAAATTTATTTGTTTACAATAATCATATTAATATTGTTAGTTAAATATAGTAAATTACTAAAAGGAATAGAAATGGCATACTTAAATATAGACAAGGATTTAGAAAATTACATTATTAGCCATAGAAGATATTTTCATGAAAATCCGGAACTAAGTTGGCAAGAGGAAAATACTTCAGATTATATATTAAAAGAGCTAGAAAAGCTAGGAATTCAAGCAAGAAAAATTGTCAAGACTGGAGTACTTGGAATTATTAATCCACAAAAAGAGGGAAAAGTTTTAGCCATTAGAGCAGATATTGACGCACTTCCAATATGTGAGGAAACAGATCTAGATTTTAAGTCAAAAAAAGATGGTGTGATGCATGCTTGTGGACATGATACTCATGCAGCTATGCTTTTAGGAGCTGGTAAAAAACTTCAAGAAATGAAAGACGAAATTGGAAAAGTCGTGTTGTTATTTCAACCTGCAGAAGAATTTATAAAAGATTCTGGTGCAAAACATGTCATGGAAGAAAAGATATTAGAAAAAGAAGGAGTAAATAGGATTATTGCCCTTCATATAAATAGCGCCTTAAAATTAGGAACTGCTTCAATACAAGAAGGACCAATCAAAGCCTCAGCTGATACTTTTAAAATAGAGATTATAGGACAGGGAGGCCATGGATCAGAACCAGACCTTACTATAGATCCCATAGCTATAGGATCTCTTATAGTTCAAAATTTACAAAATATTGCTTCTAGAGAAGTTTCGCCTATAAATCCTATGGTATTATCTATAACTTCTTTTAACTCAGGAAATAGTGAGAATGTAATCCCTGATAAAGCTAAGCTACTAGGAACTACTAGAACATTTGACAATGACCTTCGCGAAAAATTTCCTGAAATTATAGAGAGAATTGTAAAAGGGATTTGTGAATCTAACAGAGCTAAATATAATTTTGAGTATTATTTTGGCACTCCAGCGACAGTAAATGATGAGGAATCTGCAAAGCTTGGTTATAATGTTCTAAAAGATATTATTGGTGAGGAAAAAATTATCCATTCTAAAGCTAGAATGAGTGGAGAAGATTTTGCAAAATATCTTTTGGAAATTCCTGGTGCTTTGATGTTTCTAGGGGCAAAAGTAGAAGGCGATAGCTATCCTCACCATAATTCAAAATTTATAATAGATGAAAGAGCATTAAAAATTGGAACAGAGTATTTTATAAATTACACTAAAAAATATTTTGAACTTTAAATTTAATAGACTCAATATAAAAAACTTCTTAAGATGAATAAATTTCTTAAGAAGTTTTTAAATTAAAATTTATAAATCAAAATACGCCCAATTAATCGCATTAGGAAGTACTTCAAATTTTATTATTTTATCTTTAAATATTTCCCCATCAATATTGCCTAAAAACTCTTTATCAGCTCTTATTATCCCTGATTTTACTTTTAACTCGCTTAGATATTTTGAATTTTGATGTTTGCCTTTTTTGTATTTTAGAATAAGACTAGGCAAGACGTATTTTGGAAATCTTTTTGCCATTACTAGGTTTATTACACCATCGTTAATTTTTGCATCTGGAGCTGGATTAAAGCCTGATCCATAATATGAACCGTTGCAGATTGCTGATATTAAAAACTCATCTTTAAAGTGAATTTGTGATCCATCTGATAAATTTAAGTCTATCTTTAAGTTATTATATGTCAAATGAAATATTCGGTCTGCCACAGCTTTGATGTAGGCCCTTTTGCCTAGAGACTTATCTTTTTTTAGATATTGATAGGCTTTTTGCAAGACTTCTGTATCAAATCCTAAGCTTGTGACATTTATGCAGTATTTGTCATTTATTTTTATTAGATCTATAGGTTTTTTTAATATATTAAAGGTATCTTCTATGGTAAAGTTTTTATAGTCAAAGTTTTTTGCAAAGTCATTGCCAGTGCCTGTTGGTATAAGACCAATGGTTACATCCTGACCATAGCATAGATTTACTAGTTCATTTAAAGATCCGTCACCTCCTAAAAGGATTATGACTTTATCATCATAATCACTTTTTAGGAAAAATTTCACAATTTTTTCTAAGTGACCTGCGTATTTTGTTTCTTTAACTATTATTTCGTCTTCTTTATTATATGACTTATATATTTCTTCTATATGATTTTTACTAAAATAATATTCCGTTGCTCCTGCATTAGAACTTATTAAAAATAGCTTTTTCATAATCCTTTATTCTTCTCTAAGTGCTTCTACTGGGTCTTTTTTGGCTGCCATTGATGATGGGATAATGCCAGCTATCAGTGTTAATAATACTGAGATTATTACCAATGCAGCAGCAGCTTTTACTGGTAGGGTCGATGCTATATAGTCAACACCTGTTAAATTACGGATGATATTTGTAATTGGAATATTTAATAGCATTGTTACCCCGATACCTATCAAGCCTGACAAAAATCCAATTATAAATGTTTCTGACATAAATACTTTTCTGATATCTGATTTGCTAGCACCAATTGACCTTAAAATTCCAATTTCTTTTGTACGTTCCAAAACAGAAATATAGGTTATAATTCCTATCATAATAGATGAAACGACAAGGCTAACACCAACAAAGGCTATTAGGACATATGAAATGGCATTTACTATATCTGTTACGGATTTGGTGATAAGGCCGATATAGTCGGTGTATGTGATTTGCTCTTTCTCGCTTTTGTCTTTATTGTAATCATCAATTACATTTTTAATGTTTTCACGATTTTCAAAATTTTCCACATAGATGTCAATTTCTGCTGGTGCATCCTTGCTAACTACTCCTAGATTTTCAAGGTTTTTATTATAGGAATTGCCAGATAGGAATTCGTCATAGACATCAATTAAAGTTTTTTTGTCATTTTGATTTATTACATATTGGGCAAGTTGGTTTTGATTTTGATTTTCATCTGTTTTCTGATTTTGCATCATAGAAGGATTTGCCATGGGCTTCATTTGCAATTCCTTGGCATCTTTTTGAGTTTGTTCTGCAATTTCTGGCTTATTTCTAACTATCCAAGTAGAAAAGCTAAGTGAGTTTTTCTCATTTAAATTTTCTAGGAAATATCTAGCAGATTTTTGTTTTTCATCATCATTTTTTGCTCTAAATGGGAGATTATTGAGGACATTTTTATCCTTATCTGCTATCTGAGCTTTCACAATTTCGGACTCATTGGCATGGTCTATCATCATATCTGTAAGACCCTCTGTAAATCCTACTGATCCGTTTACAATTTGATTGTCATCATTTGTTTTTCTTTTTGCGATACCGACTATTTTTGCTTTCTCGCCTCTTTCTACAATTTTATCTACTTTTACTTCATCATCTTTGACATTGACAAAACCATCACCTTCTTTTTCGTAATAGTCAGAAGGGGAAACTATATTGTATTCGTGTCCTATAATTTCATTTGGTTTGATACCTATTTCATCTAAATCTACTTTTTCGTTATTATCTAGTTTTGAGATGATTTCCTTATAATCTTTAGCTGGCAAAAAACCTAGTTCATACATATGCGCTGTAAATATTTCGTTATTGTAATCAGTAAATAAAACTAATTCATCTGGATTTTCTGGCCATTTGCCGTCTACTATCTCGTATTCATCTGTAATTATTGGACTAATCTTGCCATCATTTGTGCTTATTAATTGGGTAAAGTTTTTATTATCTTGGCTTGGAGCGAAAAAGTCTGCTATTGGTGGTCGATTATTTTCCTCAAACTCTTCACCATTTGTATTTACAAGTTCGCCTTTTGGATCTTTTGTATAGATATCAAAGTTCATATCATAAAGATAGGAGATGAAATTTGATCCTACATTTTGATTTAAATCATCCCTATTTTCTTCAATAAAATTTTTAAAGGGTGTAAGATTATTTTCTTTAACATTTGAAGCAAAATCTGACCTACGGTCTAGGATGAAATTGTTAGTGTAGACATTATCATCTTTATGGTTTTTCTCCTCAGTCTTTGGTGGGGTGATTAATGATCCTAGATTTACTGATTCTTTTTGAACTTGGATTGGATATGATTTTAGGGCTTTTCTTTGGCTATCAGCTATAAAATCATTTGCTCCAGTTGATATTGAAAGGATAAGTGCGATACCAATTATCCCAATAGATCCTGCAAAGGCTGTAAGAAGTGTTCTAGCTTTTTTAGTCAAAAGGTTATTAAATGAGAGACTTATTGCTGTTGGTAAGCCTAATTTTATTTTTTTTGTATTAAAATTATCTGTCTCATTTGGCTCAGTAAATGGATTACTATCTCCGATTATTTGTCCATCTTTTATACGAACTATCCTTGTTGAATAGGTCTCTGCTAGTTCTGGATTGTGGGTTACCATTATTACTAGCCTATCTTTTGCAATTTCTTTAAGCAAGTCCATTATTTGCTTGCTAGTTTCTGTATCAAGAGCTCCTGTTGGTTCATCTGCAAGGACAATATCAGGATTATTTACCAAAGCACGAGCTATGGCAACTCTTTGCATTTGTCCGCCGGATAATTCTGATGGCTTTTTACTTATATGCTCACCAAGACCAACTTTTTTTAAGGCTGCTATTGCCTTTTCACGTCGATTTTCTTTTGATACACCCGATAAGGTTAAAGCAAGCTCTACATTTGATAAGATACTTTGGTGGCTAATCAGATTGTAGGATTGAAAAACGAAACCAACTGATACATTACGGTAAAAGTCCCAATCATTGTCGGAGAAATTTTTGGTAGATTTACCATTTATCAAAAGGTCACCTGATGTGTAATGGTCAAGGCCGCCTATAATATTTAAAAGAGTAGTTTTACCTCCTCCTGATTGGCCTAATATGGAAACAAATTCATTTTGTCTAAAGGAAATGGAAACATTGTTCAAAGCAGTTTGTTCAAAGTCTCCAGTCTTATAAATTTTAGAAATATTTTTAAGGGTTAACATTTATACCTTCTTTCTGTAATCACAATATTATACCCTCATTATTTGTGAAAAGTAAACTTAAATGTAATATATTTTATAGAGGTAAATATGCAAAATTTAGTACTTTATAGGGAAAATTATTCCCAAATAAATAAGAAAATTACATATTACAAAAGGTTAGGAATACATGGTCTTCTTATAAATCCATTTAGTGAAATTAATGAGAAAATAATAGAAGAAATCTTTGCTCTAAACGACTTATTAGTAAAAAATAATATTAAATTATTTTTACAAATGGATATAGAGCAAAGTTCAAAAATTCTTTTAGAAAGTGACGAACAAATTGATTGGGTCAATCCTAAAATTCGTACATCCTTTTACCAATTTATAAACTATCTAAAAAAGTATAAGCTAAAAGGATTTTATTATACAAATTTTGAAAAACTTTTTGCAGATGACTTTTACTTTTATATAAGAGAGATGGCAAAAAATATTTTTCTAGGTGAAGACACCCTAAGCATAGGACAGATAAATAGTGATGAATTGGCCTATCAAAAGTTTTTGTCAAATACAAATTATCAAAATTTTGATTATATTTATAACAAAAAAAATTCAAAAAAAAATATGACAGATTTACAGGAAGTAAAAAAATATTTTTCATCAATTCAAAATGAAAATATAAGGCAGATTTTTATTACAGACAATCTTTTAAAAAACTTTATAAATACTAAAAATTTCCCATTTTTCAGTCATAGTTTAGTTACAGGGGTGACTTTTCTATTAAATGGAGGCGTACTTTTAGAAAATTTTGAAGAACTTGGGATCTTTGAAAATAATAATTATAGCAATGATCACAAAGTGTTAGATCAAACCAATAAAACTTTTGAATTTTACAAAGAACTTATTAATATAAAAACAAATATAGAAGCAATCAAGAGGGGGACTTATAGGGAGATTTTTGCAAATGATCCAGATATTTTCGCATTTATTAGGACCTATGAGGAGAAAAAAGTGATTGTTTTTGCAAATTTTAGCCAAAAAGAAGTACTCGCTGATATTCGCTTTCATTTCATTGATATCAACGATTTTAAGTATTTTTTAGGTAATTATGGCAAGAGAAAGATTGCCAAAAATCTCTTATTAAGACCCTATGAATTTATTACATTTACAAAATAATTTATCAAAATATTATAAGTGTAAAATATTTTGCAAAAAAATTTGTGATTTTCGATTTAAAGTGTTAAAATAATAACTGACAAATATAGTAATATGTTTAGGAGGAAATTATGCAATT
The DNA here is from genome assembly GCF_016798225.1 of Anaerococcus sp. mt242. GTDB lineage: Bacteria > Bacillota > Clostridia > Tissierellales > Peptoniphilaceae > Anaerococcus. The sequence continues at coordinate 9,971 of NZ_JAEUYX010000026.1, read as the reverse complement.
TGTTGCCGTACTAGTCACACTAGTATTATTTTATGTACTCCACCTGATGAAAAAACGTGGCGTTTCATTTGGAGGTAGAGTTATTACCGGTACTATCGCTGGTCTTATTTTAGGCTTTATTTTTAGAGGTAATACCGAGTACGTTTCTGTTTTTGGTTCTATTTATGTTAACTTGCTATATGCCATGGTTATTCCACTATTATTAACTACAATTGTTAGAACCATGTTAAACACAGGCTCACTTACAAAACTGAGATCTGTTGGTCTAAAATCAGTTGGAATTTTAAGTTTACACAATGTTATGGGATCCATAATTGGACTTATCTTAGCTATTATCTTCAGTATTGGCCAAGGGGTAAATTTTGATGTTCCTGTTGATACAGAAGTGCGTGAAGTACCTACAGTAGCCGAAACTATCACTAACTTTTTCCCATCAAATATCATTTCAAATGCAGCTGAAGGACAAATAGTACCAATTATTATCTTTTCAGTTTTACTTGGTATAGCTGCCCTAAAATTAATTGAAAATGGTAAGGAAGAAGTGGTTCGTCCATTTGCAGAATTTACAAACTCACTTGCTGAAGTTATTTTCAAACTTACAAGTATGATTACAAGTCTTACTCCATATGCAGTACTTGCACTTATGACAAATGCTGTTGGTAGGATTGATTCTACAGCTATTGCACCATTTATTTTAATATTAGTGTTAAACTATGTGGCATCAGTAATCCACACCTTCCTTGGAACTGGTATACTTGTATCAGTATTTGCAAAAGTAAATCCTTTCACTTATTTCAAGAAAGTATGGCCAGTAACAATGATTGGTTTTACTACCCAATCTTCTATGGGAGCAATACCAGCAAATGTAGAAAATCTTACAGAAGAACAAGGTGTATCTGAAGAAATCGCATCATTTACAGCACCACTAGGAGCAACCATGGGTATGCCAGGTTGTGCAGGATTTTGGCCAGTAATGAATGCAATTTTCGTTGCAAATATGATGGGACTAGGCTGGGGAGCAGCTGATTATATAAAACTTATTTTAATTGCACTTTTAGTTTCTCTAGGAACAGTTGGTGTGCCAGGAACAGCAACAATTACAACAACTGCACTATTCGCAGCAATGGGACTTCCACTAGAAATGGTAGTATTACTTGCTCCAATCTCTACACTTGCAGACATGGGTAGAACAGCTACAAATGTTACAGCTGCAAACTCATCAGCCCTTATAGTAGCTGCTAGTGAAAATAAATTTAATAGAGAAATATTTAACAGAATCTAATTTTTTTAAAAAGCTTGGCTAAAAGTCAGGCTTTTTTATTGTAAAAATTTACTTTTCTTGTAAAATAAACTTATCTATTTTAAGGAGAGTTTATGAAAATTTTAGTTTTTGGATTAGGCTATGTGGGTTTGGCTAATGCCATATTGCTTAGTCAATCAAATGAAGTAATAGGAATTGATACAAACGAAGAAAAAATCAGTCTTATAAATCAAAAAAAATCACCGCTTACTGATGATTTAATAATATCATATCTATCAGAGAAGGATCTTAATTTAACAGCAACAAGTGAATACAAAAATCACTTGGCAAATGCAGATCTTGCCATAATTGCTGTGCCTACAAACTATGATGAAGAAAGTAGGTACTTTGATACATCTTTTGTAGATGATGTAATTACTAACATTAAAAAAGAAAATGAAAAACTGCCTATCTTAATCAAATCTACAATCCCAGTGGGATATACAAAAGCACAAAGAGAAAAATTTGCTTGCGAAAATATTATATTTTCACCAGAGTTTTTAAGAGAAGGCAAAGCCCTTTACGATAGTCTAAATCCATCTAGGATAATAGTAGGGGATAGGACAGATCTTGGCAAAAAAATTGCTGATTTATATAAAAATGAAGCGCAAAATGACCCAGAAGTTTTAATTATGGACTCTACAGAAGCAGAGGCTGTAAAACTTTTTGCTAATACCTATCTAGCTATGCGAGTATCATATTTTAATGAACTTGATACCTTTGCAGAAATTAAGGGGCTTTCTACAAAAGATATTATTGATGGAGTTTCTGCTGACCCAAGGATAGGAAACTATTATAACAACCCATCATTTGGATATGGGGGATATTGTCTGCCAAAAGATAGCAAACAACTTTATGCAAATTTTGAAAATGTACCAAATGCAATGTTTGGAGCAGTTATTGATGCCAATCAAATTAGAAAAGATTATATCAGCGATAGGATTTTAAGGGACAAGCCAGAAACAGTTGGCATTTATAGACTAGTAATGAAAAAAGATTCGGATAATTTCAGAAAGTCTGCAATTTTTGATGTAATAAATAATATCAAAGATCAAACTGAAATCATAATCTATGAGCCAAATGTAGATGAAGAATTTTTTGAAGGTTTAAGGATAGAAAATAATCTTGAAGCATTTAAAAAAGCCGATATTATAGTGGCTAATAGGCTAGATAATGAATTAATAGATGTAAAAGATAAAGTTTATACAAGAGATATTTTTAATATAGATTAATTAATATCTATAAGGGTAAAATAAAAAGTGAGAATAAAGGAGGGCTTTATGAGCGAAAAAAAAGAAAAATATATACCATTGGTGCACTCCAAGTTAAGAAAATCTTTTATAAAGGTGCCAAAAGAAATTTATAAGGCATCTGGAATAATGATTTTTGAAAAGAGAATTAAATCCTTGCTTTTTACAACAGATCTTGCAATAATAAGAAACTCAAATGCCGATAGCATCATGGCAGTTTATCCTTATACACCACAAAATTCAATATCAAATGCCATTTTAAGCGTATCAAATGTTCCATGTTTTATAGGAGTTGGCGGAGGAACAACTCAAGGCCTCCGTTCAAAATATGTGGCAATAGATGCAGAACTTTCTGGTGCCTATGGAGTTGTTGTAAATTCTCCAATGCCAAATAAAGATATCAAAGAAATTGCAGGCTTTGTTGATGTGCCAGTTATTGCTAGTGTAACAAGTATAAATGATGATTACATAGGCAAAATCCAAGCAGGTGCTGAGATTTTAAATATATCTGGTGGTAGATATACTGCAGATTTAGTAAGAGAAATTAGAAAAGATATAGGCAAAAACTTCCCGATTATTGCTACTGGAGGTAAGACTGGAGAAAGCATCTTAGAAACCATCGAAGCTGGTGCAAATGCCATCTCTTACACACCACCATCAAGTTCAGAAGTATTTGGACAAATGATGGATAAATATAGAAATGAAGATGTTGCCCAATAATTTGACCTCCAAGTGGGGGTCTTTTTTAAAGGAGAAATATGTATAAAGGATACATTACAGATATAGATGGCATAAAAATTGGCCATGCTCAAAATTTTGAAGCTGGGACTGGGCTTACAGTATTAATTCCGCCTAAAAATAATACTTGTGCAGTAGAAGTCAGAGGCTCAGCACCAGGAACACGCGAAACAGACCTATTAGATCCAGTAAATACAGTAGAAAGTGTAAATGCTCTTATCCTAAGTGGAGGATCTGCCTTTGGACTTGATGCTGCGAGTGGAGTTATGGAATCTTTAGAAGAAGATGGAATAGGGCTTGATGTTGGAGTTGGGATTGTTCCAATAGTTCCCCAAGCGGTTTTATTTGACCTAGCTTACAAAAATCCAAAAATTAGACCTGATAAAAATATGGGAAAAGTTGCCTACAAATATGCAAAATCAGATGAATATCGCCAGGGAATAATAGGGGCAGGAACTGGAGCGACAGTAGGTAAAATTTTGGGTATGGATTGTGTAATGAAATCTGGCCTTGGATCTGCAACCATAAGTGAAGGAGATTTAAAAGTTTCTGCAATAGTTGCTGTAAACGCCTTTGGAGATGTTTTTGACTATGAAAAAGGAATTCAAATAGCAGGCCCTATCAAAGATGGAAATATGATAAAAACAACTGACGTGATGGCAAATATCATGAATGATTTTTCTGATATTGCTAATAAAAACACAACAATTGGTATAGTGGCAACAAATGCAAGTTTTGATAAGACAAAACTTAAAAAAATCGCCCAAATGTGCCATGATGGATTTGCAAGATCTATAAATCCCGTCCATACTGGCTTTGACGGAGATACAATATTTTCTTTAGCAACCAATGAAATCCATGCAGATTTAAATATTGTAGGAGTAATGGCAGCTAATGCTATGAGTCGCGCTATTGCCAATGCAATTTATCATACAAAATCTCAAAAAAGCATTGACTAAAAGACAAATAGGTAGTAAAATATAGCAGTAACACTCTACTCCGTGATAAATCAACGGGGTCATAGACCATAGGGAGGTGAAAAAATGAATAACTACGAAGCAGTTTTAATTTTCAAAACTGATATGCAAGATGCAGATAGAACTGAACTATTAGAAAGATTCAAAGGAATCATCGAAGAAAATGGTGAAGTAACTAGTGTAGATGACTGGGGTAAAAGAAAGTTAGCTTACGAAATTAATTATATCAAAGATGGATATTATTATATCGTAGACTTTAAATCTGAACCAGACCATATCAGAGAATTTGAAAGAAGACTTAGACTTTCAGATTTCATAATCAGATACATGGTTATCAGAAAAGAGGACTAATTTATGAATCGAGTAGTACTTGTAGGAAGACTAGTACGTGATCCAGATTTAAGAAATACTCAATCAAACCAGACTGTTACTAGCTTTACTCTAGCTGTAGATAAGAATATGAGTAAGCAAAAGAAACAAGAACTAGAATCTCAAAATCGTCCAACAGCAGATTTCATTCGTATAGTTGTTTGGGGTCCTCAAGCTGTTAATTGTGAAAGATATTTAAGAAAAGGAAGTCAGTGTGCAGTAGATGGTAGAATCCAAACAGGATCCTACATTGATAAAGAAACAGGCAAAACAGTTTATACTACTGACATTGTAGCTGAAAACGTAGAGTTTTTAGGTAGCCGTTCTGATAATCAAGGTGGAGGCTCAAACTATAATCAAAATTATGGTGATAACCAAGATTATGGCAACAACGACTATTCACAAACAAATTATCAAAATAATTATAACAATAATTCCTACAATCAAAACCAAGGCGGATTTGATAGTAGCGATGATTTCTTTGATGATGATTTCACAGAAATTGAAGATGATGGAAGGATTCCGTTCTAAAAAATAAAAGGAAAGGAATACCATGGCTCAAAATAGAAGATTTAAACCAAGAAAAAAAGTTGATCCATTTGTAAAAGATCCATCAAAAGTTATCGATTACAAAGATATTGAAACTTTAAAAAGATTTATCTCTGATAGAGGAAAAATCCTACCTAGAAGAGTAACAGGTCTTAATGCAAAACACCAAAGAGAAATTACACGTGCAGTTAAACGTGCTCGCCAAGTTGCATTATTACCATACGAAGAAAATTAATAATTAGATTATAAATATAAAAACAAATTCAATAAGCGATAAATAGGACGCTAAAAGTTAATGCAGACTTGCATCTCTTTGGCGTCCTTTTATTATATAAAAATATTTCAAGTTGATTTATAATTGTAATATTATTGTTTTAATACTACAATATAAATATAAATATTATATAAGGAGGACATATGTCTGTAGAGATTTTATCTTTGATAGTAGCAATACTAGCGATAATCTTCATGATTTTTACAATTACCCAAAAAATCAATCCACTATCAGCTGGTAATGAACGTATGCTACAAATCTCAAGCTATATCAGAGATGGTGCGATGACATTTCTAAAAAGAGAGTATAAATTCATCGCAATTTTCGTTGTTATAGTAGCAATCTTATTAGCAATATTCTTAAATATTAGAGTTATGATTTGCTACTTACTAGGTTCTGTTCTTTCAATGCTAGCAGGTTTTATAGGAATGAGAGTTTCAACTGCAAGTAATGTTAGATGTGCAAACCAAGCTTACGAATCAGGCCAAGATGGAGCTTTAAAAGTAGCTTTCTCAGGCGGTTCAGTAATGGGTATGGCAGTAACAGGTCTTGGATTTATAGGAATTATTTTAACCTACCTTTACTTTAAAGACCCAACAATCCTTATGGGATATTCACTAGGTGCATCATCAGTTGCTCTTTTTGCAAGAGTTGGTGGTGGTATCTATACAAAAGCTGCTGACCTTGGGGCTGACCTTGTAGGTAAAGTAGAAGCAGGAATCCCAGAAGATGACCCAAGAAACCCTGCAGTTATTGCTGATAACGTTGGAGATAACGTAGGTGATGTTGCTGGTATGGGAGCAGATTTATTTGAATCTTATGCTGGTGCTATCATTTCATCAATGACACTTGGTGCAGTTTACTTTGAAGAAGCTGGTTTACAATTTACACTTTTCTTAGCAGCCCTAGGAATTATTGCATCAATCATCGCTTCAATCATTTTCTTAGTAGGCAAACACGCTAACCCACAAAAATCATTAATGGGTACACTTTACATCTCAGGAGCTATAGTACTAATCGGCTCACTACTTTTATCAAACAGATATTTTGGTAACTATAGTGCAGCTCTTGCTGTTATTACAGGACTTGTTGCAGGTATTTTAATCGGACTTTTAACAGAAGTTTATACTTCAGATAAATATAGACACGTAAAATACATCTCAAAAGAATCATCAACAGGTGTTGCTACAAACATCATTGCTGGTCTTTCAACAGGTATGCTTTCCACAGTATTCCCAATTATCGTAATTGCTCTTGCTATTATGGTTGCATTTAAACTAATGGGAGTATTCGGAATTGCCCTTGCAGCAGTAGGTATGCTTTCAATTACAGGAACAACAGTAACAGTAGATGCTTACGGTCCAATCACAGATAATGCTGGTGGTATCGCAGAAATGAGCTACCTACCAGAAAGCGTTCGTGACATCACAGACGGGCTAGACTCAATTGGTAACACAACAGCAGCTATTGGTAAAGGATTTGCAATCGGATCTGCAGCCCTTACAGCACTTTCATTATTTATTACTTATGCTGAATCAATCAACCTTGAAGCAATCTCTATCCTAGATAGTAGAGTAGTTGCAGGTATGTTTATAGGTGGTATGCTACCATTCCTATTCTCAGCATTAACAATGAATTCAGTAGGAAAAGCTGCTAGCCAAATGATTGAAGAAGTAAGAAGACAATTTAGAGACGATGACAAAATCTTAGCTGGAGAAAGAGACCCAGACTATGCAAATTGTATCGATATCTCAACTACAGCTTCACTTCAAGAAATGATTATCCCAGGAGTATTAGCAGTTGTAGTTCCAATCTTAGTTGGTATTTTCCTAGGACCTTATTCTCTAGGAGGACTATTAGCAGGAGCACTAGTAACAGGTGTAATGATGGCTATATTTATGTCAAATGCTGGTGGTGCTTGGGATAACGCTAAAAAATACATCGAATCTGGTGTAGAAGGCGGAAAAGGATCTGATGCCCACAAAGCAGCAGTAGTAGGGGATACAGTAGGTGATCCATTCAAAGATACATCAGGACCATCACTAAATATCCTAATTAAACTTATGACAATAGTTTCAGTAGTATTTGCTGGATTATTTATCTAAGATATAAAATAAAAACGAAGGAATTTTCCTTCGTTTTTTTATTTATATTTATATATAAAAATAAAATTCATTGACACAATATTGTTTATATGTTTAAATAGCATAGGTGATATATTTGATTGATAGCAAAATTATCGTAAAAGATAATTAAGTACACTTGCTAGAAATCGTTTGGATATATTATTTTTACTATATAGATTGTCTAAAGATAGGATTAACCTTAGTACACACTTTAGGCTTATAAAGAAAGTTAGCTTTCTTAATAGGGAAAGTGCGCTCTTTTTTAACTAATCTATAAGTAAAATGCCTTAAAGATTAATTTAATTAAAAAGAGACACTCCTGTAAAGTTTTTTTACAGGTTTTTTTGTGCAAAAATATAAATTAATATGTTGATAAGGAGATATGTTTGGTAAAAGAAATAGATGATCTAAGTAAAAGTAATAAGATACTTAATATATATATGAGTTTAGATAGATGTCCAGTTGGAGTTAAGTATTTAAATTCAAAAGAGGAATATGATTCTATACAAGCAAGTGTTAGAAAAACTAAAGTAACCTATTGCAATTCAGTGAATTTAGCTAGTAGAGGTGAAAAATTGAAACTATTAAAAGGGCATCAAGCTTGCATAGGTGGATCTACTGCCTTAGGTTTTGAAAAATACAATGAAGATATGCTATCGGGTAAAACTAGGCTTAAAAGAGAAAATTATGCAGATTTAGAAACTAGTAAATCTGTATCTGATGAGATGAAATTTAATGATAACTATATTTACGGTGTGTTGGTTTCACCTATAGATAAAATGGAAGTGGAGCCAGATGTAATTATAGTTATTGGTAAATCATACAATATTATGAGACTAATTCAAGGATATTCTTATAATTATGGTTATGCTACAAGTATAAAAACTGTTGGGTTACAAGCTATCTGCCATGATCTAACCACAGCTCCTATAATAAGCGATAGTATAAATATTTCCTTCTTATGCCCTGGTACTAGATTAGTTGCAGATTGGCAGCCTGATGAAATAGGAATAGGCATCAGCTTTAGCAAATGGTATAAAACTGTCCAAGGCTTGGTCAGTACTACAAATGCATTTGTTAGAAATGATGAAAAAGAAAAAATTATTAAAAAACTAGATGATAATGGAATGGATTCTAATCATATAAAATTAAATCAAAATTATGATACTGGATTATACAAGGGTGGTTTAGCTGAAATTTAAATTTAGCAATAGAGAGTAAGTAGAGGGCTTAATGAAAAAATTACATAAAGTTATAGCATCAATTTTATTTGCATCTTTGATTACAGGATGTGTGCAAAATAATGACAAAAGTAAGGTGAATAATGATAACAAAAATATAGAGAATTCTACAAATGATAATATAAAAGAAGATAGTTTAAACGCGGGTGAACTTATAATTGATAATCACAAAATAGAAGATGAACCTAGATATGGGACACCTATTGTTATATCATACAATGGAGGAATATGTGCGGGTGCACCTAATATAGCGGATATTAGAGGAGAATTTAAAAAAAGAGGAATTGAAGTTGAATATGTTAGTGGTGAAAGTAATGTGGATGCTTTAGGTACAGGAAAAGCTGATGCAAGCGTTGGACATATAACTAAATTTATTCCACCAACTTTAAATGGGGTTAATATGATATTTACATCAGGTGCTCATACAGGATGTAAATCATTATATGTATTAGATAATAGGAAGATAGAATCTACTAAAGACTTAGTAGGAAAAACTGTTGGATTTCCAGAGCCTATAGGAGCATCAGATCAAAATATTGCCTTAAGATTTTTCCATAAAGATAATATCGGGGTAGATGAAGTTAAATACAAGCAGGTTGAATTATCCGCTATAATACAATCCTTAGAAAAAGGAGAGATCCAAGGCGCAATTCTAACAGACGAATATGCTGATAAATTTTTAAAAGACGGAACTTTGAAAAGAATTAGATCACTAACTTGGGATGATGATTTTAAAAATGAAACATGTTGTGTTAATGCAATGAATGCTGATTTTGTAGAAGAAAATCCACTTATGGCAAAATTATACAATGAAGCAGTTATAGAAACACAAATTTGGATAGAAGAACATCCAGAAGAAGCTGCAAAAATTCTATATGATAATAATTGGGCAAGCGGAGATTTTGATGCAAGTGTAAGAATGTTAGATTCTTATAATTGGAATGTTACATTTGAAAATACAAGTAACACATTTAAAACAGGCTTCAATGAATACAAAGAAATGGGAATAATTAAAACTGAAATGAATAGTGATGAATTCCTTAAAAATTATTGGCAAACAATCGGCTTAGAAGATAGTGATTTTAAATAGTTAAAACGAAGGAATTTTCCTTCGTTTTTTTATTTATATTTATATATAAAAATAAAA
>NZ_JAEUYX010000025.1 GCF_016798225.1 Anaerococcus sp. mt242 | reverse complement strand
GTTGATTATGTTTTTGTTTTACATAATCATTGATATTAAATTTCATTTTAGATGTTTGTTTTAACATCCGGTTCATATTGTCGTTGTTTGTAACGACTTTATTAGTCTACCATTTAATTTTGGCTTTGTCAAATCTTTTTGCAAGTTTTTTACAAAGATTTTACTCAGCATTTACAAATTAACTGTATCGACTTTATATAGTCTATCACCTTTTTGATGACTTGTCAAGAGTTTTTTTAATTTATTTTTAATCACTCTTCTTAGTCTTTGGTGTCGACTTTTTCTATTATACAGAACTGAATTTATATGTCAATAGTTTTTTAATTTTTTTTATAATTCTGGTTGATAGTTTACTATTGAGACCATCTTGCCGTTTTCATCTTGTATTTTTCTAATCTTTTTGTCAAAGTCTATGCGTTTTAACCAAATAGCCTTCTCACACCCTAGGCATTTTATCTTCATATCTGCTCCCATGCGTTCTATCTCCCATTTATTTTCTCCACATGGATGGCCTTTTTTAAGAGTTATAATATCTCCTTGTTTATATTTCTTCATTTATTTCCTTTCCTTTTGCAATTGCTACTACTTGTATGCTTGGGTTTAAAGCTCTACCATATATCTCATCTATAATTAGTTTTCTTTCTTCTCTTCCCAAAGCCCATTGATGGCCTGGGACTGCTACTCCTGTTGTTCTTAGTAGATATGATGATTCACGAATTTCCATTATTCCAAATACACTTACATCTTGAATAATGTATTTTCCTAAATCTTTATCTGCTTTTAATTTTTTTGATACTGTTTCTACTATATCCTCAGCTTCTTCGTAGCTTACATCATATGATAAGTAAATATTACAATCAAATCTCATTGGGCCACTGTTTAAATTTTGGACATTTGTGATTTGCGAATTAGGAATTGTGTGAAGTGAACCGTCATAATCTCTAATTTTTGTATGGCGCATACCAAGTGTTTCGACAGTACCTTCAACTCCTGCTGTTTTTATCCAATCTCCCACTCTAAATGTATCATCTACGATAATAATGACTCCTGTAACTATATCTTTTACTAGAGTTTGTGCACCAAAAGCGATGGCAACTCCACCTATTCCAGCTGTTGCTATTATTGATCTGGTGTTTATTCCTAACATATCTAGAATAATCATCACAATTATAAAGCCTACTATAAATCGAATAACTGTATAAAGATTTTTACTTAGTGTTTCTATTCTTACTTTTCTATAACCATCTACATCCATTTTATTACTGAAGGATTTATTTATTAAATGCGATAGACTATCGAGCAATATTTTGCTGATAACTAGGATGATTAAAATTATTATGATATCTTTTACGATATTTGTTTTTATTAGCTGATTTATATCTATATCCGGCATAGTTCCTCCTTTTTTAGTTCAATATATATTTTATAATGTAATTTCAAATTTTGCCACAATAAAACACAGGGTTTTGTTCCTGTGTTTTTAGATTTGATTTATTATCTCATCAGCCAATTTTCTATGAAAGTCCTCTCTCATATGAAGTCCATCTATATACGAGGGTTTTATTTTTTTTGCATCTATTAATATTGCATCGAGATTTTTTTCTAAATCTCCTAATTTATTTATTTTTTCATTTATCTCAGCATATCTGGGGTAGGATTCGTCCTTTTCCATTAAGGGCGGGCTAATTATGATATTTTGCTTGCCTTTTGAATTTCTTAGTAGTTTTTTTATATTTTCAAAAACTTGGTCTGGGCTAGTAGCATCAAAAAAATCATTTGTGCCTGCAAATATTATTTGCATGTCGCAAGTCTCCGGTCTAAATCTTTCTAGCATGCCACTAGTGCGATCTCCATTTTTGCCTAAATTTATGACTTGATGGCCATAATCCTTTAGGAAATCTACATAAGATTTGCCTACCAAATAGCCTTCTGTATATGAATCTCCCAAACAAATTATTTTCACTGATCAATCCTTTGTAGGGCGAGGGCTGTTCTTGCTGGGATATAAATTTTTATCCCGTCATAGTCTGTGCCTGCTAGTCTTTCTGTCTTGTAGATATATTCATGAGAAATGCGGCCTTTGCCTCCAAATTTCACTTGGTCAGTATCCATGCCCACTTTAAATTTACCAATATCATGGATTGGAACTGCAAATGAATCGTATGAATTGATTGGGTGGAAGTTAAAAATATAAACTACATCTTTATTTCTGTATGCAATTACTTTTCTGTCATTATCTATCCAAAGTCTAAATATCCTGTTACCCAATTGCTCGTTATCTTTTGTAAACTCTAACATTTTTCGATCAAATTTGGCTAAATACTGGTATTTAAGATTATCATTTTCTAAAAGTGACCATTGGCGTTTGGCGTAATCAAAAGAATATGCATTGCCTTCTCTTGGAAAATCTATCCATTCTGGGTGGCCAAATTCATTGCCCATAAAGTTTAAATATCCATCTGCCCCCATGGTAATTGTAATCCATCTAATCATTTTGTGAAGTGCAATAGCTCTTTCTACTATATAGTTATCATCATCCTTATTCATATGCCAGTACATTTCCTGATCTGCCAAGGTAAAAATAGTGGTTTTTGAACCAACCAAAGCTTGGTCGTGACTTTCTACGTAAGCTATGCGTTTTTCATCAGGGCGGTGGGTGGATAGTTCGTACCACATATTTGATAAATCCCAATCCTCATCGCGTTTTTCTAGAGTGCCTTCCCAAAAATCTGGCATACCCATCGCTAGCCTATAATCAAAACCTATGCCTCCTTTAGAAATTGGCATGCACATGCCTGGCATTGCTGACATATCTTCAGCAATAGTAATAACATCTTTTTTCACTTCTCGAGCTAATTCATTGGCCATTTGTAGATAATTTATCGCTTCTATATCCGTATTCATAGAAAAATACTTATCGTAATGGTCAAAACTTACCCCTCGACCGTGGTTTTTATAAATCATTGATGTAACTCCATCAAATCTAAAACCATCAAAATGAAATTCTTCTAGCCAGTATTTTACATTAGAAAGAAGAAAGTGGGCTACTCCTGGTTTTGCATAGTCAAATAATTTACTATCCCAATCTGGGTGCTCACCCTTTTCTCCTGTATGGAAAAATTGGTAATCCGTTCCATCAAATTCGTTGATGCCCTCGATAGTATTTTTTACAGCATGAGAATGAACCAGGTCCATTATCACATTTAACCCCATTTCGTGGGCAGTATTTACCAAGGATTTTAAATCATTAATCTCCCCATACCAGGAACTTGGAGCATAAAAATTGCTTACTTGGTATCCAAAAGAGCCGTAATATGGATGCTCAGCAATAGCCATCAATTGTACAGTATTATATCCTGCTTTTTTGATCTTAGGCAGGATATTTTTTTCAAATTCCTTGTAAGTAGAAACTTTGCCTTCTTCACCAGCCATTCCAATATGGGCTTCGTAAATTAATAAATCGTCATTTTGGATTTTAAAATCATCATCGGTCCACTTAAACTTTGCGCGTGGATTGTACATGATAGCTGCAAAATCTCCATTTTCATCTCTTTCTACTCTCTTTGCAAAAAGTGGTATCCTATCAGAAATTTTGCCATTTGCATCTACTAAAACCTTTATGCGAGAACCATGAGGAATGGTTTTTATACCCTTTATAGATATCTCCCAGTCCTCATCATTTATTTTTTTCATAGGATGGGCGTGTCTGTCCCAATCGTTAAAATCACCGATTAGGTAAAGCCCATCTGCATTTGGTGCCCATTCTCTGTAAATCCAACCAGTTTTTGTCTTATGAAAACCATAATAATGGTGGGCATTGGCAAAGTCAGAAAGTGTTTGGCCATCTCCTATGAGTCTTTTTTTCGCTTTTTCGTATTCGCTCATTCTAAGATTTATATCATTTTCATAATCTTTTATCCAAGGGTCAATGTCTAAAATTTCCCACTTTGCCATCTTTGCCTCCTAAACTTATTCTTTGTGTGCTTCTATAACTTTTTGTGTAATTTCTTTTGGTACTTCTTCGTATCTTTCAAAATCCATTGAGAATGCGCCTCTTGCTGAAGTTTGACTTCTTAAATCAATGGCATAGGTTAAAACTTCTGATAATGGAGCTTCGGCAAGTATTATTTGGCTGCCGTCTGCTTGTGGGTCCATGCCCAAAATTCTGCCGCGTCTTTTGTTCATATCACCCATGATATCTCCCATATATGATTCTGGGACTCTGATTTCAAGTTTCATAACTGGTTCTAAAAGTATTGGGTCTGCTTCTTCTATACCCTTTTTAAAGGCAATTCTCGCAGCAGATTTAAATGCTTGTTCGTTACTATCAACTGGGTGATAGGATCCATCATAAAGTGTCGCCTTGATGCCAGTTACCTTAAATCCTGCAAGTGGTCCTTCTAAAAGTGATTCTTCAAGGCCTTTTTCTACTGCTGGGAAATAGTTTTTAGGAACTGCTCCCCCAAATACTTCCTCATCAAAGACAAAATCTTCTTCGGTTGGCTCAAATCTGATAAATACGTCCCCATATTGGCCAGCACCACCTGATTGTTTTTTGTGCTTTCCTTGGACATCAGAATTGCCTTTTATAGTTTCTCTATATGGTATTTTGTAGTCTACTACTTCTGTATTTACTCCGTAGTTATCGCGAAGTTTGTCCATAATTACTTCAAGTTGGACATTTCCAAGACCTGATAATATTTGTTGGTGGGTTTCTGTATTTCTGTCGTCTTTGAAAGTAGGATCTTCTTCGATTAATTTTTGTAGGGCTTCAGAAATCTTATCCTCATCGTTTTTGCTAACAGCATTTATAGCATAAAATAAAACTGGTTTTGGATATTTAATTGGCTTGTATTCAATCTTATTTTCACTTGTAGCAAGGCTGTCACCTGTTGAAAGTTCGTCAAGTTTTGTAAAAGCTCCTATGTCCCCTGCAATAACCTTATCAGTTTTAATTTGCTCTTTGCCTCTTAGGAAAAATAAATTTGAAGCCTTAAGCTCCTTATTTTTTGTAACGTCTAAAATCTTATCATCTTTCGATACTGAACCTGATAATACTTTAAAAATAGAAATTTTACCAACAAATGGATCTGCAAGGGTTTTGAAAACTACTGCTGAGAATGGTGCATCTTCATTTGCATCGAATGCTTCATAACCATCTTTTACTCTAAAACCTATATGAGCTACCTCATCATCAATGGATGGCATGTATCTAGTAATAACTTCTAACAGCTGAGTAAGTCCTATTTCTTTTTCGCTAGATCCTGCGATAAGTGGTACAACAGTGCCGTTTAATATGGCTTCTGTAAGACCTTTTCTAAATTCGCTTTCAGAAAATTCTTCGCCTTCAAAGAATTTTTCCATTAGCGAATCATCAGTTTCTGCTACTGCTTCTATAATTTCTTCATAAACTGCATCTACCTCTGCTAGGCGGATTTCTGGGATTTCCACTTCTTTTTTCTCACCGTTTTCGTAAGTGTAGGCTTTTTTATCTAAAACATCGATAACACCTTCAAATTCATCTCCCTCACCAAGCATCAATGTTAGAGGTATAACTTTTTTTCCAAACTCGATGTGAAGATCTGATACCACCTTATTAAAATGAGCATTTTCCTTATCAAGTTTATTTACAAAAATGATAGATGGGAGATTTATCTCTTGGGTGTAGTTCCAATATTTTTCTGTGCCAACTTCAATCCCATTTTCTCCATCAATTACAAAAAGCGCTGCCTCGCTAGCTCTAAGAGCTTGCAAAACTTCACCCTCAAAGTCAAAAAATCCAGGAGAATCTATAAAGTTTATCTTGTAGTCTTCGTATTCAACAGGAATAATTGAAGTTTGGATAGAAATCCCTCTTTTTTTCTCTTGAGCCTCATAGTCTGAAACTGTAGACCCTTCTTCAACTCTTCCTTTTTTATCGATTGCACCTGTTTTGTATAATAGTGCTTCAGCAAGGCTAGTCTTACCGCTTGCTGAGTGACCGACTAAAGCTAAGTTTCTAATTTTGGATGTAGTATAATTTTTCATATTTTTCTCCTTTGTGAAAACATTTATATTTTTTTAAAAAATTATGTTTTCTAAATCCTTATAAGTTAATTATATAGCAAATTAATTTACTTTTCCACATTTTTTGCAAATGTTTTCCAGATAAAGCTTTGTTAAAATATATACCCAATTTAAAACAAAAAAAGAGCACCCTTTTGGTACTCTATTTTTTAAAGGCACGCTTAATATAATCTAATAAAGAAAGTGATTTTCTAAGCTTTTCTCCTGGTATATATTTATTTATGGCTCGTAGGGTTTTCTTATTATCTACTGTCGAAAATATAAAATCTCCATTTTGCTTGGTGTGAATGGCAAATCGTGGGATTTTGGTTTTAAAAATAACTTCAGCAGTAATAAGTTCTATCTCGCTCCGTGGGATTTGGATAAAGTCCCTAGGATTTTTTTCGTTGTAATATTCAAAAGCCTTATCGCCTATAACAACATCTCCTAAGCTAGTGAAACCCTGGAGATGTTTTGCTTTTATTGATAAGTCGATAGTTTTGTTTTGTGACTCTATCATAACCTACATTATATTAAAGTATCTAGCAACGATACCGATGATAAATAGGGCAACGATGATTACGATTGGTGAAACATCTTTTTTAAGAAGTTTTGATACACCAAGTGTTAGTAATAATGGCATAAGCCCTGGCACAAGCATATCTAAGTTATCTTGAAGTGTTGTAACTTTTTCTGGGTTAAAGGCATTTGCCCCGTAGGTTTCATACATTTCTAGAGCATGTTTTATGCCTTCTGATCCACCTGGTAGATTTGCCCAATCTATAAATGTTTTGCTATCTTGAGCAACTCTTGTAATTTCTACAGGGAAGTCTACACTTACCCATCTTTGTACAAGGGCACCTATTACAAACATACCAAGGATAGAAGCTGTTAGAGTAACCCTACCTAAAAGTCCACCTGATAAGTCTTTAGTAATTTCATTACCAGCCTTGTAACCTGCTTCTTGGGTCTTCCATAGGAAAGCATATCTAATTATGTTCCAAAGGACAAAGAATAAAATTGGTCCAAGTGGATTTCCGCTTAAAGCTAAAGATGCACCTAAGGCTCCTAAAATAGGTCTAATTGTAAACCAGAAAACTGGATCTCCTACACCAGCAAGAGGTCCCATCATACCAACTTTTACCCCGTTGATTGCTGCATCATCAATAGCTGTTCCATTTGCTCTTTCTTCTTCCATTGCAAGGGTTACACCTAAAACTGGTGCTGATACATATGGGTGGGTGTTGTAAAATTCTAAGTGACGTTTTAGTGCTGATGCTTGACTAGCTTCGTCATGGTATAAGGTTTTGATAGCTGGAATCAAAGAATAAGCCCAACCACCATTTTGCATTCTTTCAAAGTTCCATGTACCTTGTAAGAATTGGTGTCTGTTACAGATTTTTCTTCTGACATTTTTTGGCAATTCTATTCTATCTGCATTTTTAGTTTCTGATTTTTCATCTACAACTTCTTCTTTTGTTTCGACTACTTCAGTCTTTACTGGTTCTTCTTTTATAACTTCTTTTTTAACCGCAGGATCTTCATTTTTTATAACTTTATTGCTAGAGTCTGCTTCAAAAACTTCTATATCTTTATCTTTTTTGTTATCAGTCATAAGATCCCTCCTTAATAATCATTTATAATATCGCCAAGTGGATCGCCAGAATTTCCGCTAGCTCCTCCGCCACTTTGGGCAATACCTTTAAGTTTCATATATATAAGTGCAAATGCAATCCCTATGACTCCAAGACCTATAAGTGTTATATCTGGTATAGCTGCAATGATAAAACCAAGAGCAAAAAATGGCCAAGTTTCTTTGGTACTCATCATATTTAAAACCATGGCATAACCAACAGCTGCAACCATTCCACCACCAACTTGCATACCACCTTTTAACCACTCAGGCATAGCATTTAGGGCATCAGTGACTACTTTTGCTGGGATAAAACATAAAATAAGTGCTGGAATTGCAATTCTAAGTCCCTGCATAAGAACACCGGTCCAGTGGATTCTTTCAATTTTTTTAAAGTTAGCAGTTTCAGCAGCAGAGTCCATAGCGTGAACCATAGGTATTGCTATAGTTCTTGCAAGCATGGTTAAAAATAAACCGGCTACTGATAGTGGGATTGCTAAAGTAATAGCTGTACTTCTAGCTTCTACAGCATTAGTAGTTCCTCCATTTAGGGCAAGAGCCATAATAATCGCAGATGCAACCGATGCTAAAGCTGCATCCGGAGCGATTGCTGCTCCAACGTTTGACCAACCTAGGGCCAACATTTGTAGCGCACCACCTAGCATGATACCTTCTTTAAAGTGTCCAGTTACTAGACCAATTAAAGTACAAGCAACTAATGGTTGGTGAAATTGAAATTGATCAAGAATCCCTTCACAACCTGCTAGGAAGGCTACTATAAAGATTAAAATAATATTAATAGCAGTCATTTCTTCTCCTAATTCATATTTAATTCTGTTTTTGCTTTTTTAAGCATATTATCAAGTTTTTCTTTTTTATCTGATGGGACTTTTCTAACATCGAAAGTTACACCTTGGTCTTTTAATTTTTCTAGAGTTTCTACGTCTGATTTTCCCATAGAAACGGCAGTTGTAAGGTTTACCTTTCCCTCAGAGTAAGCCATTGATCCTATATTTACATGATCAATCTTGCCACCTAGTTCTAATAATTCTAATACATCTTCTGGTTTTTCAAATAAAAGCATAGCTCGTGTTGCACCAAATCTAGGGTCATCTAAAATTCCTTTCATTTTCCAAATTGGAACTACGTGGGCTTTTACTCCTGGAGGTTCAGCCTCCATTACCATTGATTTTCTTAAGGCATCCTTGCTTACTGCATCTGAAACTACTATGATGCGATCTGGTTTTGTAGCTTTTGTCCAGCTAGTTGCAACTTGACCGTGCAATAGTCTAGTATCGATACGAGCTAGGACTATGTCGATTTTACCATCTCCAATAACTGTTCCCTTTGGAATTGATCCGTCTGATGCTTTTTTTGCATCAACTAGGGCTTGGGCATCATCTACATCATTTGTTTCGTTTACCTTTTCGCTTACTTCGTTTAAGTCTTCAGGCTTGATTTTTACTCCTTCTTTGGCTGAGCCTACGATTGCTTTTGCAATTGCGTGTGAAGATTCGTTTGTAAATCTTTCTGATAAGGCCTCTATAACCATAGGAAGGTTCATACCTGCAACTATTGCCCATTTATCCTCATGGCCTTCAAGTAAATTCGAAGTTTGGTTAAATGGAGTGCCTCCCCAAAGATCAACTAGAAATAAAATCTCATCGCTATCCACTTTTTTGATACAAGCTTCAAGCTCACTTCTTAAGTCATCCGGTCCCATGCTTGGCAAAAGAATTGCTGTTTCAAATTTTTCTTGCTCACCAAATATCATTTGGGCAGATTCTTTGATACCTTCAGCAAAGTGGCCGTGACTTGCAAGTATTATTCCTACCATCTTCTCTCCTTTCATTAAATTAAAATATATAAATTCATATTAAAATGACTTACGAATTAATTATATCACAAATTTAACGAATTTTATCAGCAGGATAATAAATATTTGCATCAAATCTTGCTTTAGTTAAAACTTCTATATAATTGTAAGTTTTATCTAATAATTCATTCACTCTTTGCTCATCACGAGTCCTTAAAATTTCTTCTATGGCAACAAATTCATAATATAGTCTTGATCTTCCCTTTTCGTTAAATTGGAAAGAATATTGACCATCATCTCCCACTTCTTCTAGATTAAACTCCTCAAAGCTATTAAGGGCATCTGGAATTTCAATAGTTCCTTTTGTTCCCTGGATGGTATTTACCATCGGTGCAGCAGAATCTTTTGATCCAATGCAGGATACTTTAAAGTCCTCATAATCCAAAATAACAATACCAGATGTATCTATATTTTTTTCAATATTTGCAAAGTACTTTACATCCTTTGGTAGGCCAAAAGTATCTACTGCAAAGGCTACATTATATAAATTTAGATCTATTAAGGCTCCACCGGAACTTTCTAGGGAAAATACTGGCTCGATTATGCCTTCTTTAAATTTGTCATATCTTGAAGAATATTGGGAATAATTAAATGAAACTATTTTGATATATCCTAAGTCATTTACAATTTTTTTGGCCTCTATAGCATTTGGGATAAATCTGTGACTTATAGCTTCTACTATCAACACATTATTTTCTTTAGCCTTTTGTATTATAATCTCTGCTTCATAGGCATTTGATGTAAATGGCTTTTCACAAATAATATTTTTTCCAGCATCAATTGCCTTATCCATAGCATCAAAATGCAAATTATTTGGAAGGGCAACATATACAGTATCGATTTGCTCATCGGCAAGTAATTCTTCTATGCCTACATAATATTTTTCTATTGCAAATTCTTCTGACAATCTTTTAAGTTTTTCTTCATTTCGTGCAGCAATTGCTAGTACTTCAATATTTTTCACTTCATTTAGTACAGGTAAAACCTCTTGTACTATTTTTCCTGATCCAAGTATTCCAAGTTTCATTTCTTACCTCTTTTCATAATTCATTTTTATTTGCTTATCTTCAAATTTTTCGCCCAATAGAGATCTTCTCTCCATTAATTTTAGAAAATATTTTGAAGAATAATATCCAATTAAATAAACCACCACTGATAATATTAGGGTTGGAATTAGGGCTGCTTGTGTAAATTTTGATTCTGGGACAAATTTCATAACTACAATATAAGAAGTCCACACTTGAAAAAATCCATTTATTGGGACTGTAAGGTATATGTCCTTATATGATTTGTAATTTCTAATTAGTAAAAATGTCAAAATGTCAGCCAAAAATGCACTTATCCAAATAGCTAAGACTCCAAATATTGAAAATTTTAGTAAAAATATTCCAAATACAAAAGAAACAAAAGAAATAACTCCAATTTTTTTAATCCTAAGTATTAGAGCAGTAAAAATAAAAGAAAAAGCAGGGGCCATGGCTAAAAGCCTACCTCCAGGTATTGGTAAAGACCTGCCCACAAAATATAAAACAGTACCTAAAACTACCATCAGGGCAAGACAAATTGCCATAACTGTTAGTTCCTGGGTTTTTATTTTCTTCATAAATCCTCCTAAAATATATCTCTGTAATTTTTACCCAATATCGATAAATATTTGTTGGAGTATAGTTAAAAAAACGGAGGAATTATGACTTACACTTTAAAGGAAAAACAAAATTACAAAAAAATGGGTGTTGAGGTTTATCTTTATGAACACGATAAAACCAAGGCACAAGTTGTATATGTAAAAAATGATGATAAAAACAAAACATTTGGTATAGGATTTAAAACTCCACCAACAAACTCTAAAGGCATGGCCCACATTATGGAGCACTCAGTTTTAAATGGGTCAAAAAAATATAAGACTCGCGAGCCATTTATGGATATGGCAAGTTCTTCGCTTCAAACTTTTTTAAATGCTATGACCTATCCAGACAAGACAGTTTACCCAGTTTCTAGCGAAAATGATAAAGATTTTTATAATCTAACTGACGTATATCTGGACGCTGTTTTTAACCCTAGTGTCCGCCACAAAAAAGAAATATTAGACCAAGAAGGCTGGCATTATGAAATTGATGATGACAAAATCACTGGTATTTCTGGGGTAGTTTATAACGAAATGAAAGGTGCTCTTACCGATCCTGATGAACTTGTTTACGATGATTTTATAGCCCATCTTTATAAAAATAGTCCTTATGAATACGAATCTGGTGGAGATCCAGCTGATATTTATAAAATTTCCTATGATGAATTTGTAAATTTTTATGAGACTCACTACCACCCTTCAAACGCTTATATATATTTTTATGGAGATTTGGATATAGATTTTTATTTGGACCACTTGGATAAGGAATATTTATCAAATTATGATTACAAGGAGCTTGATTTTGAAATAAAGGTGCCTGATAATTACTATTCTGATACTATCAAATCAACATATCCTGGTAATAGTGACCAAGAAAACGCTGATTACTTGCTTTATGGATTTTTGACTAAGGAAGGTCAAGATACAAAATACTATCTTACCCTCCTTATCCTCATTAGCGCCTTATTTCACATGGATTCATCCAAAATTAAAAATGAAATCAACAAAGAAATTGATCCAGATGACTTTTCTGCAAGAGTTGGCTACGGGGTAAGAAGCTCAATAATTTTACAAGCCCAAAAAACTGACGGAGCAAAACTAGATAAATTTGTTGAAATAATTGAAAATGGTTTGAAAGATGCTGCAAATGGCATGAATAAGGAAAGTTTAAAGGCAGCCTTTTCTATCTTTGAATATGGACAAAGAGATCAATTAATTTCTGTAATGCGAGGTCTAACCTACTTTTTAATGTGGCAATTTGATAAGCCAATTTTTGAGACCTTTAGCATAATTGACTACTTAGATGAGCTAAGACAACTAATAGATACAGACTATTATGAAAACTTCATCAAAGAAAACTTTTTAGACAATCCAACAAAATTAATCTACATTGCAAAACCAAGTAGTGATTATATGGCTAATAAACAAAAAAATTTAGACGACTACATTGCAAATCTAAATAAAAATATGAATGATGAAAATTTAGCAAAAATAAAAAGTGATTTAGAAAGATTAGAAATTCACCAAAATAAGGCGGATACCGAAGAAGAAAAAGCCACAATTCCAGTATTAAATATAGAAGATGTACCAACAAAGTTAGAAAAAACTGCTCGAGAACTTATCGATGATAAATTCACCTATATTTACCACGATATTGATACAGCTGGTTTAATCTATACTTCGCTATATTTTGACATAAAGCATTTAAATTTAAATGAGCTAGGCTATCTTTCACTTATAAATGACTTTATGGGTTCAGTTGATACAGAAAATATGGCCTATACCGAAATAGATGATGTGCTTTTTCAATACCTATCAAGCCCAAATTTCTCAAATGCATTTATAAATGTAAATGATAAGGATATTGCAAGACTAGAAAAAGTTTCATTTACATCAACTATTGAAACAGCTCAAAAGGGACTTGATTTGATGGCTGATTTTATGTTTAATTCCAAATTTGATAATCAAAAAAGGATTTTGGAAGTCCTTCGTATGAAAAAATCATATTTTGAATCTGGCATGTATGACCAAGGCCATATTTTGGCAATAAATAGAGCAAATGCTCATATAGACAAGGCTTCTATGATTAAAGATGAGTTTAACGGCATTGGTTCTTATTTATTCTTAAAAACTGTCATAGATGAAGTTAAAAATAATTTCGATGAATTTTTAAGTAAAATAAATAGCATTTACAAAAAAATATTTACTGAAAATCTAGAAATAAATATCACTTGCTCAAATAATGATTTTGAGAAGATGAGAAAAATTATTAACGATAAATTTGATTCCTTATTAGAAAAACAAGATCAAGTAGAAATAGAATTTAATCCTAAATCTTATAAGGAAGCCATCCTTTCAAATGCAAATGTAAACTACATTTCAAAAACTGCAAATATAAAGGAATTTGGCGACGATTTTGATGGTAAGCTCATGGTGGCTACTTCAATTTTATCAAATCCATACCTTTATGAACTTATCCGTGCTAAGGGCGGTGCATATGGAGCAGGAATCACCACAAATAGATCAGGACTTATTTCAACATACTCCTACCGCGATCCAAATATTTTAAAAACTATTGAAAGTTTTGATTCTATTGGAGAGCTTACAAAAAACATTTCCCTCACAAGTAGGGACTTTGAAAACCAACAAATTTCATCAATGGGCTCTATTCTTAGACCAAAATCTCCATCTACCCTAGCTGATGAAGATTATGGTAGATATAAAAAAGAAAATTCATTTGATCCAGAAGAAATCTTAGCAGAAATAAAAAACGCAAGTCTTGATGACATAAAAGCTTATGCAGATTTATTTGCAAAATCCATGCAAAAAGATAATTTAGTAGCCTTTGGCAACAGGAATAGTATAACAAAAGTTAAAGATAGCTTTGATAAGATAATTGATTTAGATGACTAATTTAATATAAATTAAAACTAATTTAAATTTATTAAAGATTAGGGTATGATATTAATAATACAAGGAGTAGCGATGACTGATAATAAAAACAATTTTAACTTTAATGATATAGATTTTTATGGAATTGGCGAGTCTATTAAGAATTCTGTTAATAATACCCTAAAAAAATTTACAGAATCAAAGGAAAAAACAGAAAACTTACCCCAAACTAGAAATAAAGAAGTGTGCGAACAAAAACCCCCAGAGCTTTCCAAGGCTAAGGGTTGGCAGGCAGCATCTATTTTATCAGGAATAATACTAATTCCTCCTACTATAGCATCTGTAATTGACTTCTTTACTTTTGGTGATATTGAGGGGTTTGTCATAATCTTATTTTTAATTGCGCTAACCCTATCCTTTCCTTATATTTCCTGGAAAGCTAGTAAAGAGTATTTTAGACTTACCAATAATTATGTGAGATTTTTGAGAGAACTTGGCAACAATACAGTTATTTCTATAAGAGATCTTGCAAGTGCAGTTGCTCAAACAGAAGAAAAAACTGTATCAGATCTTACAAAAATGATGAAACGCGGCTACTTTCATCAAGCCCGCATAGTAGAAGATGATTCACTTTTTATCCTAGACATCCCTACCTTTAGGCTTTATAAGGATAAGAAAAAAGAAATCCCTGAAGCAAGAGTAAAAACTGAAAGTGAAGATGAAGTTTTAGCAGAAGACTTAAGCTTTGAAAGAGCTAAAGAAATCCTTGACCAAGGCAAAATTGTCATAAACGAAATAAAGACAAGCCAAGCAAAAATAAATGATACAAACTTTAAAACAAATGTAGATAAACTTTTAAAAAATTCAAGAGATATACTAAATATAGTAGAAAAATATCCAGAAAAGTCCTACGCCCTAAATAAATTTAGCGACTACTATTTGCCAACTACCGCAAAACTAGTAGAAAGCTATTGTGATTTTGAAATGATGCGTACGAATAATTCAAAGATAACAAATTCTATGGGGCAAATAAACGAGTCAATAATTACTATTGGCGAAGCTTTTGATAAAATAAAAGTAGAACTTTTATCAGATAGGGCCATGGATATAAAAACTGACATTGACACAATAAACTTACTTTTAAACCAAGAAGGTTATGCAGAAGATGATTGGAGTAATCAATGAGTGATATAAAATTAACTTTAGACGGTGCCGATGAAAATGATAGCAAATTAGATAACATAACCAATGAAAGTCCTGATTTGGTAGAAAATAATGTAAAATTTTCTCCAGAAGAAGAAAAAATGATAGATGATTTTTCTAAAAAGATCAATCTTGAAGATACAAACATCATCCTTCAATATGGATCAGGTGCTCAAAAAAAGATTTCAAATTTCTCAGAAAAAACCTTAGATACAGTTCGTAATAAGGACCTTGGAGAAATCGGTGGGCTGCTTGATTCAGTTGTTATGGACATCCGTGATATGGAGCGTGAAGAAGCTTCTGGTCCCCTAGGATTTTTAAAAAAACAAGTAAATAAAGTAGAAGATTTAAAAGTCCGCTACCAATCAGCAGAAAAAAATATCGATGAAGTAGCCAAAACTTTGGAAAATCATCAAATAACACTTATGAAAGATATTTCAATGCTAGATCAGATGTATGACTTAAACGAAGAATACTACAAAGAAATCACCATGTATATTGAAGCTGGAAATAGAAAACTTCAAGAAACTTATGCAAGTGAAATCCCAGCCATAGAATCCCAAGCTAAAGAATCTAATTTGCCATTAGATGCCCAAAAAGTAAACGATCTAAAAGCTCAAGCAAATAGATTTGAGAAAAAACTTCATGATTTGGACCTAACCCGTATGGTGTCAATCCAAATGGCTCCACAAATCAGGATGGTACAATCATCAAACTCAATAATGGCAGAAAAAATTCAAACCACAATAGTAAATACCATTCCACTTTGGAAAAACCAAATGGTCTTAGCCCTTGGGATGAATCACACAAACCAAGCTATTGCCACCCAAAAAAGAGTAACAGACCTAACCAATGAGCTTTTAAGAAAAAATGCAGATACCTTAAAACAAAACACAATAGAAACTGCAAAAGCTACAGAACGCGGTATTATAGACCTAGATACAATCAAACATACCAACGACCAACTTATTTCTACAATAGAAGAAGTTAGAAATATCCAAATCGAGGGTAAGAAAAATAGGACTTTGGCCCAAGCTGAAATAGCAAGGCTAGAAGATGAACTTAAGAGAAATTTAACAAAAGGAAACAGTAATTAGGAGGAAATATGGTAGATATAGGAGATTTTAAATTTGATACACAATTGCTAATAGCAGGTGAAAATTTAGATGAAGATGAAATCTTTGATCACATTACAGAAAACTTTGAAGGAGACAGCCTACTTGCAGTAGGTGATGAAGAACTAATCAAAATCCACTTTCACACAAATAGACCTTGGGAAATCTTAGAATATGGAGCAAGCCTTGGAGAAATTCACGACATTGTTGTAGAAAATATGCTAAGACAAGCTGAGGGACTAAAAGGTTAATTATACTAAAGCTAGGACTTCTTGTCCTAGCTTTTTTTGATTGAAAAATCCTTAATTTTTAATATAATAATATAAAAAAGTATAAAGAGAAAGAGTATATTATGAAAATTAAAAATTACGGAAAAATACTTATCCTCACCCTTGCTATTGGCTTAGCCGCACCAGTTACAAACTCATTAGCAATCGATACGGAAGTAGAAATCCAAAATATAAATGAATTAAAAAATATTGATAAGGCTTCAAAAAATGAAATAGAAGCCTATAATAATTTATTAGAACAAAAAAACAAGGCTATCACTCCAAATCCAGAGCTAGAAAAAGATTTAGAAAATCTAGCAAACAGATTTGGAGAAGAATACAATCTACGTTATGATTTAAAGGCGAATATTGAACTAATAAAAAAAATAGATGCACAAAGCTTTAAAGAGCTCATAAAAGATAGCCAAAAAGTTTTAAATAGTGATGACCTTGCTAAAATTAAAGATCAAAGCGAATATCTAAAATCTTTAATTAGCCAAGAGCAAAAACAAGAGTCTCTTTTATTGACAGATGAAGAGATTAAAAATATAGATCTAGCCACACAAAACTTTATTACAAACGGCATTCTTTTTGAAGATGAAACAAGTGAAAAACCTCAAAATCTCGAGCAAAATATAAAAGCAGTCCAAAACTCAAAAGCTTATTACTCAGCTGATGTAAATCTAAAATCAAAATACGATGAGATTTTAAATAAAGCTAATGAAAATAAAGAAAATGAAAAAGCAAATGAGCTTTTAAATGATTTTCTAAAAAGTGCAGATAAACTAAACTTTGAAATCCCAGCATCTTTAGTAAAAGAAGATGAAACAGAAATAGAAAATCAATTATTTATAGCTGGAAATACAGATACAAGTGATCAAAATCTAATAGAAGAAAGTCAAACTATAGAAAATCCTACACAAACTACAGGATCATCAGCTACTCAAAACGAATCTGCTTTTTTAAAAAATGATAAAACAAGCAGTAAGTATAAAGAATTATCTGATGCCCAAAAAAGAGAACTTGATGCCATAGATACAAACAAAGATGGTAAATTATCAAACGAAGAGTTAGATGCATCTGCAAACTATACATCCAACCTAGGGTCTGACTCATGGCTATATCCATTTACAGAAAAAGCCTTAAGTGAATCAAATGCTGATGATAATAAAAAAGATAACGGGGCAGAAAATACTAATGCTGAAGTAAATAAAGATTCAGAAAATCAAAACCAAGAAAAGGAAGTACCAAAAACTGTAACTATCGACAACAAAACCAAGTCTTCAGAACTAAATGATGAGGACAAAGATACAAGCGAAGATACTGACGATGATAAAGAAGAAGAATTTAACGAAACAGAAGCCAACCAAACTGTAGCTCCAAGAGAAAATACTAATGCAGCAAGCATTGTAAAAACAGGTATAAAAAGTCTTGGATATGTAGTGGGTATATTAGTTATAGCCCTAGGCGCTTACTATTTCTTGAGTAAAAATCAAAAAAATAAAAAATAAGCAAAAAGCTAGGTTTGAGCTGAACCCATAAACACGGAATAACTTAATAATATTTTAAGCGGAATGTA
>NZ_JAEUYX010000024.1 GCF_016798225.1 Anaerococcus sp. mt242 | reverse complement strand
AAAAAACTGACCTCCTTAAGTTGATTAGGTCCAACTTTAAGGGGTCAGTTCAATTTGATGGGAGATTTTTATTGATATTTGTAATAGTTTTTAAATTGCTTGAAAGATCATATATTGCTTTTACATTTGAATAATCTTTGGGGTTATTCTCTTTTATATAATCGCATAGGTCCATCATCCAAACTAGGACATATTTGTTAAGATAAAAGGCTTGGATACCATTTGCAAGAATCGATCTTCTGCCATTTATTACAATATCATTGCGAATTTCTTTAAAAAACTTGGTCCAATATTTATTTGATGCCTCATTTATAATTAATGATTCGATTAAAGTTTTGAGGGCCATTATGTATTTTTCATCTATAGGATTAATATAAAAATCTATAACCCCATCTTGGTTTAAAATTATATCCTCATTTGCTTTTAAGTTTTCATAGCTACTAAAATATTTTTCTCTATTAAATCCTTCAAAAAAATTTGGATAAAGTCCGTAGGGGAAATTTGAAATTTTAATTGTATTTTTTAAAAATTCTAATTCTTCATTTCCATTATCGAAACTCGCTATAAATATGGGTGATAAGATAACTAAGAGTCTTAACCTATTATTATTCTCATCATTTTTAAAAGAAAATTTTATATAATCCGTATTTTTTTTAATATCAATCATTTTTTTGTATTACATCAAAAAATCGGCCACCGTTTGCTCTAGCTAAGTCTTCTGCTTTAAGTTTTATGCTATGGCCAATTTTGCCAGCAGATACTTTTATAAATTCGTGGTCTTTTGCACTCTCATCAATTACAACATCATAATCTTTTTTCATAGCAAGACTAGTTGTAGCTCCTCTTTCATAACCGATTTTGGATTTTAAATCTTTTAAAGGCAGCATTTCTAGAGATTTCACTCCAACACACTTACTAGCTTTTTTAAAGTCAATATTTTCAGCACCTGGGATTACAAAGATAAAAATATCATTTGTATTAGATACTGTGGCAAGAGTTTTATACACCACGCTTATGTCTTGGTGGGTTTCTTCTGTTAGGTCAATTGTAGATTTAAATTCACCTTCAAAACCATAATCTATATGTTCGTAAGCTATATTTAGATTGTCTAATGCGCGCATGGCGTTTGTTTTTACTTCTTTTTTCATAAAAATCACTTCCTTTTTTTTATTATACTCGAACATTACTATCTTTATGGGTATAAGTTTTTAAAGAATGGAGAATATTATGAAAGATGGAATTATAATTACTTATGTTTACCACTCTTGCTATACAGTAGAGACTAAAGATTTATTTATTATTTTTGATTATTACAAGGGGCTTTTAGACATTCCTGAAAATAAACAAGTGGTATTTATCTCAACCCACTCACATAGCGACCACTACACATCAGAAATATTAAAAGTACCTGAGATGGAAAATAAGACTTATATACTAAGCTCAGATATTGGCAAATTGCCATCCAATGAAAATATTATATATATTAGAGACAATAAGCTTTCTATGGATCAGCTAAAGAGCCTTTACAATTCAAAAAATGTACAATTTGTAAATAAAAATAATACTTATAATATAAAACTTAACAATGGTCAAAATTTAAGGATTAAAACTTTTGGATCAACAGATAAGGGAATTTCAATTTTGCTTTATGTTGATGATATGACTATCTTCCATGCTGGTGATCTAAATTATTGGGCTTGGCCGAAAAATGATACTGAAACAATGCAAAAAGAATATGATGACTTTATGGTAGAAGTAGAAAAAATAAAAAAAGAACCAGTAGATATTGCATTTTTTCCAGTAGATCCAAGACTTGATGAAAATTATTACAAGGGTGGGGATATCTTTATAAAAGAAATCCAGCCACAAATATTTTTCCCTATGCATTTTGCTGATAAACTTGGTATTAGCAAGAAGTTTAAGGAAGATTTTTCTTTCGGAAAAACAGATGTAAGAGAGATTACAAAAGAAAATCAAAAAATAGTTATAGACATAGATAGTTAGAAAGAATATGATATAGTTATTGAAATAAGGAGCATTATGGAAAAGATAGCAATATTAGCAGATACTGCATCCGATATCGATACAAAGCTTGCAGAAGAGATGGGAATATATCTTTTGCCTTTATATGTAAATTTGGATAGCAAGTATTATAAAGATAGAATAGAAATAAGTACAGATGAATTTTATGATTGGATGAGAGATAGTGACTCTATTCCAAAAACCAGTACAGCTTCACCTGGGGAACTTCATGATATATTAGAACAAATTAAAAATGACGGTTATGAAAAAGTAATTGCCGTTAGTATTGGTGCCCATTTTTCATCAACTTACAACTTATTTAATATGATAAATATAGATGGGCTTAAGACCTACGTTTTTGATAGTGGAAATCTTACTTTATCAGAGGGTATTTTTGCTATCTATGCAAAAGAGTTAGTGGATGACGGATATGGATTTGATGAAATAATTGAAAAATTAAATGCTAAAAAGGATGATTCAAAAGTTTTTTTTGCTCTAGATACCTTTAAATATCTAGTAGCTGGAGGGCGAGTACCAAGATCTTTTGGAAAGATTGGTGATGCCTTATCAGTTAAACCAATTATAACCATCAATCCAGAGGAAAGTATTTTTAAACTTTTTAAAATAACTAGGGGAGAGAAAAAAGTTTTAAATGAATTTAGAAAAATAGCGGAAAAAGAGCTTGAAAACGTAAAAGACTATTACTTTTATATTGGTCATGGTGGTTATGAAGGAGGAATGGAGAAATTAGAAGAATTATTTTCTGATATCATAGCTGGAGCAAAAAGAAATTTTGAAATCCAAATTTCCCCAACACTTGGGGCAAATACGGGACCGGGTCTCTTTGGTTTTGGATTTTTCAAATTAGATTAAAATATAAATTAACTATTATATATAAAATTGTATTAATTATTAATTGACAGCAATTTATAAAAGTTAGTATAATAATAAAAAGTCGATATAAAAATCTGATAAATTGTTAGTAATAAAAAACGAAGATAAATATATTTTTAGATATTCATGGCCTCGGCCATGAGTATTTTTATTTGCGGATAAATATCATAATTTAAATACAATATGTTTTATATATAAAGGAGATTTTATGGAAAAAATAGCCCTAATCACTGATTCTGGAGCTGACCTGTCAGAAGAGTTTATAAAAGAAAATAATATATATGTAGCTAACTTATATGTAGTAATAGATGATCAATTTTACGAAGATAGAGTTGCTATAAACCCAGCTGACTTAAATAAGAAAAATAATGAAAATTCTAAGTTTACTGCAAAAACTACATCGCCATCGCCAGCAGATTTTAGCGAAGTTTTTAAAAAAGTTGCTAATGATGGATTCAAAAAAGCAATTTATGTGGGACTTAATCCAAAATTATCATCTACTTTTTCAAATGCTGAGCTAGCAGAAAAGCATGGATTAGAAATAGCAATGGTAAATAGTGGGTCAGTAACCTTGCTTGAAGGTCTTATAGTAATTTATGCCAATGATTTGATAAAAGAAGGATTTACTTTTGAAAAGATAGTAGAAAAACTTAACAAAAATGTAGGTAATCAAAAAGCTTATGTTTGGTTTGATACTCTTAAGTATTTAAAAGCTGGAGGCAGGCTTGGAAAAGTAGCCAAAAGAGCATCTTCAATATTAAACTTCAAACCTGTTTTATCACTAGATGGGCAGGGAGATTTTGATCTAATAAAACTAAAGGTCAAAAAAGAAAAATCCTACGACATCATAGAAGAAAAAATCAGAGAAGATTTAGCAAATGTAAAAAAATACTATATGACCTATATATCTGGAACAGAAAGAAGCTTACTTAAAGATATAAAAAATAGACTAGAAGATATAGAAGAAAACGCTGAGTCTGCACTAACAAGCCAATTTGGCTCTGCAATATCCGCTCATGCCGGTAGCAAGGCCTATTCTGTAGGATATCTAAAAATAATTGAATAAAATATTTGACAAAATCAAATAAAGCTAGTATTATATACGACATAGACAACAAAGAAGTACCCAGATACTCACCTGCCGATATAAATTTGTAGGTAAATAATTTTTAAAGACGAGATTTAAAAATTGGAACGGGTACTTTGTGCCCGCTTTTTTTATGTAATTATACATTGGAGGTATAACTATAAAAGATTTAAGAATAAATGATGAAATTAGAGCTGACCAAGTAAGATTAATCGATGAAAATGGTAACCAAGTTGGTATTACAAGCCTAAGAGATGCACAAAATCGTGCTGATGATGCAAAACTAGATTTAGTTTTGATGAGTCCAAATGCAAAACCACCTGTTACAAGAATCATGGATTATGGAAAGTTTAAATACGATCAAGAAAAAAAGGAAAAAGAAAATAAGAAAAAACAAAAAAATGCTCAATTAAAAGAAACAAGATTTTCCTTAAATATTGAAGACAATGATTTACAAACTAAGGCAAATCAAACCATTAAGTTCTTAAACAACGGGGATAAGGTAAAAGTTTCTATAAGATTTAGAGGTCGTGAACTTGGCCGTAAAGAACCAGGTTATGAATTGATGGATAAATTTAAAGAGATGCTAGGAGATAGCGCTGCGGTTGATAAAAAACCAAAAATGGAAGGTAGATCCCTAGTAATGTTTTTAGAACCAAAAGGAGAAGAAAATGGCAAATAAAAATAAAACAAGAAGAGCTGCTGCAAAAAGATTTAAAGTAACAGGCAGTGGAAAAGTCGTAAGAAGAAAAGCATACAAAGGTCACTTAACAGCAAAAAAATCACCAGCTAGAAAAAGAAATCTTAGAAAATCAACAGTAGTTTCTAAAGCTGATGAAAGAAATGTTAAACAATTATTAGGAATGTAATTAGGAGGCAAATAGAAAATGGCAAGAGTAAAAAGAGCAATCAACGCTAAGAAAAAACACAAAAAAGTATTAAGACAAGCAAAAGGATACTACGGTTCAAAAAGCCTTCTATATAAAACAGCTAACCAAGCTGTAATGAAATCTTTAAACTATGCTTACATTGGACGTAAACAAAGAAAAAGAGATTTCAGAAAACTTTGGATTGCAAGAATCAATGCTGCAGCAAGACTTAATGGTACAACATACTCAAAACTTATGGGTAATCTTAAAAAAGCAAACATTGATATCAACAGAAAAATGCTTGCAGAAATCGCTGTAGAAAATCCAGCAGAATTTAGCAAAATCGTAGAATTAGCTAGCCAAAACGCTTAATGGTTATAAACTCTACATCCAACCAAAAATTTAAATATATATCAAAACTTAAAAATAAAAAGTATAGGAATATAGAATATAAATTTATTATAGAATCTAAAAAGTTAGTAGAAGAGGCCATCTCTTCTGCTGATGTAGATTTTATTTTTTTATCAGAAGCTAATAAGGATTATAAATGCAATCTTGAAAAAATAATATTTGATGACAGCCTTTTTAAAAAACTATCAAGCCTTAAATCCCCAGATGGATTTGCAGCAGTAGTTAAAAAGAAAAAGGAAAAAGAAATTTCATCAAAAAGAGTTTTACTATTAGATAGATTAAATGATCCAGGCAATATGGGAACTATAATCCGTTCTGCAGAAGCCTTTGGATTTGATGATATTTTGCTTGCTCCAAATACTGTTGATATATATAACGAAAAAACTTTAAGAGCCTCAATGGGCTCCATTTTTAGATTAAATATAAAACAAATTAGCTATGAAGATATAGATTTGTTAAAAAAATCTTACAAATTGGTAGCAGCCGACATGAGCGGGTATGATATTAATAATTGTAAGATAGAGGATGATATTATCCTTGCAATAGGAAATGAAGCAAATGGTTTATCTCAAACCATAAGATCAATGACAGATATATATGTGAAAATTCCTATGAAAGGACAAATAGAGTCCTTAAATGCAGCTATTGCAGCTAGCATTTTGATGAATAATCTTAGCTTATGATTCGGAAAAAACTTTAGCTATTCTTTACCAGAAAGAGGGAATGATGGAAGCCCTTAAAGTTACGGCTAGATATATTCACCGATGAAGCTTGATATGAAATTAGTAATTGATACGGTTTGCTGCGTTATAAGCTTTTAAGTGGGTTAATATAAACCAATTAAGGTGGTACCGCAGGTAAATTCTGTCCTTTTCTAGGACGGAATTTTTTTATTACAAAAATTGAAAGGAATAGTAATGGAAGAAAATTTAAATCAAATTTTATCTAAGGCACAAAGTGAGATAGAAGCTGCAGATAGTCTTGATACTCTAGAAAAAATAAGAGTAGCTTACCTTGGGAAAAAAGGTGTGATAACAGGTCAAAAGAAAAATATATCTAAACTGTCAAATGAAGAAAAACCAATGGCAGGAAAGCTTATAAATCAAACAAGTACAGAAATTGAAAATGCGCTTAGTGAAAAGTCTGAAACTGTTAAAAAAGAACTTTTAAAACAAAAAATCGCAGAAGAAACTATAGATGTAACAGCTCATTTTGAAAAACACGACAGTGGGCACTTGGCATTAATAAACCAAACATTAGAAGAACTTGAAACAATTTTCCAAAATATGGGATTTGATGTTGTAGAAGGGCCAGAGATAGATACGGTAAAAAATGTTTTTGATGATCTAAACTCACCAGCAGACCATCCAGCAAGGTCAACTAGTGATACTTTTTATATAACAGATGATATATTACTTCGCCCACACACTTCATCCATGCAAATTAGAGTTATGAATGAAGGAAAACTACCAATTAAAATGGTATCAGCAGGAAGAGTATTTAGAAATGATGAAGTAGATGCAACCCACTCACCAATGTTTCACCAATTAGAGTGCCTAGTTGTAGATGAAAATGTATCTATGGCAAATCTAAAGGCAACGCTTGAAACATTTATTAAAGAAATGTTTGGAGATGATATGGAACTAAGATACCGTCCACATCACTTCCCATTTACAGAACCATCTTTAGAAGTAGATGCAACTTGTCCAGTTTGCCGTGGGGAGGGTTGTCCAGCTTGTGGAAATACTGGTTGGTCCATGGAGCTTTTAGGTGGGGGAATGGTACATCCAAATGTATTAGAAGCTTGTGGAATCGATAGCGAAAAATATACTGGTTTTGCCTTTGGTCTTGGAGTAGACAGGATTGCCATGGTAAAATACGGCCTAGATGATATCAGATTACTATATGACAATGACAAAAGATTTTTGGAACAATTTTAGGAGAGATAATGTTAGTACCTTTAGTTTGGCAAAATAATTACGTAAAAATAGATGAAGATTTAAAAACTATTACAGATAGACTTTCAGAAACTGGATCTCACGTTGAGGAAGTAACAATTATAACAAGTCAATTAGAAAGTGTAGTTGTAGGTCATGTCCTAGAACAAGAAAAGCACCCTGATGCAGATAGATTACAAGTTTTAAAAATAGATATTGGAAAAGAAGATCCATCAACAATAATAACAGCAGCAAAAAACACAAAAAAAGGTGATTATTTATTTGTAATTACAAGTGGGACTACAATGGATAATGGAGATTGTATAGGAGACCATGACTTTTTTGGTATAAATTCTGAAGGCATGCTTACTTCATATGCAGAGCTTGGCTATCCTGATAATGTAATTCCAAAAGAATTTAAAGATGGAGTTATCATT
This sequence comes from Anaerococcus sp. mt242, assembly GCF_016798225.1. GTDB lineage: Bacteria > Bacillota > Clostridia > Tissierellales > Peptoniphilaceae > Anaerococcus. The sequence continues at coordinate 12,523 of NZ_JAEUYX010000024.1, read as the reverse complement.
TTAAATGAAGAATATAAACCGGGCACACCTGTAAGTGAAGTTTTATCTTCAGATACTCCAGTAATTGAATATGAAATCACACCAAATAGACCGGACTGCCTATCAATAATTGGTATGGCAAGAGAGACAGCAGCAAGCTTTGGCAAAAAAATTACTCTTCCTTCTGTTGACTACAAGGAAAATGACGAAGATATCAAAGATTACTTTAATGGAGTAAGTATCGAGTCAGAAAATTGTGCTAAATTTACCACAAGAGTGGCAAAAAATGTAAAAGTAGCTAAGTCACCTCAGTGGTTACAAAACTATCTGATTTTAGCAGGTATGCGTCCAATAAATAATATCGTAGATATTACAAACTTTGTTCTCCTTGAAACTGGCCAACCATTACACGCCTATGACTTGGATAAATTAGCTGATAAAAAATTAATAGCGCGCCAAGCCAAAGATGGAGAAGTTTTAAAAACTCTTGATAGAGAGGAAAGAAAGCTTGATTCTGATATGCTAATTATTGCCGATGGAGCAAATCCAGTTGGTATAGCAGGAGTGATGGGAGGATTTGATACAGAAGTTACTGATGAAACTACAAATATAGTTCTTGAAGCTGCAAATTTTGATGGAGCAAGTGTAAGAGAAACTTCTAAAAAACTTGCTTTACGTAGCGAATCATCAACACGATTTGAAAAAGGACTTCCACTTGAAATGGCAGATTTTGCAAGCCGCCGTGCTATGAAACTTATATCTGATTTAGGAATCGGTGAAGTTGTTGGTGGATTTATAGAAGAGGGCAAAGAAAATTCAGAAGAAAAAACTGTAGACCTTCGCATATCAAGATTAAATTCCCTAACAGGAGTAGATTTTTCAAAAGAAGAAGCTATCAAAAACCTAGAACTTTTAGAATTTGAAGTTGAAGATATAGATGACAATACAATCCGTGCCAAAGTACCATTCTTTAGAACAGATGTAGAAATAGAAGCAGACTTAATCGAAGAAATTGTAAGATTATACGGTATGGGCAAAATTGAACCAAAAGCACTTTACTCAAGCCTACAAAGAGGGCTTAGATCTGATGCAAGACTTTTAAGAGATGATTTAAAAAGAGAACTTACAGACCAAAAATTTGCAGAACTTACTACTTATTCTTTCATCTCTCCAAGAGAATTTGACAGAATGGGAGTTTTAGAAGATTCTCACCTAAGAGAATATATAAAATTAACAAATCCACTAGGTGAGGACTTCTCAGTAATGAGAACAACTCAAATTTCAAATATGCTAGATGTAATTGCAAAAAACATAAACCGTGGACAAAAAGATTTAAGATTATTTGAGCTTGGTAAAACTTTTGTGAAAACTGATTCGAACTTACCAGATGAAAATGACACTTTAACTATGGGACTTTATGGAGCATATAATTTTTATGATCTAAAAGATATATTTGAAGTAGCTATGGCACGTGTTGGTTTTAATGGATTTACCTATAAGACACAAAAAGAAAATCCTATTTTCCATGCAGGAAGGTGTGCAGATATTTATTATGGTGATGAATTTATCGGAACTATGGGAGAAATTTCCTATGAAGTTCGCGATGAATACAATATCAAAAAGGGAGCTTTAATTTTAGAAATCAATCTTTCTCAAATAAGAGATCAAAGAATAAAGAATAAAAAATATACGGCTCTTCCAAAATACCCAGCAATTACCCGTGATTACTCATTTGTAACAGATAGAAATCTTGAATCTAAGTTTATTGAAGATACAATTATTAATAATGGGGGAGAGCTTGTTAAAAATATCGAGTTATTTGATATTTATACAGGTGATCAAATTGAAAACGACAAAAAATCTATATCCTACAAGGTAGAATTTAGATCAGATGATAAGACCCTAAAAGAAGAAGACATAAAAGATATTGAAGAAAATATTTTAAATGATTTAGAAAAATCAAACATAGTTTTACGTAGTTAGGAGTAAAAGTGAGCGAGAAAAAAGTTCAAGTAGAAATCGATGGGGCAACATACACCCTAGTAACTGATGAAAATGAAGAACAAATCAAAGATATTGCCGATTATGTAAGTGGAAAAATTGCTGAGGTAAAATCGAATAAACTAAGTTATGACAGAGAACTGGTCTTAGCAAGTGTAAATATTGCCAACGATTTATATAATGTCGGCAATAGATATAAAAGACTTAGAGAAGAATCAAGTGAGGCTGTGGAAAAATATCCAGGTCTTATTGAAAATTACAAAAAATCAGTAGACCACAATGACGAATTAATCGCAAAAGTAGATGAGCTTTCAGCAGAAATTAGTCAGATAAAAGAAGAAAACGAATCATTGAATAAAAAAATAATAGTAAACGAAGAAAGTGATAAAACTATTGAAAAATTGAGAGCCGAACTTGAAAGACTACAAAAAGAAGTTGTGGCTCTTAAATCAGAAAATGACCAATTGAAAGGGTCTATTTAATGAAAAAACCTGAAATATTAGCTCCTGTCGGTAATTCTGATATGCTTTTTGCAGGAATTGCCGCTGGAGCTGATAGTTTTTACTTAGCCCTAGATGATTTTGGGGCTCGCGCATATGCGGAAAATTTTACTTTAGAAAATATAAAAGAAACTATCGACTACATCCATCTTTTTGGAAGACGTGTTTTCATCACGATGAATACGCTTATAAAAGATCACGAAATGCCGAAGGCTATTTCCTATGTAGAAAAACTTTATGAGTATGGAGTAGATGGTCTCATCATCCAAGATTTAGGATTTTTTTCAGTTATTAAAAATCAAGTCCCAGGAATGGAATTACATTCATCAACCCAAATGGCAGTTCGTGAATATTTCGGAGCAAAATACCTAGCGGACCTTGGTTTTGATAGAATTGTTATAGCTCGTGAAACACCAATAGAAGAAATAAGAAAAATTGCAAGCTTACCCGTTGAAACAGAAGTTTTTGTTCACGGGTCGCTTTGCGTTAGTTTTTCTGGAGAATGTCTGATGAGTTCTTATTTTGGAGGCAGATCAGCAAACAGGGGAAGATGTGCTGGTCCATGTAGACAAAAATATAAATTAATATCTAATGAAAAAATTTTAGGCGATGATTATTATTTAAATATGAAAGACCTAAATGCCATCGATAATCTAGATCAACTTTTAGAAATAGGAGTAGATTGTTTAAAAATCGAAGGACGTATGAAGACACCAGAATATGTATTTTCCGCAGTTAGCAATTACAAAAATAAAATAGAAAATGATTCTTATAACAAAAACGAAATGCTAGATAGCTCAAATAGAGGTTACACTAAAGGATTTATTTTTGGCCAAAACAAAGATTATATCAGCTTAAAAGATGATAATAAACATAGAAGTGTGGGCAAAGTTATAGACAGCAAAAATAAAAAATATTTTATCACAAATTCTATTTTATATATCGGAGATAATCTTGAAATCTTAACAGAAAAGGGCAAAAAATTACCATTTACAACTACTAGAGATTACCAAGCAGGAGAAAAAATATTACTTGAAAAATATCCTGATGCAAAAGTTGACTCAGACGTGTTAATAGTAAATTCTAGCAAGCTAGCAAAAGATAAAGATCAAGCACTTAGCAATTATCGTAACCTTCCGGTAAATATTTATTTTAAGGCTAGACTTGGAGAAAAACCTCAAATAAAACTAGAATATAAAAATGTTTCGGCAACTTATATTCATAATGTAATTATTGAACAAGCAAAAAATATTGCGATTTCTGAAACTGATATTAGAGAAAATTTATCAAAATTCAATGATGAAATATTTACTCCAGACCAAATTAATATTGAAATAGATGATGAACTTTTTCTTAGGAAAAAAGATATAAATGAGTGCCGTCGTATGGGAGTGGCAGCTTTGAAGGAAGCGATTTTAAATAATTATCACAGGAATGAAATTAAAGTCGATTGGCCAGACTTAGAGAAAAATCAAAATCAGATAGAAGAAAAAAATATTGAATTGCTTAGTAATGATATTAGCCCAGAGCTTTTAACTGATTTTGATAATATCTATATTAGAAATTTTAATCCCAAATATGCTGGTCATAATTTGTATCTAAATTTGGATTCTCACGATGAATACGAAATCAATAGTCTAATTGATTTTATAAAAGAAAATAAAATAAAGGGTGTTGTGTGCAACAATTATAGAGATCTTAGCTTTATCCATAAATTTAAAGAAAATGATATAAAAATAAGGATAGGTAGAAGCTTAAATATTTTCAACTCCTACACGGCAGATTTTTATAAAGCTTTTGCAGAAAATATTTGTGTATCAACAGAGATTGACTTAGATATTTTAAATAATATAAGCAAAAATCAAGCTGTAGAGGCCCTAGTTTATGGAAGGCCAGAATTGATGAATATGCGTCATTGTCCATTTTCCGTTATAAAAAAATGCGGATTATCAGGTTGTAAAACGTGTAGATTTAATAAGGCAGGATTAGAATCACATGATGGGGATAAAATGAAAGTTATTCGATATGGAGAATATTCAAAAATTTACCCAGACCAAGCTAGTATATTTATTCATGATGATTTTTCAGATAATGTATCACTTTTATATTCAGTGATGGATGATAATGATATTTTAAATATGAACCAGGCAAAAATTCGCGATTCTTACACAAAAGGAGTGATTTAATGCAAGAGCGAACTTTAGAAGCTTTAGAATATGAGAAAATTTTAGAAAAAGTAGCAGGCCAAGCACGTTCAAGTGTTATAAAGAATAAAATTTTAAATCTAGCTCCTATGATAGATGCTGATGAGATTAAAGAAGAATTAGAAAATACAGCACAAATGGTAGGAGTTATTTCACGTTTTGGAAATATAGATTTATTTGGTCTTTATGACTTTTCTGCTATGATTGGCTATGTTAGAAAAAGAGGAATCCTAGAACCTTACGAGCTTTTACAAGTAAATGACCTTTTAAGAGTATCTGAGTATTTAAAAGATTATGGCAAAGACATAGAAGAGCCATACATCAAAGATTTATTTGCTAGAATTTCTACCAATGATTTTATTAAAGATGAAATCGAAAGGTCTATTATTAGCGAAGATGAAATAGCTGATAATGCTTCAAGTGAGCTTAGAAATATTCGTAGGCAAAAAGCTCGCAAGGAAGCCGATATAAAAGCAAAACTTAATTCCTATATTTCTAGTGACAGATATGATGATGCCTTGCAAGACAAAGTAGTGTCTATGCGTGATGGTCGTTATGTAGTGCCAGTTAAAACTAATAAAAAATCTGTAATTGGTGGAATTATTCATGATAAGTCATCATCTGGTAATACTTTATTTGTAGAGCCAGCTGCTATTGTTGAGTTAAATAACCAGCTAAAAGATTTGGAACTTAAAGAAGAAGATGAAATTAGAAGAATCCTAGATAGATTATCTCGTTTTGTTGAAAAATTTGATGTAGAAATTTTAGAAAACCAAAAAATAATTGGACGCATAGATTTCCTAGCAGCCAAGGCTAAGTTTGCAATAAATAATGAATACACCAAGCCAAAGATAACTACTGATAAGATAATAAAACTAAATCAAGCCCGTCATCCGCTGCTAACTGGGAAAGTTGTGCCAATAGATGTTGTGATTGGTGGTGATTATAAAACTTTAATAATCACAGGACCAAATACTGGGGGTAAAACTGTGTCTTTAAAAACTGTTGGATTAATATCCCTTATGGCCCAAACTGGTTTTTATATACCAGCAGATGAAAATAGTATAGTAAATGTTTTTGATGATATTTTTGTAGATATAGGAGATACCCAGTCTCTAGAGATGAGTTTATCAACATTTTCAGCATCTCTTACAAAAATTGTAAATATATTAGAAAATGCATCAGATAAATCATTAGTCTTATTAGATGAGCTTGGATCTGGAACTGACCCTACAGAAGGCGCAGCCCTTGCTATTTCTATTCTAGATTATTTACGTAAAAAAGAAATAATGACCTTTGCAACAACCCACTACAGTGAACTAAAGTACTATGCAGTAGAAACTGATGGTGTGATGAATGCATCTGTAGAATTTGATGTAAATACTCTTTCTCCAACATATAAGCTAGAGATAGGTACTCCAGGAAAATCAAATGCCTTTGAGATTTCAAGACGACTTGGTCTTGATGAAGGTATTTTAAAAAATGCCCAAAATTTACTTGGTGAAGATACCAAAAATGTAAACAAAATCTTAGAAGAGATTGAGGAAAATAAAGAAAAAATCGAAGCGAAAAATGCTGAAATTGACCGTTACAAAATTGAAATTCAAAAGGCTAAAAGAGATTTAGAAGAAAAATCCAAAGAAGTAGAAAAACAAAGAGCAGCTATCATTAGAAAAGCTGAAGATAAGGCGAATGAGATTTTAGAAAAAGCAAATACAGAGTCTCAAGAAATGCTAAAAGAAGCTAAAAAGTCTAAAAATTCTAATACTTCAGACATTGATCGTAGCTTAAATAATATTAGAAATAGATATAAATCTAATAAAATCGAGAGAAAACAAAAGGGCCTTAGCATTGGAAGATCAGACGATGCTCCAGAAAGTTTAAAACTAGGTGATATTGTAATCATCGAAGGAATTAATGAACGCGCTGAGGTTATATCTGAGCCAGATGACAGAGGCAATATCAAGCTACAAATGGGCATTTTAAAGATGGACTCAAATATCAAAAATGTCACCAAAGTAGAAAGTGATAGCAAGACAGAAAAAAATATTCAAAAGGTGTATAATGCTAAAAAAGCAATGAATATTTCACCAACCCTTGATTTGCGTGGACAAAGATATGATGATGCTATGAGAAATCTTGATAAATATCTAGATGATGCAATGCTTTCAGGACTTTCAAAAGCAAAAATTATCCATGGTAAAGGAACTGGTGCTTTAATAAATGGTGTTACAGAAAACTTGAAAAATGATAAGAGAATCGCAGACTTTAGGCTAGGCGATGACAAAGAAGGCGGCTATGGAGTAACAATAGTTAGCTTTGAGTAGGGAGGATTAATGAAAGATTTTAAAGATATAATTGCAAAAAAATTGGAAAATGAGGATTTAAACTTATCCTATGATGAGATTTATAATTTAATCGAGATTCCACCACAAGATGATATGGGGGATTTTTCCTTTCCTTGCTTTACTCTAGCAAAAGTACTAAGAAAAAATCCAGCGCAAATTGCAAGTGATTTGGCAGAAAAATTAGAAATCGAAGAATTTGAAAAAATTACAAATCTAAATGCCTATTTAAACTTTTTCGTAGATAGAAATCTTTATGAAAACTCAGTGTTAAACGAGATTTTAGAAAAAAAAGAAGACTATGGAAAATCTGATGAAGGCAATGGGAAAAATATTGTAATTGACTTTTCATCAGTAAATATTGCAAAGCCATTTCATATAGGCCATATTCGTTCAACTGTTCAAGGTGATGCTATTAGAAATATCCATGAGTTTTTAGGCTACAACGTAATAGCAACAAACTATCTTGGAGATTATGGTACACAGTTTGGAACAATGATTGCAGCCTACAAACTTTGGGGAGATGAAGAAGCCATTAATGCCGATCCTATCAATGAACTTTTAAAACTTTATGTAAGATATAACTCAGAAGCTAGCGAAAATAAAGAAATGATGGATGCTGCTCGTGCTGAATTTAAAAATTTAGAGGATGGGGATCCTGAAGCGACAAAATTATGGCAATGGTTTAAAGATATTTCTCTACGTGAATTTGAAAGAGTTTATGGGCTTCTTGATATCAAATTTGATGATTATAACGGGGAAAGCTACAATTCACAATTTATACCAGAAAGTATTGAGCTTTTAAAAGAGAAAAATCTTTTGGTAGAAAGCGATGGGGCACAAATAGTTGATTTAAGTCCTTATGATTTAACTCCAGCAATCATTATAAAATCAAATGGCTCTAGCTCATATATAACCCGTGATATAGGAACTGCCATAAATCGTAAAAGAAAATATAATTTTGAAGAAAACTTATATGTAGTAGCCACCCAACAAAACCTACATTACCAACAACTTAGAAAAATTTTAGAACTAATGGGCTATGAATGGTGGGATGATAATAAGCATATTGCCTTTGGTATGGTAAGTCTAAAAGATCAAACCATGTCAACACGCAAGGGACAAGTAGTTTTCCTTGAAGATGTTTTAAATAAAGCAATTGATAAAACTAAATCAATTATGGAAAACCGCGGTGCGGATATAGAAGATATAGAAAAAACTGCAAAAATTGTAGGTATTGGTGCAGTAAAATTCCAAGAATTATATAACAATCGCATAAAAGACTATGTTTTTGACTGGGATGAAGTGCTAAACTTTGATGGAGAAACAGGTCCATACGTTCAATACACTTATGCTCGAGCAAAATCTGTTTTAAGAAAAGCGGGAGCTGAAAATTTTGAAGTTACAGAATTCAAAAATCTAAAAACTGATGAAGAGTTTGCTTTAGTAAAAACATTGGCAGAATTTGGCAATGTAGTAGAAAAAGCTCGTGAAAAATATGAGCCATCCCTTCTTACAAGACACTTAACAGAAATTGCAAAAGCCTTTAACAAGTTCTACAATGCATCTCAAATAATGGTAGATGATGAAAATATTAAAAATGAACGTTTGGCTTTAACTTACGCAACTTCTATTGTTATCAAATCTGGACTTAGCCTATTAGGTATAAAAACAGTGGAGAAAATGTAATGAATGATAAATTAAAAGATTTTATGGAAGTGACATCCCAGGCTTTTAAGGAAAGTTTTAGCAAAATAAATAAAGTTTATGTAGCATTTATTGTTATTTTAATCAGAGCCTTTTTAATAAATTCTAGAGCGACCAGCATACTTGGTGGAGGATTTATTGGTGGTTTGATAAATTATTTTATTGAAGTCGCCCTACTTTGCTTTGTTGCCCAAGCCATGAGATCGGTTGTTGTTTATGGTAACACAGGTAAAAAATCCATTATGAATTCTATAAACAATTTTTGGCAACCAATCTTATCAGCATATTTCTTCTTTTATCTAATAGAAATGCTAATAAGCGGATTGCCAGGCTTATCTGACATAAAAATCATTTTATATGTAGGATTTAATTTCCTTATGTCTGCCTTATTAGAAGAAATTTATATAAATGGCAATGCAGGATTTGATGCCCTTAAAAAATCTGCAAAATTTGTATGCGATAATTTCTTTACCTATGGATTATTTTCCTTAATTTGCATAATAATCATTACAAATTTAACATTTACAATCACTTATGGAATTTTAGGTCATGTAATTTATGTATTATTAATCGCAATAATTGATTTGATTTTCTACCTGGTTAGAGGACATTTATTTAAATATTTAGACAAACATTCCTACCGACAAAGAAAATTTATGAGAGGCTAAGATGAAACTTGATAATTATTTCATAAAATTTACAGAAAATCTTGCATACCTAGACCTAAAAGATTCATCGTCCTATCCGATTCTAGAGGATGTGCCACTACCAATATATGTAGATGACATCCAAAGCGGTATTATGACAGGCACTATGAGTGAGAAAATAGAGCTTGAAAATTTCCTGGATGGTATGATTATAAATATAGGTGCTGATAAGGATTTTTTACACAATGAAGAGTATAAGATTATTCTAACTAATTTTTTAGATGATATTAGCAAGTACGCATCAAGCAAGGCCATGGCCATTGCTGATAAGGATATAAATAAAGCTCTTTTACTTTTAAGGGGTGGCTATATTTTAAACCCTATAGATAATTACAATGCATATTTATATGCTAGATTTTTATGGCCACAAGCCTTTGAAGCAAAGGATAAGTTCAAAGAAGACTTTATAAGAGAGGCATTAAACATTTTACAAAATATTATTTCAAATGATGAAAATTTTGCCATTTCCTATTATGAATTAGGGAATATTTACACAAATCTTGGCGAATATATTAAGGCACGCAGTTTTTATAACATTGCCTTACAAAAGACTGATTCAATAGAAGCTCAGGATGAAATCAGGGATAAACTTACTGAAATTAATGATAATGCAGAGATTGAAGAAGCCCTATATTTTATTGGCAAAAGTGATTACAATGGTGCAATCAAAAAATTGACAGGCCTGCTTTCAAATAAAAAACGAGCAGATGCCTATTATTATTTAGGAGTTGCCTACCAAAATGTTGGCCAATATGAAAATTCAATAATGGCCTTTGAAAATGCCCTAGATGCTGGTGCAGAATTTAGGGAGCTTTATAATGACTATGCTGTTTCACTATTCTTAAATGAAAGGCAAATCGATGCACTTGAAATAATTGAAGAAGGCTTAGAAAAATATCCTCAAGATCCAAGACTAGTTTATAACAAAATCCAAGTAAATCTAACACTAGGAAATATTGGCAGGGCCAGGGAAGAGATTGATGAGCTTCTCTCTTACGATGATTTAACTGATGAGATTAGGTCAAACTTACTAACAATTAAAGATCAATTCAAAATTTAAAGACCCATAGAGGTCTTTTAAAATGAGCAAAATGAAAGAGGCTATATGATTATAATTAGAAATATCATTCTAGAATCAGATAATCCTGAAAAACTAAAATCGAAAATAGAAAAACTTATAAATAAAAAAGATTTTTCTTACGAAATCTACAGAAAATCTATTGATTCTAGAAAGGGGATAAAATTTTCCTACCAAGTATTAGTAGATATTGATCCAACTGACAAAGAATTAAAAAGAATAAAAAATGCTGATAGATTTGAATTTAGGCAATCAAATATAGAGATCAATCATCCTCCAAAAGAAGTTACAATCATTGGAGCTGGCCCCTCAGGCCTATTTACCGCCTACGTTCTTTCTCAAAATGGTGTAAAAGTAAAAGTTTATGAACGCGGCGAAGCCATTGAAGATAGGATAAAAACTATAGAAAAATTTAAAAATACCGGAAAGTTAAATCCTGAATCAAACATCCAATTTGGCGAAGGTGGTGCAGGAACTTATTCTGACGGCAAACTTACAGCCCGTAGCAAGGACCCAAGAGTGAGAATGGTTTTAGAAACTTTCCACAAACACGGAGCTCCAGATGATATTATGATAGATGCAAAGCCGCACATTGGTACAGATTTACTACGTGAAGTAATTATAAATATGCGCGAGGAAATAAAATCAAACGGGGGAGAGTTTTATTTTTCACACCACTTAGATGGTATAAATATAACTGATAAAAAAGTAAAAAACATCTCTATTAACGGAAATAATATTGAAAGCGGAGCCTATGTTATAGCTATTGGCCATTCAGCCCGTGATACATTTGAAATGCTAAGCGATAAGATTTCTATGGAAAATAAAAATTTTGCAGTTGGCTTTAGAATTGAACACAAAAGACAAACCATAAATAATTCTCAATATAATGGAAAAGACACAGATATAGAGGGGAATCCATTACCAGCAGCTTCCTATAATCTTTCTTATAATGATAAAGAAAGTGGTCTATCTGCATATACATTTTGTATGTGTCCTGGTGGTTATGTAGTAAATGCCAGCAGTGAAGAAAACATGACATGTGTAAATGGGATGAGTTACCATGATAGAGATGGAGAAAATTCTAATGCTGCAATAATTGTGACTATAGGTGAAGAAATCTATGGAAATAATTTGCTAGATGGAATGAGATTTCAAAGAGAAATTGAAAAAAAGGCATTTAATTTAACTAAGGGAGATGTTCCAGTACAAAAGTTTGTAGACTTTAAAGAAAATAAAGAAACGACAGTATTAGGAAATATAAAACCATCAGTAGAATCTGCCTACAAATTAGCAAACCTTAGAAGCATTTATCCAGATATAATTGATGAAATGCTAATAAAATCAATAGATTATATGGGCAATAGACTTAGAGGATTTTCTGCTGATGATTCGATCCTATCAGGAGTTGAAACAAGATCGTCATCACCTATTAGAATGTTAAGAGATGAAGAAAACAAATCACAAGGAATTTCTAACTTATATGTAATAGGAGAAGGAAGCGGCCATTCAGGGGGGATAGTATCCTCAGCAGTAGACGGAATTAAAACTGCAGAATCAATTTTATCTAGAAAATAAAAAGTTTAAAAAAAGATTTGACAAGGCAAAAAATAGGGTGTATACTTCTATAGTCACTACAAAAGAGCTTGTGTTTTTAAAAAGATTTTTAAAAAAACTTCAAAAAAACACTTGACAAGCTCAAAAAATAGTAGTACACTATAAAAGTCGTTACAAACAACGACAACATGAACCGGATGTTTAAATAGACATCTAAAATGAAATTTAATATCAATGATTATGTAAAACAAAAACATAATCAACCTATCAATAAATAACTGAAAAGTTATTGACAACTTTAACCGAGTTGATTCTTTTGATAAAAAGGACGATTATATAAATCACGCATTAACAGTAAGTTGATGTAAATGAAGAGTCATGATTAGATGACTTTTATGAATTAGATTAAAAAACTACAAAAAATGTAGATAAAATTTTTCATGAG
>NZ_JAEUYX010000023.1 GCF_016798225.1 Anaerococcus sp. mt242 | reverse complement strand
CATAAAAAACTGACCTCCTTAAGTTGATTAGGTCCAACTTTAAGGGGTCAGTTCATTTCTTTGGAAGTTTTAAAATTTATATTTCAAATAAAGGAAGCTTTTCTAGATAGATTATATCCTTCCTATTTGCAGCATCACCTTCTGCAAGGATAGCAAGCTTTTGAACAACTTCACCACCTGCTTTTTCCACTAAAGCTTCAAGAGCTGCTATAGATTGACCAGTAGATATTACATCATCTACAAGAGCTACTTTTTTTCCTTTTATTTTTTCTGCATCTTTTGAATCGAGATATAATTTTTGTACATTTGTAGTAGTTATTGAGTTTACTTCTACACTTACTGGGTCATTCATGTAAGCTTTTTCTGATTTTCTAGCAACGATAAATGATTTTTCACCTAAGTTTCTAGCAATTTCGTGAGCAAGTTGGATTCCCTTGGCTTCTGCTGTGATGATAATATCACAATTTATTTTTTTGCTTAATTCATAGCCTGCTTTTTCTGCTAGTTCTGCATCTCCCAATAAAACAAAGGATGCAATTTTTAAGTTTTCTGATATTTGTATAATAGGTAAGTCTTTTTCTAATCCACATACATTTAATTTATATTTATCCATAAAACCTCCTATAAAATAATAAGCTTAAGAATAATTCCAGCTATAAGTCCAATGAATGGATCACTTGCTGCAGTTGTTGCCATAGCAATACCTGCAACTAAGGCTGCATCGCCACCAGCCGCAAAAGCAATGTTTGCATTTGTAGGAACGGTTACTAATGCTCCCAGTACAAATAAAAATCCATGAATTGATTCTCCTGGCACATATTTCCCAAGCTTTGGTAAAAGTCCCATAAACATAATTATTCCAAGTATTGTCATCATTAAAATACCTGAATTTACTGGATTATCGCTTGCTCCTGTTGCTGAAATAATAGCTTCCACAGGCGCACCTCCAAATATTGAAGAAACGGCATCAGCAATTCCAGAGTATACTGTTAGATGGTCAATATTTGCAGCAACTTTTCCACCTGATAATGATGCAGTAATGTTCCCAAAAGCAATATTAGCCCCAATGGTTAAACATGATAGAGAAAGACCTCCCCTCACCACTTTTTTATTTAAAAGTGGTTTTTTTATAGAAAGTTTTCTTTCTTCTTCTTTTATATCTTTTCCTATTTCCATTTTTTTAATATTTGCATAAATTGAAGAGATGATTACAGAAATAATTATGGTATAAACTAAATTTCTACCTGAGATAAAATAAGTGATAAAAGCTGTCAGGATAGAAATTAATGTTACCATTTTTGTTTCAAGTTTTAATCCATCTACAGCAATTTTCGCTAAAATTAAACCAACTCCTGCCATCATACCATTTAGGACATACTCACCAGCTAAATCCACAATATAATTTAAACTACCAGTAACTCCTAGGATAGTCATTATTATCCCAGCCCAAAAAACAACTGACAATCTTTCGCTTACATCATCACCGTAAGCTCCCGCTAATGCAATAGTTTCAGCTTGCATAGAAATTGGAATAGGTGATTGTAAGATAGCACAAGCTATAACTCCAACCGCAAAACCAAGTGAAGTTGGAAAAGCTGCAAAGCCCACAGATAAAGCTAACAGTGCTTGAGGGATCCCATTAATTACAACCCCCAAAGCCGCCATAATATCATTTAATGTCATATAACCTCCAAAAATAAAAATACGTTTATAATTATACCACACTAAATTAATAAAACTGTATGCTTTATCTATTTTTATTTATTAATTAGTAATTTTATATTTGGTCATACATAACATTTATTAACTCTTCAAAGCTAGTAGTTCCATCAAAAACTTTTTGAAGTCCATTAGCAACCATAGGAACAAAATCATTAGCTTTGGCAAATTCACTTACACTTACCAAGTCTATTTTATCCGCTCTTACCATATCACGAAACTCATCGTTAAGGATAAAAACTTCTTCGCAAGCTTCCCTTCCCCTATAACCTTCATTACAATTTGGACAGCCATTTGGTCTATAAATTTCTTTTCTCCTATCAACATCTATATACTTTTTAGCTAAATTGTATTCTAAATCTGTCATTTTATCAGGTGTTTTGCAATCGCAAAGTTTTCTAACTAGCCTTTGGCTAGCAACTGCATTTATTGCTGAGGATAATAAATAATTTTCAACACCTAAGTCTTTTAATCTAATGATAGATGACAAAGCATTATTAGTATGTAGAGTAGTTAAAACCAAGTGTCCAGTAATAGCTGCTCTTACAGCAATTTGTGCTGTTTCATAATCTCTTATTTCTCCAATTAAAATTATATCCGGATCTTGTCTTAAAATAGATCTTAAAGCTTTTGCAAATGTAAAATCAATTTTTTCATTGATATTTATTTGATTTATGCCCTCAATATTGTATTCGACTGGATCTTCAACTGTGATTATATTTTCATAATCATTATTTAACTCTTCTAGCAATGAATAAAGTGAGGTTGACTTTCCAGATCCGGTTGGACCCGAGAAAATAATCATGCCAGATCTGTTTTTAAGTGTTTTTTCTAAAATATTTTTTGATTTTTCGCTAAAACCAAGCAAATTCGCATTTTCTTTAAATTCACCCAAGGATAATATTCTGATTACTAATTTTTCACCATTAATTGTTCCAATTACAGATACACGAAAATCCACATTTGGATAAGCAATAAGTTTTAAATTTTCATCTTGGGGTCTACGATGCTCACTGATATCCATATTTGCTAGAAGCTTTAATTTTGATACGAGCATTTCATAATTTTTACGTGTAATCCTTAAAATTTCATCAAGCTTACCATCAATTCTAAGTCTTACACGACCATAACTTTCTTCTGCTTCTATATGAATATCACTTGCTTTATAAAAAATTGCATAGTCAAATAAATCATAAATAAATTTATCAATATTTGCTAATATATCACGTTGATCAAGCATTATTCTCCCCAATATTTACCATCTAAAGTTCTATATCTGACAGCTTCAAGCAAATGCTTTTGTTCAATTTCAATACTTTGATCTAAATCAGCAATAGTTCTTGCCATTTTTATAATTTTATTAAAACTTCTTACCGAAAAATTGTATTTATTAAAAGCCATTTTCGCTATTTTTTCTACTTCTGGACTTAATTTTACATATTTTTTCATCTGCGCTGTAGAAAGCTGTGAGTTTGTAGATACTTTTTCGTTTTTATAACGATCTTCTTGGATTTTTCTTGCAAGAATTACTTCCTTTTTTAATTCTTTAGACGACTTTGAATGAGCATTGTTTCTTAAATCCTCATATTTTACAGGTGATATTTCAATATGGATATCAATCCTATCAAGTATAGGGGCAGAAATTTTATTTAGATATCTTCTAATTTCATTTTGAGAGCAAGTACATTCTTTTAATGGATTTCCATAATTTCCACATGGGCAAGGGTTCATAGCTGCAATTAGAATAAAATCTGATGGATATTTTAAACTTGCTTGGGCACGGGATATATTTATCTCACGATTTTCAAGTGGTTCCCTAAGGGCCTCTATAGTTTTTTTGTTAAATTCTGGAAACTCATCTAAAAACAAAACTCCACGATGGGCAAGAGAGATTTCTCCAGGTTTTGGTATAGAATGACCGCCACCGATAAGTGCAACTTCACTTGCTGAATGATGTGGAGATCTAAATGGTCTTTCATTTACAAGTCGCCCCTTATCCAAAAGTCCCATTATTGAGTAGATTTTTGTTACTTCAACTTTCTCATCAAAATTCATATCTGGAAGAATGGTTGGTAAGTGTTTGGCAGAAAAAGTTTTTCCTGAACCTGGTGGGCCTATCATTAATAGATTGTGATTGCCTGCTGCAGCAATTTGTAAGGCTCTTTTTAAACTTTCTTGACCCTTTATATCTCTAAAATCCAAATCGTAATCTAACTCTTCGTTTGCTTTGGATAAATCAAGCTTATAGGCTTTTATTTCTTTTTCTTTATTTAAAAATCCAACTATGTCATTTAAATTTTTAAAGGGTAATATTTCTACATCATTTATTATTGCGCATTCATCCTTATTTTCATCTGCAATTATAAATTTATTAAATCCTAGTTCACGCATGGAAATGACCATGGCAAGAGCACCTCTTACTGGTAAAATTCTACCATCTAAGGCAAGCTCTCCTAAAAATACATAATCCTCATATGGATAAGTGATAATGCCCATAGAATTTAAAAGTGAAATAGCAATTGGTAAATCTAACTGAGTACCTTCTTTTTTAAGATCTGCTGGGGATAAATTTACTGTAATTCTTCCAGGAGGAAATGAATATCCAGAGTTACTTATTGCAACTCTAACTCTTTCCTTTGATTCCTTTATAGATGAGTCAGGCAAACCTACTATTAAAAAAGCTGGCAGGCCAGAAGTAATATCGCTTTCTACTTCTACCAAATTTCCAGCCAGGCCTAAAAGTGAGCAAGTGTTTGTTTTTGAATACATTTTATTCTCCAAGTCCTAAGATATTTTGATATTTTAAGAAAGTTTTATGAGGCTTTTTAGTAAAACTTAAATACTCTCCATTTTTATCTGTAAAGCCTAAATAAGCGCAGTGTAGCAATTGGTGGTCTAAATTAAATTTGGTTTTGACATTGCCATAAACCGGATCTCCCACAAGGGGGTGATTAATATCAGTCATGTGAACTCTTATCTGGTGGGTTCGGCCAGTAATTATATGAATTTTGACAAGTGAGTATCCTTGCACTTCTTTTAAAACTTCATATTCACTAATAGCAATGCGTCCACTAGAAGTCACTGCCATTTTCCTACGATTATTGGGATCCCTATCCATAAAGTTTTCTATTCTGCCAGTTCTTTGCTCAAAATTGCCGTGAACAATGGCTAGATACTCCTTATCTACTTTCCTAGTTTCAAAAAGAGTTTTTAAATACTTGTAGGAATCATTATTTTTTGCAATCACCATTAGACCTGTTGTATCCTTATCAAGTCTATGAACTATCCCCGGTCTGTCATCGCCACCTATGTGAGAAAGTCCATCATAACCGTACTTATAGATCAAAGCATTTACCAAAGTACCCGTTATTATCGAGCCTGCTGGGTGGACTATGACATCCTCATCCTTATCAATTATTGCAAAGTCTTCATTTTCATAGACTATTTTCAAATCCATTTCTTCAGGCTTTATTTCTGGGACTTTAAAAAGTTCATCATCTATATAAATCTCATCATCGATTTCTAATTTATAGCTTGGTTTTATTTTTTTGTCATTTACTTTTATTTTTTCATCCTTGATAAATGTTTTTATTTTTTCCCTAGGAATTTCTTCAAATTCATCGGAAATATATTTATCAATTCTAATATTTTCAAATGCTTCTAGTTTCATAATTTTATTATAGCATAGATTTTTGCACAAAAAAATGCAGGCAATTACCTGCATTTTAGTTTACTTATTTATTTTTCTTACTTGCAGCATAACCTACACCAGCAAGGATAGCAGTTACTGCTATTGGAGCTATAGAAGTGATACCAGTGCTTGGGTTTCCAAATACTGATTTTTTATCTTCTTTTGGCTCTTCTACACCAGCAGCTTTTGTATTTTCTTTTTTATTTTTTGTGTTTTCATCGCTTTTGTTTGATTTTGATTTGTCTTCTGGTTTTGTTGGTGCTGCTTGTTCTTTTTCTTCTGTAAGACCATCAATTGCATTTCTTACTTTTTTTGCAGCCTCATCTACTTCTTCTTGACTAGCATCTGGCTTTTTTAATAGATTTTTAGCATCAGTAAATGTATTTTGAAAATGCTCTGCACTTTCTTTTGTGTATGTTTGATCTCCCAATACAATCTTTGATGCTTCATCAATCACTTTGTTAAGCTCATCATAATTTATTTCTGATTTTGGATCTTCCTTTTTCATCCATTTTTCAACTTTTTGTATTTGGGTCATATCATCATCACCCTTATCATTGAAGGTGATTAAATATCTATCTCCAACTTGGGCATTTTCATCTTTTAATTTATCCAGATATGTCCAATAAGTTTTTTTATTAAATTTTAAATCTTTAAGAATTGCTTCTTTGCTATCTTTTGTATCACGTATTTCAACTAGTTCAAATTCTCTTGTATCCCAATTTTCTACTGGCTTACTTTCTAGCTTTTCTACTCTATAGATTTCACCAAATTGTCCTGGATATGACTCCATGATAATGCCATCCCAGTAAATTTTGTACTTATCTCCTACTTTTGGATTTTCATCTCTTAAGTCATCAAAGCTTATTGAGTATAGATTATCTTTATTGCCTACTTCAAATACATTTGCTGCTTTATTTATAGGGTCATTTGCAAAAACTTCTCCCACTTCTACTTCAATTGTATCAGTATTTTCAGGAAGTTGATCTACTGGCATATTCACTGGTTTTTCGTATTTTTGAATTAATTCTAAATCTTCTTTTTTAACATTATCCTTGTTTAATTCATGAATATTTTTTGTTGTTTTGATTTGATATTCATCTTTTAAGCTTACATCCTCAGCAAATAAATCTTGGCTAAGGACAAGGTTATTGTAATTATCATCCATAGTTATTTCACGAGCATCGTTTCTTATTTCTCCAGCATAGGAAAGAGTTACTTGGTTTTCGCTAATGTTAGTTACATTAAAAACATAACTATGTTCTTCATTTTGATTTTCTTGATTTACTTCTTGTTTCGGATTTGCTGATTCGCTTGCGTATGTGTTAGGACTTATTGCAAATAAAAATGTAAAACTAAGTCCTAATGCTAGTATTTTATTTTTCATAAAATCCTCCTTAATATTCTTTTATATATATTACCCAATTTATTGATATTTTAAATAAAAAAAGCACTTAAAAGTGCTTTAATTTATATACTTTTTCCCGTAATGTCTGTGTAATTTTTAACATCATTTCCTGCAAATAAGAATTTTTTCTCTACATAGTCTCCGTTAAGCACAAGTAAGACGTGAACTATAATTTTGTTATCTCCTATTGGTTCTACCAACCCCAATTTTATATCTTCAAAATCTTGTGAAAGTATGTAATGGTATTCAAAAATCATTTGCCTAAATACTGTTGCAACATTCTCTGGTTCGGCTTTATCTTACATTTCCTCTATGATATAGTTAAATTTTTTTAGATAATCATAAATGTCAGATATTACTTCAACGCCATGTGTTCTTTCCATAAATAACTACTTAAAAGTTTTAAAATGCCAAATATTTCCTATTCATATTATAGGATCAATTAAAAAAATAATATTAAAACTTTTTTCTCCTTGCAATAAAGGGTATTAAATTTTATAATGACTTTATAAATAGACCAAAGTAAAGGAGATTGATTTGAAATTTATTTCATGGAATATAGACTCACTAAATGCTGCTCTAACTAGTGATTCAAACAGAGCAGTTATGACACGTGAAGTTTTTGAAACTATAAAAAAAGAAGACCCTGATGTGATAGCTCTTCAAGAAACAAAATTACCTCAAACAGGGCTTTCTAAAAAGCACAAAGAAAAACTCGAAGAATTTTTTCCAGACTATAATTATGTCCATGTAAATTCTGCAGAAGGTGCACGTAAATCATATGCAGGATGCATGACTCTTTATAAAAAAGAATTGGATTGCAATAGCAATTTTCCGTTTATCGAAGCTCCAGAACCAATGGATCTTGAGGGAAGAATGGTTACTTTAGAATTTGATGATTTTTATTTTACCCAAGTTTATACACCAAATGCAGGTGGAGAATTAAAAAGACTTTCTGATAGGCAAAAATGGGATAGAAAATATTCTGACTATATTGTAAAACTAGATAAGGAAAAACCTGTAATTGCAGCGGGAGATTTTAACGTGGCCCATGAAGAAATCGACCTAGCTCACCCAGAAAATAATCATATGTCTGCAGGATTTACCGATGAAGAACGTGAAGGTTTTACTTATATACTTAGCCGTGGATTTACAGATACATTTAGATACCTACACGGGGATGTAGAAGGTAAATACACCTGGTGGGCACAAAGAGTAAAAACAAGCAAAATCAATAATTCTGGCTGGAGAATTGATTACTTTTTAGTAAGCGATAGAATAAAAGATAATGTTAGCCGCTCAGATATGATTGACTCTGGCAAACGCCAAGACCATACCCCAATAGTTTTAGAAATTAATATATAAATATAACCCTTGTGAATTAACACAAGGGTTTATTTTTAATAGTTTCTAATTTTTTTTGCCATAGCAATTGCTACTGCACTTGATCCAATCAGCCCTACTGATGAAAGGACACCAGTTTTTGGATTAGCTCCAGCGACTTTATTTTTTATAGATGTACTGTCATCTTTTTTTATTGTATCCATTTTTTCATTATCTATTTCTTTTTTCTTATTTGACTTACTATCGTTTTCTTTTTTAATATCTGACTTATCGTTTTTATCTGCCATATCTTTATCATCACTTGGCAAATCTACATCTGATTTATTATCCACTTTGCGTATTTCAATATCGCCTACAAATTGAGCTGGGATTGATTTTGTTGCAAGACCTGTGTGGGTTATTTCTAATTTGTCCCCAACTGCTAAATCCATGCCTTTTGTATCTTCTTTGCTGATAGAATATTTATTATCTTTGTTTTCTTTTGGTGAAATTGTATATCCACCTTCATTTACTTCATCTACTAGAAAAACTTCGGTTATTTTTTCTTCTTTGCTATCTTCTTTTTCATCATCTTTATGATCGCTGTGAAGTTTTTTAATATCAAATATTTTATTAAATTGAGCTGGATTAGATTCCATAATTACTCCATTATGAGTAATTTCAATAGTATCTCCCTCTAATAAATCCATGTCTTTAGCATCTTTTTTGCTAATCATGTATTTATTATCTTTGTTATTCAAATCATAAATGGTATATCCTTCTTCATTTACTTTTTCTACAACAAATTCTTGTGTAACTTTTTCTTCTTTTGCGTTTTTATCTTCGCTGTTTGATGAAACATCTTTCTCTATTGAGAAAATTTGGCCAAATTGTGCTGGGTTAGATGGCATGACTATGTCATCGTGGATGATTTTATATATATCCCCTACTTTTATATCCTTATCAGCAAATTTTTCTTTTGCTACATTAAATTCTGCTCCATTGTATGTTGGAATTTGATTACCATTTAATGTTTCAATAAATCTTAAAGTAACTGTATCATCAAAAACCTCAATTACTTCATAACGGTCCATTTGATTTTGTTTTTCTTCTTTTGTTTCAGTTTTTATTTCCATTTTTTGATTAGTATCAATTGTTTTTTCATTTTCACCAGCAGCAAATGAATTCACACTTGGAATTACAAGCATAGCTAGTGCTAAGGTTGCTAATTTTTTCATATATACCTCCTTTTGTATTTTTATATTAACAAATCTGATATTAAGACCGTGTTAATTTTTTTATTAATTTTCTATTTTTAAATTTATACACAAAAACCTCCTTTCATTGTTTAAGGAGGTTTTTTGTGTATACCAGTTTTGTATATCAATTTATATATATTCTTTTATGAGGAAAGATTGGTTTTTATTACTCTGCTTCTACTATCTCAGCTTCACTTTCATTTGTTTCATCTGCTATTTCTTCATCCACTTTTTCAGTAGATTCTTCTTCTGTTTCTTCTTCAGTTTCAGATTCTAAATCATCAGAAGTTTCATCTTCGATTATGTCATCTGTATTTTCTTCTACTTCTGGAGTAATTTCTTCAGTTGGGATTTCTTCATCTTTTGTTTCTGTTTCTTCTACTTTTGAAAGTGCATTATTCATAGCTGCTACAATCGCTTGATCAGCTGCTTCTACTTCATTTAGTGTAGATTTTGTGCTATTTAAAACTCTAGTTGCTAGAGTAATTTCTCTGTTTAATTCTCTGATTACACTAAAGTCAACTTTTCCTTTTAAACTAGAATCGCGAAGATTTTTAGCTGCTTGGATATCTTTTTCAAGACCTCTTTTTTGAACCTTGTTTGCAGCTCTTTCTCCCTCTGGGATAGCTTTTATAGCTTCATCAATTTTTGAATTTAATTTTTCTGTTATTGAATTTACTTCAGATACTTTTGCAGATGGATTTCTTCTTACTCCTTGTGCTTCTTTGATTAATAAATCTACATCCGCTAGTTCTGCTGGATCAAGTTTATTTTTAAGTTCTTTATTTCTTATTCTCTTAGCATTTGCAATTGCTTTATCTAGTTTTTGTAAAGTGTAGTGAGTTCTTTTTGAATCTTCAGTTAGTTTTGGAACTTGGCGAGCCTTTTCAAGAGATGCAGTCAAGTCTTCTGATGCTTTCTTAAGTCCCTCTGCATTTTCAAATAAATCTGTTGCTTTAAGTATAGCGCGAGTTACTGAAAATCCAACTATTATATGAGCTTGTTGTTCACTATCAGCTAACTCTGTTGCATCAGCTGTAATTGTTTCTGCTACATTTATTAGTAAGTCAATTCTTGGGATAATTTTATCTCTTAATTCAGATGCACTATTTATTCCACTTTTTACAATTTTTGTCATTAGCTCAGCAGCATGATTTAATTCTTTTAACCAGTTTAATTGATTGCCTTCAAGGCCACCATTTATATTTTCTATGCTAGTAATTATTTCTTTTAAGTAATTAATTTTTTCAATAGCTTCGCCTGATTCATTTGAATCGCTTGCTGCATATGCTACACTTGTAATTGGTGTATTTAATTTTGTAGCAATATTTGTTGCTGGTAAAATTGTATTTGTGAGTAGGGTAATTGATAATGCGCCAACTAATAGTTTATTTTTTTCCATAATATCTCCTTACAATATGCGTTTTCTTAAGATAGAAGCTATTTACTAAGGAGGTAAACGAAATAATTTTATCTCTAAGCTTCTATCTATAAATCATCTTTCTATATGCCTTAATTTACAATACTAATTTTTATGCTAGGTAAAATATATCGATTATGTGTTCGTCAAGGCTACCAAGTGCGACTAGATTGCTCTTATTTAGATTAAGGTTAAATGTTAGCATTAATAAAAATGCGACAACGATTGCTTTTTTAATTTTTTTCATATTACTACCTCCTTGTTGATTACATGGTAGCATATATAATAAATGATTTAAATACACATTTGTGTGGATTCCTATTTTTTATATTAATTATTTTTTACTAGTAAACTATCTATTTGATTCGACAAACTAGATTTTATAATATCTGATGCAAATATATTTGTTAGAACTTTACAGTATTCAAAACTTTCTTTTGCCCTATCGTATTCGTGCAAGTATAAATGATTAATCCCCTTTGCATAATAAAGCATATTTAAATATGTTGTTTCTTTTACAATTTTTGCAGATCCTATAGCTTGATTGCATACATTTAAAGATTGCTCATATTTTCCAATTCTTGCATAAAAGACCGCCAGATTATAGCAAAATACAAAATAATTTTCTATAGAAGAATTTACATAGCCAGACATTTCGGCCATGATATCCTTATATAAATCAAAATTTCCTTTTTTGTATTCATTTAAGGCAAGCGCCAATAAAATTCTAAGCGAAAAATCATCGTATTTATAATTCTTAAACTTATTAACTTTAAATCTAGAATTCAAATCTGACAAAGCGTTTTCAAGATCATCAGAGGAATTATCTAGCTTTGCATTATTTTTAATACCCATCAAGCCATTAAAATAGTGTTTTGTAGCATAGAGCTCTCTTTCATAAGCTATATTTTTAGAAAAATCAAAATTATCTAGACTTTTTATAAGTGTCTTAGCTTTATCCATAGAATCATTATTTAACAAGTCTCCAATTTCTTTTCTTAATGATAATAAATTTTTGTATTCAAACTCTGTATCATTTATAAAATCCTTGATATCAATACCAAGATAGTTACAAATAGGCACTAAAGTAGATATTCTAGGGTCATTATCACCCTTTTCAATTCTCCTTATGGTCTCCTCGGAAATATAAAGATTTTCTGCTATTTCCTTACGAGTAATACCCTTTGATTCTCTAATTTTTCTGATATCTGAGCCAATAAAGCTGTAATCATTGTCTATTATCATAAATCAATCTTCCTAAAAAATTAAACTTTTAGCTTAGTTTCCACATTATATACTTCATCAATTATTGCAGATCCTATACATACTTCATCTATATAAAACACTGCAGCTTGGCCAGGAGTTACTGCCTTTGTATCATCATATGTCACTTCTACATGATTGTCATCCAAAACTTTTACATGGGCATTGATATCTTTTTGGCGGTATCTAAATTTGGCTGTGCAGTCAAACTCTGTTGGGATTTTTTTATCTGTAAAAGTAGAAAATTCGCTAGCATAAAGCTTATTTGAAAATAAAAGTGGATTTTCTGCTCCCTGGCAAACTATAAGCTCATTTTTTTCTAAATCTTTGCCGCATACAAACCATGCTGCACCATCTCCGCCGATACCAAGTCCACGTCTTTGACCAATTGTATGATACATTAGTCCATCGTGTTTTCCTAAAACATTTCCGTCTGTATCAACAATATCGCCCGGTTGGGCTGGCATGTAGTTGCTTAAAAATTCATTAAAATCGCGTTCTCCAATAAAACAAATTCCTGTGGAGTCTTTTTTATTTGCTGTTGCAAGATTGTATTTTTTTGCTATCTCTCTTACTTCAGATTTTTGTAATTCTCCTACTGGGAATAATACATCTTTAATTTGATCTTGGGATAATTGACTTAAAAAGTAAGTTTGGTCTTTGTTATTATCAAGTCCACGTAGCATCACTGTTTCATCCCCAGATCTATCTACTCTGGCATAGTGGCCTGTTGCTACATAATCAGCTCCTAGATTTTTAGCATAATCTAAAAATGCCTTAAATTTTATTTCCTTATTGCACATTATATCAGGATTTGGAGTTCTTCCTTTTTTATATTCATCTAAAAAGTAGGTAAATACTCTATCATAATATTCTTTTTCAAAATTTATCGAATAATACGGAATACCGATTTGATTTGCAATGGCTACTGCATCTTCGAAATCTTCTTCTGCAGTGCACACTCCATTTTCATCTGTGTCATCCCAGTTTTTCATAAATATTCCGACTACATCATAGCCTTCTTCTTTTAAAAGCAGGGCTGCAACTGAGGAATCTACCCCGCCGCTGATACCTACTACTACTTTTGTATCTTTTTTATCTTTCATTAGCACCCTCCTTATATATCAGAAAAATACTATACTATTTTAAAAGCTGATTACAAAGCCATTTTTATAGTAAACTTGCCAGTTATGAAGCTCACAAATTTTTTTAACATTTGATAAACCCATGCCACGAAGTTTTTCTCCCTGTCGGCTAGGATCTTCAGTAAAAAGTGGGTCAAAAATATTTTCTATATTTTTAGGGTCTATGCCCCTACCATTATCCTTTATGATAAGTTTATTATCTATAAAATCAATTGAAATTACAACACTGTCTTTATTATGGTCTATTGAATTTTGTAATAAATTTTGAAGTACTCTTTGAAATAATTTTTCATCCACGCGGACAAAATATTTATCATTTTCGTCGAAAAGTATTTCTACACTTGCATTATTATCTAAAAAATATGAGTAATTATCTCCGATATATCTTCTTACAAGTTCCAAAATATCTTTATTTTCTTTATTAACATGAAAGCTATCAAGGCTTGAAAATTCTAGAAGTTCATCTACTCTTTGATTTAAAACTTCTGCATTTCTTCCTATAGCTTTTAAATATTCTTCTCTTTTATCACTTGCAATTATATCTTCATCCATGGCCCTGCTATAAGATAATATCACTGACAAAGGTGTTTTTACATCATGGGCTATACCCTTAAATAAAAGATCCTTATCTTTTTCCTGCTTTTTATGTATTTCTAGCAATTCATTGTTGATTTTATATGAGAGCCAACGGACTATCAAATATATTATTAAAATATAGGCACCAATGATTATAAATATTAAAACTATTAAGTTACTCTTAAGTGAGCTTTCTCCCTTATTAAGATCAAAATTTATGATGGTTGAAACTTTTTCACTTGGATAATTTAGAAATAATTTGTTACCATCATAGGTATCGAAAACAAAAGTATTTTGATTCCCCTCATATAGCGTAGTAAAATCAAGCAACTGAGAATAGCTGTATTCTTTATTATATTTTTTATTATAAGATCTTATTACCTTATTTCCATCTACTACAAATGCTGATCCTCCAAGCTCCGCGATTTTTTTCCAATCTAATTCACTTTCATCAATATTATCAGATACAGGCATGTAATCACCAAATACATTTTCAAAACTATCGCCATCTAAAATTTTTGATAGACTTGCAAAAAATATGATTGTAGATAGTAAAAAAACTAATGTAAAAATTATAGTATTTTTAAATATATTTTTTTTTGTATTCATTATTCTTTCCTAAGCATATAGCCCAATCCCCTTATGGTGATTATTTTTGTTGGACTTTTGGGATTATCTTCTATTTTTTCTCTAAGATTTGATATATGAACCATTATTGTGTTGTCATCTTCGAAATAATACTCCTGCCAAAGATTTTCATAAATTTCTTGTTTGGTAAATACCTTGCCGGGAGTTGTCATAAACATTGTCAGTAGTTCATATTCTTTAGAACGTAAATTTAAAAGATTTTCATCTTTATAAATAAGTCTTTTGTACTTATCCCAGCTTAAATTTCCTATTTTTACTATATTATTATCTAACTTTCGATTATTTCTTCTTAAAAGTGCAATAACCCTTGCCACCAGTTCTCCTGGGTCAAAGGGTTTTGCTAAATAATCATCTGCACCTAGGTATAAGCCTTCTATTTTATCTTTTACACTAGATCGTGCGGATAAAAAAATTATAGGATAATCTCTGTCATTGCCAATAGATTTTAAAACCTCTATCCCATCAAGCTCTGGCATCATTATATCTAGGATCATCAAAGATATATTATTTTTTCTTAGAAAATCGAGGGCCTCTCTTCCAGTACTTGCCTCATATATTTCAAAATTACTATTTTTTAGATAAAGAGTTACTATGTTGCGTATCTCATCATTATCATCAACTACTAAAATTTTTTCATTCACAAAATATTTCCTTTTTTAAACATCTTATCAAAATTATTATCCCTAGAAAAATCTATATTTTCTTTCCATTGTGGATAATATTTATCAAGTATCTTTGCCTTTAATGACCCTTCTGAATAAAGAGAGGTATCAATACTATAAAAAATCCTATCTTCATAATTGATATATGGGTCATTTAAAAGGTCTACCATATATTTTTCCTCTACAAATCTGGCACTACCTTCTATAAATTCTTTATAAGTTACCAGTTTATTAAAATAATCAAATTCATCAGGAAAATTGGATTTCACATAAGAAAATCGTTTACTCCTAGATTCTTTATACTTGCTAGAATCATGATTTTCATATAAATATAGTAAAGCCTTGTATTCATCTTCCCAGAGTCTTTTATAAACCTCATCTTCATCTAATTTTTTACAAACTTCTGCAAATTTTTCATAATTTGGGTCTTCTGTATCAATTCTATCACTAATATCTGCCACTTCACTTAGTCCATGTTCCATTTGAAAGCAGTGGAATGATTCATGGATTATTACTGACTTATATTTTGCTTCTACATTTGCACTTGATGAACCAGCTTGGTCGGCAATGTCTCTAAATTTTTCAAATGGAACAGCTTTTATTAATGGAACATTATCATCTTTTAAGGCTTCAATACTCACTACTGGTTGATCAGGAGTTTTAAAAGTAATATTTCCCTTATCATACCTAAACTCTTTGCTAGAATTATACCTAATATCTTTCATATAGTCCTTATTCTCAAATCCTGGCCATAATTTTTCTGTATCATAATTATTTACATCTTCAATCAAATGCAAGGTAGTATTATCAATAGTTGTAATACGATTTTGGTAATTAAATATAATTAATATTAGCCCAATAATAAAATAAATAATTTTATTTTTCATCTCCCACCCTCCATCTCTTTACTAGATAATATAAGCCAATCAAAATCCAAACATAGAACAAACATTGACCGACTAATGCAAAATTATTAAAATCTCCTAAAAATAAATCGCGAGCAATTTTACCAAATTCATTTATTGGTGGGAAAATATATAAAACTTTGACCAAAATGTCAGCAAATAGTCCGCCTTGCATTTCCAAAACAAAAGTTAATATGCCTTTCAATGCACCCACAATTACAAAAAATATTCCAAACAATGATGCTGCCGCAGAATTAAATATTAGGTTTAATATTCCCATTATCAAATTTACAACAAATATTGTTAAAAGGTAAATTAAAATAGCTAGTAAAAATCCTATTAGACTTAGCTTAGGTCTTTCTATAATAATATTTACAAGCAATCCTATTAAAAGTAGTAGTCCCATCACCATGCTTATAATTACATCCGCCTTAAATATTTGATTAATTTGCCTATTTAAACTTAGACCATGCACTTTTAATATATCTGGCAAGTCAGTTTTTAGATATTTTTTAAAACTACCAGTGGTTAGTGTTACGCTAGCTAGAGCAGATATTAAGCTAATTATTGACCACTGGACACCATATTTTCCAAAATCTCCACTAGTATTTACTCCTGGAGCAGTAACTTCCATTCCTCTAGCTAAAAATGTGATTAATAACCCTATTATGGCAAATATTATAAATGAAGATTTACTTAAATTTTCCTTTATATGTAACTTAGTGAGGTTCATATCCAATCTCCTTTGCAAAGTCTAAAAATATCTGAGCCAGTGATTTTTCCTTAAAATCTTCTTTAGAAAATTCTTTAAAATTATTAGGACCCATAATAATTACTCCCCTATCTGCAATTTTTCCAACATCGTAGAGCAAATGAGAGTTTAATAGTATTGCCTTATCTGAAGTCTTTAAGCCTTTTATTAAATCTTGCATGGCCATTTGCCCAAAAAAATCTAAACCACTTGATGGCTCATCCAAAAGAATTATGTCGGGATTTCCAATTAATGATTGGGCTACTGCTAATCTTTGTAGCATACCCTTTGAATAATTTATAATTTTAGCCTTATTATCCGGATCAAGTCCAACATTTTTCATTAACTGATCAATATTATCATCTGATCCATGATGATATTTTATAAGCTCTAAGAATTCTTTACCTGTCAATATTTCTGGAAAATTTGGAGACTCTGGACTATAAGAAATTTTATTCTGTCCCTTATCAATTTCCCCTTCATAATCTGTATCAAGTCCTAGCATCATACGAATAAGGGTAGTTTTTCCAATACCATTTGGGCCTATTAGGGCAAATATTTCTCCTTTTTTTAGTTCTAAATCTAAGTTTTCGTAGATGATTTTTTTATCAAATTTTTTATTTAAGTTTTTTATCGTTAGCATTTCCCTTCCTCCTTATGGATATTATAAAATACTAACATTTGATTAAACTTAAACTAATCTTAAATCTTCCTTAAATATTGGCACAAAAAAATCAGCCATATTGGCTGACTCTATAAATTTGATAAAACTTCTATAACCTTATTTATTTCTTCTTTTGTATTTTGATAACCAAAGGAAAATCTTACCGAATGTTCTGCTCGATTTTCATCATACATATTTGAAATCACATGGCTTGGTAAAAAGCTACCCGCCCTACAAGCAGATCCAGCAGAAACACAAATACCATTCATATCTAAATATGTAAGCAAGAAATCTGACTTTTGGTCAGGAAAATAAATATTTAAAATATGGGCAGAAGATTTTTCTATATCACCATTAATTTCAAAATTTATATTTGTTTCTTTTAATCTTCCTATAAAATACGATTTAAGTTTTTTTATATGATCACGTTCTGCAAGCATTTTTGGAAAAGAAGCTGCCATTGAGTAAGCCCCAGCCACAAAGGATGTGCCTGCTCTACGATTTTTCTCTTGTTCTCCACCCTTCATAAAAGAATCAATATTTTCTCTTAAGAAAAGTGCACCAAATCCATTAAGTCCACCGATTTTATGGCCTGATATTGCTAGTGAATCACAATTTAATTCATCCACGTTAATATCAACATGACCGTAAGCTTGGACCGCATCTATATGAAACCATATATCTTTATCTGCTAAGTAGTCTCCAACTTCTTTTACCGGCTGGATTGTCCCAGTTTCGTTATTTACATACATAATAGCAACTAGTTTTGTATGCTCATTTACTTTGCTTTTTAGATCACCAACAGAAATTTGCCCATTTTTATCCGCTTTGAGCAAAATAGCATTTTCTTTGCCAATACTATTTAAAATCGAATCATGTTCTATGGCACTTGTAATAATTTCCTTGTTACGAAAGGCATTGATTACAGTATTATTTGCTTCAGTAGCCCCTGATAAAAATATGACATTTTTAGGATTGGCTCCTATTGAATCAGCAATTTTTTTACGTGAATCTTCCAAAATTTTCTTAGCATTTCTCCCCATGGCATGGGTGCTTTCTGGATTTCCGTCAAATTCTTTTGTGTGCTCTAGTATGTATTTTATTACTTCTTCTCTTTTTATTGCAGTTGCTGCATTATCTAAATATATCATTATATCACCTTTTTTAAATATACTTCAAAAGCTTGATGTTTAAAGCTTTAGACAATAAAAAACCTTAAGAAAATCAATTCTTAAGGTCTAATTATTATTCTCCAAATTCTTCGCTTAATACGTTAAAAAGCACTTCTGCTTCTTCATTTGTAAGAGTTACGCCTTTTCTCATCCTTGTATGATCTTCATTCCAATCACGGATGTCAAACTTTGGCTCGCGTTCGTTCCAACTTACAAGATTTAATTCCTTGGTCCATCCCTTCCCATTGTCAGAAAGTACACCAAGAGTCTCAACAATATCATATTTAATTTCAGCCATTATTTTTCTCCTTTTTATGCATTTGCCAATCTTTGATTGACAGCTTTTTGAATTATATCATAATTATACCCAGCATAGACAAGTCTTTTTTGCCTTTCAGCTCCAACTCCCCATTTGCCAGCAATTATTTCCTCCACTAAAGCACTCATTGGCTTTTTAGAAATACCAGTTTTCATATATGGATAGTCTTTATAAAGCACACTCATATCCACATTTCCATTATATCCATCTACCCTAGCTTGATTGGTAAACTGCCATGATGCAAAATCTGATTTATTGTAAGAGGTAAAGTCTTTAGAATCATAATCTGCTATCCAAAATTCATATTTATTTTTTACATCTCGAGTCAAATAGTTATCAGCAAACCAAGGATATGAATAAATTCCACTCTTATAACCCCTTGCTTGCATAAATGTTACAAAGGCCTCAGCAGTTTCAGAAATAGCGCCTTTGTCAGCCTTTGCTTGTCTTTTATTATCTTCTATGTCTATATAAACAGGCAATAAAACATTTTTATTTTTTATAAATTGATATACGAAGTTAGCTTCTTTTATAGCTTCTGTGGGATTTACTGCACGAGAATAGTGGTAAAATCCAATAGGTACCTTGCGATTATTTAGCTCATTATAATGTTTATTTACTTGATAGTCATTACGTATATCTAAAGTTTCAGCATCTGTTATTGAAGATCTAAGTATTGCCCCATCAATGTCACTGGCAAATTTATCATAATTGATATTAGAAGGGTTTTGGTGCTCGGATATATCCACCACTCTTTTATACACAGGTGTTTTAGAATAAATTGGAGCAGGATTTTTATCTTTCAAATGTGTTTCAGTTGTCACAGTTTTTTCAATTTCTCCATCTTCTTCAGTAATTTCTTCAGTAATTATTACTTTTTCAACCTCATAATCAGGTGCTACAGTCTTATTAGGATTCGACAAAAACTCAGCTTTACGATCTTCCACTGCTTTTTTATCATATTCAATATCATTATCCACAAAAACTTGGTCTAAATCAGAATCATCATACTTTATAACTTCAGCAGCAAAAACATTTACAGGACAGAGTACAAAAAATGCTAAGCCCACACCCACAATTTTATATTTAAAACTAGTCATAAATATTCCTTTCATTAATAGCTTTATTATAGGATATATATTGATATATTTCAAATATTATTATTTTTATAGGTGTCAAAAATTTAATATTGTAACCATTAAAATACATAATCTATAGAATAAACTAAACTATTAGTTCTATTATAGTAGCTTTGTAAGTACAAAAAAAGAACTAGTCATTTGACTAGCTCTTAATCATTTAGCAACTTCCTA
>NZ_JAEUYX010000022.1 GCF_016798225.1 Anaerococcus sp. mt242 | reverse complement strand
TAATGTATTAAGCTAATGGATACTAAACTTTTAATCTTGACTGGAAATATTGTTGAGAGACCTAACCCAATTTACAATTAGCCCGTCCGGCTGATTGAGGACAAATTGATAGTAGGTCCTCGTTCAGAGTGTCCCAACGGTTAAGACCTAAAGTCTTAAGCTTGGTAGACACTTACGAACCAATCTTATAGATAAAGTATCTAAAGGATGGCAAGTTTAACTGAGCGGCTATTTAATATGGTTCAAAATATAATATGGTGATGATGGCATGAGGGATACACCTGTTCCCATACCGAACACAGAAGTTAAGCCTCATTACGCTGATGGTACTCGGAGGGTGACCTCCCGGTAGAGTAAGAAATCGCCAAATAATTTAAGAGCTGGTCAGATGACCAGTTCTTTTTATTTACATAATACACTTGACACGAAAACTCGCTTCTTTTAGAAGCTCTTCCGTGCTACCGCACTTCATTTTCGGCATAAACACCCGAAATCAACGGGTGTTTATGTATACCGAACATAGAAGTTAAGCCCAACTACGCCGATGGTACTCGGAGGGTGACCTCCCGGTAGAGTAGGAAGTTGCTAAATGATTAAGAGCTAGTCAAATGACTAGTTCTTTTTTTGTACAGATTGGTTATGAAATTTCTTTTTTTCACCTTAACTTTTTTGATCGGCCTTAATCGGCCTATGTATAGCAACTTTATTAATCTTTGTAAATTTATGAAAACTTATGTATAAAAAATTACAATCCCTAGATTAGTTTGACAAAAAAATGTTTATATGATAAGTTATTGTAGAAAGCTTATGTAAATAATCCATTTTGGAAAGTACACTTATTTACTTAAGTTTATAAAAAAATTCTAATTAATGATTATTATAGTTCAAAAAGTTAGGTTTCGCCTAAAAGTACACCTTTTTGGATTGTTTTTGGCGTGCCTTTAACACTTACACTATAATAAGCATTAATTTTTTTGTGTCTAAATTTAAGTTTTTTACTTTTTTTTAGGAAATGGAGGTTTTAATGATTCGCTCTTATGAATGTATTGATAATCCAGAAAGACCTATTAATAATAACGAGATTTTGACCAACCCTAAGCTTATGGCTGATTATGCCAAGGATGGAATATATATTTCCTTGCCGGTAGTTCCTATCATTCCTCTTTGCCTGGGTGTAAGTTTTGAGAATGGACGCACTGCTTATCCTATTTATGAAAAAATTTCTGATGTAAATTTAAATATGGACTACAATAAGGATGAATATAAGGCTATGCTAAAGGCTCTTGAAATTTTAGGAGTAGATAAAACCGTAATCGAAATTAGAGGGCCTATTTCTGTTTTGGATAATCTTTTGGGTGCTACAAAGGTTATGAAAGCCATGAGAAAGGACAGAGACACTTTAAAAAAGATTTATGATAAGCTTAGAGAAATATATATAGAATATATAAAAAAACTTCTTGATAAAGGTGTTAAAGTATTTAGTTTTACAGAAAGCATACTAGACCCTAAACTTCTAGGACCTCGCGAAGTTGCTAACTATGTGGATGATTTTTTAATAAGTTTCTTAAAAGATATTGAAAAATTGTTTTCTGAATATAAATTCACCCTACATCTATGCCCCAAATCTAGCTTAGTACTAGTAGATTTGGCTAAGGCAAGTTTTGTGCCTTTAGGCTTTGAGAATCAGAAAAAATACATAGATATCCTGTTTGAAAATCCATATGTTTTTATGGGGGACAGGTGTATAAATCTCTCAGATAAAGAATTCAATAAGGTTAATAAAATAGTTTTAAAGGAGGATTAAGTGCCAAGTAAAGAAGAATATTTTGAAAAAATGGCCAATATGGTTATCGAGGAAGAAGATGAGGAAATAGCAGATCTTTGTAGAGAATATCTAGCAGAAGGATATGACCCACAAGAAGCGATTTTTAATGGGCTTATCAAAGGAATGAATGAAGTAGGAAAACTTTTTGAACAAGAAGAATACTACATTTCCGACTTATTGATTTGCTCAGATGCAATGTATAACGGCATAGAAGTTTTAAAAGAAAAAATAGAAACTCATGAGGAAAATAATGTAGCAACAGCAGTAATAGGTGTTGTTGAGGGCGATACCCATGATATAGGAAAAAATCTTGTAAAACTTATGTTTGAGATCGATGGATATAAAATGATTGATCTGGGAAAAGATGTGCCAGTAGAAAAATTTGTGGACCAAGCAATTGCGAATGATGCAGATTTTATAATGATGTCCACCCTAATGACAACAACTATGGGCAATATGAAAAAAGTCATTGATATTTTAAATGAAAGAGGCATCCGCGATCAGTTTAAGGTAATGATAGGTGGAGGACCTGTTTCAGAAAGTTTTGCAAAAGATATTGGCGCAGATGCTTATAGTGAAAATGCAAATGAAGCTGTAAAAGTTGCTAGAAAATTATTAGAAAAATAAATGCAAATAGAAATAGTAAATCTTGGCATAAAAATAGAAGCCGGTAAAAAAAGCATCCTACAAAGCCTGGTTGAAAATAATATAGAAATAAATAATTTTTGCAATGGTAGAGGAACTTGTGGCAAGTGTAAGATAAAAGTTTTGCAAGGAGAAATAAATCATTTAACAAAGTCAGAAGCAAACTTGCTAAGTGATGAAGAAATAAAAGAAAATATAAGGCTTGCTTGCCTTACTTATCCTAAAACTGACATAAAAATATCAATAGCAAATATAAATTCAGATATAAAAGTCCTAGACCAAGGGCAAATTCCAGAATTTAAAATGAATACAAGAAAAGGACTTGGAATAGCCCTAGATATTGGAACAACAACTATTGCAATTAATTTAATAAATTTAGAAAATGGAGATATTTTAGATAAAATTTCAGCAATCAATCCTCAAAGTAAATATGGTTTGGATGTGATGACTAGGATTACATATGAATTTGAAAATGAAAATGCTATTAAAAATTTACAAGAAATCATTATACAAAAGATAAATGCAATGATAGATGAAATTTGCATAAAAAATAATCTGGAAAAAGAAAATATAAGGCAAATAATAGTTGCCGCAAATACTACTATGCTTCATATGTTTTTAGGCAAGGATGCAAGAACACTAGGAAAATATCCTTATAAAACATCATTTGTAAAAACGCAGGAAATATTAGCCGAAGACATAGGAATAAATTTAAAAGCAAAAATATTTACCCTAGCCAATGTGTCTGCTTTTGTGGGCAGCGATATAGTTGCTGGAGTTTACCTAACCGATTTAAAAAATAAAAAAAATACTCTCTTTATAGATATAGGTACAAATGGCGAAATAGTTTTAAAAACTAAAGATAAACTATATTG
Organism: Anaerococcus sp. mt242; assembly: GCF_016798225.1. GTDB lineage: Bacteria > Bacillota > Clostridia > Tissierellales > Peptoniphilaceae > Anaerococcus. The sequence continues at coordinate 17,340 of NZ_JAEUYX010000022.1, read as the reverse complement.
CTGCTCAACAGCTGCAGGCCCAGCCCTAGAAGGGATGAATATAGAATGCGGGATGCGAGCAGAAAGTGGAGCCGTAGAGCGAGTAAAAATAGAGAATGAAAAAATTTCCATAAAAAGCATAGGAGATACAAAAGCAAAAGGCCTTTGTGGTAGTGGTTTACTAAGTGCGATTTCAGAGGTGCTTGCAAATAATTTTGTAAATAAAAGAGGACGCATAGTAGACCCTAGCAAGTTAGAAGAAAATGATTATAGAAAAAAATATATAAAAGAAGATGAGAAAAAAGGTCGAATCATCATTCTAGATGAAAATTCAAAAATCTATCTAAGTCAAAAAGATATAAGACAAGTGCAACTTGCTAAAGGGGCAATCTTATCAGGATTTATAACTCTTTTAAAGACTGAAAACATGGAAATCTCAGATCTAGAATCAGTAATAATAGCAGGTGGCTTTGGTAGTCATCTGAAAAAAGAAGATATAACAGGAGTGGGAATTCTGCCAAAACAAGCAAGTGATTTAATAACTTATGTAGGAAATTCATCCTTAATAGGAGCCTATATGGCACTTATGAACAATGAAATCATAAATCAAATGGAAATCCTATCAAGAAAAATCCAATATATAGAACTATCCACAACAGAAAATTACGAAAGAACATTTGCAAAAGCAATGCAATTTAATTAGGAGAGAATATGAAAAATTTTAAAAAATACTTTTTAGTTTTTGCCTTACTTACAACATTTACTCTTACATCTTGTAATAATGAGGCTAATAAAGAAGTGCCAAAAACAGAAACTAGCCAAGAAGAAATAGCTGAAAATCCTCAAACTACTAATGTAGAAATTATTTTTTATGACAAAGTAAATGATAAGGAAATTTTAAAGGAAAATGTTGATCTTGATAAAGATGGTTTGCAATCATATCTGGAAAACAATCACAAAGCAAAATTTGAAGATGGAATGATGACTGAGCTAGAAGGCATTAGCCAAGATGCAAATAAAAATCAATATTGGATGTATTATGTAAATGATGAAATGGCTGATGTTGGTATTGGTGATTATGTTCCAAAAGATGGTGACAAAATAGAATTTAGATTTGAACAAATGTAGATGGATACCAAAAAATTAACTAGGCTAGCTAGTCTTTGTGCAATATGCGTTATTACTAGAATAAATTTTTCCCTAATCCCCAATGTTCAAATACTTTCTGATATAATTTTAATCCTTGCCATAGATGGCAAACTTGATGAATCTTTAATAGTAAATGCTATAACAATGACTGTAACTAGTTTTTACCTAGGATTTGGTTATTGGGTTTTATTTCAAATACTAGACTTTGGGATACTGGCAATAATTAATTATTTTTTGTTTAATAAAGTAAATCTTGTAAAAAATAATATTAGCAAGGCAAGCGCTCTGGGGATTTCTGGATTTTTATATGGTCTGATTATAACGCTAATGCAGGTTTTTTTAGTAAGTGGTAATAAATTTTCCTTTATGGCTCTTTATGCAGGCTCGATTCCTTTTGATATTAACCATATGATAGGAAATGTTGTCATATACTTACTTTTGATTAAAAAATTAGAAAAATATATAAGTGGAGAGAAGAGTTTTAGAAAATTATATTAAGGAGGGTCTGTGGATAAAAATAAACTAAAAAATGAGCTTTCAAATTATGAAATTCAAATGACATCTGCCGAAAGATCCAAGGCTTATTTTAATGGCGAAAAAGTAGATCATTTGCCATTTAATATCATGAGCCTAGATCTTGTTTATGGGATGAATATGGGCTATAGCCTAAAAGAAACTGAAAATATCGATAATCTTATAAAAATAATTGAAAAAAGGACTGAAGAATACAAAATATATGGCATATCTGAAGGACTAAATTTGCGTGCTATGGGATACGCTTTAGGATCTACTGGGATTTTTCCCGAAAATGATACAGATCATGTAGATCATTATCTAATGGAAGATGAACTTAACATGGATTTGTTGGAAATACCAGATCCATATAGCAATGAGCTTTTAAAAAAGAAATTAGAAAATGCTAAAAAGTTAAAAGAACACTTTCCAGACCATCCTATTTCAACTTTTGTGGCAGGCCCTATGTCTACAGCAGTTGCTATTAGACCCATTAGTAAATTGTTAAGAGATTTAAGAAAAAATCCAGAGGGAGTAAAAGAACTTTTAGATTTTTGTGTAAAAGCCAATATGGCTTGGGCAAGGGCCTTTAAAAAAGAGTTTGGACCGGTCAAAATAATGATTGCAGATCCGGTAACTTGCGATGATATTTTAAGTCCAAAGCAAATAAAAGAATTTTCTTACCCATATTTAAAGAAATTGACATCAAATCTTTATAAGCTAAATGAAATAAAACCAGACTTACATATTTGTGGCCATACCAAAAAACAATGGGAAGATCTTAAAGAATTTGATATAGAATCTTTTAGTGTAGATAATTGCCATGATTTAGCCCAGTGTAAGGAAAAAATCCAGGATAAATTAAGTTTAATGGGCAATGTGCCACCAGTTGAGGTAATGAGAAATGGCAGTATAGATGATGTCATAGAAGCTGTAAAAACTTGTATAAAAAAGGGTGCAGATAATAAAGGTGGATACATCTGTGCAACAGGATGCGGAACACCAGCTGGTACACCAAAAGAAAATATAGATGCTTTTGTATATGCAGTTAGAAAATACAGCAAGGATGCAAAAATAGGTCAAATTCCACAAACAGTTTACCAGTAAAAGGAGGAAAAATGGATAAAGAAGAACTTTATGAAAAAATGAAAGATTATAAACCTGATATGACTTCGGCAGAAAGAATCGGAGCATATTTGAGTGGGCAAAGAGTAGACCATATTCCATTTGCTATTATGAGTACTAATAGAATAATTGCAAATGAATTAAACTATACCATAAAAGATATGGAAGATATTGATAAATTATCAGACATTATTCAGTACAAATATGATCATTACAAAATAGTTGGTTTGACAGAAGAATTAAGCTTAAGGACTATGGGCCATGCCCTTGGATCAAAATTAATTTTCCCAGAAAACGACATAGATTACATAGAAGAGTTTCTAATGGAAGATGAGCTTGATATGGATTTAGTTTCTATTCCAGATCCATATACAAATGAAGTTTTAGCTCCTAAACTTGAAAGAGCGCGTAAGCTAAAAGAAAGATTTCCTCATATGTCCATAGAAACAGAAATACCAGGGCCTATTACAACAGCGGCAGCTATAAGACCAATTGAGAAACTTTTAAGGGACTTAAGAAAGCAACCAGAAAAGGTAAAAGAACTCTTAGAATTTTGTATAAATGCAAACATGTCATGGGCTAAGGCTTTTAAAAATGAATTTGGCCCATCAAGTGTCATGGTGGTAGACCCTGTAGGATGTGATGATATTTTAAGCCCAAAACAGGTAAAAGAATTTTCACTTCCATATTTAAAAAAACAATTACATCTTTACTATCAGCTAAATGAAGTAAAGCCAAACTTACATATTTGTGGACATACCAATAGACAATGGCAATATTATAAAGATTTAGATATAGATTTTTTCAGTGTAGATAATTGTGAAAATTTAAGAGATTGTAAAGAGGAAATAGAAGATCAGCTAATAGTTGTAGGAAATATTCCACCAGTAGAAGTAATGCTTAATGGTAGCATTGATGAAGTTATAGCATCTGTAAAAGACTGCATCAAAAAAGCTGCAGATGCAAAAAGTGGATATATTGCAGCAACAGGTTGTGGATCACCAGTTGGCACACCAATAGAAAATCTGGATGCTTTTATATATGCAATCAATAAATATGGCAAAGATGCCAAATTAGGCGAGATGCCTAAGGCAATTAATGAATAGGAGAAAAGATGGTAAAGTCTAAAAATAAAAAATCGGGTGGCTATGCCTTAATACCGTTTTTGGTATTTATAGTAATTTACTTTGTAACAGGTATTATTTTACAAAATCAAGGTGTTGACATGGCCTTTTATCAAATGCCAGCTCCCGTTGCAGCATTTCTTGCAGTAATAGCAGCCTTTATAATGTTTAAAGATGACCTTAATACAAAATTTGCAAATTTTATAGCAGGTTGTGGAAATGAAGATATTATTTCAATGTGTTTAATATACCTGCTAGCAGGTGCATTTTCAGCAGTTGCAGAAGCAAGTGGTGGGCGAGATGCAGTTGTAAATTTAGGTCTTAAATTTATACCGCCTAGTCTAATAATTGCAGGAATTTTTGTGATTTCAGGTTTTATGGCAACTGCAACAGGTACATCAGTTGGAACAGTATCATCACTAACAACAGTAACCATAGGTTTAGCTCAAGGAGCAGGATTAAATAGTGCAATGAGTCTTGCAGCCCTTGTTAGTGGATCAATGTTTGGAGATAACCTATCAATTATTTCTGATACCACCATAGCCTCTACAAAAACTCAAAATGTAAGCATGAAAGATAAATTTAGGATGAATTTAAAAATAGCCTTACCGGCTGCCATTATTTCTATAATATTATTTATAGCATTGGGTAGACCGGACTCAACTGTTCCTATCCCAACAGGTCCTGTAGAAATAATAAAAGTACTACCATATTTATTGGTATTAATTACAGCCTTAATCGGCGTTAATGTATTTGTTGTATTAACCAGCGGTATTTTATTTTCAAGCTTAATTATGCTCTTTCAAAATGGATTTGATATTATAGCCCTTTCAAAACTAATTTATGAAGGTTTTGCATCAATGAACGAAATTTTCCTACTATCAATGATGATAGGAGGGCTGTCTTATATGGTAAATAAAGAAGGAGGATTAGACTTTGTTAACGACAAAATATTATCCTTTGTAAAAAACAAAAAAACTGCAGAAATTGGTATTTGCCTAATAGTATTTTTAATGGACATTGCCATTGCAAACAACACAGTATCAATTGTAATAGCAGGACCAATTGCAAAAAGACTTTCAAATGATTATAAGGTAGACCCTAGAAGAGCAGCTTCACTATTAGATATATTTTCTTGTGTTGGCCAAGGGATAATTCCTTATGGAATCCAATTACTTGTGGCAGCTAAATTTACTGAAGGATTACTAGCACCAGTAGATATTATGCCTTACTTATTTTACCAATATTTACTAGCAGGCTTTGCAATCATTTCAATATTTATAAGATTTGCAGAATCAAAAGATCCATGGAATTATGAATACGATATGCCAGAAAGCCAAGTTTTGGAATTAAATAAATAAAAAATTAGGGAGATACTATGGACTTAAATTTAGCAAAGCAGCTCTCATATGATTTTTCCGATAAGATAGAGATTCTTCTCAATGGGAAAAATCATTTTGTTTTTAATGACTTTGATGATAATTTTTTATATCTTAATAGGGCTAAGCTTGCCATAAATTGTGTGGGAGACTCTTTATTAGTGCGTTCATCTAATAGAGAGCTATTAGATGAATTAAAAAATAAGTATTCTAATTATCCAGCAGCTTGGTTTATGGAAGTGCCCAACTTAATTGAGTTACAAAAAATTGTAAAAAATTATAATATGTCACTTCAAAATATGAGTCCTGTTTTTGTACCATCTAGGGGATTTAAGAAAATAGAATCACAATTTTCTTTTTCTAGGATAAAGGAAGAAGACTTCAATAAATATGAGGGAGTGAGTGATTTTGCCTTAAGCTATGAAAATGGAGTTTGTGATCAAAAGTTAATATTAGCTTATTTTGATCATCAAAAACTAATTTGTATAGCTGGAGCTAGTGAGAATTCAAAATATTTATGGGAAGTTGGAATCGAAAAGTTTGATAACAAGCCAATATATAATAACTTAGCAAGTGATTTGCTAAATTGCATGGCTGATATTATAAGAAATGAATATCCCGATATCTCTCTTATATATACAACACAATTTTCTCATACAAGGTCTATTAATCTTGCAATTAGGGCGGGTTTTGAAATGGGATTATCTGTGATTGTTGCAAACTAAAAGAGTAAATCTAATTTAAGATTTACTCTTTTTTTATTATGAAGCAATAGTTACTGTTGTAACCACACCGTTTTTAACTTCTACTTTTAAACCTAATCCTGAATCTTTTACGCCTTTATAATATTCTACAAATTCATCTGCTGTAAAATATTCTGGTTCTGCCATGCCACTAACCGCTTGGAAAGTAGTATCGCTATTTATTTTGAAATTATAAGCGCCTTGGCTGTATTCTTCTGCATTGTCGTAGCTATTAGGATCTACTAGGTAGTCAATTGTTCCTTCAGTTGTTAATGTTTCACCATCAATTTTTATATTTGAAATGTTAGCAAGACCCATTTGTTCATCACGAGCTCCACCTTGAGAAGAAACAAGACTTGATACAAACATACCATTACGGTCTTCGTATTTGATGTCATTGTTAGATTGTGATTGATTTTCCTTGCTGTCCTTTTCTTTAGCAGGCTCAGCGTTGTTATCTTTTGTATTTTCTTTATTATCTTGTTTTTTTACATCAATTGTTGTTTGTTTTTGTTCTTTATTTTCAGATTTAGAATCTTTGTTTTCAGAGTTTTCCTCAGGTTTTTCTGCTACTTTATTAACTTCCGCTGGCTTATTATCTTGACTATTTTCTTTTATAGACTCATCGATGACATCAGAATTACTTTCGCTAACTTCTTGATTTTCAGCAACGCTAGTTTTTGGTGAATCTGTATTTGTACATGCAGCAAGGCTAATTACCATAAAAGCAGCAAGTAGAGTTTTATTTAAAGTTTTAATTTTCATGCGTATCCTCCTTGATTTATTTTACCATTTTTTGCTATAAAGTAAATATTAAATGGCTATATTATCAACAATTGCAAAGAATTATAAAATTGTTATTATTTTGTTAATGTATTATTTTATAGCTTTATAATTGCTAAAGATGCTCTATTTATGAGGTGATTTTTACCTTTGAAATTTCACGAGAGATTAGATATAAAATTATTTATAAATATATATAAAATAGCTTGTGGACAATAAGTGACTTAAAAAGTATAATTAATCTTAACACACGAGAAATTCCATTAGTGAAAATGGTTTGAGGAATTACTATGGATATTAGAGAAAAATTAGAGATTCTTGCGGATGCGGCTAAGTATGATGTTTCTTGTTCATCGAGCGGATCTAATAGGAAAAATAAAAATAATGGCCTTGGCAATGGGTCAATGGGTGGGATATGCCATTCTTATTCTGAAGATGGAAGGTGTATTTCACTTTTAAAAATCCTTATGACCAATGCTTGCATATATAATTGCGAATATTGCATAAATCGTAGGGAAAATGACACTTTGAGGGCAACTTTTAGTCCTGAGGAAGTGGCTAATCTTACTATGAATTTTTATCGCAGAAATTACATCGAGGGACTATTTTTATCCTCTGGGATAATAAAAAATCCAGATTATACCATGGAAAGATTGGTTAAAGTTGCAGAGATTTTGCGATATAAATACAATTTTAATGGATATATTCATATGAAGGCTATACCTGGAGCTAGCCAAGACTTGGTCAAAAAGATGGGGCTTTTGGTTGATAGGATGTCTATAAATATTGAACTACCTAGTCAAAAAGCCCTTTCACTATTAGCTCCTGAGAAAAAAATCGCAGATATAACAAGGCCTATGGGTAATGTAAAAAATGAAATGATGGTTTATGGGGAAGATAGAAAGAAATTTGCTCACACTCCAAAATTTTTGCCAGCAGGTCAAACAACACAAATGATAATTGGTGCAGGCCGTGAATCTGACCTTGAGATTATAAAAACCAGTGAGAAATTATACAATAATTATGCCTTAAAACGTGTATATTATTCAGGATTTGTACCAGTTGTAAAATCAAAATTTACTCAAGGCATTGACAAAGCTCCACTTTTAAGAGAACACAGGCTTTATCAGGCAGATTTTTTGATGCGTGGCTATAGGTTTAAGGCTGATGACTTGCTTTCTAGCAATGATGCAAACTTTGATTTATCAATAGATCCAAAGAGCAATTGGGCCATAAATAATATCGAAAAATTTCCGATTGAGATAAATACGGCTTCATATTTTGAGTTGATGAAGGTACCTGGATTTGGTAGGACTTATGCAAACCGCATCATCGAGGCCAGACAATTTAGAAAACTAACTTATGATAGCCTAAGGGCCCTTAAAATTTCAACAAAAAGAGCCAAACATTTTATTTTGGTAAATGGAGTTTATAGGGGGCTAAAATTCAGGGATAAAAATGACCTAAAAGTTTTGATGAGTGCAGCAGATACAAAGAATTACCAGCAACTTTCAATGTTTGATGTGGGATAAGATGATTTATTATTACGATGGGACCCTGGACGGGCTTTTTTCAGTTATATTTGAAAAATATAGTCAAATAGGTAGCTGCGAGATAAAAACTGAAAGTGAGCAGGTTAATTTTTTGGAAAGTGAGATAATAAAAACTGATTTAGTAAAAGCTGAACGAGTAATTACAAGTATCAGAGAAAATATTGGCGAGGAATTTTTTGCTGATTGCTTTAGGGTTTTTAAATCTATTCACCCTAAGAAAGAAGAAATAATTGCGGTGACCATAAAATCTTGCCTAATTTATGGAAATTCTTATCTAGGATCTGCAAAAAAATCTGCAGTTCTATTTAACAGAATAGTCCACAATTTCAACCATGAAGTCCATGCTTACAAAGGATTTACAAGATTTAGAGAAATACAGAATAATTATCTTTTAGCAGAAATTACTCCAGAAAATGATGTTTTGCTCCACATCACCCAGCATTTTTTAAAAAGAATGCCAGCTGAAAAGTTTGTAATTTATGATAAAAACCGCAAAAAAGCAAGTCTTTGTGAGTATGGACAATATGATGAAGTAGAAATCTTGGAAATGAATGCAGTAGATAGCGAAAAAGAAGCAATTTTTAAGGATGCCTGGCGAGGCTTTTATGATGCTATTGGCATAGATGAGCGAAAGAATGAAAAATTAATGCAAGCCAATATGCCAAAAAAGTATTGGAAGTATTTGCCTGAAAAAAGTGATTGTTGATTTAAAGGTGGAAATTTTGGAAGATTTAATTTTAAAATTAAAAGAAAGATTTGAAAAAAACAAAGACCGTCATCCAAATATAAAGTGGGATGACATTCAAAATAAGCTAGAAATTGATAAAAAATTGTTAAAAACAGTTCGTGACATTGAAGGAACTGGAGGAGAAATCGATGTCTTTGAAAGTAAAATTTTTGATGGGCCTGTATTTTTAGATTTTGCAAGCGAATCTCCGAAAGGCCGCCGCAGCCTTTGTTATGATAAAGAAGCGCGAATAAATCGTAAAAAAAATGCTCCTGAGTCTTCAGTAATTGAAGAAGCTTCAAAAATGGGCATAAAAGTCTTAAATGAAGATCAATACTATGCTTTACAAGAAAACTGGGACTTTGATTTAAAGAGCTCATCTTGGATATTAACTGATAAAGGAATAAGAGACTTAGGTGGAGCTTTGTTTTGCCAAAAGAGATACAAAAGGACTTTTACCTCCCACAACGGAGCAGACTCTTACTACTCATCACGTGGTTTTAGGGCTTATGTAGAGATTGATTTGTAAGATAAGTTTTCCAATGACATTAGCATTTTATTTTGGATAAAATTGCTATAGGGACTAGCGCTTGCTGGTCTTTTTTATTAAAAAAATTTATTAATATTCTTTACCCAAAATTAACCCAGTCTTATGCTATAATCATAGTAAAATGGAGGTAATTATGCGTGTTTTAGTCGTAGAAGACGATTTAGATTTAATAAATTTACTAGAAGAAGGTCTAACTATGTATGGTTATGCTGTTGATAAGGCTACAAATGGCGAAGAAGCTATAGAAATGGCCTATATAGAAAATTATGATATTGTAATCCTTGATATAAATTTGCCAAAAAAAGATGGTTTTGAAGTCCTTGATGAAATTAGAAAATTTAACCAAGAAGTAAATATCATTATGCTGACTGCAAGATCTGATATTGACGATAGGGTCAAGGGTTTAGATTTTGGAGCCAATGATTATATGGTAAAACCTTTTGATTTAAAAGAGCTTGATGCTCGTATGCGTGCACTTTTGCGCCGCAAGTCGGTGACAGAATCAACAATACTTGAAGCTGGAAATATGAAATTTGATACAGCCACTCGTGAGGCCTTTGTTGATGATCAAAAAATAAATCTGACCCAAAAAGAGACTGGAATTTTGGAATATCTATTTTTAAATAAGGAAAGATTTGTATCTAGTGAAGAGCTAATTGACCATGTTTGGGACTCCAATGCCGATAGTTTTTCAAACTCTGTTCGCGTTCATATGTCATCATTAAGGAAGAAAATTAAGGAATTAAGCGGTGAGAATAAAATTCAAAATGTAATTGGCAAGGGTTATAGGATTTATGAAAGCTGATAAAGTTTACAAATCCATAGTTTTTAAGCTAATCACTGCGGTTGTAATTATTTTTATATCCATGATTAGCATTACAAACTACATGATCAATCAAAAGCAAATCCAAATGACTGAAGAAATGCTAAGACAAATTGAAAAATATATGCCATCTTACAGCAATTCAGTGGTGGTAACTGTAAATAATGCTCACTTGCAATCAACTGCAGACTTTAGAATTTACACAATTGTAGTGACTGGCATTGTCATCATAATTGGGTCATTAATATTTGCACTTATTATTTCAAAAATTTTAGAGCCACTTAAAAAGTTGCAAAAAAATATTGCAAAAATAGATATAAATAAACCAGAAACTTTTTCTGAGAAATTACTTATAGAAGATGGATCTAGCGAAATTGTTGATCTTTCAAAAAACTTTAACCAATTAATGGCAAGAATCTATAAGGACTACAGAAAGCAAAAAGATTTTTCTGCAAATGTCGCCCATGAGCTGCGCACCCCAGTTGCAGTTATGAAAGCTCAAGTCGATGTTTACAAGAGAAAAAATATTAGCCCAGAAGAAGCTATATTTATCGAAAAAATCGATCAAAATGTTGAAAAATTAAAAAGCTTAATCGAATCTGTTTTGATGTTTTCAAAAAACCAAGAATTAAATATTACAAAGGTTTGTCTGGGAACATTAATTGAGGAAATATTATTTGACCTAGAAGATAGGATTGCCAGCAAAAATTTAAATGTGAACTTTATTAAAGATGAAGACTTGTGTATTCAAACTGATGATGCCCTTCTTCAAAGACTATTATTTAACATTATTGAAAATTCTATCAAATATAACAAGGAATATGGATCTATAGATATAATCACAAAAAAGGAAAAAAATCGCACAATAATTGAAATTGCAGATACTGGCATCGGTATGACTGATGAGCAAAAAGAAAGAATTTTTGATCTTTTTTACCAGGCAGACAATTCTAGATCGGGCGAAGGTTTTGGTATAGGGCTTGCACTTTCAAAACAAATCGTGGATTCACTTGGTGCTGAAATCAAGGTTTTAGACAATATACCATCAGGAAGTAAATTTATTATTTCATTCTTAACACAAAATTAACATTTTATTTGCTATCATTATTTACGAGGTAAAGATATGATAGAAAAGGACAAAAAAATAATTAGCAAATTGTTACTAATGATCTCTATAAGCTTTGTGGTATATGGAGCTTATAGGGGTGAAGTAAATAGTGTATTTACCAAGGCAATAAACCTGTGTTTGGAGTGTATAGGCATTGGATAAGATAAAAAATATCAAACGCAATACTATCCAAGCCCTCACCGCCTTGGCTTACAATTTTCATATACCAAATTTTTTTAAGGGCAAAATTTACAGCGGAAGCACAAAAAAATTATGCTTTCCAGGACTTAATTGTTATTCCTGTCCAGGAGCTGCAGGATCATGTCCAATAGGATCTTTGCAAGCAGTCATGGGGTCAAAAAAATATAAGTTTTCATATTACGTTTTTGGCATGATGGCATTTTTTGGAGTAATGGTCGGACGTCTCATCTGTGGTTTCTTCTGTCCCATGGGATGGTTCCAAGATTTACTACATAAAATACCTAGCAAAAAACTCTCCACAAAAAAGTTAAAACCCCTAAGATATATAAAATATATAATATTATTTTCCCTGATAATAGCCTTATCTTTTGTGATGCGCGGCAGATATGAAGTAATTCCTCCCTATTTTTGCAAATATATCTGCCCACAAGGAATAATAGAGGGAGCCATTCCCCTTGCTATTAAATCTCCTTCATTAAGGCTAGCTTTAGGAAATCTCTTCAACTTAAAGCTTGGGATACTTGTTGCGACAATAATATTATCGATTTTATTTTACAGACCATTTTGTAAGTGGATTTGCCCACTTGGTGCATTTTATTCATTCTTCAATAAATATTCATTTTATCAAATGGATGTTAATAAAAATAAATGTATCGACTGCGGGAAATGCGCAAAAGTTTGCAAAATGGATGTAGATATAAGAAAAAATGATGCACACTTAGAGTGCATTAGGTGTCATGAATGTACAAAAGCTTGTCCGACAAAAGCCATATCTTCCTCTTTTATACAAAGGAGCGAAAATGAGAAAAGCAAATAATATTTATACTATTATCTTGCTGGGGCTTGCCCTAGCAGCTTGCCAAAACAATAGTCAGCAAGCAAGTGATGAAAAAACGAAAAATGAAACAAAAACTGAAATGCCTGCTGAAAATAAAGATCAAAATGCAGACGAAAAAGAAATGCCAGAAGCTAACAAAACAGACACAAAAGATGAGTCTAAAGAAGCTAACGATGAATCTGATAAAGACATGACTATGGAAGAAACAGACCCAACAAAAATGGCAGATAAAAAAACTCTTCCAAACTTTACAGCAAAAGACCAAGACGGAAATCCATATAGCAATGAGGATATTGCAAAAAATGATGCAACTGTAATAAACCTTTGGTTTACAGGGTGTTCAGCATGTATTGAAGAAATGGATGAAGTAAATGATTTGGCAGATGAACTTAAAAAAGAAGATGGGGTAGATTTTGTTTCAATGTGTACAGATGTTAACTACGATGAGTCCACCAAAGAAGCCTATGAGAGAATTATAAAAGATAAAAAGCCAACTTATAAGGCCCTTGCAGTAGACTATGAGGGAGATATGAAAGAATATCTAGAAGGCATCTTTGTCTATCCAACAACAATCGTAGTTGATAAAAACGGAAACATAATAGGTGATCCAATCGAAGGAACCCTAGTTTCAAAAGATCAACAAGCAAAATTAAAAGAAAATATAAAAAAGGCCATAGAGTCATCAAAAGCATCCAAATAGGGTGCTTTTTTATTTTACAAATAAAGTTGATAACAATAATCATTATTGGGTATAATAAAAATAAGTTGGCAAATATCTGAACTAAAAAATGAAAATAACCCATTAGGAGGGATTTTATGTTAGAATTAATGGAATTACCTTATGAATATGACGCCCTAGAGCCAGTTATATCAAAAGAAACAATGACATTCCACCACGATAAACATCATAAGACTTATGTAGACACAGCAAATGAACTTTTAGAAGGAACAGGATATGAAGAAAAGAAATGTCCAAAATGCCTATTAAAAGCAATCGATGATATTACAGATGATGCTGATAAAAAACAAAAACTTATCAACAACCTTGGTGGAGTACTAAATCACAACCTATTCTGGAATACAATGAAACCAGGCGGATCAAGCGAGCCTGTTGGTGAATTAAAAGAAGCCATCGATAAGAAATTTGGTTCATTTGAAGAATTCAAAAAAGAATTTGAAGCAGCAGGAAAAGGACAATTCGGTTCAGGATGGGCATGGTTAGTACTAAATAATGGAGAATTAGAAATCATTTCTACAAAAAACCAAGATAACCCAATTCTTGAAGGTAAACAAGGTATCCTAGGCAATGATGTTTGGGAACACGCTTACTACCTAGACTATCAAAACGCTAGACCAAAATACCTAGAAGAATGGTGGAAAGTTGTAAACTGGGATGTAATTGAAGAAAGATACCAAAAAGGTGGTACTTGCAAATAATAACTTAATTTTATAAGAAATGAAACTACTGGTTAACCCAGTAGTTTTTTTGTGATTTCCTTTGGTGTAAAATTATCATAATATTACATTAATGTTAAAAAATGAAAAAATATTTGGAAAATACTTAGATTTATGATAAGATAAAAAAACTTTGAAAACGTATTTCCTTTTGCACGAAAAAGTGATATTATATATTTAATATAAGGAGCTTATATTAAATATATTTTTTTAGGAGAGATTTATGGGACGTATCAAAAGTATTGGGCTTATACCAAAATTACTTATTGCAATTGCTCTAGGTGTTTTTGCGGGAGCCAGCCTACCAGTTAGTGTTATTAGAGTAGCAGTTACGTTTTCAAAGATTTTTGGTTCACTTTTATCCTTTATTATTCCATTGATGATTTTAGCCTTTGTTACCAAGGGGATTTCTGATTTGGGTGAGGGAGCTGGGAAGTTACTAGCTATAACAGTTTTAATTTCCTACCTATCAACACTTGTTGCAGGTAGTCTATCTTACATAATGGCAAGTAATGTTTTTCCAAAATTTATTAGTAGTGACCAAATAGATGCAATAGTATCTTCAAATTCAGATAAGCTAGAACCATATTTTACAGTGCCACTTACACCATTTTTTGATGTAACAAGCGCGCTAATATTTGCTTTTATGATGGGGATCTCTATTTCTTGGTTAAAGAGAAATAATAGTGGAGATGTTTTATATAAGGCGGTATCTGAGTTTAACGCAATTATTGTAAAAGTTTTAGAAATAGCAATTATACCAATTTTACCATTTTTTATATTTGGTAACTTTGCAGAAATGAGCTATTTAGGATCAGTAAAAGCTGTTTTAGGAATATTCTGGAAGATATTTATCTGTATAATCATCCTACACTTGATTTACGTTACCTTTATGTTTATCATCTCAGGGTCATACACAGGTAAAAATCCATTTGCTATGCTAAAAAATGAAGTTAAAGGCTATGTAACAGCAGTTGGTACTCAGTCTTCAGCAGCAACAATCCCAGTAAACTTACAATGTGCGGCAAATAATGGAGTAAGTAGAGAAATAGCAGACTTTGTTGTACCACTTGGGGCAACAGTTCACATGCCAGGATCTATGATAACCATTACAGGATGTGTGTTTACTATTCTTTACATGTATAACTTGCCACACTCATTTGGCTTAATGCTTTCACTAATTGCAACCTTAGGTGTAGCAATGGTTGCAGCACCAGGAGCACCAGGTGGAGCAGTAATGAGTGCCTTACCATTTTTACCAATGGTAGGTATAGCACCAGAATCAGCTATGGCAGGGCTACTAATATCTCTTTACCTAACCCAAGACTCATTTGGAACAGCAGCAAATATTTCTGGGGATGTGGCTATAGCAAACGCAGTTGATAAAGTTTATAATAAGATAATATTAAAAAACAAAAATTGGAAACCAATCCCAGTTATAAAAAATCCAAAATAAAAAAAGGGATAACCTTTGCAAAAATTAAATCAAGCTAGCATAATATAATTGTGCTAGCTTATATTGTTAAAAAAGATAAGGAGTAATTATGGCAGTAAATGCTTCAATATTTGATATTATAGGGCCAGTTATGGTAGGCCCAAGCTCTTCGCACACAGCAGGAGCTGCAAAAATTGCAAATGTAGCAAGAAAAATGGTAGATCCAGGTTTTAATGAAGTAGAATTTTATTTACATGGATCATTTGCCAAAACTTATAAGGGACATGGTACAAACAGAGCCCTAGTTGGTGGAGTTTTAGGCTATGGACCAGAAGATGATAGGATTATAAATGCCTTTGAATATGCTGATGAAGCAGGAGTTGGCTATAAATTTATAGAAACAGACCTAGGAGAAGTTCACCCAAATACTGTTAGAATGGTATTTAAATATCCTGATGGCAGAACTCCAATTGATATTCAAGGATCATCAATAGGTGGGGGAGCTATCGTAATAAATAAAATTTATGGAAACCCTATAGAATATTATGCCCAAAGACCAACCCTATTTATGGCCTATGGAGAGCAAAAAGGAATTATAGCCTTTGTTTCAAATATTCTTTATAGCGACGGTTATAATATCCACGAAATGAAAACAATAAAAGATGGCGATGATGTAATGCTAGTTTGTCAACTAGATGAGCCACTAAATGAAGAAGCCCTTGAAACAATTAGAAATGGTAAAGACTTTACCTTTATTAAATATATAGATTAGGATTAAAATATGATCACTAAATTTGAATTATTAAAAGAAAGATGTGAAAAAGAAAATGCAAGTCTTTGGGAACTTTCAATCAAAGATGAGATAGAAAATACAGGAAGAAGTGAAGAAGAAATCTTTGACAGACTCCAAAGAACCCTAGATGTTATGAAAAACTCATCACATGCAGCCCTAGAAGTACCAGTAGTTTCAGTAACAGGCATGACAGGTGGGAATGCAAAAGTAATGAATGATTATTTCCTAGGTGGAGATACAGTTTTGGGAGATACAGCAGCAAAAGCAATGGCAATGGCCCTTTCTACAAGCGAAGTAAATGCAGCCATGGGTCAAATTGTTGCAGCTCCAACTGCAGGATCATCAGGGATTTTGCCAGCAACACTTATGATAATGTATCACAAATATGGCTATGATGATCAAAAATTAAAAGAAGCTATGCTTGTAGCAACTCAAATGGGCCAAGTAATCTTTGATAATGCAACATTTGCTGGGGCAGAAGGAGGATGTCAAGCAGAAACAGGATCAGCATCAGCTATGGCTGCAGCAGCAGTTTGCTATTTAAGAGGATATGACATAAAGACCCAAGAAAACGCAGCAATATGTGCCTTGCTAAATGTAATGGGTCTTATCTGTGACCCAATAGGTGGGATGGTAGAATTCCCATGCAATATTAGAAATGCAAATGGAGTTATGAATGCTCTTGCAAGTGCTGATATGGCAATGGCTGGAGTAAAAGTATTTGTAACATTTGATGAAGCAGTAGATGCAATGAAGAGAGTAGGAGATAGTCTACCATCAGGCCTTCGTGAAACTGGAGAAGGTGGTATAGCAGTTTGTCCTTCTGCTCTTAGACTGCGTGAGAAATATATTGATGGAACAAATTAAAGAAAAAAATTAAATATAAAAATTGTTTTTATTTCCCTAATGCTTTTGATGTTGGGGAATTTTTTTGAAAAATTCTTTAAAAAATTTTTATTTAGTAATAGAAATAATATTTTATTTACGAAAAAGCTTCGTTCCCGGGGAGCAGGGCCGTAGGGGTTGCGGAGACCCCTTTGGCCCTTCCCCGGACCCCCGACC
>NZ_JAEUYX010000021.1 GCF_016798225.1 Anaerococcus sp. mt242 | reverse complement strand
TACATTCCGCTTAAAATATTATTAAGTTATTCCGTGTTTATGGGTTCAGCTCATAAATGGTAGCTTTTTCTATGTTTGTATTTACTTGCTATATTTTTTTGCTAAGTTACAAAGGGTTCTGACATGGACACCAGTTGCACCTTTTTCATACAAACCCTGTGGTTTTGATAGGTAGGCCGTGCCTGCTATGTCTAGGTGGACCCATGGTTTTTCTTCTATGAAGTTCTCTATAAATTGTCCGGCTGTTATTGTGCCACCCAGTCTGCCGCCTGAGTTTTTGACATCTGCTACTTCAGATTCGTTGTATTTTCTGATTGTGTCATCATTTGGTAATTGCCAGATTCTTTCGTTTGATACTTTGGCTGCTGCTAGGAGTTTTTCAAAAGTTTCTTGGTTATTTGTAACAGCTCCTGTATAGGTTTCTGCAAGGGCTACTAAGCATGCTCCTGTTAGGGTTGCAAGGTCTATTATAAATTCTGGGTCGTATTCTGTCACTCCGTAGTTTACTGCATCTGCAAGGGTTATTCTTCCTTCTGCATCTGTGTTATCTACTTCTATGGTTAATCCATTTCTTGCTTTTATAATATCTCCTGGTTTGTAGGATCTGCCTGAAATAGAGTTTTCACAAAATGCTACAACATTTACTTTTAGTTCGTTTGATGAAATGGCATCGATTGCACCGATTACTGTTCCAGCGCCACCCATGTCTGCATTCATTGTTTTCATGCCATCGGATGGTTTTATAGAATATCCACCTGAGTCATAGGTGATGCCTTTTCCGACAAATACTAGTGGTTTTTGTTCTTGAGGTTCATTTAGATATTCTATTACTATAAATCTTGGTGGATTGTCTGATCCCTTTGCTACTTCCAAGTATGCTGTAAGTCCTAGTTCGCGGATTTGCTCCTCATCATAAACTTTTACATTTACATTCTTATCAGCAAATCTTTCTTTTACATGTTGTGCAAGGGTTTCTGGATAAATGTCATTTGAGCGTAGGTTTACAAGGTCACGAGCAAAGGCTTGGGCATCTAGGACTGTTAGTTGTTGTTCAATAGCATTTGAATTTTGTCATCTAGATCTTTTGTAAAATTAATATATTCTATCTTGCCGCATTTTTCTTCTTTGTAGTGATCAAAATTATATGAGCCAAGGCTTACTGCTTCTATTACTTGGCTTAAAAATTCTTCATTTTCTATATCTATATTTTCTTTTTCAAAGCTAAGTTCATTTAAGTCAAGTTTTATAGCTTTTTTCGTTAAATCATAAATTGCTTTTTGAAATACCCTTGATTTAACTTTTACTTTTCTCCAAGTCCTAATAATATAAAATTTTCGCTTGGATTTGCTAAAATTTCTCCTGCATTTGCTTTAAAAAATGGATTATTATTTTCATTTTTGTAGGCAAATTTTATTAAATTTGTTTTTTTGTGATTATTAAAATTTACTTGCATTTTTTCTCCTTATATTAAATTATATTTGGGATTGATTTTACAATGACAAATATATGGCTAATTAATCATTAACTATGGCATAAAAAATCAAAATTTTAATTCTTGTAGGGTGGATTGCCTTATACTCTTAAGTATTTAATTAAGTATATGTTTATCAATATACCCTTTATAGCTGCAAAATAGAAAGTTTAAAATTTGCCATAAAAATATAGCTAAATAGTTTATTAATTAGACAAAGTAATATTGTATTTGAAATAAAATAGTAATTTGATTTGTAAATTAATTTATGACTTGTATTTTTTTGATAGATTATATATAATGGAGGGGTATTTGTGCACAAGAAATAGTTTTATAAAGGAGGGTTATATGGAAAATATAATCGGCGTTGCCAATTGGATGTGGGATAACGTTATCGGGTACATATTATTGGCTGTTGGTCTTTACTATTCCCTAAGACTAGGCTTCCCACAATTCAAATATGCTGGTAACATTAATAGAGTTTTGAAGAAAAACTTAAAATCTGGTGATAACATCAGTGGTTTTGCAGCTCTTGCAACTGCAGTTGGAGGCCAGGTAGGTACTGGATCTCTTGTTGGGGTAGCTACTGCTATCGTTTGGGGTGGTCCTGGAGCAATTTTCTGGATGTGGATTACTGCTCTTTTAGGAATGGTAATAACCTTTGCAGAAACCGTTTTAGGTCAATTATACAGAGTAAAGCTTGAAGATGGTACATACAGGGGAGGTCCTGCTTACTATGTACGATATGGACTAAAATCTCGTGGTTTTGCTATTCTCACTGCATTTTTCTATATTTTAGGTGTAGGTTTGTGTATTGCATTTATGCAATCAAACTCTATTGGTCAAGCCTTTACAGGGGTTGTTAATGCAAATCCTATCTGGCCTGGAATAATTGTAACTATTGCAGCAGCTGTAATTACATTTGGAGGAGTAAAAAGACTAACAGAGTTCTCATCAAATGTTGTTCCTTTTATGGCAGGTCTTTATATCTTAGCAGTTTTATTTATTATTATAACTAACATTAAAGAAGTACCTGCTATGTTTGGCTTAATTTTTAGAGGAGCTTTCAAACCAGAAGCTATAGTAGGTGGTCTAGCAGGACATACTATTACAGAAGCATTTAGACATGGGGTTGCTCGTGGATTATTCTCAAATGATGCTGGAAACGGTATAGCTGGTATCATGCACGCATCAGCAGATGTAAAACACCCAGCTGAACAAGGTTTCCTAGCTATGTTTGGTACTTTTGTAACAACAATTATTATTTGTTCATTATCTGCATTTGCCATTCTATTAACAGGGGTAGCTGGTAATGGTCACGATGGTATCTTACTAGTACAAGATGCTTTCCAATCTCAATTTGGCCAAATAGGTAGATGGCTAGTATTCTTCTCAATGGCCTTATTTGGATTTACAACCTTAATTGCTGACTTATTCTATGGTGAGAGCAACATCCTTTTAATCTTTGGCAAAAATTATAAATGGCCACTTTGGATTTATAGAATAATTGCCTTTATCATGTTCTTAGTTGCTACACAAATGGATCTAGACATAGTATGGGGATTCATCGACGTATTTGTTGGTATAGTAGTGTTTATTAACGTAATATGCTTATTCTTATTATTTAAGGATGTAAAAGTAGTTTTAAAAGACTATCAAAAACAACTTGATGAAGGTATAGAAGAACCAGTATGGGATAGGGGCGAAGAGCACCGTCTATATTAATTATTAGAAAGTGTAAGGAAGATTCCTTACACTTTTTTTATCCCCAAAATTCTTCGGCGATTTTTTGTCCTTGGTCAATTTTTTGCCATTGCTCATCTATGGTTAGTTCATTACCTCCATCACAAGATGCAAAACCACATTGATGGGAGAGATAAAGTCTATCTTTGTCGATGATTTGACTAGCTTTTTCTAAAAGTTCTTTTACTCTTTTTTCATCATCTAGGGTATTTGTCTTACTGGAAAGTAACCCTAAAACTACTTCATTATCCTTATTTTTAAAAGCGTTTAAGGCATTTATAGATCCTGCTCTTTCATCATCCCATTCTAGGTAAAACCTATCATAGTTTTGCTTTTCTAAGAATAAATCTGCTATGGACTCATAGGAGCCATCACTCATAGATCTAGAGTCATAATTTCCCCTGCAATTGTGGGTATAAACCTTTAGTCCTAGATTATGGGCATAGGCGATTATATCATTGTTAATGTTTATAAATTTTAATGCTAGTTCTTTCTTTTCTGCTTGTGTAGAATCTTCTGAAAATGGTGAATCCTCATTATCTTCTGAAAATAATTCCCACAAGCAATCATCAAATTGGATAATTTCACCGCCAGCGTTTTTATATTCATCTAAAAATTCTTTGTATGATGTTTTAAGGTCTTCTTCAAATTCGTCAATTTTTCTAGCATAATAGCCATCATCTAGTCTTCCAAATAGAGATAGCTCACCATAAATGTGTGATGGGGAAGGAATACATTGTTTGACTTTTTTATCGCCGGCAAGCTCTTTTAGTCTTTTAAAGTCATCAATAAATGGATGATTTTTACCATTAAGTTTATCTGTTAATTTTATTCCTATATCTTTTCTGGTTTCGTATTTTTCTTCATTGTCTTTTTCTCTGAAGAAATATCCACTTTCATCGATAAATCTTTTTACCCCATGTAGACCCCAGACAAAGTCAAGATGCCATAGAGATTTTGAATATTCTCCATCAGTTATTTGTGGCAAGCCATGCTCAATTTGAGCATCTACTACTTTTTTTACAGCATTATCCTCAGCTTCCTTATAGCCTTCAATGTCATTGTAAAATGGATAAGTGATGTCATCTCTGTGTTCTATTTCGTTTTTGTATTTTAATAACTCTTCTTCTCTTAGTAACGATCCTACTGTTAAAAATCTTTCGCTCATAATTAGCTCCTTTATTAAAATTTTTTAGAAATAAAACGCTAAATGCAAAATCTTTATAAAAAAAGACCCCGTCCTTATAAAGGACGAGGTCACTCGTGTTACCACCTTAATTTTATATCAATTTCACAATTAATAACTCATCAGGTACAAATTTATACCCTATCGCTGTAACGTGCGCACACGGATTATCTTAAAAATTCGGATAATCAACTTAGAGGCCATTTTCGCTTTGTTATCCCTAGACTAATCTCACCAAACTTAGCCTCTCTGGGTAGGTCTTAGCAAAGCTACTTTTCTCATCAACGTTTTTATTTCTAAGTTCATTATAGGGGCTTAATTTTGTTTGTCAAATATTTTAGTATGAAGATTTAAAAAAATTAATAATTATTAAATGTATAAGTCTAGTATAATGTTTATATAATAATTAAGGTGGGAGATTATGAAGAGAATTATATTAGCTGGCGGAGGCCATGGGCATATAAATGTTCTTAAAAATTTGATTAGAAATCCGTTACTTGACTGTGAAATATTACTGATTACAGATTTTAAAAAACAATATTACTCTGGCATGCTTGCTGGTTTCATCGAGGGGATATATACTGAGCAAGATATATCATTTGATGTAGCAAAACTCTCTAAAATGGCAAATGTTCGATATATTGAAGAAAAGATTATAGCCATAGATAAAGCTAATCAAAAAGTTATTACGAGTAAGGGTGAATATCCGTATGACTTTTTATCAATAAATCTAGGATCACTTTCAAATATTAATTTTTCAATAAAATCTGAAGATGTATGTATGGTAAAACCTATTAAAAATGTTATAGATGCAAAAGATAGGGTAAGTGAAATGTACAGAAAAAATCCAAGACTAAAAATTAGTTTTATTGGAGCGGGGGCCTCTGGGGTGGAGCTTGCCCTTGCCTTCAGGGCAGCCTTTCCTGAAGCAGAAATTTCTATCATGACCACAAAGGATATATTAGAAAATTTTAATAAGAGTACGAAAAATAAGTTAAAAAAGCTTTTAGATACTAAGTCTATTAAAATTATCACAGGCCAGAGAGTTAATCTGATAAAAGACAAGAAGATCCATACTAATGATGATATATATGATTTTGACTTTGCTTTTATTACAACAGGTTTTTGCGGACCAGATATTAATTTTGATGGATTCATGACTTTTAATAATAATTATCTTGCAGTAAATAATAAACTATTTGCTGATAAAAATGTGTTGGCTATGGGGGATGCAGCAAGTATAAAAGAATACCCTACTATGCCAAAAGCAGGTGTATATGCTATACGCGAAGCACCTATACTTTACCAAAATTTGCTAAAACTTATAAATGGAGATAATGATTTTATAAATTACAAACCCCAAAAAAAGTATCTACAGATAATCAATTGTGGCAATAAAAGAGCCATGTCAAATTATGGTAGTCTATCAAATTATGGAAAAATTTCCTGGAAAATTAAGGATAAAATCGATAAAGACTATATGAAAATATAGCTGTAAACCTATAATTCGTATATATATTTATTAAAAAATTTAAATTTGTATATGTTTATAGCTTAGATATAAGAATATTTTTATCAAAAACTTGGGGATTTGATTAATTATCTTTGATATATTTTTCGTTTATTTATACAGTTGTGGGAACCTTGGTAAACCTTGCATTTACTATATCAGCAGGATACACCTTGATCCGACTTGAGTTAAAGAGCTGAAAGATTGGCTAAATCGCTGATATTATATGCTAATGGACCATGCATTCTAAATACTGCCGAAGAAGTGGAATGCGTTAGCCATGGTCTTTTGATACCACTAGAGTATTTAATTTCAGAATACGCTCCAAACTTTAATAAGCTTATGAGAAAAATCTAGAAGTCAAAAAGTCAATTACTACAACAGATGGAGACATATATGCTATTAATCATACAACAGAAAGTCCAACTTTAAAATGGATTAGAGATTAGTTTGGTATAACTGTGAATTGCTAGACATGTTTTATTTATAGGAGACGCTTTACCAGCCCTAACTTTGCCTGGTTTTTTATAATTCTGTGAAGAAAGTCCTTACAAAAAAGGAGGAAGATTGATGTATATTTATCTTTTAGATATAGAAATTAAGATTTATGATAGCTTTAGCCTAAAGGATAAGAGAAAAGTAGTAAAGTCAATTATTGATTATGCAAGAAATACTTTAAAAATATCATCAGCTGAGATTTCAGAAAATGATATTAAAAATTTTGCCCACCTAGGATTTGTGACTATCTCAAATCAAAATTATAAGGCAAAGGAAATCCTAGAAAACTTGCTAAAAAGAATAGAAAATAATTATCCAGTAGAAATTACCAACTACTCAATAGAAAGAATTTAGATCATAAGGGTATGATGATATCATATACTTATCTTTTTTGAGGAGGAAAACATGAAAATAATTTGCTATAAAAAATGTACAACCTGCAAGGGTGTGGAAAAAATGCTTGAAGAAAAAAATATTTCTTATGATTATAGAGACATTAAAGAAGAAAACCCAAGTGCAAGTGAGCTAAAACAATGGCATGAGAAAACACAGCTACCAATCAAAAGATTTTTTAATACATCAGGTAAAATTTATAGGGAGAATAATATCAAAGATAAATTGACACAAATGAGCAATGATGAAGCTTATGAATTGCTTGCAACTGATGGCATGCTTGTAAAAAGACCAATCCTTTTTACAGATGATGGAGAAATTTTCGTAGGACCAGATGTCAAAAAATATATAGAAAGTCTATGAAATTTAAAATAGAAAATAAGACTAAAAGATATATTGTTTATCTTATTGTATTATTAATTTTATACTATTTTGTGGAAACCTTGCCCTTAAGACAAAAGCAAAATAAAACAGAGATTGTATCTGAGAGAATTAAAACACTTGATACAACAACCAAGGATTTATCAGAGCTTATAACAGATGATAAGGAAGCTTTAAATAAATTTTTTTATAATAAAAATACTGCAGAAAAAATAATGGGGCTTATAAAGACATATTCTTCTGATAGGGAATTAAAAATAAATGATAATCTCAAAGTTTTTCTTATGCAAGATGATAGTCCGGTAAAAATCAGGTATCAAAGGGCAGAATTTGAAATAGTTGATACAAAAATAAGGGATACTGCTGATGAAAAAAATAATGTGGCCATAACACATGATGTAATAGTCACTGAAAATCCAAATGGTATCAATAATTATGAACTGATTCACGATTTAAAAACCTATTTGGTCGACTCATATGGCCAAGAGGCTTTTGATAATTTTTTAGATCAAGTAATTGATAATACCATTAGAGAGAATGAAAAGTTGATAGATAAGTTAAGTAATGGAAAGAGAGAAAAATGAGCTTTGAACTAAAAGGATTGGATAAATTATCGGATCAAGAACGTATGGATGAACTAATAAATTTTATAAAAATACAATTGGATGATGAGCTTGATAGCCTTGCACTAATGAGTAATATTTCTAGTTTTATAATGGCAAGTGTAAAAAATCTAAATTGGGCTGGATTTTATTTTTTAAAAGAAAATGAATTGGTATTAGGTCCTTTTCAAGGCCTGCCTGCTTGTACAAGATTAGCTTTAGATAAGGGAGTTTGTGCTAAAGCTTTTAGGGATGAAGAGATTACAAAGGTAGATGATGTGCACGATTTTGCTGATCATATAGCTTGCGATAGTGCATCAGAAAGCGAGCTTGTTATACCACTTTTTTACCAAGACAAAGTATATGGAGTTCTTGATTTAGATAGTCCAATAAAAAATAGATTTACTGATATAGAGCTAGATGGATTTTCAAAAATTGGAAAACTAATAGAGAAAAAAATACACCCTTTTTAATATTTATTGTGTAGTAAAATTTAAGTTTTATTGATATAATTATCCAGATAAAGGAAGGATAAATTATGAAAAATAAATTAAGTTTTAAAGAAGTTTTACTAGTAGGCTCACTTTTATTTGGCCTATATTTTGGAGCAGGAAACCTTATTTTCCCACTAGAATTAGGACAAAGATCAGGATTTAATCTCACACCAGTTACCATTGGATTTTTGATATCGGGTGTGGGGCTACCAATACTAGGTATAGTTGCTACTGGTCTTAGTGATAGCCAATCTTTGTTTGATTCAGCAAAACCTGCTGGCAATTTTTTTGCGTATTTTTTCACTATTTTGCTATATTTGACAATAGGGCCTGGTTTTGCAATCCCTCGTACGGCGACCGTTTCTTATGAAGTTGCCTTTAAGGAGATCTTTGGAGCTAATGATGCTGTAGTTTTATTGGTATTCTCCTTAGTATTTTTCCTAATTGCCTTTTATTTTGCGGTAAAAGAGGGTGATTTAATAGATACTATTGGAAAATACATGACTCCAATATTCTTAATCTTATTAGCAATAATTGCTATATTGGGACTAGTAAAGCCTATGGGTCCTCTAGCAAGTGTAGAACCTATTGATAAGTATCAAAATAGTCCTTTTACAGTTGGTATTATTGATGGCTATAATACCTTGGATGCACCAGCTTCCCTTGCTTTTGCAGTTTTAATTATATCTGCTATTAAAGATTTAGGAGTAAAGAATCCAGTTGATATTGGACGAGAAACCTTAAAGGCTGGTTTGGTTTGTTTAGTTGGCATGGGGGTTGTCTATACATCTCTTGCTTTTTTAGGTTCAGCTTCAGCTCACATCATGGATGGTGGAGAAAATGGAGCGATAATACTTGCAAAAATTGCTAGTCATTATTTAGGATCAGCTGGGCACATTCTTTTAAGTTTGATTGTTTTTATAGCTTGCTTAAAAACAGCTATTGGACTAATTTCTGCATGCTCTGAGATGTTTAGCGAGGTGCTTTCATTTAAGATATCTTATAAGCAATATTGCATAATTTTTTCCATAGTTTCGTTTTTAATAGCAAACCTTGGACTTAGTAGGATTATTTCGCTATCATTACCAGTATTGATGTTCTTATATCCACTTTCAATTGCCATTATATTTTTATCGATGATCTCAATAAAAACTGGCAAAAAAGAAATAATCTATAAGTGGACTTTAGCATTTACAGCTTTAGCGGCATTCTTTGACTTATTGGTAAATTTACCAGAAAGCTTATCGAAAAGTACTTTTATAACAAGTATCCTAAGCATAGCTCAAAGATATCTACCTGGATTTGAATTAGGTTTTGGTTGGATAGTTCCTGCTATTATTGGATTTATCATAGGTTATATGATTGATAAAAGTAGAAAAAAAGTAAAATAATTTACACTACAGGCAAATAGCTCGATGGAGCAAGGCTTGCCATTTTTTGTGAGGATAATATGAGATTAAGATTTAAACCAAATGCTATACCAGAAATGAAAGAAAATGATAGGGTGTTTTTTTATCCAAGAGATATGAAAGGTAAGTGGCACGAAATTTTTGCTAATGATAATCCAATCCACCTAGAAATAGGGGCAGGTAAGGGAGACTTTATCATAGAAAAAGCAAAAGCTAATCCTAATATAAATTTTATTGCACTAGAGATGAATACAAATGCTTTTGTAATTGCAAGTAGAAAAATAATTGAACAAGAACTTACAAATGTCATTGGCTTAGTTGATTATGCAGAAGAATTAACTGATACCTTTGATGAAAACGAAATAGACTACATTTATATCAATTTTTCTACCCCATGGCCTAAAACAAAACACCATAAGAGACGCTTAAGCCATCCAAGATTTCTCGAAAGATACGAAAAAATAATAAAATCAAATGGTATCATCGAGCAAAAAACAGATGACTTATCATTTTTTGAAGATTCATTAAAATATTATGAGGATTTTGGAATGGAAGTCTTAGAATCAAATTTTGATTTACCAGAAGAAAAATCCATAGTCACAGAATACGAAAGAAAATGGAGAGATCGTCAAAAACCAATATATTACGCCAAAACTAAGTTTAAATAAACTTAGTTTTTTTATAAAAAAACTTGGGTAAATATACATAAAGGATAAGAAAGGATGCAAAAATGAAAAATAAATATTTAAAAGATCCAAGAACCCTATATCATACCCAAGGATATAAGGAAGCGGAACAAGACACACCAGCTTTGGAAGCTGAAATGACATATAAACCAGACCACGGCGAAAAATCTTATGTTGGTCATGGTAAGCTTGTGGGAAGAAATGCCCTAATAACTGGGGGAGATTCTGGTATAGGTCGTGCAGCAGCCATAGCTTTCGCTAGGGAAGGTGCAAATGTTGCCATACAATATTTCCCAGCTGAAGAAGCTGATGCAAAGGAAGTAAAAGAATTAGTAGAAGCAGAAGGAAGAAAAGCATTAATTATCCCAGCAGATCTTAGAGAAGAAGGTACTGGAGCTAATCTTGTAGAAAAAACAATTGAAGCCTTTGAATATCTTGATATCTTAGTTCTTAATTCAGCTCAACAAATAGTTTCTGAATCCTTAGAAGAATTGTCAATGAAGCAAGTTAGAGATACTATGAATGTCAATATTATTTCCATGTTTGAAACAGTAAAAGCTGCTGAAAAATATCTTGAAGCAGGTGCAACTATTGTAACAACCTCTTCTATGCAAGCTTTTGAACCATCTGTACAATTGTTAGATTATGCAACAAGTAATGGAGCAGTACTTACATTTACAAAAGGTCTAGCTGATTATTTCACATCAAAAGGAATCCGTGCAAATACTGTTGCGCCAGGACCAATTTGGACACCTCTTCAATTAGATGATGGAAATCACGATATAGAAAACTTTGGTCAAGAAACACCTTTAGGAAGATCTGGCCAGCCAGCAGAACTAGGAGCTCTTTATGTATACTTAGCATCAAACGATAGCTCATATGTATCTGGTCAAGTTTTTGGTATAACAGGTGGTACTAGAACAATATAATTTATTATTTTAAATCCTGCCTACATTTTATTAATATATGCAGTATAATATTATAAAATAATAAACAAAGGAATTAAAATGAATAAAAATAAAAGTAAATTTAAACAAGGGCTTATTAGCGCTATTATAGTAGCTAGCCTTATATTGTTAACTTTTTTTACTGCAAAAAGTATCTTTAATGTAGAAGAAGACACAAAAATAAGTTCAGAAACTGTAGAATCAGCCTTAAAGGAAGCAAAAGAGCTTACTACTTTAAAATATCATTATAAAAATATAGCCTCATTTGAAAATAGTCAACAATTTCATGGTATGACCATACCATTTACCACAAAAAGATTCTTGTATACTTACGAAGGAGAAATTCATGCAGGGGTCGACCTTGATCAGGCAAAGGTAAATATTAATCAAGAGGCAAAATCTATAAGTGTCACATTGCCGAAAACAAAAATACTTAGCCATGACATAGATGAAGATAGTGTTATGTTTTATGATGAGAAAAATTCTATATTTAATCCCTTAGAATTAGAAGACTACTCAAATTTTAGAAAAGAAGAAGAAGCAAAAGTAGAAAAAAAAGCCATTGATAAAGGCTTATTAAAAGAAGCAAAAGATCAAACTTTAAAGGCTGTAAAAGAAATATTATTGTTAAATCCAATAATAGAAGAAGAATACACATTAACTGTAAAATAAAAAACTAGGAGTAATAAGCTCCTAGTTTTATTTTGCAAAATTATAAATCAAAGTTACAAGAGGATATAAGATTATTTGGTGGGCTAGATAAATTGGCATAGCGTATCTACCAATTTTTGCTAATGTACTATCCTTGCCATATTTACCATAAAAATTTTTGTTTTTTAAAGACTTGCCCCAGTAAAAACCAAAAATGTAGATAAATACCCAAGGTATAATTGGGAAATAATCTGTAGAATGAAAGTCATTTGAGGGAAAACCTAAATAGAAAAAATTTAGATCATAAAAATTTTTAAAAACTTGGTTTTCATAAAGAATCCCTCTTGGAACTTTGTAGCTAGTTACAAACAGCAATAAAAAAACTATGGCCCATTTTAGTGAAATATCTGTAAAATATTGGATAAGACCCGTTATAATCATAGAAGCACCAAGTCCATTTAATACTCCCCAAAGTATAAACTGACTAGGCGCTGCAATGTAGGTAATAACTGTAATTGCAAAGCCAATCAAAGATGTTTTTATTCCACGTTTTATATTTCTTTCTGGAGTAAGAAAATTGGATGTAATGCCTGATATGATAAAAAACGAACAAGCAATTGATAATTGCCAAAATTTATTGAAAATAGTCCCATCATACCAATCAATTTGCCAAAAATAATTTATATTATAGATTAAATGAAAAAGCACCATGGATATAATAGTAAATCCACGCCACTTATCTAGATTGTGATTTCTTTTCATGATAATATTATAACATAAAAACTAGCTAGGAGGCCTTATGTTTGAGTATAAGTTTGAAAAAGTTATACTCAGTAATGGATTAAAAGAAAGTCAAGATAATAATATGGAGCAAGTAGAAAAAGCAATAGTGAATCATGCTAAGGATGGTTGGAGATTGGTCCAAGTTTTAGTTGTTCCCAAAAAAAAGCAGGTTTATTTATGATAAACTACTACAAAATTATATTTGAAAGAGAAATTTAGCAAATAAAAAAGCCCCAGGAGGGCTAAATTTTTATATTATTTTCCAAGTTCTTCTACAAATCTTGTAAGGTGAACTGGTAGGTCTTCTGGAGTTCTTGCTGTAACAATGTTATTATCTACAACAGTTTCTTCATCAACCCAGTTTGCACCAGCATTTTTAATGTCTGTGCTTATAGTTTTTACTGATGTTGCTTTTACTCCATCTAGGATATCTGCTTCTGCTAATACCCATGGCCCGTGGCAAATTGCACCAATTAGTTTTCCAGCTTCATGCATTTCTTTTACAAAATTTACTGTATCTTCTGATTGTCTCATAGCATCTGGTGAGAAACCACCTGGAATATATACTGCGTCAAAGTCGCTTGCTTTTGCATCAGAACTTGCGATATCTGATTTCATTTTATATCCACCAGCTTTTTCAACATATTCTGTATTAGCTTCTGTACCAACAAGTACAACTTCGTAATCTTCTTTAAGTCTCCAATATGGATAAATTAGTTCTGGTTCTTCATATTTATTTTCAATTAGTATTGCTACTTTTTTCATTATATTCTCCTTTAAAACACAAAGTTTCATGTTCATTTTATTTATACCCAAATTATTTATTTGTAATAAAATTATAAAATTCGGAAGGATAGGCCTTATGATTATTACGATATTTTAAAGAAATAAGGTGGAGATTGTCGCGAGCCCTAGTCATAGCAACATAAAACATCCTGCGTTCTTCTTCTAGTCGATCTAATTTGTCTTTATAATCAAAAATCATAGGAAATTCACCTTTGACTAAATCTACTACAAACACATTATCATACTCAAGACCCTTTGATTTGTGGATGGTGGAAAGGATAATGTTTGATTTGCTGCGCCTATTTAAGATTTTTTCAAAATCTTCTATTTTGCTATAAAATTCATCTAAATTATTTAAGTCTTTGGTAAAATTAATTATACTTTCTATATACAAATCCTTATTTAACACAACTTCATAATATTTATTAGAAAACATTTTTATATAATCTCTATAGCCCATGGTATTGTAGATATATGCAATTTGCTTATCCAATGTCTTTGTTTGCAAATTTTTAAATTCTTTTTCTTTTCTTAAAAGTTCATAGGCTTTTTCTTCATTTATATACTCATGAAGATAATCGAAAACTGAATAATTTTTAGGTTTTAATTCTAATTTTTCAACTTCTTCGCGGGTCAGGTATGTCTTTACCATATAATATATTTCTGTAAAAAGTTCAACATTATTAAAATCGTTAGAAAAATTAATAATATTTATCATATCTCTTAAAATTTTAGAATCAAAAAAATCGGTGGATCCATTGTTAACTGCAAAATCTATATTTTTATCCATTAAAAAACTTACTAAATTAAGTGATGAGATATTATTTCTAAAAAGAATTGCATTTGTTTTTCCATCTTCAATATTTTTTTGTATATAAGTAAAAGCATCTTTGCTATCTTTTGCATAATTTTTATGAACTTTATTTGTAGCTTTCTTATTTGTAAATAAGTTTTTTTCATATCTATTTTGATTTTGTCTTATAAAATCATTTGCTACATTAACTATGTTAGCCTGTGATCTGTGGTTTTCATCCATGGTGATTATTCTTGCATTTGGAAATGTGGATTTAAAATTTAATAAATAGTTTGGTTCTGCAGCCCTAAATGAATATATGGATTGATCATCATCTGCAACTACCATTAGATTATTTTCTGGATAAATTATTTTTTCTATGATTTTAAATTGTAAGATAGATGTATCTTGACCTTCATCTAGCTGGATATATTTGTATTTATTTTTTACAGATTTTAGTAAGTTTGGATGCTCGTTTAATAAACTTAATGCAATGGTCTGCATATCATCAAAATCTATGTAGGAATTTTCTTTTTTGAAGTTCTCGTAGGCAAAATATATTTTCTCAATATTTTTTATTTGAGAATTTTTTAGATAAGTGATATCTGACAAACTATTTCTCATGTAACCAATATCTGTAAAAAAGTTTCGCAAATCTTCTGGTGACATCAACTTGCCATTGATATCAAAATAAATTTTCTGGATAAGATTGTACTTATTATAGCTATCATCACTTTCTAATATCTTAAGTTCTCTATTTGATTTTTTATAATAATTTCTAATGATCAAATAGCAAAAGGCGTGTATGGTCATAAAATTTGATTTTGTATCATTTTCTAATTCAAATCGCATTTTCATATCATAAGCTTGGGTTCTAGAAAAGGTGAGTGATAAAATTTTTGCTGGATCTACTTGCTTTTCTAATATTTTTATTCGCTCTAAAAGCATGGTTGTTTTGCCAGCTCCAGGCACTGCAAGAACTAAACATGGACCATTTATATGATTTGCAGCTTGAATTTGTTTTTCTGTAAGTTTCATATAATTATCATACCATATAAAAATTTATTAAAATATGGTAAAATTGTATTAGAATACATAAATGGGGGTAACAATGCTTACAACAAATTTTTTGAAATCTAGAACTTCAACTAGAGATTATAAAGACATACAATTAGATGAAAATACAACTAAAAAAATTTATGAAATCGTGGATGCTGAGGCAGAAAAACTTGGTAAAGATGATCTTTCTTTTTTAGTAAATACAGATGGAGAATCTGTATTTAATGCTCTTAAAGGAGTGGCAGGTTATAGGGGAATCATGATTAAAGCTCCTGCATACATTGCGCTAAATGCGCTTAATACAAATCCTGCATCTATTGTAAAAGGTGCTTATGGTATGGAAGAGATCATCACAAAACTTAACGAAATTGGTCTTGGATCTTGCTGGATTACAGTAAATGATGTAGATGCAACTGTAAAACAATCTGCCTTTAACTTCACTGATGGAGATGTAAATCTACTATTGGCTGTTGGATATCCACTAGATGATGGAGTGCACCAACAAAGATATGATGATAGAAAACCAACAGAAGATTTAGTTTTCCTTGGTGATTTTGATACACAAGCAACAGATGAAGACCTAGAACAAAGAGGATTAAATGACATCTTTGACTATGCAAAATTTGCACCATCAACTCATAACGAACAACCTTGGAGATTTGTAATTGTAGATGATGAAATCAATCTATATATAGAAAACTTTAAGGGAGATGTAAATCTAATCGATGCTGGTATAATAATGTATTATATAGATGAACTTGGAAAATCCCTTGCAATGACAAGTGGATGGGAATTAAGCCCACAAATTTCATCTGACAAATACACTTATATAGCAACAAAGAAAATATAATGATAGGGCGGCTTTTAGTCGCTTTATTTTAATTGAAAGGTAAATATGATTAGATTATATACAGAAAATAATTTTGAAAAGATGAGAGAAGCTGCAGAAATTCTTTGCCAAACCCATCTTGCTATTAAAAAAGTTATTAAAGAAGGTATGACAACAAAAGAGCTTGATGACTTTGCAAATAAATTTATAGTAGAGCATAAAAAGGCAATACCAGCTCAGTTAGGCTATGGTGGATTTCCATATACGCTCTGTATCTCTGTTAATGATGAAATATGCCACGGTTTTCCTGGCGACTATGTCCTTAAAGAAGGAGATATAGTTTCTATTGATAATGTTATCGAATATAATGGAGGTTTAGCTGATTCTTGTTG
Source organism: Anaerococcus sp. mt242 (assembly GCF_016798225.1). Classification (GTDB taxonomy): domain Bacteria; phylum Bacillota; class Clostridia; order Tissierellales; family Peptoniphilaceae; genus Anaerococcus. Next base: position 4,832 of record NZ_JAEUYX010000021.1, on the reverse strand, counting down.
GTCATATGCAATCGGCAAATTATCAGAACGAGATCAAAAACTAATGGATGTGACATTAGATTCATTAAATAGAGCGATAAAAGAAGCAAAAGTTGGAAATAGAATAGGTGATATTGGGCATGCTATACAGGAATATGCAGAAGTAGAAAATGATTTTTCAGTTATCCGTGATTTTATAGGACATGGTATAGGCAAGGAAATGCACGAAGATCCACAAGTTCCACACTACGGTAAGGCTCATCGTGGACCGCGAATTCAAGCAGGAATGGTATTTACAATCGAACCAATGATTGCAAGTGGAAACTGGCCTATGGAACTTGAAGATAATGGCTGGGTGGCAAAAACAAAAGATGGGTCAAATGTTTGTCAATTTGAGCATCAATTAATAATCCATGAAGATGGTCCAGAAATAATTACAGATCAAAGTAAATATTCCTTAAACGAATCTGATTTAGAATTTATTGAAAACTATAAATTTTAATTTGAGGGTACAGTGAAATTAAAACAAGTAAAAACACAAGAAGATAAAGAATATTTTGAAAAACTATATCAATCATCATTTCCCGAAGATGAACGAATTGATGAAAATATTTTATATGGTTTTTTTGAGCAAAATTTGATAGATATTTTAATATTAAGTAAAGATGAAAATAAAGTCGGTATGGCTGTAATTTATTTAAATAAAAATATTCATTTACTTTCATATCTTGCGATAGATCCAAAATATAGAGGCCAGGGGATGGGTAGCGAAGCTTTAAAACTATTCAAAGTAAAGTACGAAGATTTGATTATCGAAATTGAAAGTACAAGATTTAAAGATGCAGATGACTTTGCCCTAAGAAATAGAAGAAAGGCTTTTTATATCAAAAATGGTTTTAATGTACTAGAAGAAAACATAAACTATTTTGGTATAGAAATGGAACTAATGGCAACTACAAAAGATGCTGGCCTTGATGAATATATGGATACTTACTTAAATATTTTTGAAGAAGATTATATAAATGAAAATATAAAAGCAATTGATATTTAGAGGTCTTAGTTTAATTTACTAAGACCCTTTGTTTTATAAACTTTTAAGGTTTATAAGTTAGCCAAACCTTTTCACATATTGTATAATTATATTTAATACATAGTATATTAATAAAATATAAGGAGATTAAAATGAGTGAATATTTTAACAAATCTGATTTAGATAAATTCAATAGCGGTGATCTAGCCGAATTGCATAAAGACCATTGGGACGATTTCTTAAATTATTATTCAAATGTTATGGCTGAGGGCAAACTTTCTGTAAGAACAAAAGCTCTAATAGCCCTTGCAGTAGCTCATGCAGAAAAATGCCCATATTGTATAGATGCCTATACTACAAAATGTTTAGACTTAGGTCTTAGTAAAGAAGAAATGATGGAAGCAGTTCACGTAGCAAGTGCTATGCAGGCAGGTATTACTCTTGTAACTAGTGTTCAAATGAAAAATATCATAGATGATTTGGAATTTTAAGTGGATTATTTTAAAAAAGTAAATCAAACTGTTTCAAAATTTGACGATAGGGTAGGTTATAAGCTTAAGACTAAAAACAAAATTGATATCCTACAATTAAATATAACCAGAACTTGCAATCTCTCATGTAAACATTGCCATCTTTCCTGTAATCCAAATCGAAGAGAAGATATGAGTGTGGATGTGGCCAAAAAATGTGTAGAGCTTCTAAAATCTTATAACTTTAGTACGGTAGATATCACAGGTGGGGCTCCAGAAATGAGTGGGGTTTTTAAGTATCTGGTAGAAGAAGCTAGCAAATTAAATAAAAATGTAATGATTAGATCAAATCTTACTATTTATAACAAAGAAGATTATAAGGATATTCCTCAGTTTTTAAGAAATCATAAGTTGGATATAATAGCAAGTTTGCCTTTTTATGAGAGAGAAAAAACTGACAAGGTAAGGGGCCTAGGAGTTTTTGAGGATTCTATAAGAATTTTAAAAATATTAAATGAATTGGGTTATGGAAAAGACCCTTATTTAAATCTAAACCTAGTTTATAATCCTTCTGGTGCCATGATTCCCCAATCAGAGGAAGAGTTAGAGCAAGTATACAGGGTAAAACTAAAAGAAGATTATGGCATAATATTTAATGATTTATTTGCAATTACAAATTCACCTATAGGAAATTTTGGAAAATGGTTAGATAAATCTCGCAATCTTGATAGGTATATGAATCGCTTATACAATTCTTTTAATGATGAAGTTATCGAAGAAGTTATGTGCAGGTCGACTTTGTCAGTTGATTATGATGGCACTATCCATGATTGTGACTTTAATCTATCCCTAGGTCTTGGTATAAAAGGGAAAAATAAAACTATATTTGATATTACAGTAAATGATTTAGAAAATAGACCAATAGTTACAGCAAATCATTGTTACAGCTGTACAGCAGGAGCGGGCTCTTCCTGAGGTGGCTCTTTGGAGTAGTTTACTCCTAAAGAGTTAATATATTATTTGAGGAGGTTTTATGTCAGATTTAAGAAAAAAAGTAAGCAATTACTATAGTAAGATTACTACAGAAGATGAAGGTAAAATGCAAACTAATATTTGCTCATGTGCAAGCGATGCAATGCCTGATTATCTAAAAGAAATCAGAAAAGAATTGCCAGAAGAAATTATTACTCGTTTTTATGGATGTGGATCACCTATACCAAAGGCTATTGAAGGCAAAACTGTCCTTGACTTAGGATGTGGAACAGGCCTAGATTGTTATATATTGTCAAAACTAGTCGGTGAAAATGGTAGGGTGATTGGTGTTGATATGACAGATAGCCAATTAGAAATTGCAAAAAAATACAAAGACGAGATGGCAGAAAAATTTGGCTATAGCAAATCAAATGTAGAGTTTCATAAGGGATATATAGAAGATTTAAAATCACTTGGAATAGAAGATGAATCAGTTGATGTAGTCATTTCAAATTGTGTTATAAATCTCTCTCCTTTTAAAGAAGAAGTCTTTAAAGAAATATGGAGAGTATTAAAACGTGGTGGAGAGCTATTCTTCTCAGACATATTTGCTGATAGAAGAATCCCAGAAGAAACTAGCAAAAACGAAACCCTTAGAGGAGAATGTCTAGGTGGGGCTATGTATAGGGAAGATTTTAGAAGGCTAATGACTAAGATAGGTTGGGCTGACTTTAGATATTTATCAAGCGCTAAGCAAAGTATAGGAAATAAAAATATAGAAGATTTAGTAGGTGATATCAACTTTTATTCTGATACTATTAGTGCCTTTAAAATACCAGATCTTATGGAAGACATATGTGAAGATTATGGACAAATTGCTATCTATAAGGGCGGCATAAAGGAAAATAAATTTTACTTTGACCTTGATGACCACCATAGATTTTTCCTAAATAAGCCAGAATTAGTTTGTGGCAATACAGCTGCTATGCTTGAAGAAACTAGATATAATAAGTTTTTTGAAATCATAGGTAATAGAGAAAAACACTTTGGTGCCTTTGCAGGATGTGCAACTTCAGGATCTAGCAATTCAGATAATGGAGAAAGTGGAGAAGCTTGTTGCTGTTAAATTGTTGTGTTTTTTTCTTGATCGTGATAAAATATATTATATATTAAATAACATTTTATAAAGGGAGAGTAATATGAAAAATTACAAGAATTTGTTTCTAACTTTAGCTTTAGCAGGAGCTATACTAACAGCTTGTTCTAATCAAGATGCAGCACCAAAAGAAGATGCTGCAGGAAACAAAACTGAAACTACAGAGTCATCTGATAGTACTAAAGAAGTGGCAGAAGAAATTAAAGGTGTAAGCAAAGATAACAATATCGTAGTTGATAAAGAAAACCAAACAGTTACAATATATGCAAACTTTAATGGTAAATTTTTAACAGAGTCAACAAGACACTTAGTGGTCTCTGAAACAGGTAAATTTGCTGATAAACCAGTATTTAAATCATATACAGCACCAGCTGATTTCCATCAAGCTTTATTAGATATCGGAGCTGAACCAGGCAACAATATGACACCAGAAAATGCAGAAGAAACAACATCTGAAGGTACACCACTTGATGTAACACTTTACTGGGAAGGAAATGAAGATGGGGTTGATGTAAATGACTTTATTGTAGATCCAAACGGTAAAGGAGTTGACTTAAGATTTACAGGTAACCTTGATAGAGCAAATGATAAGAAAACAGGCTGCTTATCTTGCCTAGACTCTTGTACAGTTGGTATTACATCAAACGCTAACTATCCATACGGATCTGTTGAAAAAGCAAAAACTGTAGAATTTGGATTAAATGAAGAACTAGCTCCAGAAGATGGAACTCCAATTGCTATAGTATACTCAATTAAAGGATAATGGAAACTTTAACAAAAATTGCAAGATACTTATTAAGCTCAATCATTCTATTTGCACTTGCAACTAGTTTAATTAGCCTAAGTGTATGGCTAGATATGAGAATCCATGCTAGACATATTGTCTATGCTAGTTTTATCATAATGCTGATATTCATAATAAGCAGGGATTTTAAGACTATAAAACCAATTTTAATTGGTGAAATTATTATGGTGTTAGTTTTTATATTTGGTAAATTTCCAAGAGTTTCGTATGAGCTTAGAGATGCCTTTTATTTACCAATAGGTATTGAAGACTTTAAGGTATCTTTAATAATAATTATAATTGTTACAAGTCTTTTGGTTTATTATGATTATTATAAAAAAAGTAAGTCTTTAGAAAAAATTAAAACAAAATAAAAGCAGGATCTTTAAATGAGCTGAACCCATAAACACGGAATAACTTAATAATATTTTAAGCGGAATG
>NZ_JAEUYX010000020.1 GCF_016798225.1 Anaerococcus sp. mt242 | reverse complement strand
TTACATTCCGCTTAAAATATTATTAAGTTATTCCGTGTTTATGGGTTCAGCTCAATTCAGCTTGTTTTTTTATTTAAGTATTTGCCTCATTTTAAACTTATGCTAATAAAAATAAGTATAAAAAATCAGAGCCTAAGCCCTGATTTAATCTTAGTATCTTTTTGTTTTGTTTGTAGTATTTGGTCTATTACCTTTTTTTGTAATAAGGCTAATAATCCATAGTAGTAAGCAAGCACCGATTACTGCCCAAATAATTTGGATAAATGTATTTGGAGCTGCTCCGTTTAGGAAGAATGCATTATAAATCCATCCACCAATCATAGAACCAATAATACCTACAATAATATTTGCAATAGATCCCATTTGTGCATCTTTGCCCATGATCATACTAGCGATCCAACCAGCAAGAGCACCAAGGATAAGTGTCATAAAAAAACCTTGTGTTGTAAACATTTCTTACTCCTTTCAAAAAATAAAAATAATATCGTAATAAAATAAAAATTATTACATAATATATATATCCTTTTTTTATACTTCTAAACATCAAATCTAAATTTTCCTTAAAATTACTCTCTTGTGGTATAATATTTTCTGAGGTGAAGGCCATGAATGATATTACAATATTAATAATAGAAGATGAAGAAAAAATTTCTATGATAATGAAATCATATTTTGAAAAAGAAGGATACAAAGTTTATCAAGCATATGAAGGACAAGAAGGCTTGCGTATTTTTAATAAAGAAAATGTAGACCTTGTCATACTAGATCTTATGCTACCAAAATTATCAGGTGAAGAAATTATAAAAGAGATTAGAAATCAATCTCAAGTACCGGTGATAATGGTTTCTGCTAAAGTTGAAGAAGATAATAGAGTGGATGGCTTAAGATTAGGTGCAGATGACTATGTGACCAAACCATTTTCTCCAAAAGAACTTGTAGAAAGAGTAAAAGCCGTACTAAGACGTATAGAAAAATACAATATTCCAAGAGCTGATATCATAAAAACAAGTGATGGAAGACTAGAGATGGATCTAGAATACAATAGAATTTTTAAAGATGGAAAAGAAATTCTACTTACAAAAAATGAATTTCAAATACTTAAAACTATTTTTTCAAATCCTAACAAAATTTATTCTAGAGATGAGATTATAGAGCTAACTTTTGGCTATGATTATGATGCATATGACAGAGCAATTGATACCCATATTAAAAATATAAGATCAAAAATCGAGGATAATCCTAAAAAACCTATGTATATAAAAACCATCTATGGTATGGGCTACAAATCAGGCGGAATAGATGATTACATTAAAGAGTAAAATAATTAGAAACTTTACTGCAGGTATCCTTGCCTGCGTTTTAGTTTTTTCAATTTTAGTCACCCTATTTGTAACATTTAATTATCAAGAATTAATCAAAAAGAATCTAGACTCTAGGCCAACTCAAGTAAGTAATTGGTTTAAAAAAGTAAATAATGATCCCTCATACTCCAAAGAAGACATGCAAGAGGGACTTGAAAATTTAGCAAGAGACTTAGAAGTTGATATTTATTTTGAAGAACCAGACGGTGCAATCTCCTACCCTGCTTATGGTAGAAATAAAATAAATAATTATCTTAGAGAGGAAAAGAAATTTCCAGTTTTTAATATTAATAGAAGCAGGAGATCTGGTACCCTACATGTAATCTATAATGGAAACTTCGAACCAGTAAAAAAAATGCAAAGGGATTTTTCTATGGCAATAGTCTACTCTCTAAGCATTTCTCTATTAATTGGTTTTATAATATCACTTATACTTTCAGAAAATATTTCAGAACCCATAATGAAAATAAGTGATGAAACTATCAATCTAAAAGATGGAAATTATAAAACGGATGATAGTCTAACTGATATAAAAGAAATCGAAACTCTTCAGACAAATATAAATTATCTATCAAATAACTTACAAAAACAAGAAGAGATAAGAAAACAATACGCTCAAGATATTTCACACGAACTACGTACTCCTCTAACCAACCTTCAGCTTTATATTGAAGCTATTAAAGATGGAGTAATAGATCCAGATGAAAACACCATGACTGTTTTACTTGAAGATGTAAAAAGACTTGAGGGTCTAATAGAAGGCTTAAAGAAAACTTTCGATGAAAAAGTTGAATATTTAGAGATTAATAAAGAAGATTTCAATATCTCAGAACTTACTGATAGTATTGTCCAAAGCTTTAAAGCTAATGCAGAGATAAATAATATTGATATAAATACTTTTATCCAGGAGGAAATTAACTTTTATTCAGATAGTGATAAGTATAGTCAAATCCTTCAAAACCTTATCTCAAATGCGATAAAAGCAATTGGAACTGATGGAGAAATAAATGTCTATCTTAACGCAGATGCAAATGAGATTGTCTTAAGAGTAACAGATGATGGAGTGGGAATAGCTGAAGATAAAATTGATCGTATTTTTGAACGTTTTTATCGTATTGAAGATGCTAGAAACACAAAAGAAAATGGACATGGTTTAGGACTTTCTATTACAAAAAACTTTGTTGATGCTCTAGGTGGAAAGATTGAAGTAGATTCTAAAGAAAATGTAGGAACGACATTTATTCTTACATTTATTAGATAAAGGTTGATATATGTCAAAAAAAAATTCCAGTCATTCTAGAAAACCAAATAGACAAAGCAGAAGTGCTAAAAGCAATAAGGCAAGGTCTTATTCTTCTAGTGAAAAAAGAGCCAAAGAGAAAAAGCTTAGACGAGAAAAAAAATTTAGAAGAAGACGCATTGGCCTTGCCATAGTTCTTTTCTTGCTTTTAGCATTCTTAATTAATATTATTGTTAATGCTGCAAATAGATACAAAATTATGGGATATCCATCTTTTAGAGACGAAGTCTTGAAAGATATGGGTAAAGAAGTTTTTGTATCTTCTTCAGAAAGTCGAAGTCTAAGTACTGCTGAAAAAGTAACTGATTTTGATGATTTATTTAAAATCTTACAAAGAAATTATGCAGTAGATAATCTAAATAAAAAAGACTTTGAAAGTTTTATTAATGATTATAATGAATATAGAAAAAAAGTCTATACATCAAAAACAGACCAAGAATACTTCAAACTATTAGATCAGTATCTAGATGTATTAAATGACAACAGAACCTTTATACTAGATAAAGAAACATATGATAGTTTATTTGAGTATTATAGAAAAAGTAAAGATGAAGAAAGAAAATTAGCTCTCGAAAATCCACAAGCTGTTGATAGATATAAAAGACTAGTAACTTCAAGTAATACAAAAAAACCGTCTATGAATGCAAACATAGTTCAAGAAGGTGTTTTATCAATTAGCCTCCCCGACTTTAAGCCTAATGAGTTTGATAAGGATTTAGAAAATTTAGTGGATCTATTTTTAAATAACCCACCTATTACTACAATTATCCTTGATTTATCAAACAACTCATCTATCGATGATATTTATAAAAATAAACTTTTAGAAGTTTTACTCCATGAGAATTATACCGAAGACAATTTGATTTTTTATAGAGGCAATTTAGCTAGTCAAACACTTGATTATATAAAATCAAGTGAAAATGAATTTTATACAACTCCTAATGTAAAAAATATAGCCTCAAAATATAGTGAAGAATTAGAAAACATTAATCTCGAAGATTATATGCATTATGACGAAATAAGCGTAAATATAAAGAAAAACCCAGATTTTTCTAATAGAAATATCTATGTTATAACAAATCAAGAAACTTCAAATGAAGCTATAAAGCTGGCTCAAATTTTAAAATCAAATGGAGCTTATATATTAAAAAATAGTTTTGATAGTTCTGTCAGTTCTAAAGATGTAATTTATAATTTTAGATCAAATCTCTATGTTCTTGAACATTCAGGTTTAATTTTAAGTATCAACGATGCCTATAGCAAAAATAACGATAGTATATATCTGGATTATGATGAAAAAATAAACTCAAAGGATCCTATTAAATCTGTCATAACTATGATAAACTAAAATACCCATCAAATGATGGGTATTTTTTATACAAAAAAACCAGTAAGATTAATTCTTACCGGTTTTTATAAATGTCTAATTATCTAATAGTTTCTCTTCTAACAAGTTCTCTTGCTTTTTCTTCACCTAATTGTCCACCCCATGCTGATAATGCTAGAGCTGCAAGTAGACCTAGGAATGTAATTACTGAACCTGCTGAAAGTTTGTTTGAAGCATCTTCTGCACCTTCTTTTGCATTGTCTACTGTTTCATCAACAGTTTTTTCTGCTTGGTTAGAAAGTTGTTGTACTTTAACAGATGCATCATCAAGTGTTTCTTGTGCTTGTTTGTTAGCGTCTTGTAAACCATTGTAGATATTATCTGTAACTTGTTCAGCTTCTTCTTGAGTTAGATCAGAGTTAGCTTCAACTGCATTTGCAATTGCATCCCTATCAGCTGAATCAGCTATAGTTTGAGCTCTATCAGCTAAATCTTTAGAAACTCTATCAATCTCAGAATTTGCTGAATCTGGATTAAGAGCAACATTTTTAGCTGCAGATGCTATTAAATCTCTTGATTCTTGTAATTGATTTTTTAGATAATCTGGTTGAAGTTCAGGGATATCTGTATCTGATAGATATTTTTCAATATCTGATTGTACTTCTTCATTATCAATGTTTACATCCTCAATAGCATTACCTGCTGATTCAAATCCTGAACCAATAGCATCATTTGTTGCTGTAATTGCAGAACCTGCTACATTACCAACTCCACCTGCTACATCTCCTGCAACATTAGCAGCTGTTCCTAGAATAGAAGTTAGTGCGTTTAGTACAAGTGTTAGTAAAAGTAAAAGTGTTACTGCCCAAGTAATTGCACCGTGTAGTTTACCTGTAGATCTTGCTGAGTAACCTGCAATGTATCCACCTGCAAGGAATGAAAGGATAAGTGTGATTGCTGTCCAAATTCCTGTTCCTACACCTACACCTGAAAGTGGGGTATTTGTAGTTGGTGCAAATAATCCAAATCCTAATGCTGCTGTGATTAAGCTTAGAGTTGCAAATACTGCGGCTGCTGTAACAGCACCTGCTAGAATTGAACCCCAAGAAAGGTTGTTTCCTGCTGGAAGTGCACTTGTAGCTCTTTCATAAACTGGAACACCATCTCTAGTTGTTCTTTCAACTCTTTCAGTACGTTCTACTCTATCGCCTCTACGTGGCGCTCTGCCATTTTGACGATTATTTGATCTTTCAACAGTTGTTTCTGTCTCAAAAGTATCTACTTTTGGATCATTATTTTTTCTATCTGTCATAATTCCTCCTTAAAAATATGATAACAAATAAAATTTCTATATTGTTACTTAGTTATATTACCCCAAGATTATTAAAAATAAACAATTTTTAAACAATTTCAATAATATTTAATTAAATTTTTCATTATCTTTATCATAATAAATGCAAATTAATCAATGCCTTAAATAATCTAATAGATTTTAATTTTTAAATAATTGAGCACGTTCTATTTCTGCCACCATATCACGGCCTTTTACCATTTTTTGTATATTTTTTACATCTAGTACTATAACATCATGACAAAGCAATTCTTCTTTGCTTTTCTTATCTAAAAATGAAGTATTTATAATTAAAATCGGAGTAATATCATCAATTAAACCTTCATATTGATTTATCATTTCTCTTATAAAATCTTGATCTACAATCTTTTCGTACTTATAATTTTTTATATCAATTGCGTATTTTTTATTATTTTTTCTAGCAAATAATTCAAAATCATGACTTCTTTGGTATTTTTCTTGATATACTTGTATAAAATATCCAGTATTTTTAAAGGCTTTGCTAATTAATTGTTGGGAGTTATAATCAAATTGAATTTTTCTTAATGCATCTAGCAAATTATTAGGATTAATTTTGAAAAATCCTCTATACTCAATATGATTTTCATAACGTTGCAGATCAAAACCTACTACCATATCACCTATTACATTAAAATTCCCATGTGCAATAGCATTTCTGATATGTCTTAATAGTGCCATAGTTTTTGTTTCGCCGCTAGATATAGTCATTATAATTTTAGGACACTTTATGCAAATTTCTTCTAAAAATGGGCTTATCATTTTTTCTGTTATGGATTCTGTATATAAAACATCCTCGTCCGACAAATTCATGGATTTCATTATTTCTAGGAATATAAAATCATCATATTGTGGATTTGTTAAAAGCTCATTTTTTTCGGATTGTTCTGATTTTATATTTGGTACATACCATAGTAAATAATAAATGGCTTCTCTTAGCTCTTTGCTAAGACTAATGGGAATGTCTTGATGTTTGATTTGATATTTTACTTTATTTTTACACTTATCATAGGAAAATTTGTCTGTTAGTTGCATTTTGTTTTGCCTTTACTTAATAATTCCTTATCTACTATCGTGAGATAAACTTCCATTTCATTACTGATTAGAAAATCATTAATTGTATCCCTTGCTATATTGAAAGCTTCATTTTTGGGATATCCGTAAATTCCGGCTGAAATTAACGGAAAAGCAATAGATTTTAAATTATTTTTCTTAGCTAAATTAAGAGAATTAATGTAAGCATCTTCTAAAAGTATTTTTGACTCTTCTCTATTTGACTTATCAAAGATAGGTCCTGCAGTATGGATTATGTACTTTGCCCTTAAATCGTATCCATCAGTAATTACTGCTTGGCTTGTTTTTATTGGCGCAAGACTGTTACACTCAGCTTGCAAATCGTCAATACCTGCAGCCATAAATATTGCTCCACAAACTCCTCCGCCCATTTTCAGTGAAGTATTTGCTGCATTTACAATAGCATCTACATCTAATTTTGTAATATCTTCATTTATAATTTTAAAACTCATTTTAAGCCTCTACTAAAACTTTATTATCCCAGTTGATTTCAAGATCACCACAATAATGGATATCTATTAAGCAATCGTAGGCTTTATCCAATTTTGTCGCTATGCCATAAAAATGAACGAGTCCAAAACCATAAGCCTCCTCTAAGATATTAAATTTATAGTCTTTAAAATCATCTATAGTAAGGCTAATAGCTTCATCATCATTGAAAAGTTTTATCCTTACTGGATAATCTTCATTTGTTTGTATTTCTATTAGATCATTGACTATTACTTCTGGATTATCAAGAACATAGTCTGCCGTAGCAGAAAATAAAAACGTCTGACAAAGCTTGATAATTGCTTTGCCATCTTTAACTGTAAATTCTTTTATATCCATATCATGCAGAGAAATTATCTCGCTATAAGGGTTTACTATCATCTTATATACTCCTCTATATCATCAAAAAATTTACTTACATAATAATCCACAAATTCTTTTTTTGATCTATCAAAGTAGTAAAAATAGTATGGCCTACCATTTGCTACCATTCCTGTCACAGAATATGAAGGAATACCTACTCTTTGGCAAAGAATTGCAAAAGATTGAGCAAAACCTGAACATTGGGAAAGTCCTTTTACCATAGCTCCGTACATGTTGTTTTCTATAAGATTATCCTCATCAGATTCAAATTGGTATTTGTTATTTTCTGCTATCCATTGGGCAAAATAATAGGCCTTATCATAGTCATTATCATAATTTTTATTCGCATATTCAACCAACACATTTAGCTGATTTTCTACTTGAGCTTGCTCATCTTTAGTCATATAGGTTTTAGTATTTTCTTCAATTTTATATCTAGGAACTAATTTAAAAGTTTCTTCATCAAACCAGTAGTTCGCATAAATATAAGGCTCCATACTCCCCTCTGAATAAAATGGACTTAGCAAAAACAAATCTCTTACAAAATTCATTTTATCATCAAAATTATTTTCAAGCTTTACTTTGGGATCTTGAATAGCTTCTGTTATAATACGGCTGACATAAAACATTTCGTTATCTTCATCATAAAATTCCATCATACGAGCTGCATATTTATCCTGGGTTTTAAGATCAGTAAATCTGTCTTTAACTAAAAATTCAGGTTTAATAATTTCATAGTCAAGCTTCTTTGGCTCAAAGCTGGGTTGCTTTAATACTGGACTTTTAGGTTTTATATCCTCAATCGAAATATTTGATTCATCTACTACTTCTTCATTTTTCGTAGTTGTAATATGTGGTATGCCACCTTCTTTGCCCTTATTACCACAGGCTGTAAGTATCAGTAATGTGAAAATATATAAAAATTTCTTCATTAAACATCCTTTAATCTATATCCGTTTACATTTTACCCTAAAAGTTTATATAACTAATTTAGTCAAGTGCTCCATCTAAAACTTCTTCTGGGATATTTAAATATTCATATGCTCCTTTAATATCAAGATAGTTATTTATTACATATTCAGCTCGTAAATTTTCAGGCAATAATATCATGTACTTATTAGGACTTAGATAGGCATCTAATAATATTTTCTCTTTTAATAAAAATTTAAATATTTGATCCTTTTTTACTGGATTTATCCTAGATTCATCAAAAACTTCTGGAGTCTTGGGGCCACAAACCATACTATCTGATTCAGAAATAAAGTAAGAGCTTGACTTACTAAGCACATTAAACATGATAGCTAGGGTTCTATTTATCTTAGTTCCCTGAAAAGTCATCAAGCCGATATAATCATCCTCTACAGAAAATGGATATTCATAATCTTTTAAAGCGTCATGAAGCTCATATATATATTTTTTTGACTCTTCATCAAAACTAAATTCATCTGGATTATCTATTATAAATCTCATTCGCTGTCTAATAACTTGGCTTATATCCACATCTCCTGCTGATAAAAACTTTGGAGGTGCTCCTTCGTTTGCTTGAGAAACTCTTATTTTTTTTGTATCTATATATATTTTTTCAATCTTCCAAACTTGACCTGCTAAAAAAATATTGGCTTCTTCTTGAACTTCTGGACGTATTTCTATCTCCCCTATTTTTCCACTTTCATTATAAACTGTAAAAGCTTGTGCAGTTAAAAACTGGTTATAAAATCTACCCATAAACATGAGTTTATCTAGGTTTACGCCTGTAATAACCTCATTTTCAAGTATCTCGATAAAAGATTCTTGGGCCATAAATTCAGTAATTTCTTCAAATTCTTCATCAGTGATGTCAGAAAAAGTTGCAAGAGTTTTATTTAAATATTTATATTCTTCTATGGGTAAGCCATAATTTTCTAAAAGTGTAGATAAGACTTGGTGTGCAAAAACATCATATGCTTTTTTTGTTTCTTCTATTTTATCCAAGACTCCTTCTTCAAAAAGACTGATAGCCGCCATAGATTGAAGAGCATCATAAACTCCAGTATTTATTTGATGGAGGATTGATTTATGAGTTTTTCTTCCACTACGACCAAGTCTTTGAGCTAGAGATAAAACCGTGTGTGGAGCTCCAAATTGCACAACTGATGCAACTGATCCAATATCTATACCAAGTTCCAAAGTGGATGTTGCAACTATAACATATTTTTCATTTTTTGCTTCTTTTGCAAATTCTTCTATTTCCTGTCTACGGATTTTGCTTACTGAGGAATGGTGGGCAAATATTTTTATATCTTCATTCAGATGTTTATAAATATTAGCAAGTTCAACAGCTATCAATTCCACTTTTTCTCTAGAATTAGGGAAAATAAGCATTGGCCCTTCTAGGGAATAATCATGCATTAGGACTAAATATTCATTTGATAAATTAATAGGATCTGGCAAATCAAACGTGTATTCGAATTCATTTTGAGATTTATCAAGCAAGATATTTGTTTGTCTGCCATTTGTAAAAAATGATTTTGCTAAATCATAATTTAAATCTCCAATTGTAGCAGAAAGTCCAATCATTCTAGGCGGATCGTAGGTAAAACGCAATATGCGGTCAAGAAGTGACCTTAATTGTAAACCTCGATTGCCAGCTAAAAAACTATGAATTTCATCTATTACTATGTACTCAAGATCTTGAAATAAAATTTTAGCAACTTCAGGCTTTCCTGATAATAGGGCCTCTATGGATTCTGGTGTGATTAGCAAAATCCCTCTAGGGCTTTCAATAAGATTATCTTTTTTTGCCTTACTAGCTTCACCATGCCAAGAAGTAATTGGTATATTCATGTCAAAACACATATCTGTGATACGTTTAAATTGATCATTTATAAGGGCAATAAGAGGTGAGATATATAAAATCTTCACCCCCTTATCCCAAGAATCGACTTTACTAATGGCAGGCAAAAAAGCAGCTTCAGTCTTACCCGATGCTGTTGCTGCTGATAGTATTAAATTATTTTCTGTATTAAAAAATGCTTTTATCGATGCATTTTGTATTTTTGTAAGTGATGGCCAACCCTTTTCGTGGATATAAAATCGGAGTTCTCGATTTAGTAAAGAAAATGAATCTGTCATATTATTTCAATCTCATCGTCTATATCATCTGGGTCCTTGCTGAGTGCAAGCACATCTTTGAAACGCTCGCTTATTATGTCGATTAATTCTACATTTGGATTTTGTCTTTTTAGATCTAGTATTTCTATAAAGTCTTTTATGACTGCTCTTGGTGTTAAAAATTCATCTGCACCCGGTCTATTTAATTGTCCTTCCATGTAGGTGATTATTTCCGACTCATTTATTGCGATAGATTCTTTGTAGTGAACGTTATAAACATTTACTAAATTTTCTAAAAGTGTATAAATTTCTTCATTAGAAAGTGGTTTAAGTCCTAAAACTGTACGATTTGTATTAACTAACTTATTATCCATACTATCTTCGCTACCTAATCTACCTTTTAATGCTCCATAAGAAGAAAAGCCACGATTTTCATCAAAAATAGTTTTTCTAGTTGCACCAAAGTTTACAAATAAACCCTTAGCTACATTTGATTTAGCTTCATTATAAATATTTAATATGCGTTCATAATTTCTCTCACGAGTTACTGATTGTGGGATTTTATAAAGATTTACTGCCTCATCAAAATTGACCACAAAACCACTGTAACCAATCCCTAAAAAAAGCTCACTCATATTTTTTAGAGCATCAAACCAATTATCATCATTTATAATTTGATTAATTCCTAGGATTTTTTTTGCTTCAGCTTTTGTAGTAATATCTCCCCTTAGCCATCTTATAGCATTTGTTTTTTGTAATCTATTGTCGTTTATAAAGCCTTCATAAAATTTCACAATAGATTGGCCAAATTCAAAGGATAAGCCAACTGCAGAGAAGTCTCCTATGATATTTAAAATCTCATTTGTAACTTCTTTTTGGTAATTTCCTTCTAAAATTTCTGATATTTCTACATTAAGTTTCTCGGAAACTCTAGAAAAAATCTGGTTTAACCATTCTTCAATGATAGAGCTTA
The DNA here is from genome assembly GCF_016798225.1 of Anaerococcus sp. mt242. GTDB lineage: Bacteria > Bacillota > Clostridia > Tissierellales > Peptoniphilaceae > Anaerococcus. Next base: position 10,331 of record NZ_JAEUYX010000020.1, on the reverse strand, counting down.
AAACATTTCCACTTTTTAAAGTTTTGGTTTTAATATTATCAATTACTTCAGTATAAAGTGCCACTGCTTTTCTATCAGTTGCATAAAATCTCCTAGATGGATTTAAGTCTAAAGTTGAGACCACAAAGTTTTTTTGTAAGGCAATTTGCTCGATTGTAGCCAGCATAAAACTTTTTCCAGATCCAAAATCTCCCACCCAAAAACGAATATCACTTTCACCATCAGCGACATTATCTAGTATTTTTATTACTTCCTCTACTTCATTATTTCTTCCTACCAAAAGATGCTGCACACCCATATTGGGTACTACACCTGCCTCAAGAGACTTTATGATAACTGATGCTTCTTTTGGATTAATTCTATTTGCCATCTACATACTCCTTTATCATATCTACATAAAATTCATCTATAATTACTTTTTGATTTTCAATTATAAGTGTTTGATCCTCTACATAATCAAAAAGAGATTCGTTTATATTTCCTACGAAAGTATTTAAAGTTAGTCCTTCATTTTTTGCTATACTTTCCAGTTCTTCTGTTTTTATAAATCCATTTTTCAAAATATTTTTTAATATATCATTATAATTATTTGTCTTGCTTTCAGATGTAATATTTTCTACAATCTCTTCATCAAAATCTTGGTCTTCTTCAAAAAAATCATTAACCATGCTTACAGTTTTATCGAGGTTTTTACGGGATAAATTGATTTTTTTGCTATCTACCCTTATTTTTTTAGGCGCTAGTTTTTCTAAGCTTATTATCTTATCTATTAGTTTTTCTGATAGTTCCTCTTCTTTTACAAGATTTAGGAATTTTACATAATTTTCTTTATGTATAATCTCAAATAAATATTTCTCATGGCTTTTTTTATTTGTTCTCATCTTATATAGATAATATAAAGCTATGATTTTATCTTCTTCATACCAAGATTTAATTAATTCAGTTAGTATTTTTTGGAAATTTTCCTTTTTTTCAAAATCTTTAATAAACTCTATTTTTTCTACAATTTTAAGATTTGCAAAATAATATATAAAATCTTGGATCTTATTTGGATTATTATCAAAATAATTCCTATAAATTTCATCTACAAGCTTAGAATCTAATTTATTTAAATATGAGCTTTGGTATTTTTTTACAAAATTATAAATGTCTTCATTGCTTTCTTCTTTTAGTAAATCTCTTGCCTTATCTGTAGATATCCAGCCATAAAAAGAAAATTTTTCTCTTAGATTTTTCTCACTTATTACTAAAATTGCATCTAATATGTCCTTTGATTGGTGATAGGGTTTTATAATTTTGATTAACTTATCAGTGCTGATTTCCTCATAGTCAAATAAGGCTCTAAGAGTTGATAAGTAAAGATCCATTAAAATTTTAAAAACTTTTTGATTTCTCCAAAGCACATTGGAGCGTTTTGATATTTGGTCAATAGCTAGTTGCTCTTCTTTAGTAAAATTATATTTTTTTCTTAAAGTTCCATTAGGATCCCACCACAGGGATACTTGGTTATTTTCAGTAAGCTTAAAGTATTCACGTGTATTCTTATCAGGAGTTTTTAATTCTCCTGCGAGTTTTTCTGCTTGATTTTTAATTAATTCTTTCGCCTCTAAGCTTATATTTTTTTCTATAATCTTAAAAGACCTATCGGCTGATTTCTTAGATAAGGGATTATAGAAATTTATCACATAAGATTCTGCAATAAGATAAATAGTATAATATAAATCAAAATTCACGCTTTCACGGCGGAGACTAGAGACTTTTCTTGCAAAGGTAGTGCCCTCTTTGTTTAAATAAATTTCTAGAGTCTCACATAACTTAGCATACATTTTTAATGCAGCTACATTAAGTTGATTAATCCTCATATCTTTTGACTTATACTGACGATCTAATTTTAGTATCCAATATCTATAATCTTTTATAATAGGTTTTTCATATGACAATTTTTTAGGGATTTTTTCTTCTTTATCTAGGCTTATATCTATAATTCCATTCATATCTCCCGCTTCAATTTTTCTTTTAAAACTTTGTTTTTCCCCTTTTTGAAGCTTGGAAATATCTTTTGCAATATTATCTATCATATTTTTGATATCTTCATATTTCATATAAGCCCCCTTTATATAATCTAAGTAACATTATACCGTGACTGGGCTTTTTTCGCTTAAAAAAACGCTAGTTTCCTAGCGTTAGTTTATAATCCAAATTTTCTAGCAATGGCTACTGATTCATGATAGTAGGATTTTGCTACCCCATCCTTATTTGCCAAAATATATTCATCTACTAAAAAGTTACTCTCATCATCGTTATTTTTTATCCTATATACTTCATATCCTTCATACTCTCCCAGATATGAAATTTCGCTGTCTTCCTCAAATTCTTTTATAGCAAATTCAAGGGCCTTATCATAATATTTATTTTCCATAAATCTCTATTTATCCTATATTAAAAAAATGTACAATTTCATAATCTTCATCGCTATCAGCAAGTCGCACCCCATCTTCATCTACTAAAGCAAAAGCACCAACTCCATCTGTATCATCATCAGTTTTTATCTCATAGCAATCATAACTTTCCCACTCACCAATATATTCTATATCAGTGTATCCATCGTATTCGCTTTGTACAAATTCTGAAACTTGTTCTTTACTTTTTTCTATTAATGTCATATTTCACCTCAATATCTCAAGATATTTTCCATAGTCATATTCACAGATGATTCATACATTTCACCAAATTTTATTAAATGAACCATGTATAGATATAATCTGTAAAATTCTAAGCGCAACCTATATCCACTTTCGAGTGGATAAATTTCATTATACTTCTCATAAAATTCATCAGTGAAGCCGCCAAATACTGTTGTGATTCCTATATCAAATTCTCTATCACCATAGAATGGACTTGGGTCAAACAAGGCTGGTCTACCATCAGATAAAAACATATAATTTCCACCCCATAGGTCCCCGTGAAGCAATGATGGTTCTGATTTATGATTTTTGAGCTCATCTTCCATTATTTCATGAACTTTTTTATATTTTTCTAAATCATAATCAGTCCAAAGATTCATTTCCATTAGCTGTTTAGCTAGTACATTTATGCGCTCTTCTAAGAATACTTCTTCCCATGTATCTTTCCATTCATTTGTAAAAGTAGTTTGTGAGCCTCTATGTGGATAATCAAAACCAAATTTGCCATTAGGACTCTTAGTCTTGTGCAACTTAGCAACTAAATTAGCAAGCTCAGTTTGAGATCCTCTACTGCCTTCATCCAAATAGGACAAAAGCAAATAAGCATCACCATCTATAAATCCATTAACTATTACTCTCGGACCGGTAATCCCAATATCTTCAAAAAGCTTTAATCCTGCTATCTCTCCATCATAAAAACTTGCATCACAATTCTTTTGGACTAGCATATAGTAGATATCATCGTTTGAATATATTTTATAAGCATCATTAACATCGCCACCGCGGCTAGCTCTTATATCAGTTACATTTATTGGTAAATTTTCTATAAATTTTTCCATATTAACCACCTTCTTACTGACTATTTACCCTTACTCAGATTTTACAAACTAAATCAAATATAAAATTAATTTTACAATACATATTCGTAAAATATTATATGATATATATATAAATAATTTTTTTGGAGGAAATATGTTTATAAACAAAAAAGTAAAGTCAATCTTTTCAGCTACATTAAGTCTAGCACTTCTAACATCAGGCATAATAACATCAACTAGTGATGTTTATGCTGCAGAGCTTACTGAAACCCACAAATCTCAGCTTGAAACATCATATTTTAAAAATAGCGTTTCAAATAAAGCAAGCAAAATGCTTTTAGAAGAATTCCCTAATCTTGCCAATGGTGCAGAAGATCAATTAAAAGATCTTGTAAAAAAATCCGATGAAGTTCTTAAAAAATCAAAAACTGTAGTTGACGGTCTTCATCCAGAAAGAGCAAATGAAAGTCAAAAGATTAAAGACTTGGATTTAGCTGTATTTAACAACAAAATAAGGCAAGAATCTATATTCCTTTTATTTGAATTTACCCCTAACAAAATCGAAAAAAGTAAAGATAAATTTACTGCTGCCGTAAATGAATCTTTAAAAACTCAAAGTAAAGCAGAATACACATTAAATAAGCTACGAGGATATAAAACAATTTCTATCGTCCATGTAAATGATACCCACGGTAGAATAGAAGAAAATGAAAAAAATGGCGAACTTGGTTTTGCTAAACTAAAAACATATTATGATAACAGAAACTATAACAACAATGCCCTACTACTTAACGCAGGTGATGTTGTTCACGGTACAACTTTTGCAACAATCTCTAATGGCGACAGTGTAATCGATGTAATGAATCAAATGGGCTTTGATGCGATGACAGCTGGTAACCACGACTTTAACTATGGCTACCAAAGACTAATCGAGCTTAACAATAAAGCAAACTTCCCTATTTTTGCTTCAAACGTAATTGATCAAAATGGAAATAAAATAATTGATTCTGACAGCATTATCGATGTTGATGGTATTAAAGTAGGTATATTTGGTTTGGCAACAGAAGAGACAAAAACAAAATCTTCTCCAGCTAATACTGAAGGTCTTACTTTTGTAAATTCTGTTGAAACTGCACAATCTGAAGTAGCAAACCTTAAAAACCAAGGTGCTGAAGTTATTGTTTGTCTTTCTCACTTAGGTGAAGATAAAGAAAGCACAGAAACTTCAACATTAATCGCAGAAAATGTAAAAGGCATTGATGTAATAATTGATGGTCACTCTCACACAGAACTACAAAACGGTAGATATGTAGGAAATACACTTATTGCACAGGCAAAAGCACACGGATACTTCATAGGTGATGTTACACTACTACTTGATAAAGATAACAAAATTGTAGCAAAAAATGCTAGTTTAAAACCATACGAAAGAATGAAACATCTATATCCAAACAAGGAAACTCTAGCAAAAATTGAAACAGTATCAAATGAAAATAAAAAAGTCCTTGACCAAAATGTAGGTGAAACTAGTGTAGAATTAGTAGGCTCTCGCGAAATGGTAAGAACTCGCGAAACAAACCTTGGTGACTACGTGACAGATGCAATGATAAAAGCAACTGGTGCGGATGTAGCAATTACAAACGGTGGTGGTATCAGAGATTCAATTTCTGCCGGTGCAATTACAAAAGGTGATGTACTAACAGTATTCCCATTCACAAACTTTGCAGTAACACTAGAAACACCAGGATCAGTTATAAAAGAAGCTCTAGAGCATGGATTAACAGATGCACCAAATTCAGCAGGAAAATTCCCACATATTGCTGGCATGATGGTAAAATATGACTCAACAAGAGCAGCTGGTGACAGAGTAACAGAAATTACAATTGGTGGTGAAGCTATCGATCCAAACAAAACCTACACACTTGTAACAAATGACTTTATGGCAATTGGTGGAGATGGTTATGAAGTGTTTAAGTCATGTCCAAAAATAGGTGAATATGAACTAATCTCAGAAATTTTTGAAAATGCAATTAAAAATGATGGAACTATAAACCCACAAACAGACGGTAGATTAATAGATAGCAGTTTAGAAGTAAAAGCTAATAAAGCAGCCTAGTTTAAAAATAAACTCTTACAACTTATAATTAGGAGTTTTACTGTACTTTTTTATCAATTAAAAATAATAGTCATTTCCATTTTAAGTATGATTTATAGCGATATTTGACAAATCTAGTGCATGAAGCTATAATAATCCCAGTTAATATAATTAACGAAAAAAGGAGAGTATTATGAACAAAAAATTAATCGCATTAGCATTAGCAGGAACATTCGCATTTGCAGGATGTGGAAACAATGCAGAACCAAAAGAAGATGAACCAAAAACAGATACAACTGTTACAGAACCAGCAGCTGACGAAGCTAAAGACGCTGAAATGAAAGCTGACGATGCTGAAAACAAAGCTGAAGATGCAGCTGACGAAGCTAAAGACGCTGAAGAAAAAGCTGATGACGCAGCTAACAAAGCTGAAGATGAAGCTACAGAAAAAACAAACAACTAATAATATTAGTAAAAAAAAAGATGGACTTATTGGTCCATCTTTTTTTGTGAGAATTTTGCAAAAACAACTCCAGAGATAATTTAGACTTAGAAGTTTTTATTGTTAAATTCAAACCGAATAGAATCCTATTCTTTATCTTATTTATCATCATCGCTAGTAAATTAAAGATTTTGAACAACCTCATCAATAACTGGTGTATGATACAATGAAGTGATAATGGTGGCAAATGTTATATACTGTAATATTTAAATTATAGAATTATAAGCATATTTAAATTTTTTTAATAAAAAACTAGAACTTAAGTTCTAGCTTTATAATTCTTTATGAAATTTATCTATCTTTTAATTCTTTGTCTGTATCGTCATCCAAAAGACCTAGGTCTTCTCTAAGCTCTTGTTCTGGGTTTCCATCTGCTGTGTTTGTATTATAGTCACTGGAAAAATTATTTCCATTCATGCTGCTGTCTTCTCTTATTTGATCATCCATTGAGTTATGTGTTTCAGCTCCTTCGTTTGTTCCTGCACCGTATCGAAGATCCGCTGTAAACTTTCCCAAGTATTTCACTTTCTTTCACATTTTCAGATTCTTGTCTTAGTCTATCATCTTCTAATCTTTTTTCTGACATTACTGACTCTTTTATTTATTATCTGGGCTTTCATATCCTTTTTTTACTATTTTTTCGCCTTTGCATGTATTGATTCTTTCGCCTTCAAATTCTACGATTCCGCAGTTTTCACCATTGCTCATTGGCACATCTTCTACTGTTGATTCTTGGAATTCTTTGATTTTTTCTATTTCTTCGCTTGTTTTTTCGTATCCTAGTTCATCTTCTTTTTCTAGATCATCTGATTCGTATACTAATTTTTCTTTATTTTCTGCCATTATTATCTCCTTTAATTCTTTTATTATTTATACCCTTTTTTTATATTTTAAAAGACCCTTTTGGGTCTTTTATTTTAGTGAGTTGCTCCACCTGTTACATTTATATCTTCTTTGTTATCATATTTAACTATGGCACGAATTGCTGCATTTAGTCCTTTTACGATATCTTCAAGGCTCATTGAAGCTGTATCTTTTTTATCTACTACTTGTTCTGTTAAAAATGGAACGTGGATAAAGCCTGCTTTGATATTTCCATATTTTTCTGCTAAATATAAGTCTTGATACATTATGTGGTTACATACGAATGTACCTGCTGTATTTGATACGCTTGCTGGTAGCTTTTCTTTTTTTATTTCTTCTACCATTGCCTTGATTGGTAATGTTGAGAAATATGCTGGGGCTCCGTCTTCCCTGATCTTAACATCGATTGGTTGGTTGCCTTCGTTATCTTCTATACGAGCATCATCTTCGTTAATTGCAACTCTTTCTACTGTAATTCCGTATCTACCACCAGCTTGTCCGATTGATAAAACTACATCTGGTTTTACTTCTTTTATTTTTTCTTCAACAACATCAGCTGCTTTGTGAAATACTGTTGGTATTTCAAGTTTGATAATTTCAGCGCCTTCGATGTTATCATCTATTCTTTTTACTGATTCTATAGCTGGGTTTGTTGGTTCTCCACCAAATGGGTCAAAACCTGTTACTAATATTTTCATTATTATTTCCTCCTAAAATGCCCAAAATCTCATTAAAAGTATGTGGGCTACGATCATTAATATTGAAAGTGGTGCTTGTTCTTTTATTACCCCATTTCTATCTTTCATCTCTAATAAACCTACTGGAAGTACGTTAAAGTTACCAGCCATAGGTGTCATAAGTGTTCCACAATAGCCTGCTGTCATGGCAAGAGCTGCTGCGATTGCTGGATCTGCTCCTTGAGCAATAACAAATGGAACACCAATTCCTGCTGTGATTACTGTAAATGCTGCAAAAGCATTACCCATAATGGCTGTAAATACTACCATTCCTAGAACGTAAGCAATAGATCCAGTCCATGGATTAACTGTTGGTATCATACCCCCGATAATAGATGCGATTACATCACCTACTCCTGCTGCAGCAAAGATTGCTCCAAGTGCTGCTAAAAGTTGTGGTAAAATAGCAACTGCTCCTACTTGTTGAACCATCCTATCAGATTGTTTCATCATATCTCCAAAACTTGATTTTGTCATAATCATTACGACAATTATTGCAACAATTGCTGTAAATCCTAGAACAGATGAAGATGAATCCGGTATTAGTTTTGCAATAATTATAGCAAGAACTGCCATTACTATAACTGGAATAAATATTTTATTACCAAGTCTATTCGATCCTTCTACTTCTACTTTTTGATCATTAATTATTGCACCCTTTACCATAATTCCGTTCATTAGAGAAATAATACCAATTATCACTACTAGTATTCCAGAAAGCATAGATGGAATTAATTTCCCAAAAGCAAAAAGCATTCCTAAAATAATCCAAAATATTACTGTTGTAAATTTCTTTTCACTATCTTCTGATCTTGCTACTCTATAAGCTGTATAGAAAAATTGTAGACCTATTAATACAAATATAAATTCTAAAAATTTTGGAAAAAAATCTGCTGTTGGCATACCAAATATTGTTTGCATTATTTAGCCTCCTTTAATTTTCTATCATCAATAATGTTTTTGATAACTCCAAGTACAAGACAAATTAGAGCAATAGGAAGTGATTTTGCTGCTATATCAGCATTTGTTACCGGATATCCTAATGATTCCATTTGTCCTGTGATTAAAAGTACACCACCTGCACCGATAAATGTATTTTGAGCAAAGAAGTTACCAAAGTTTTCCATAGATGTAGCACGAGCTTTTAGTTTTTCACTTTGTTCTGGAGTTAACTTTCCATTTTGTTTTTCAACTGCTGCTTCTGCCATTGGGAAAATAATTGGTCTTACAAATTGGACAAGACCATAAATTCTCATTGATAAAAATCCTGCTAACTCTCTAAATAATAGATAAACATTGAGTAATGCGCCTGGTGATAAGTTTTCACGTTTTTTAACTAATTTTTCTGCCGATTGCTTTAAACCAAACTGCTCAGATAATCCTATAACTGGCAAGGTTATGATAAATAGAGTTACTATTCTTTGGTTTACAAAATTTTCGCCAAGGATGGTTAAGAATTCTGGGATAGAAATTCCAGCAACCATGGCTGTAACGAATCCTGATAATATAACTGTAAAAACTATATTTAATTTAAAAATAAAGCCTAAAACAATTATCAGAATACCTATAAGTTTTAAATATTCCATATAAATCCTCCTTATGAATATTGTATAATATTAAGATATTTTTTATAAAAAGTCAATAAAATGTATGCAATATCGTGCTAAAATACTTACAAAAATAAAAAGACTAAATTATCTCTTTTTAGTTTTTAAGTTTATCTAGCCATTCTTTTTTTATGGCACTCATTTCTTTTTCTACTTGATCGCCTAACTCTTCCAATTCTTGATCAGTGAATAATTTCTTAGCTACTTTTGAAAATTCTTCTTCCTCTTCATCCATGTGGTGGGTACCTACTTCTTCAAGTACACTAAACTTTGCACCCCATGTTTCATTATCCAGAGGAGTATTGTTTAAAACTCCTAATTGGAACATTATAAGAGAATGTTCTTCTGGCATTTCTAAAGTAGTATCTTTGTCTTCTTCTTTTTCGCATTTTTCAAGTGCTTTTGGAAATATTACTTTTTCCTCTGCTTCATGGTGGCCTGCTAATAATGCATAGACTTCATAAAAAGCATTTTCTTTTGTTTTTCCTGTTGAAGTTTTTACCTTTTCGATTAGGTCTTTTACTTCATTATGGATATTTTCGTTTAATTTTATATAATTCATAAATGACTCCTTAAATTTGTTTTTCTCCTATATTATATAAAAATCAGTAAATTATAGCAATCATTTAACGTGGTATAATAATATTAAGGAGAAAATATGATTTATAAATTGATAAGTGGTAATGAATTAGAAAAAAATCTGGAAAATTATTTTGTAATTGATGCAAGAACAAGAGAAGAGTTTAAGGAGGGCCACATACCTTATGCTATAAACATTCCCTACGATGAAGTATTGGAAAATTTAGATAAAATTAAAACCGATAAGCCAATTGTGTTATATTGTGGATCTACTAGACGCAGTGAATTTGCAGCTGATATGCTAACACACGCCAACTTTTCTGATATCACTATAGCCCCTGGAGTAAGGCTATATGATTATAAAATGACAAAATAAAACTCCTGGATAGATAAGGTGACCCCAAAAAGTTGGACTTAACATCAGGCATAGATTTATATCTGTGTC